>NZ_BJVJ01000025.1 GCF_007989085.1 Pseudonocardia sulfidoxydans NBRC 16205
TTGTTCAGCGCGCTCCTAGACAGCGCTCAGGCGACGCCGACGTAGGAGAGGACGCCGTCGAGTGCGCGCTCGAGGTGCACGAAGTCGCCGGTCGCCTGGTAGATCGACGCCCCGCCCTGCACCGCGGCCAGCACGACCGACGCGGCGGCCTCCGGCTCGACGTGGCGGCAGCCGCCGCCGGCTGCCTGCAGCCTGCCGACCGCCTGCGTCATCAGCGTGTGCCAGCGCGACTGCATGTCGAGGACGATGCCCTCGGCCTCGGGGCCCGTCCGGGACAGTTCGACGACCAGCGCGTTGACCGGGCAGTAGCGGCCGATCTCGACGTAGCGCGCGATCACCGCGGCCCGCCAGGCGCGCCACGACTCCGCTGTGGACAGATCCTCGATGTGCGGCTGCTGGTCGGAGATGACCCGGTCGGCCTCGAAACGGGCGATCGCGCAGAACAGCTCGGCGCGGCCGTCGGGGAAGTAGTGGAACAGCTGGCTCTTGCTCGACCCGGTGGTCTGGCAGATGAGTTCGAGGCTCACGCCCGCGGTGCCGTTGCGGCGGAGCAGCTCGGCGGCGCCCTCGAGGATCCGCCGGCGTGTCGCTGCTCCCTTGGCCGTCAGCACGCGTGCCATGGAGGCATCGTACGGCCACGACAGATACGTCGGGAAAGGCCTAACGACTCTCCCTCGGACGGGGCCGGACGGATCGGCCGTTCGCGCTGCGCCTCAGGGGCGCCCCGACGCGGGCGCGGCCGCCGTCGGTGCCGGTCGGCGGTCCGTCCGACGATCCGTGCGGCGTGCGCCGAGCGCCGGGGCGACGACGTCGGCGACGGCGCGCATCGTCGCGACGTGCGTCGCAAGACCTCCCCCGCCGGGTTGGGTCTGCACGACGAGTTCGGTGGCCCAGCCGAGGGCGGGATCGCGGCGCAGCCGGGCGACGACGTCGGCGGCGGGTTCGCCCGCGGACACGATGCGCGACACCGCGACCCGGGGTGCGCCGACGGCGCGGGACCAGTAACGCGCGAGGTCGGCGGCGACGGGGGAGCCGGGGACGTCGGCGGGCCGTCCGGTGATCAGGCCCATGCTCCGGGCCGCGGCGGCGTCGACGGCCGCCGTGGACCCGGTCGCCCACCACAGCCGTTGCGTCAGCCCGGCTGCGGCGGGGACGAGCCGGGGGCCGCGCAGGATCGTGCGCAGCGTGTCGACGAGCGCGACGGTGTCGTCGTGGCGGTCGGCGTGGTCGCGGCCGAACGCCGCGGAGGCGGCCGCGTCGGCACCCGCGCCGACGCCCAGCTCGAGGCGGCCGCCGCTGAGCGCGTCGACGACGGCGGCGTCCTCGGCGAGGCGCATCGGGTCCTCCAGCGGCGCGGCGACGACGCCGGTGCCCAGCCGGATCCGGGTCGTCGCCGTGGCGGCCGCGGCGAGCAGGACGAGCGGGGACGGCAACAGGCCGCGGGCCTCGTCGGCGTGGTGCTGGGCGACCCAGAACGTGTCGAAGCCGTGTTCCTCGGCGGCGACGGCTGCGGCGACGGTGTCGCGGTAGGTGGCGGCGGGACCGGCGGGACCGGTGACGTGCGTGAGGTACCCGAGCCGCATGCGCGGAACGTAGCGCATCGGGCACGCAGGGTGCGCGACCTGGGCGGGGGTTGTGACGGGCGCTGCGCCGGCTTGACCCGTGTCCGAGCCGCCCGGTTCACTGGTCGTGCCATCCAGAGCGGCCGAGAGACCTGGCTCGTCGACGCCGCAGCAACCACGTCCGGTTGACGGACGGGGTGCTTCCGCCGGGACCGATGGGAGAGGACCACACCGTGAGGCCGAGCACCGCCGACGCCGCCCATGCCGACAGCCGCACGGTGCGGCGGCTACAGATCGCCGACGACCTCCTCGACCGGTTGGAGGCGCTGGTCGACCGGCATCGGGCCCTCGCCCCTCACGAGCCGGGTCTGCACGACGCGCTGCACGCCGAGCTCGTCGCGGCCGAGGTCGCGCACGAGCTGGCGGTGGCACGCAGCGCGCTGCGTGCCATCCCGGAGTACGTCAGCCGGGCAGGTGCAGAATCCCCAGCCGCAGCGCGGCCGTGACGGCGGCCGTCCGGTCGTCCACCTGGAGCTTCTCGAAGATCCGCAGCAGGTGGCTCTTCACCGTCGACTCGCCGATCCCGAGCGCGCGCCCGACCGCGGGATTCGACAGCCCCTGCGCCACGGCCCGCAGCACCTCGGCCTCGCGCGGGGTGAGCGCGGGGACCGGCGGGGTGCGCACGGCCCGGGCGAGCCGGGCCGCGACCGGCGGCGCCAGCACCGTGTCGCCGCGGGCGGCGGCGCGTACCGCGGTGACCAGCTGCGCCTGCGGGGTGTCCTTGAGCAGGTAGCCGACCGCCCCCGCCTCGACCGCGCGCAGGATGTCGGCGTCGGAGTCGTAGGTGGTGAGGATCAGGACGCGCCCGGTGCCCGCGGCGACGATGTCCGCGGTGGCCTCGACCCCGCCTCGCCCGCCAGGCATCCGCAGGTCCATGAGCACGACGTCCGGGCGCAGCGCCGCGGCGGCGGCCACCGCCTCGTCGGCACCTGCCGCGTCCCCGACGACCTGAATGCCGTCCTCCGCCGCCAGCACGCTGCGCATGCCTTCCCGGACGATCGGGTGGTCGTCCACGAGCAGCACCCGGACGGTGCTCATGCCGCCTGCCGGGAGCGTGCCGGGAGGCGCACCTCGAGCCGGCAGCCCGCGCCCGGCGCACTGTCGACGGTGACTGTCCCGCCGAGCTCGGCGGCCCGCGAGCGCATGTTGTCGAGCCCGAACCCCGAGCGCGGCGAACCGGGGTCGAACCCGCGTCCGTCATCGGAGACCAGGAGTGTCTCCGCGGCGCCGTCCCGGGTCAGCCGGACCTCGAGCCGCGTCGCGCCGGCGTGCTTGCGGACGTTCGCGATCGCCTCCTGGGTGAGCCGCAGCAGCGCGACGTCGTGGCCTCCCGGCAGCGGCCCGTCCGGCCCCTCCAGCGCGAACGACACGGCGATCCCGAGCTCGCCGCCGACGTCGTCGACGATGCGGCGCAGTGCCGCCGGGAGCGGAGCCTCCGCGAGCGGGGCGGGCGTCATCGCGCGGACGAGCGCGCGGGTCTCGGCGAGGTTGTCCCGGGCGGTCCGGCCCGCCAGGTCGAGGTGCCGGCGGGCGGCCTCGGGATCGCGGTCCAGCTCGTCGGACACCGCGCGGACCAGCAGGACGAGGCTCGTGAACCCCTGCGCGAGAGTGTCGTGGATGTCTCGGGCGAGCCGCTCCCGCTCCGCCAGCGCACCCGCCTCGCGGTTCGCCGCGGCGAGCTCGGCCCGGGTGCGGTCGAGCTCCTCCAGCAGGGCCGCGCGGCGGGCGCTCTGCGAGCTGATCGTGGTGATCCACAGCCCGAGCAGGACGGCGGCGACCAGCGCCCCGCCGAACAGGGCGAGCAGGGCCGGGGTGTCGGCGGGGTCGGTGCCGCGGGCGAAGAGCCCGATCGCTCCGAGCGCCGCCATCGTGACAACGGTGGCCACCACGGCCGCGCGGGTCGGCAGCAGGCGCCATATCAGCGGGAACAGCACGAAGAGCATGACCGCGCCGACCGGGGCGAGGGTGAACAACGCGAGCGTCAGCGGCCCCGCGACCGCGAGATACGCCGCGCCGAGCTTGCCGCCGCGGTGCAACGCGGGCCCGCCCGCAGCCGCGTAGGCGGCGACGATCCCGCCCAGGAGCACGAAGGCGAGGACCGGATGGTCCGGGCGGCTCACGACCAGCAGAACCGCGGTGACGACCGCGAACCCGGCGAACCCGGCGTGCCACGCGGGGTCGAGCCGCTCCCAGACGTCCCGGTCCTCGACGTGGCTGCTCACCGGCGTGATACTGCCCGAACGCACGCCGGATCTCCTCCACCGGTCGATGGAGGGTGGCACCCGTCCGTCGTGGGTGCCACGGCCGGCACGGGCGGGTCAGGCTCCGGTCCATGACCGAGAACCGCATGACCGCAGGTGCCGTCGTGGTGTCGATGATCTTCGGGATCGTGGTGGCGATCCTGGCCGTGACCGGAAGCGAGGCGCTGAGCCTCGTCGCGATCATCGGGGGTGCCGTGGTCGGGCTGACGTGGGTCGTGGTGGGCATGACGTCGGCGAGCCGCCGCCGCGGAACGCAGACCCGTTCCTAACGGGGACCCAGGAGGTCGAGGAACCCGAGCACGACCTGGGTCTGCAGCCCGCCCGCCGCCGAGCGCCAGTCGTCGTCGCCGAGGACGGTGTCGATGCGGGCGATGCGCTGGTAGACGGTGTTGACGTGGACCCCGAGGTCGCGTGCGGTCGCGGGCGGGTTGCGGTCGTGGGCGAAGTAGGCCCGCATGGTCGCGACGAGCGGGGTGCCGTGCTCGCGGTCGTAGTCGACGAGCGGGCCGACGCAGCGGTCGAGCAGCGTGGCGACCCGGTCGGGGGCGACGTCGGCCAGCAGCGAGCCGAGGACCCCCAGCTCGTCCACGGCGGCGCCCTGCCCGGTGCGGCCCAGGGTCGCGAGGAGCCGTGCACCGCGGGCGGCGCCGGGGTGCAGGTCGTGCACGTCGTGCAGGCACTCGGCACCGGTGCGCGGTCCGTCGGCGCCGGTGGTGACGGGTGCGCCCGTGGCCGTGGTGAGCGCGGCGGCGACCCGGCGGGCGGCCGCGCCCGGGTCGGCGCCGGGGACGACGAGGACCGCGAGGCCGGCGTGCTCACCGGCGATGCCGTCGTCGGGTTCGGCGAGGTCGGCGGCGGCCGCGAGCAGCGCCCGGCGGGGGACGGCGTCACACACCGCGACGACCACGCAGTGCAGCAGGTCGGGGGCCAGCACCCCGAGCCGGGCGGCGCGTCGTTCGAGCACGCCGGGGTCGGCGCCGGCGACGAGGTCGGTGACGAGCGCGGCGAGCTGTTCGCGGGCGACGGCCTCGGTGCGCCGCCGCGTCAGCAGCAGCAGCGCGGCGGTCTGCGCGGCCCGTTCGACGATGCGGGCGTCACCCTCGTCGAGCGGGGTGTCGCGGTGGACCCGCAGGACACCGAACGTCTCCGGCCCGGCGCGCACGGCGACCTCGCACCCCGGCGCGCCCGACGACGAGCCGGACGCCTCGGCGAGCACGGCCCCGTCCCCGGCGACGAGCGTGACGTGCGCGTCGAGGAGGGCGGCGACGGTCGTCGCGAACTCGTCGAGACCGGCCTGCCGCAGCGCCATCGGCATGAGCTGCTCGTGGGCGCGCCCGGCCCGTTCGAGGGTCTCGCGGTGCTCGCGGAGCCGGGCGTTGGCGGCGCGCAGGTCGGCGGAGTCGGCCTGGACGCGCTCGAACAGCCGCGCGTTCTCGATGACGATCGCGGCGTGCGCGGCCAGGGACGCGAGCAGCGCGATCTCGTCCTGGTCGAACGTGCGCCGGTGCCGGTCGGCGGCGAACAGGGCGCCGATGACGGTGCCGCCGGCGGCCATCGGCACCCCGGCGATGCTGACGACGTCGTCGGCGGCGACGGCGGAGGCCACGTCGGGGTCGTGGTGGATCCGCGGGTCGTGGAGGTAGTCCGACGTGGCGAGCGGCCTGCCGGTCTGGATGACGTACCCGCCGACGCCGAACCCCGGGGCCTGGCGCACCCGTTGCAGCGCCTCGGTCCGGGTGCCGGCGGTGACGCGCATGAACGCGTCGCCGGTCTCGGGGTCGACGAGCGCGATGTAGCTGGAGTCGCAGGCCAGCAGCGTGCGGGCGCGGTCGACGATCGCGGCGAGCACCTCGTCGCCGGGGCGCAGCGAGGTGAGGTCCTCGGCGGTCTCGTAGAGGGCCTGGCCCTCGTGCTCGCGGCGGGCGGTGCGGTCGAGCAGCTCCCGGACGCGCGCGGCGTCGGCAGCGGGGGAGCGGTGCGGCCCGGCGAGGTCGAGTACGGCCGCGAGCTCGGACGCGGGCGCCTCGTCGGCGAGCATCCGCAGCACCGTCGCGAGCGGGCCCGTGGCCTGCCCGGTGGTCGCGCCCATCTGCCGCTCCCTCACGTCCCCGGCGCCGGGACGAGCTCCTCGAGCGGGATCTGGGTGGTGAGCCGGTGCAGCTGCAACCCGAGCTGCATCGTCACCCCGCCCTCGGTCTCGCGCCACCGCCGGTGCCCGAGGACGTGGTCGACGCGGTCGAGACGTTGGTAGACGGTGTTGGGGTGGACCTGCAGCCGACGCGCCGCGGCCCGCGGGTTGCGGCCGGCGGCGAAGTAGGCGTCGAGGGTGTCGAGCAGCAGCGCGTTGTGGTCGGCGTCGTAGCGGCGAAGGGGTTCCACGGTGCGGGCGAGCAGGGCCCGGACCTGGCGCTGGGTGGTGCCGTCGAGGATGACGCCGAGCATCCCGAGGTCGGTGGGGCAGGCGCCCTCGCCGTCGCGGCCGAGCGCGACGAGCAGCCGCAGGGTGCGCTGCGCCTCGCGGTGGCGGGCCCGGACGTCGGCGGCGGTGTCGGCGGGCCCGGCGACGCCCGCGGTGACCCTCCCACCGGTGAGCCGGCTCAGCTCGACGGCGATGGTGCGGGCGACGGCGTCGGGGTCGGGTCGGGGCAGGACCATGACGACGCGGCCGTCGTGCTCGGCGGCCAGGCCCCCACGGACGCCGACGTGCGTGGTCGCGGCCCGCAGCAGCGCGGCCCGGGTCACGCCGGTCGCGGTGGCGACGACGACGGTGTGCGCGACCCGCAGGTCGAGCGCCCCCGAGCTGCGGATCCGCCGGGTCAGCGCGGTCCAGTCGGGTTCGCGCTCGGCGAGCAGGTCCTCCAGCAGCTCCCCGCGGACCTGGTGCTCGGCGGCGCCGACCTGCTGGTCGATCAGCAGCATCAGGGCCGCGGTCTGCGCGGCCCGTTCGAAGGTGCGGACGTCGGCGTCGGAGGGCACCTCGTCGGTGACCAGGACGAGATGGCCGAACGACGTGTCGCCGGCCCGGACGGGGACCGTCCAACAGGTCGGGACGCCGCCGGGCAGTGCGACGTGCGCGTCGTCGGGCGGTTCGGGCAGCGGGGACGGGAGGTCGCCGTCGCCGCTGGTCACGAGCACGGACCCGTCGGTGCCGACGGCGGCGACCGTTCCGCCCAGCATCACGGCGACGGTGTCGACGAGCTCGCCGAGGTCGGCGCGGCGCAGCGCGAGCGGCATCATCTGCTCGTGCGCGGCGCCGGCCCGTTCCAGGGCACGTTGGCGTTCGGCGAGCTCCTCGTTGGCCGCGCGCAGCTCGGCGGCGGTGCGCTCGGCGCGCTCGAACAGCTCGGCGTTGCCGATGACGATCGACGCGTGGTCGGCCAGTGAGCACAGCAGGTCCATCTCGGCGGTGTCGAAGGCCCGTGAGTACCGGTTGGCGACGAACAGCACCCCGACGACCTCGTCGCCGCGCCGCATCGGGGCCCCGGCGATGCTGACGATGCCGTCCTCGACGACGGCGTCGGTGACGTCGGGGTCGCGGCGCAGCCGGGGGTCGGCGAGGTAGTCGGCGGTCGCGAACGGCACCGCGGTGGCGACGACCCGGCCACCGATCCCGCTGCCCACGGGCTGCCGGATCGTCTCGATCGCCCTGGTCAGGGTGCCCAGCGTGATCCGCATGTAGACGTCACCGCGGTCGGGGTCGCGCAGCGCGAGGTAGGTGGCGTCGGTGCGCAGCAGCTGGCGGGTGCGGCGCACGAGCGCGTCGAGGACCTCGTCGACGTCGTGCAGGGAGGCGAGGTCACGTGCCGACTCGACGAGCGCGAGCGCCGCCCGCTCCCGGCGGCGGCGGTGGGCGAGCAGGTCGCGGACGCGCCCGGCGCTGCCGAGGGCGAGGAACATCTCGTCGCGTCGCGGGCCGGGCGGGCTCGCCTCGACGGCAGCGGCGAGCGCCTCGAACTCGACGGCCGGTGCTTCGGTGGCGAGCAGGTGCAGCAGCCGCGCCGCCAGGTCCTCGGCCGTTCCCGGGGCGGAGCGGGCAGCCGTATCGGCGGTCGGGTCGAGCATCGCGTCACCTCCGTCGGTGTGTCACCGGGCCGTTCCCCACGGCCGGACCGCCGCCGATCACGTTAGGGGGACGGTCCGGCCGAGGGGCAGCGGCTGATCAGGCGGCGTCCGGCGGGACACCGCGTTGTTCATCCCGCGCGGGTCACGCCGCGGGCAGCCCGGCGCCCTGCCCGAACTTCGCGGCGACGCGCTCCTGGCTGACCTTCGGCGTCCAGCGGTCCTCCTCCTCGCCCCACACGTCGCGCAGCTTGGGGATGACGTCGCGGCCGAACAGCTCGTTGTTGCGCCGGGCGACCTCCTCGGGCAGGTCGCCGACGTGCATGCACGTGATGAGCTGGCCGATCCGCAGGTCGGTGGCCAGCTCGCGGACGCGCTGCTCCACCCGCTCGGGGGTGCCGGCGATGATGTAGCCGAGCTCGTCGTACTCCCAGAACGACAGCTCACCGCGGGCGGCCTTCATCCGCTCCTCGGCCGACTGGGTGCGGGCCCGTTCCAGGTTGGCGCGGATCGAGGGCAGCGTGTTGTAGCCGGGCGGTGTCGCGAACTCCAGGCCGGTCGGGTTCTGCCGGTAGAAGTACTTCACGGCGTCGGCGTACTGCGCCTCCGCCTCCTTCTCCGAGTCGGCGCAGCAGATGATCTGCGTGAACGCCATCCGGTTCGGGTTCATGTTCGCGTTCTGGCTCTCGGTGTAGTCCCAGAACCCGCCGACGATCGGCGCCGCGCTCTGCTTGCCGGAGAACGACAGGTAGCCGTAGCAGTAGTCGAGCGCGTTGACGACGTCCCACGTCTCCGGGCTGCCGGAGCCGGGGATCCAGACGGGCAGCTCGTCCTGGATCGGCCGCGGCCACGTGTTGACGTAGCGCAGTTGCGTGTACTTGCCGTTGAACGCGAACGGCTCCTTCGCCTCCCAGGCCCGCACGATCAGGTCGCGGGCCTCGTGGAACCGCTCGCGCAGCTCGATCGGCGGCACCCCGTAGGAGAACGCGGTGTCCATCGGGGTGCCGAACACGATGCCCGCGATGATCCGCCCGCCCGACAGGCAGTCGAGCATCGCGATCTCCTCGGCGACGCGCACCGGCGGGTTGTAGAGGGCCAACGAGTTGCCGCACAACGCGATCGCGGCGTTCTCGGTGGTCGCGGCGAGCGCCGCGGCGATCAGGTTGGGCGACGGGGTCATCGCCAGTGTCGTCTGGTGGTGCTCGTTGAGCAGCAACGAGTCCCACCCGAGGGTGTCGGCCTGCTGCATCAGCCGCAGGTAGAGGTGGTAGTCCTCGCCGACCTGCTGCGGGTCGGCCACCGAGATCGGTGGCGTCACCCACGAGCTGTGGACGGTGTCGCCGAAGTCGGCGGGAAGTTTCGTGTAGTACTGCTGGGCGAACCAGTGGAACTTCACCTGTGGTGCTCCTGCTCTCGAAAGAAGGGGGCGTCAGCCGGCCGTCATCCCGCCGCCGTCGACGCGGTAGACCTCGCCGTTGACGAACTCCGAGTCGTCCGAGGCCAGGAACGCGACCATGTTGGCGATGTCCGAGGGCTCGCCCACGCGCGGCGACGCGACGCCGGCCAGCGCCTGGGCGGGCAGGTCGGGCACCGCGTCGAGCAGCTGCTGGGTGCGGATGACACCGGGGGCGATCGCGTTGCAGCGCACGCCCTGACGGCCGTGCTGGGCGGCGACGTAGCGGGTCAGCCCGATCACCGCGGCCTTCGACGACCCGTACGCCGTGAGCGCGGGGGAGCCGCGCAGCCCGGCGACCGAGGCCATGTTGACGATCGATCCCTTTCCTGCGGCGGCCATGTGCGGCAACACGTTCTTGCACATGACGAAGATGCTGCGGACGTTCGTGGCGAACGCGCGGTCCCACATCTCGATCGTGGTGTCGACGACCGAGCCGTCGGTGTACCAGGCGTCCGGTCCGACGAGCGCCGCGTTGTTGTGGACGACGTCGATCCGCCCGTGGCGCCCGACCACTTCGGTGACCAGCGCCTCGATCGACGCGGCGTCGGTGGCGTCGAAGTGCAGGGCCGACGCGGCGGCCCCGATCTCGTCGGCGACCTGCTTCGCGCGGTCGAGGTCGATGTCGGCGATCACGACCTCGGCGCCCTCCCGGGCCAGCGTCCGGGCGGTCTCCCGGCCGATGCCCGCGGCACCGCCCGTGACCAGGGCGAGCTTGCCCTCGACCCGGCCGGTCACGACCCGCTCCCCGCGGCGAGGAACTCACTGACGACCGACACGAACGCGTCCTCCTGCTCGACCTGCGGGTAGTGGCCGGCCTCCGGGAGCACGGCGAGCCGGGCGTCGGGGATCAGGCGGGTGAACTCCGCGGCGTAGGAGACGGGCAGCAGCCCGTCGGAGGCGCCGTGCACGACGAGTGTCGGCGCGTCGACCAGCGGCAGCCGCCTGCGCAGGCCGCGATCGGCGATGGGCCACATGAACTTCGTGGCCGAGCCGAGGTTGCGGGCGCTGAACAGGACCGCGCCGTGCGGGTCGCCCGGGTCGGGGACGAAGTTGGTCGGCTCCTGCGCGGGGGGCTCGCCGTGCCACTTCGCGGCGGCCACCTCGTCGGCCGGGCCGAACGGGTCGAGGGCGGGTTCGTCGTCGAGCCAGAGCCCGAAGGCGTCGACGAGCACCAGCCGGCGGACCAGCTGCGGCGCGAGGACGGCGAGCTCCGCGGCGAACATGCCGCCCAGGGAGTGCCCGACGACGTCGATGCGGTCGATGCCCCACGACTCGACGAGCTCGCGGTGGAACAGCGCCACGTCGTGGATGTCGACGAACGCCTCCACGCCGGTGGAGCGGCCGTAGCCGGGCTGCTCGGGGGCGAGCACGCGACGGTCGGCGGCCAGCCGGGTCAGGAAACCCGCCCCGCCGGGGTGGCGTTCGTATCCGTGCAGGTAGAGCAGCGGTTCGCCGCTTCCCTGCTCCCAGACGTCGACGTCGAACGTGCCGACGTGCGGGATCTCGAGGGTGGTCACACGGTTCTCCTTCCGGCACGGGCGTGGCGGCCGGGGGCCGCCCGTGCCCGTGCTGCGAGTCTGTGGCTGACGGGCCGGGGCGGACAACGGGACGATGTCCACCCCGGCCCGGGTCGTCATGTGCGGACGTCCATGTCCCCGGCGGCCAGGGACGGCTCCGCCATGGGCTCGCTCGTGGCGGCGACGGCCTGGTGGACGCGCACCTCGCGGGACAGCAGCACCGGGATGATCGCGAGCGCGAAGATCACCGCGCCGACGATCCACACCGTGTTGAGCTGCGAGCGTCCCTCGGCGGCGGTGTTGATCCACTTGCCGCTCTGGTCGGTGATGATCCAGCCGACGGCGACCTGCATGGCCGCGGAGGCGCCGTTGAGGGTGCCGGTCACCTCGGGGCGCGCGATGCCCGACCAGTAGCTGTTGACGGTGCCCCAGAACATCGGGTCGCACAGGAACGCGAACGCCCCGATGAAGAAGCCCCACAGCACCCAGGTCGAGTTGTCGAGCAGCACACCCATCAGGAAGCCGAGCGCGCCGCACGCGGGTCCGGCCACGAGCCACGGCCGGGTCCGCCCGCCGAAGAACTTCGCGACGAGGGAGCCGTTGAACAGCCCGAACACCACGGGGACGGCCGCGATGAGCGGGCTGACCCAGGCGACGGTGTCGGGGTTGACCTTGTCGAGGGTGATCAGGCCGTAGGGCAGCCACGGCCCGGACAGCCAGGTCGGGGTGGTGGCGAAGGCGGTCGCGATGATCATCGTGAAGACGCTGCGGCTGCGCAGGGCCCGGCCGAGCTCGCGGAACGTCAGCTTCTCGCGGACGGTCGCGCCGCGGTGCTCCTCCTGGATGGATGCGATCTCGGCGGCTCCGATGCCGCGCAGCTTCTCCGGCTTGTTCGAGGTGAACAGCAGCAGCAGGACCAGCGCCGGGACCCCGAGCGCCGCGACGATCAGGAACGCGTCACGCCACGACAGGTGGTTGGCCAACGGCAGCGCGATCGCCGGCGCGATCACGCCCGCGACCAGGCACGAGCTCATCCACGTCGACGTCGCCCGCGCGTTGAGCGCACCCGGGAACCACACCGACAGCAACCGTTGCGACGGTGCCCAGAGGAACCCGAAGAAGATGCCGAACAGGAAGTTGCGCCACCACATCTCCTCGTAGGTCTGGACGAACGCCATCGTCGCCGACAGCACGGTCACGCCGCAGATGCAGATGACGAGCATCAGTTTCGCGCCGATGCGGTCGGCCATGATCCCGGCGAGCAGCAGCAGGGGGAAGTAGCCCAGCAGGTAGCTCGCGGTGACGCTGGAGATCTGGGCCGTCGTCAGATGGAGGTCGACCGACCAGAACGGGTTGAGCAGGCTGAACTTCGCGCTGTCGAGCCAGACGACGAAGTTGAGGAAGAGGATGCTCGCGAGCATCAGACCGCGTTTGCCCGCGAACAGGCGTGGGGCTGCGGTCGCGGTGATCGACATGGATGACCTCCGGTCGGCCGGCGACGGTGCCGGCGCGGATCGGCCCGGACACGGCGGGCGGGGCGCCCACGACCCGGCGGGGCCCGCGCAGGGCTCCCGCCGGTTGTCGTCCGGGGTGGTGCGTCCTCGAGGGACCGAGGGGCGCGCGCGATGGCGGCGCCCGGTTCACGACGTGGGGGTTCGTGACGTGCTGACCGGTTCACTGTGACCGCGCTCGCACCGCGTCACAACGGAAGGGCGACCAGGCCGGCTCGGCGCCGGATGGTCGGATGCACATTGCGCGGGCGCGGTCAGCCCGTGAACTGGCCACCCGCCGGGTGCAGCATCTGCCCGGTCACGAACGACGATTCGTCGGTCGCCAGGAACAGGCACGCCGCGGCGATCTCCTCCGGGCGCCCGAGCCGGTTCATCGGGGTGATGCTCATCGCCGACGCGAACGCCGCCGGCTGCTCCTCGATACCGTCGATCATCGGCGTGGCGGTGTAGCCGGGGCCGACCGCGTTGACCCGCACCCCGGTCGTCGCCAGCTCCAGGCCGAGGACCTTGGTGAGCATCCAGACGCCCGCCTTGGAGACGCAGTAGGGCGCCGCACCGGCCAGCGGGATCCGGGCCGCGCTCGAGGCGATGTTCACGATCGAACCGCTGCCCTGCGCGACCATCCGCCGTGCCAGCGCCCGGTCGGTCTGCATCACCCCGATCACGTTGACGTCGAGCACCCGCTCGAACGTCTCCGTCGCCAGGTTGACGACGTGCGTGGCGTTCTCCACGTCGGCCGTGCGGGTCTGGACGTTGCTGGGCCCCGCGGCCGTTGCGATGCCCGCCGACGCGACGCCGACGTCGACGCGGCCGAACCGGTCGACGGCCAGCGCGACGAGCGCCTCGCAGTCGTCCTCGCGGGTGGTGTCGGTGCGCAGGTACGCGGCGCGGCCGCCGGCCTTCTCGACCTCGGCGACCGCGTCGTCGCCGGGCGCGAGGTCGCCGATGACGACGTCGGCACCCTCGGCCGCGAACCGGACGGCGGTGGCGCGACCGATGCCGCTGGCCCCACCGGTGATCACGGCGACCTTGCCGTCGAGCGCTCCCATGCGGGCTCCTTCCGTTGCAGGGTTCAGGGACGGTCGGGCAGCACGACGACCTTGACCGAGCCGTCGGTGGCGTGCTGGGCGGCGAAGGCCTCGTCGACCCGCGACAGCGGGATCCGGTGCGTGACCAGGGGTGCGACGTCGACCGCGCCGCTCTCCAGCAGGCGGAAGGCCTCGGTGGCGTCGTCACCGGTGTAGGCGAACGTGCCGCGCAGCCGCAGCTCCTTCTGCACGACGGTGTCGAGGTCGACGCCCGGCCGGTGCCCCGACAGCCCGGTCAGCGCGACGGTGCCGCCCGCCCGGGTCACCGCCGTCGCGGCGTTGATCATCGGCTGGGCGCCGGAGCACTCGAAGAACGCGGCGACGTTGCCGCTGCCCGGCTGGTACGGCGAGTCCGAGGTGCCCCAGCGGTCCAGGAGGCCCGCGACGACGTCGCCCTCGCGGGCGTCGAGCACGTCGACCCCGGTCGCGGCGGCGACCCGCAGCCGCGGCGTCGAGACGTCGATGCCGACGACGTCGGAGGCGCCGTAGGCGCGCAGCACCCGCACGACGCACTGCCCGATCGACCCCAGCCCGGCCACGACGACCGGCGCGGCGAGATCGGGGTCGGCGCAGCGCACCGCCCGGACCGCCACCGACAACGGCTCCAGGAACGCGCCCTCCTCGAACGACATCGTGTCGGGAAGCCGGAACAGCCGCGCACCCGACTCCGCGTGCGCCACCAGCACCTGGTCGCCCAGCCCGCCGAAGGAGCTGTGCGCCGGGTTCGCACACAGGTTCGAGGAGCCGCCCGCGCACTGCCCGCACGATCCGCAGGGGCCCATCGGGTTGACGGCGACCCGGTCGCCCACGGCGAACGTCGACACCTGCGGGCCGACTGCGCTCACGGTGCCCGCGAACTCGTGTCCCATCGGGTCGCCCGCGGAGATCCAGGCGCCCTCGGCGAACGCGTGCACGTCGGACCCGCAGATGCCGCACGCCTCGACGTCGAGCACCACGTCGTGGGGCCCCGCCTGCGGCGCTGCGGTGTCGACGAGGCCGACCGAACCGATCGCCTGCCATCGCGTGGATCTCACCGGCACCACTCCTCGACGTCGTCGTCGGTGGGAATCGGACAGCTCCGATGCTAGGAACCGGCCTCGCCGCGGCGCGATGTGAAGGTCTCCACGAAATCCGTGCCCGGAGTGGTCGGCGATCCGTTGCCGCCCATCAGGTGCCGACCGACGATGAGCGCGCAGGCACGACGGTCGACGAGCAAGGGGTGCCCATGGCCGAGTCAGTCGTGAACGGGGTGCGGCTGCACCACGAGACCGTCGGGTCCGGGCCGCCGCTGCTGCTCGTCGCGGGCCTCGGGTCGAGCTCGGCGGCCTGGGCGGGCGCCGTCCCCGTGCTGGCCGAGCGGTTCAGCGTGACCACCGTCGACAACCGGGGGACCGGACGCAGCGACGTCCCGCCCGGCCCGTACGCGATCGACGAGATGGCCGACGACGTCGCCGCGCTCGTCGACCGCCTGGGCATCGGCCCGGTGCCGGTCGTCGGCTGGTCGATGGGCGGCTCGATCACCCAGTCGCTGCTGGTCAGGCACCCCGAGACGCTGTCGCGGGCGGTGCTGCTCAGCGCCTTCCCCTCCTACACCCGGGTGCAGGACGCGTGGCTCGACGCCGGCCTGACGCTGCGCCGGGCCGGGCTCGACGCCGTGGCGGTCGGGGTCGACTCGATGCCGTGGGTCTACACGCCGCGGCTGCTCGCCGACCACGACGCGGCCATGACGCTGGCCGAGCTGGCCCGCAAGGACCCGTACCCGACGTCGCTCGCCGGGTTCGAGGCCCAGGCCGCGGGACTGCGCGGCTACGACTCGCGCCCGCAGCTGCCGACGGTCACGACCCCGACGCTCGTGCTCGTCGGTGCCGAGGACGTCCTCACCCCTGTCGCGCAGTCCGCCGAGATCGCCGCGCTCGTCCCCTCGGCGCGGCTGCAGGTCCTGCCGCGCGGTGGGCACGCCATGCTCGTCGAGTACCCCGACGACACGCTCGCCGCGATCACGGCGTTCCTCTCGTGAACGCGCCCGCCCTCGACGGTCTGGGCTCCGGCCGGCCCCTCGTGCTGCTCGACGACGCCGGACCGGGCCCCGCCACCGGCGTCCTCGTCTCAGCCGCCGGGGCCGTCGACCCGGCGGCGATGGCGTTCGTCGTGCGCGCGAGCAGCGGCGTCGTCGGCGTCGCGCTGCCCGGCGACCGGCTCGACGCCCTCCGGCTCCCGCCGCAGGTGACGGGCGGGCGTGGCCCGGCGTTCGCCGTCTCCGTCGACCTGCGTCGCGGCGTCACGACGGGCATCTCCGCCCGCGACCGCGCCGCCACCGTCCGCGCCCTCGCCGACCCCGACCTGCATCCCGACGACCTCGTCCGGCCCGGCCACGTGCTCCCCGTCCGGGCCCGCGACGGTGGGCTGGCCGAGCGGGCCCGCCCGGCCGAGGCGGCCCTGGCCCTCTGCACGGCCGCGGGACTGGCTCCGGCCGCGGTGCTCGCGACGCTCGTCGCGCCCGACGGTGACGTCGCCGGTCCCGCGGCCGCCGCCGCCTTCGCCGACGAGCACGGGCTCGCCGCCGTCACCGTCACCGACCTCGTCCGCACCGACCTCGGCGTCGTCGCACCGACCGCCCTGACGCTCCCCGACCCGCTCGCCGACGCGGGCTGACCAACGGAGACCTTCGTGACCGACCCTGCCGACCTGCCCCTCCTCGAAGCGCTGCACTCCACACCGGCGCGGCGCTACCTCGCCACCGACCCCGTCCCCGACGAGATCCTCTGGGAGCTGCTCGACGCCGCCGTCCGCGGCCCGTCGGGCGGCAACTCCCAGGGCTGGGGCTGGGTCGTCGTCACCGATCCGGACGTCAAGAAACGCATCGCCGGCTGGTACCGCGACAACTGGGACCGCGCCTACGGCCGCAGGCGCGACGAGATCCTCGCCCAGCCGCCGGGTGCACCGGGCCTGAGCCGCAACGGGTTCCTCGGCGCCGAACACCTCGCCGAACACCTCGAGGACGCGCCCGTCTGGGTCTTCCCCGTGCTGCGCGGAGCCGCCGCCGCCACCGACCCCATGACCGGCGCCTCCGTCTACGGAGCCGTGCAGAACCTGTGCCTCGCCGCCCGCGCCCACGGCCTCGGCACCTCGCTCACCACCCTCTACCGCGGCCACGAGGACGAGCTGCGCGAGCTCCTCGGCCTCCCCGACGACGCGCTCACCATGGCGCTGATCCCCATCGGACGGCCCGCCCGCGGCCGCTGGGCCCAGCCGCGGCGCCGGCCCGTCGAGGAGGTCGTGCACTGGGACCGCTGGGGCGCCACCCGCACCCGCGACACGGGCGCCGCCGACGCCTGACACCCGGGCCGGCAGCGACGGGCGAGCGGCAGCACCAACCGGACCCACCGGACACCACGGCATACTCGGGTCGACCGTGATCGTCGTGTGGGGAGTGCGCGTGCTCGAGGTTCGCAAGGGTTCCAAGACCGACCTGACCGGTGGCCGCTACGACGTGACGGTGACGGTGCCCGACCGGCCCGATCTCGTCGACGTCGCCGTCGCGCTCCTCGGCGCCGACGGCCGCGTCCGCACCGACGACGACTTCGTGTTCTTCAACAACCCGCACGGCCCGGGCGTCACGCTGACCTCGACGACGACCGTCGCGATCGACCTGGACGCCGTCCCCGGCGACGTCGACCGCGTCCTCGTCACCGCCAGCACCGAGGCCCAGGGCGCCCGGTTCGGCGACGCCTCCGGCGCCGTCGCCGACCTCACCGGTGCCGACGCGCTGCGCCTCGACCTCGGCGGCCTCACGACCGAGACCGTCGTGCAGGTCGTCGCGCTCTACCGGCGCGGCACCGGCTGGCGCCTCGACGCCATCGCCCAGGGCTACGCCGCGGGCCTCGCCGCGCTGGCGAAGGAGCTGGGGATCGACGTCGCGGAGGACCCGCCCGCTGCGGTGCCGCCGCCCGTCCCGGCTTCTGCGGCCCCGCCCGCAGCCCCTGCGGGCTCCCCGATCTCGTTCGAGAAGGTCCGCGTCTCGCTGGCCAAGGACGCCCCCGACAAGACCGCCCGCATCGACCTGCGCAAGAGCGGCGGCGACCCCGGCTGGGTGCTCACCGTCGGCCTCGAATGGGACGGGCGCGGCGCCAGGTACGGCCGCGACGGCACCGTCAAGAAGTTCGGCACCGGCGACCTCGACGTGTACTTCTTCTGCCGCAACGAGATCACCGGCGAGTACGTGGTGATCAGCGGCGAGCACCAGCACCGCGGCAGCCTCGACGTGTGGCCCTACGTCCACCACGACGGCGACAGCCTCGGACCCGGCGGCAACGGCCGGCCCGCCACCGAGCAGGTGCGCATGACCCCCACCGAGAACGGCGACATCCTCGTCAACGTCTACCAGAGCGTCGACAACGGGGCCGGGGCCATCGACACCTTCGGCCGGCCCCGCGTCGCCGTCCGCTACGGCCGCGCCGGCGCCGACGGCCTCCCCGGGCCCGACGCCGACGAGATCATCGTCGAGGTCGGCAACGGCAAGAACTCCTACTGGGCCACGGTCGCCCACATCGACGTCGAGGGCGGCGTCCTCACCGTCGACGGCGAGACCCGCTACAGCGCCTTCGGCAGCGAACGCATGCCCGGCCTCGACACCGCCGGCAACTGGGTGCGCAAGCCCGCGGACGGGCCGGTCGGGCGGAGCAAACAGCGCAACAACGGCATCGGGCTCACCCGCTACTCGGGGACCTGCCAGCCGGGCTGACCTTCCTGCACACGCAGGGCACTCGCGCCACACCGCTCGGCGATCGCGGCGCGGGCCGCGGGGTGGCAGCCTGCTCACCGGCGCCGTGCCACATCGCTGCGGGGCGTCGGAAGGTGGTGCGCGATGACGGTCGATCGGATGCCCGGTGGGGCACCGTCGAAGGCCTCGGTGCGGCGGTGGCGGCGGATGCTGGCCGACGAGCGGGCGGAGTCGCGGCTCTACCGCGACCTCGCCAGGCGCCGCACCGGTGAGGACCGCGAGATCCTCCTGGGCCTGGCCCAGGCCGAGGAACGTCATGCGGCGCACTGGGAACGCATGCTCGGCCCGGACGTCGGACGGATCCCGCGGCCCGGCCTGCGCAGCCGCGTCCTCGCCGTCCTGGCCCGGCGGTTCGGGTCGGTGTTCGTGCTGGCACTGGCCCAGCGCGCGGAGAGCCGCTCGCCGTACGCGACCGACCCCGAGGCGACGGCGACGATGGCCGCCGACGAACGCATCCACGAGGAGGTCCTGCGCGGGCTCGCGGCCCGCGGCCGGGCGCGGGTCTCGGGGACGTTCCGCGCCGCGGTGTTCGGGGCCAACGACGGGCTCGTCAGCAACCTCGCGCTCGTCCTGGGCGTGTCCGGTGGCGGCGCGACCGCGCGGACCGTCCTGCTGACGGGCATCGCCGGGCTGCTGGCGGGCGCGCTGTCGATGGGCGCGGGGGAGTACGTGTCGGTGCGCTCGCAGCGGGAGCTGCTGGAGGTGTCGGCGCCGGAGCTGTCCGACGCGCCGCAGGTGCTGCCCCACCTCGACATCGACGAGAACGAGCTCGCGCTGGTGATGCGGGCGCGCGGGCTGTCGGAGGAGGAGGCCGTCGTCCGGTCGCGGGAGATGCTGCGGACCTTCGACCCGGCGGTCGGGCTGCGCGGCGGCGCGGCCGGGTCCGACGACGCGCACGAGACCGTCGGGACCGCGCTGGCCGCGGCGTCGTCGAGCTTCGCGTTCTTCGCCTCCGGTGCGGCGATCCCGATCCTGCCGTTCGTGTTCGGGGGCTCGGGGGCGATCGCCTACGTCGTCTCCGCGGTCCTCGTGGGGCTGGCGCTGATGGCGACGGGCGCGACGGTCGGGCTGCTCTCGGGCGGCCCGCCGCTGCGCCGCGGGCTGCGCCAGCTGCTGATCGGCGCCGTCGCCGCGGGCGTCACCTACGGCCTGGGGCTGCTGTTCGGCACGGTCCTCGGATAGTCAGCCGGCGTCGAAGGTGAGTGCCGCCGCGTCGGGGTCGGGTGCATCGACTCGGACCCGGCCGCCCGGCGCGACGTCGCCCGCGATGACCATGCGGGCCAGCCGCCGCTCCAGCTCGCGGACGATGGTGCGCCGCAACGGCCGCGCCCCCAGACCCGGCTCGTGGCCGCGCCGCGCCAGCCACGCCAGGGCACCGTCGGCCACGTCGAGCGTGATGTGCTGCGCGGCGAGCCGGGTGGTCGTCTCGGCGAGCAGCAGCCCGGTGATGGTCGCCAGCTCGGCCTCGCCCAGCGCGTGGAAGGGCACGACGTCGTCGACACGGTTGAGGAACTCCGGCCGGAAGTGCATCCGGGCCGCGGCGAGCAGCGTCTCGCGCGTCGGGTCCCCGACCCCGGGCAGGATCGGCGCCCCCAGGTTGCTGGTCATGATGACGACGGCACGCGTGAAGTCGACGGTGCGGCCGTGGGAGTCGGTGAGCCGGCCGGCGTCGAGCACCTGCAGCAGCGTCGCCACGACCTCGGCGTGCGCCTTCTCGATCTCGTCGAACAGCACCACCGCGTACGGGGTGCGACGCACCGCCTCGGTCAGCTGGCCGGGCTCGTCGAAACCGGCGTGCCCGGGCGGCGCCCCGACGAGCCGGTAGGCCCCGGCGCGGTCGGAGTACTCGCTCATGTCGAAGCGCAGCAACGCGTTCTCGCTGCCGAACAGTGCATCGGCGAGCGCGCGGGCCAGCTCGGTCTTGCCGACGCCCGTCGGACCCAGGAACAGGAACGAGCCCACCGGCCGCCCCGGGTGCGCGAGCCCCGCCCGGCCCGACCGGACCGCATCGGCGACCGCGGACACCGCCTCGTCCTGGCCGACGATCCGCCGGTGCAGCACGTCCTCCAGGTCGAGCAGGCGTCGCCGGTCGTCGGCGGTGAGCCGGGCGACGGGGATGCCGGTGCTCTCGGCGAGCACCGCGGCAACGTCGTCGGCGGTCACGGTGAGCGGATCGGGCCCGGCGCCCGTCCCCGTCCCCGTCCCCGTCCCTGTCCCTGTCGCCTCCTCGATCTCTCGGGTGAGCAGCAGCGCCCGCTCGTAGTCCTCGGCGTCGACGGCGACGTCGCGGGCCCGGCGCAGCCCCTCGACGTGCGCGGGGTCGGTCCCGGACGGGCGCGATGCACGGATGCGGGCCCGGGCCCCGGCGCGGTCGACCAGGTCGATCGCCTTGTCGGGCAGGAACCGGTCGGTGAGGTGACGGTCGGACAGCTCGGCGGCCGCGACGAGCGCGCCGTCGTCGATCGTGACCTCGTGGTGGGCCTCGTAGCGGGCGCACAGGCCCCGCAGGATCGTGACCGTCTCCGCGACCGTGGGCTCACCGACCCGCACCGGCGCGAGCCGGCGTTCCAGCGCGGCGTCGCGCTCGATGTGGCGGCGGTAGTCGGCGACGGTCGTCGCCCCCACCAGCTGCAGCTCGCCGCGGGCCAGCGCGGGCTTGATGATCGTGGCCGCGTCCATCGCGCCGCCCTCGGCGGCCCCGGCGCCGACGACGGCGTGCAGCTCGTCGACGAACAGCACGATCCCGCGCTTCGCCGCGACGACCTCGTCGATGACGCGGGTGAGCCGCTGCTCGAAGTCGCCGCGGTAGCGGGTGCCCGAGACCAGGCCCGCCAGGTCGAGCGACACCACCCGCACCCCGGCCAGCGCGGGCGGGACGTCGCCGTCGACGATGCGCTGCGCGATGCCCTCCACGACCGCCGTCTTGCCGACGCCCGGGTCCCCGACGAGCACCGGGTTGTTCTTGGTGCGCCGCGCCAGCACCTCCAGGACCTGCGCGATCTCGTCGTCGCGGCCGATCACGGGGTCGAGCTCGCCCGCGGCGGCTGCGGCGGTGAGGTCACGACCGAACCGGTCGAGCCGCGGGGTGCGGGCACCGGGGCGGGCCTGGGCCCGGGTCCCGGACGGGCGCTGCGCGGGGCGGTCCTGGGCCGTGCGGTCCTGCGCATCGTCGCGGGGTTCACCGAAGCCGGTGCCCAACGTCGAGCCGAGGTTGTCGATCAGGCGCTCGACGATGTCGTCGAACGGGCCGAAGTCGGGACGGTCGGATGCCACGTCTCCAGAGTGCTCCGATCCGGGCGATTCGGCACGCCACCGGAGAATGTGAC
The DNA here is from genome assembly GCF_007989085.1 of Pseudonocardia sulfidoxydans NBRC 16205. Taxonomy (GTDB): domain Bacteria; phylum Actinomycetota; class Actinomycetes; order Mycobacteriales; family Pseudonocardiaceae; genus Pseudonocardia; species Pseudonocardia sulfidoxydans. Next base: position 21,621 of record NZ_BJVJ01000025.1, read on the forward strand.
ATGTCGACAGATGTCGACGGGTGCTAGCCTGGGGCCCGTGACCTCGGCCAACGAGAACCTCGCCTTCGACGCCCTGTCCGACCGGGTGCGCCGGCGGATCCTGTCGATCCTCGGCGAGGGCGAGTTCACCGTCACCGAGATCGCCGACCGTGTCGGCGTCGTCGGCCGCACCACCGTCTCCAGCCACCTGCGGGTGCTGCGGACCTCGGGGATCGTCACCGAACGCCGCGACGGCCGGCTGCGCTACTACTCGCTCGACGCCGAGGGCTCGGTCCGCGACGCCTTCAACTTCCTCCAGTCGCTGCTGGAGAGCAGCGTCCGGGTCGCCGACCGTGAACAGGACCGGCCCGACGCGGCCAGGCGCGAAGCCGGCTGACCCGCCGTGGACTCGACCGCCACGCTGAGCGCCGAGTCCGTCGTCGACCTCCCGGTCGCCGACACCTTCGCCCTGTTCGGGAGCGGCCGTTCCGAAGCGTGGCTGTTCGACGCCCGCTGCGAACGCGTCGCGGCGGGCAGCGTCGTCAGCATGCGGCTCCCGATCGACGGCGACGACCGCCGCTGCGGCCGCCACGGCGTCGAACTGCTCGGGCGCATCTCCGCGGTCCGCGCCAACTCGCGCATCGTCGTCGAGCACGACCAGCCGTGGCGCGGCCGGATCCGGCTCGCCTTCGACGCCGACGGCGCTCACCGCACCCGCATCCGCGTCCGCGCCGACGTCACCGCGTCCGGCATCGACTGGCTCATCCGCCGCGGCGGCGTCGCCCTCCCCGATCCCGCACCCACCGGTGCCCTGCGCATCGGGCTGCTCACCACCAAGTCCGGGCCCGGCGCGGTGTACGCGTCGGCGACGCAGTACCTCGCCGAGCTGGCCGTCGCCGAGGTCGAGGCGCTCGGCGGCGTCGGCGGCCGGCGCCTGGAGCTGCTCGTCGCCGACGACGCGACCGACCCCGCGCTCGCCGCCGCCGAAGGCGCCCGCCTGGTCCGCGCCGGGTGTCGCGCCATCTTCGCCTGCACCACCTCCAGCAGTTTCGACGCGCTGCGTTACGCCGTCCGCCACGACGACGTCCTGCTCGTGCACTCGGTCATCAACGAGGGCGGCGCCTCCGGCGGGGAGTCGGTCATCCGGTTCGGCGAGCGCCCCGGCGACCAGGTCGCCGCGCTCGCCCGGCCGCTCATGCGGGCCGCCGGCGGCCGCCGGTGGTTCCTCGTCGGGCAGCGCTACAGCTGGTCGTTCGGGGCGCACCACGCCGCGCGCCGCGTCCTCGGCGGAGCCGGCGGCACCGTCGTCGGTGAGGCCTGCGTCCCGCTGGGCACCACCGACTTCGCGGGCGTCGTCGACCGCGTCGCCGCATCCGGGGCCGACATCGTGATGTCCTCGCTCGTCGGCGCCGACGAGGTCGCGTTCCAACGCCAGTGCGCCGCCGCCGGACTCCGGGCGTCGACGAAGGCGCTGTCGCTGGTCATGGACGAGTCGACGTGGGAGCACGTCGGCGCCGCCGCGGCCGACGGCGTCGTCACCGCGCTCGGCTACTTCCAGGACGACCCCGCTGCCGGCAACGCCGACCTGCTCCGCCGCTACCGCGACCGGTTCGGGCCGTGGGCGCCGCCGATCTCGTCGCTGTCGGAGACCGTCTACGAGGCGGTCCTGCGCTACGCCCGCGCCGTCCGCCACGACCCCGACGCCGATGCGGCACACCAGGGTCGCGCGCTGCTGCGACCCGCCGGCGCCGGCTCCGCGATCGGGGAACGCGACCTGCTCGGGCGCCACCTCTACCTCGCCGAGGCCGGACCCGAGGGCCTGCGCGTCGTCGACGAGGCGGGCTGAGCCGGCTCCCGGGTCGCCGGTCGCGGCGCGCAGTGGTGTCCTGGAGGCATGCTGGATCGCATGGACCATCCCACCGACCACGGCCTGTTCGGGCCCACCTCGGTGACGTGGCGGGTGCACCTCGAGCCGATCATGTGGATCGCCGGGATGCGGGCGCTGCTGCTGCAGTCGCTCCAACCCGACGTCATGCGCGCGACCTGGCAGAACTCCGCCCTGTTCGACCCCAAGAAGGCCTACGCGCGGTTCCAGCGGACCGTCGAGTTCGTCGGCACCCGCACCTTCGGCAGCCTCGCCGAGGTCGAGGCCGCCGCGTCCCGGGTGCGCAGGCTGCACTCGTCGCTCACCGGGTACGACCCCGACACCGGCCGCCGCTTCCGTGTCGACGCGCCCGCGGGCCTGCTCTGGGTGCACTGCGCCGAGATCGACTCCTACGTCGACATCGCCCGCCGCTCCGGGATGCTCGACGCCGCCGAGGCCGACACCTACGTCGCCGAGAGCGTCCGCGCCGCCGAGGTGATCGGCATCGACCCGGCTCTCGCACCGCGCTCACGCGCCGAGCTCGCCGACTACTTCACCTCCGTGCGCCCGACGTTGCGCCTCACCGAGGAGGCCACGCGCGGTGTCGCGAACCTGCTGGCCCCGCGCGGGGAGGCGCCCCGGTGGACCAAAGCCGCGATCTCGACGGTGTCGACGCTCGCCGTCGCCACCCTGCCCCGCTGGGCCCGGCGGCTCTACGGCCTGCCGGGTCTGCCGACCACCGACCTCGCGACGGCCGCGACCCTGCGCACCGTCCGCACCGCGACCCGACTGCTCCCCGACGTCCCGGCGCCGCCGGAGATCCGGGAAGCGCGCCGCCTGGTCGCGGCCGCAGACGGCTGAGCCCCATACCCCTGTGAGTGGCAATAGTCGCTATCGCGACTATTGCCACTCACGAGGTCGTGGGGTGGCGCGGTTCGTAGCCTCGACGTGGACGACCCTGAGCAGTCCGGAGATCATGGTCCTCCGTGGAGCGCCGACGAGAACGGACACGATGATGACGGAGCCGGTCAAGGGACCTGCCAGCTACTTCCCGTCGATCGAGAAGAAGTACGGGCGCCCGATCGCGGAGTGGAAGGACCTGATCCGCGCCTCGGGCGTCACCGGGCACATGAAGATCGTGAACTGGCTCAAGAACGAGCACGACATGGGCCACGGCCACGCCAACGCCCTCGTCGCCCACACCCTCGCCGAGAGCCCCCGACCACGATGATCATCACTCGTGGTGCCTGAGCGACGTGTATGGCGCTCACGCACCGAGTTTGGCGATCACAGCGCCTGGGAGCAGCGCGCGGGCTGGGCGCCGGCGCTGTGGCTGCCCGCCCCGGGTGATCGCTGATAGCGGTGCTTCAGCGTCGTGTGCGTCGTTCATCCACCGCGAACAGCGATCAGGGCAACGGGCCGGTCGGGCGGACCGCGGGGACGTGGTCGCGTTGATGACGGTGCGGGGCGGGTCGGAGCGCCTGCACCAGTACGGCCGGACGTCGGCCGTGCGGCCGGGCGGGCCGTGCCGTGGGGCGGGGTGTGCCCGATGAGCTGTGGCACTGAGGAGGGCGTCGGCACACAGACGCTGTTCATGCCGCGCGACAGGCTGCGCACGCTGTTCCCGCGCCCCGAGCGGCTGTTCGCGGACACGGGCGAGACCCCGGCGGGCTACCTGCGCCGCCGCCGGCTCGAGCGGGCCCGCGACCTGATGCGGACCCGCCCCTCGCCGGCCGTGCACGAGGTGGGGGAGCGGTGCGGGTTCGCCAGCCCGTCGGCGTTCAGCCGCGCCTTCCGGGCCAGGTTCGGCGAGACACCCCGCGAGGCGCGCGCCGCTCAGGTCGTCCCGGCCGACCCGGCGTCGCCCGCGGTGCTGGGGCGCTGACCCTTCTTGTAGACCATCACGGTCCGCTGGAACGTCATGATCGTCGTGCCGTCCTGGTTGAACCCCTCGGTGCGGACGGTGAGCAGGCCCGCGTGCGGCCGTGACTTCGACTCCCGCTTGTCGATGATCTCCGTCCGCGAGTAGACGGTGTCGCCCTCGAACACCGGGTTGGGGATCTTCACGTCGTCCCAGCCGAGGTTGGCGATGACGTTGTGCGAGATGTCGCGGACGCTCTGGCCGTTGACCAGCGCGAACGTGAGCGTCGAGTTGACCAGCGGCTTGCCGAACTCGGTCTGCGCGGCGAAGTGGTGGTCGAGGTGCGCGGCGGCGGTGTTCTGGGTGAGCAGGGTGAACCAGATGTTGTCGGTCGTCGTGATGGTGCGGCCGACGCCGTGCTCGTAGACGTCGCCCTTCACGAAGTCCTCGAAGAAGTGGCCGGTCGAGGTGTGGTGCACGGTCACGGGAAGCGCCCTCCTGGACGGGTCGGGGAACGGGGACGGGTCGGGGAACGGGAACGGGTCAGAACGAGCGCGGCATGCCCAGCACGTGCTGGCCGACGTGGGCGAGGATGAGGTTCGTCGAGATCGGCGCGATCTGGTACAGCCGGGTCTCGCGGAACTTGCGCTCGATGTCGTACTCGGTGGCCATGCCGAACCCGCCGTGGGTCTGCAGCGCGGCGTTGGCGGCCTCCCATGACGCGTCGGCGCCCAGCAGTTTCGCCATGTTGGCCTCGGCGCCGCAGGGCTGACCGGCGTCGAACAGGTCGGCGGCCTTCCATCGCATCAGGTCGGCGGCCTCGACGTGGACGTGGGCGCGGGCGATCGGGAACTGGATGCCCTGGTTCTGCCCGATGGGCCGGTCGAACACGACGCGCTCGGTGGCGTACGTCGAGGCGCGTTCGACGAACCAGCGGCCGTCGCCGATGCACTCCGCGGCGATCAGGATCCGCTCGGCGTTCATGCCGTCGAGGATGTAGCGGAAGCCCTTGCCCTCCTCGCCGACGAGCGAGCTCGCCGGGATGCGGGCGTCGTCGAAGAACACCTCGTTGGTCTCGTGGTTGACCATGGCGCGGATGGGCTTGACGGTGATGCCTTCGACCTCGCGCATGTCGATCAGGAACATCGACATGCCGTCGGACTTCTTGGCCACCTGGTCGAGGGGGGTGGTGCGGGCGAGCAGCAGCATCAGGTCGGAGTGCTGGACCCGCGACGTCCACACCTTCTGCCCGTTGACGACGTAGGAGTCGCCGTCGCGGCGTGCGAAGGTCCGGATCTTGGTGGTGTCGGTGCCGGCCCCGGGCTCGGTGACACCGAAGGCCTGCAGCCGGACGGAGCCGTTCGCGATGCCCGGCAGGTACTTCTCGCGTTGTTCGCGGCTGCCGTGCCGCAGGACGGCGCCCATCGTGTAGAGCTGGGCGTGCACGGCGGCGGAGTTGCCGCCGTTGCGGTTGATCTGTTCGACGATGACGGTCGCGTCGCCCAGGCCGAGCCCGAGGCCGCCGTACTCCTCGGGGATGAGCGCGCCGAGCACCCCGGTGCCGGTCAGGGCGTCGACGAACGCCTCCGGGTAGGAGTGGGTCTCCTCCAGTTCGCGCCAGTAGGCGTCGGGGTGGTCGCGGCAGACCCGGTCGATGAGCTCGCGCAGGTCGCGGCGGACCTCGCTCTCGGTGAAGCGGGTGTCGGTGGAGGTCATGGCGGTCGGGTTCCCTTCCGGTGGGATCGTCAGACGATGCCGCGGTCGCGCAGGGCCGCGATCTCGTCGGGGGTGCGGCCCAGGCGGGCGAGCACGGTGTCGGTGTGCTCGCCGAGGGCGGGGACGGTGCCGAGGTCGGGGCGCTCGTCGGTGCGGCCGGGCAGCCCCGGCGGGAACAGCGTGCGGGCCGGCCCGGTGGGGGTGTCGGTGTCGATCCAGCGGTTGCGTTCGACGAGCTGCGGGTGGGTCGGCAGGTCGGCGAGGTCGTTGAGCCGCGACTGCGCGATGCCGGCCTTGTCGAGCAACGCCTGGGCGTCGGCGGTGGGCAGCGCGGCGAACCGGGCGCCGATGAGGGCGTCGAGCTCGGAGCGGTTGCCGATGCGGTCGTGGTTGCTGGCGAAGCGTGGGTCGTCGGCGACGGCGGGGTCGCCGAGCACGATGTCGCACAGTCGTCGCCACTCCCGGTCGTTCTGCACCGCGACCAGCACGGGGGTGCCGTCGGCGGTGGGGAAGGCGCCGTAGGGGGCGATCGTCGGGTGGGTGGTGCCCATCCGCGGCGGCGTCGTCCCGCCGTACATCGCGTAGTACAGGGGATAGGCGAGCCATTCCGAGAGCGAGTCGAACAGCGCGACGTCGACGGGCAGCGCCTCGCCGGTGCGGTCGCGGTGCACGAGCGCGGCGAGGATGCCGGAGTAGGCGTACATGCCCGCGGAGATGTCGGCGATCGAGATGCCCACCTTGGCCATCTGGTCGGGGGCGCCGTTGATCGAGATCATCCCGGTCTCGCCCTGGACGAGCAGGTCGTAGGCCTTGGCGTCGCGCATCGGGCCGCCGGTGCCGTAGCCGGAGAGCCCGCAGGCGATCACGTCGCGGTGCCGCGCCTGCACGGCGGCGGTGTCGAGCCCGGCTCGTTGCGCTGCAGCGGGTGCGAGGTTCTGGACGAACACGTCGGCCTCGGCGAGCAGCCGTTCGAGGATGTCCTGGCCCTCGGCCGTCTTCAGGTCGAGCGTCAGCGACTCCTTGCCCCGGTTGAGCCACAGGAACACGCTCGACGTGCCGCCCACGGTGCGGTCGTAGGCGCGGGCGAAGTCGCCGCTGCCAGGCCGCTCGATCTTGACGACGCGGGCGCCCAGGTCGGCGAGCTGCCGGGTCGCGAACGGTGCCGCGACGGCCTGCTCCACCGTGACGACGGTGACCCCGGCGAGCGGGCGGGCCGTCATCGCAGTCCCGTCCGGGCGAGGTCGGACAGGTTGTCCCACACCGTGTCCGCGTCGGCGGCGTGCCCGCCGCGGGCGAGGCAGTCGTCGAACTTGGCGCGGATCGCGTCGGTCCCCGCGGGTCGGGTGGCGTGGCCGCGCGGGGCGGGGCAGCGCGCGGTGTGCGACGCGCCGTCCCGGGTACGGACGGTGACCTCCGCGCTGAACTCCAGCCCGTCGCCGGAACCGCTGGGCGGCAACGACTCGTCCGAGGTGACGCGGGCGGCCAGCGACGCGACGGCGGGGCGGGTGACGGCCTCGTCGGTGAACGACGACAGCCGCAGCTCCCCGTCGGACAGGCACGCGGCGACGACGTAGCCCATCGAGAACTTGCCCTCCAGCTCCGTCGTCGGCGCCCGCGTGATGAGCGGACGCAGCCCGCCCGGGGGGACCCGCACCGCGACGGACTCGACGTCGTCCGCGCGGATCCCTTGCGCCGCAAGGTCGAGCGCGGCGTCGGCGGGGGCGTGGGTGGCGTAGCAGCAGGCGTGCAGCTTGACGTTGACGGCGGCGGCGCCCGGATCGTCCACGACGGCGAGCGCGCGATCTGCGGCGGCAGGGAGGTCCGTCACGTCGGAGAACAGGGCGAGGTAGCCGAGCTGGCTGTCGAGCTGGTCGGCGTCGGCGGTGAACCCGGCCGCCGCGAGCCGGGCCGCGAACACTCCGTCGGCCGCGGCGGCGCCGGCGTGCAGCGGCTTGGTCATCGACCCGAAGTTGCGACGGCTGCCCGCCGCCCGCGACGCCGCGATCCCGAGGGCGTGCCGTGTCGTGGCCGCGTCGAGGCCCAGCAGCACCGCGGCGACCGCGGCCGCGCCGGGAACCCCGAGCGTGGCGGTCGAGTGCCAGCCGCGCGCGTAGTGCGGACCGATGCCCAGGCCGGCCGCGAGCGCCCGCTCCACGACGAGACCCCGCCAGTAGGCCTCGACGACGTCCGGGCCCGCCGCGCCCACCGACTCCGCGACCGCCAGCAGCGCCGGGACCAGCACCGTGCTGGGGTGGCCGGTGAGCGCGTCGTCGACGTCGTCGAAGTCGAGCGCGTGCCCGGCGGTGCCGTTGACCAGCGCGGCCGTGCGCTCGTCGGTGCGGGTGTCCTTCGCGCCCAGCACCCGGCAGGGACCGTCGGGCAGCGGGCCGAGCGCGTCGTGCAGCCGCGTGACCGCGGGTTCCGACGTCGCCGCCAGCGCGCACCCGACGGTGTCCAGCACCGCCGACGTGGTGAGCGCGGCGATCTCGTCGGTCGCGTGCCGCGCGGGGTCGGCGACGAACTCGGCCAGCGCGGGCGTCAGCCGGGCGTTCACGAGCCCGCCCCCGCCAGCAGCGCCCGGGCCCGGCGGGTGATCGGCTCGTCGACGAACGTGCCGTCGGCCAGCCGCGCGACACCCGATCCGGTGGCCGCGGCCGCCTCCGCCGCGGCGACGACCTCACGTGCCCAGTCGAGGGTGGCCTCGTCGGGTGCGAACTCGGCGTGGACCGCGCCCAGCTGCGCCGGATGGATCGCGGCCTTCCCGCCGAAGCCCAGCGTCCGCGCCACCCGCACGGACCGGACCAGCCCGGCCGCGTCGTCGACGTTGAGGTACGGGCCGTCGATGGGCGCCAGGAGGCCCGCCGCGGCCGACGCCAGCACCAGGTGCGCGCGGGCGTGCGCCAGCTCGGCGCCCTCGGCGGTGACGGTGACGCCGAGCTCCGCGGACAGGTCGGCCGGGCCGAACAGCATCTGCGTCACCCGCGGCGAGGCGGCGGCGGTCCCGCGGGCGTCGAGGATGCCCGCGGCGGTCTCCGCGATCGCGACGATCGCCAGGTCGTCGGGGGCGTCGTGCTCGGCGAGCAGCCGGTGCAGCTCGGCGACACCGGCGGGGGAGGACATGGGCAGGACCAGCGCGTCGAGCGATCCGAACGCGGGCGCGAGCGCGGCGACGTCGTCGGCGATGTACGGGGTTCCCGCGGCGTTGACCCGGACCATGACCCGGCCGTCGACGCGGCCCGCGACCAGCAGCTCCGCCAGCGACGTGCGGGCGCCGGCCTTCGAGTCGGGGGCGACGGCGTCCTCCAGGTCGGCGACGATCGCGTCGGCACCGCGGGACGGGGCGGACAGCACGCGGTCGGTGCGGTCCGCGGGGACGAACAGGACGCTCCGGTAGCTCTGGCGGAGGGCCACGATGCCCCTTCCTGTCGTTCCGATGGTTGGAACGACGTATCGACTGTGCGTACGATTCTCGGCACGACGCCCGAGAGGCGTCAAGGCGGGAGGGTTCATGTCACGTGCGGGGGAGACGGGCGTCCAGAGCGCGCTGAGCACGCTGCGCATCCTCGAGGAGGTCGCGCGGCGCCAACCCGTCGGCGTCTCCGAGCTGGCCCGCATCGCCGACATGCCCAAGAGCTCCGTCCAGCGCTACCTCGCCACCCTGCAACAAGCCGGCTGGCTGCGCATCGTGGACACCGAACGCGCACGCTGGGGGCTCACCGCCAAACCCATCGGCATCGGCCTGCGCGCCGCGGGGGAGGGCGGGCTGCGGGAAGCTGCGCTGCCGGCCATGCGGGCGCTGTCCCGCGAGATCAACGAGACCGTCCACCTGGCCATGCGCGACGAGAACTCACTCGTCATCGTCGCCCGCCGCGACGGCACCCAGACCGTGCGCACCTACGTCGAGCTGGGCACCATCGCGCCCATCCACGGCACCGCCAGCGGGCTGTCGATCCTCGCGCGGCTGCCCGACGCCGAGGTCGACGCGGTCATCGCCGCCGGGCTCGCCGCCCACACCGGCACCACGATCGTCGACGCCGACACCCTGCGCGCCGAGGTCGCGGCCACCCGCGAGCGAGGTTACGCGATCAACGCCGCCAGCTGGTGGCGCCCGCACGTCGCCGCCATCGGCGCCGCGATCACCGACCGCACCGGCCGCCCCCTCGCCGCGTTCGCGCTGTCCATCCCGACGGTCCGCTTCGACCCCGCCGACGCCCCCCGTCTCGGCGCCCTCGCCGTCGCCGCCGCCGACCAGGTCTCCGACCTGCTGGACTGAGCGTTCCGCCGACACCTCTCGCGGGATCGCGCCACGCCGCGATCGGGAGTCCGGCCGCGGCACCGCGATCGGGAGTCCGGCCGGGGTCGGCGACGAGCGGTCAGGGCGCCCGGACCGTCATCCGGTCGAGCATCTGCGGCCGTTCGGCGCACTGTCCGTGGCGCAGGAGGTGCGCTTCGGCCGAAACCCCACCAGGAACGGTGTCCACCCCGTAATCTCTCACTCACTGAGAGCAAGGAGTCGACCATGGGCGGCCGTGCGGTCGACCGGACCGTCACCGGTCTGCTCCAGTGGGGATGCCGGCAGATGTGGGGCTTCGCCCCGCGGATGATCCCGCACATCGTCGAGCGCAAGGGCGCGGGGGGCGCGCTGCGCTGGTTCGCCGCGAACATGCCCCGATATCTCACGACGATGCAGGTGCTCGGCCCGGCGCGGACGCACCTGGCGGCGATGGTCGTGTCGCTGCACAACGGCTGCATCTACTGCGCGTACGGGAACGCCTACGCGCTCGAGCTGATTCACCTGCGCGAGCACGACAGGCTGTTCCCGCTCGACTCGCGCGCCCTGCACGGCTGGCTGGGTCTCGAGCCGAGGGAGCTGGCCGACCGGTTGCGCGGCGTCCTGCACGAGGCAGGCATGCACGCCGAGATGCTGTGGGTCGACAGGACGCTGGAGATCCTGCGCGGCCAGCAGCCCGTCGACGCGGCGGAGGCGCGGCTCGCGCACGTCGTGACGATGGTGTCGGAGATGAACTCCATCGCCACGACGGCGGGTGTCGAGCCCGACGAGGCGCAGAACCCCGTCAACAAGGACGGCGCCCTCAAGTCCCGGCACGCCGCCCTGCGAGCAGGGGTCTGATCAGGCCTTCGCCTGCATCGAGCTGCGGGCGGGGTTGGCCTGGTCGTCGGCCTTGGGGTCCTTCTCGCCGGCCTTCGCCCGGACACCGGCCTCGACCTTGTCGCCGAGGTCCCCGTCGACGTTGCGCCAGTACTCGAAGGCGCGTTGCAGGACCGGCTCGCTCACGCCGTTGAGCAGGTGCCCCACGATGTTGTCGACGAGCCGTTCGCGCTGGTCGTCGTCGAGGACCTCGCGCACGAGCGTCCCGGGCTGGCCCCAGTCGTCGTCCTCGGCGTGGTCGACGTAGGCGCTGCGCATGATCGCGCCGTCGGCCTGCCAGCTCGGGACGTGCTGGGTCGTGTCGGCGGCGGGGCCGCCGTAGGAGTTCGGCGCATACACCGGGTCGGACACCTTCTGTATCCGCATCGCGCCGTCCTTGGAGTAGGAGCGCACGGGGCAGACGGGCGTGTTCACCGGGATCTGGGTGTAGTTGGCGCCGAGGCGGTGGCGGTGGGCGTCGGCGTAGGAGAACAGCCGGGCCAGCAGCATCCGGTCGGGGCTCGGGCCGATGCCGGGCACGAGGTTGTTGGGCTGGAACGCGAGCTGCTCGATCTCGGCGTGGTTGTCGGTGGGGTTGCGGTCGAGCGTCATCCGCCCGACCTCCTGAAGCGGGTAGTCGCCGTGCGGCCAGACCTTCGTCAGGTCGAACGGGTTGAAGCGGTAGGACTCGGCGTCGGCGTAGGGCATGACCTGCACGTGCAGCGTCCAGCTGGGGTGGTCGCCGTCGCGGATGTGCTCGAACAGGTCGCGGGTGTGGTAGTCGGTGTCGGCCGCGGCCATCTGGTCGGCCTCGTGCTGGGTGAAGAACTCGACGCCCTGGTCGGTCTTGAAGTGGTATTTCACCCAGAACTGTTTGCCCGCGGCATTGATCCACATGTAGGTGTGGGACGTGTAGCCGTTCATGTGCCGCCAGGTGCGCGGAATTCCGCGGTCGCCCATCAGCCAGGTCACCTGGTGGGCCGACTCGGGGGACAACGTCCAGAAGTCCCATTGCATGTCGTGGTCGCGCAGGTTGTTGTCGGCCCGCCGTTTCTGGGAACGGATGAAGTGCTGGAACTTCATCGGGTCCTTCACGAAGAAGACCGGCGTGTTGTTGCCGACCATGTCGTAGTTGCCCTCGGGCGTGTAGAACTTGACCGCGAATCCGCGGGGGTCGCGCCAGGTGTCGGGGCTGCCACGCTCACCGGCCACCGTGGAGAAGCGCACCGCGAGGTCGGTGGTGGCGCCCGGCTGGAACGGCGCGGCCTTGGTGTACTGCGAGACGTCGGCGGTGACCTCGAACCGCCCGAAGGCGCCGCTGCCCTTCGCGTGCGGCTGCCGCTCGGGGATCCGCTCCCGGTTGAACTGGGCCATCTGCTCGATGAGATAGCTGTCCTGCAGCAGGATCGGGCCGCCGGCACCGACCGTCAGCGAGTGTTCGTCGCTCTCGACGGGGATGCCGGCATCGGTGGTCGTCGGGGGGACCCGCTGGTCGGTCACGTGCGTCATCTCCTCGTGGTGTGCACTGCGCGCAAGCGTCCGGGCCCGGGGCGAAACCCGCGGGCATGACCCGGGGTCACCGTTTCGCGCGCGTTCAAACCCCGGCCGCCGTGCCGGTTTCCTGAGTTGAGTTGTTCGCGGCCTTTCGGGTGACGAGCACCGGGCGTCCGCGCCCGGGGGCTACGACGAACGGTGTGAAAACGGTTGCGCAGGTTTGGTGGATCCCCCGGCGGCACACTCTCGATCAAGTTCGTCCCGGCCCCCAGAGAGGAAGTGGGAAGAATGATCATCCTCGGACTCATTCTCCTGGTCATCGGTCTCATCGTCGGAATCCCGGTGCTGTACTACATCGGCGGAATCCTGCTGTTGATCGGAATCGTGTTGCTCGTGCTCGGCAGCGTCGGCCGCCCGGTCGGTGGACGAAAAGTGTGGTTCTGACGCCCTCGACGGCGTCATGTGAGCGGTGACGACGGCCGGCCCCGATCAGGGGTCGGCCGTCGTCGTTGTGCGGGCGATGTTCGGCACTCCGGCGACATCGGGTGACCGCGGCCTGATATCACCGACGTGCGGCAGCACCGGGGCGGCCGCGTGTGCCGTACTGGAGGAGCAGGCTCGATGCCGTCGCTGTTCGACCAGGTCGCCCTGCGGGGGCTGACCGTCCGCAACCGGATCTGGCTGGCGCCGATGTGCCAGTACGCCGTCGACGCGCAGGACGGCGTCCCCACCGACTGGCACCTCGTGCATCTCGGTGCGCGCGCGACCGGCGGCTTCGGCCTCGTGTTCACCGAGGCGTCGGCCGTCGTGCCCGAGGGTCGGATCAGCCCGCAGGACGTCGGGGTCTGGAACGACACCCAGGCCGACGCGTGGGCGCGGATCGCCGGGTTCCTGCACGACCGCGGCGCCGCGGCGGGTGTCCAGCTCGCCCACGCGGGCCGCAAGGCGTCGGTGGCGGCGCCCTGGCGGGGCAGCACCCCCGTCGCACCGGCCGACGGCGGCTGGACGGCGGTCGCGCCGTCCGCGGCGGCGTTCGACGACTTCGTCGAGCCGCAGGCCCTCGACCTCGCGGGGATCCGCGAGATCGTCGACGCCTTCGCGGCCGCGGCCGTACGCGCCGACGCCGCCGGGTTCGACACCGTCGAGCTGCACGGCGCCCACGGATACCTCGTCCACCAGTTCCTGTCGCCGCTATCGAACCTGCGCGAGGACTCCTACGGCGGTTCCTTCGAGAACCGGACGCGGCTGCTGCTCGAGATCGTCGACGCCGTCCGGAAGGTGTGGCCGGAGCGCAAGCCGGTGTGCGTGCGGCTGTCGGCGACCGACTGGGTCGAGGGCGGCTGGACGCTCGAGGAGACCTGCGAGGTGTCGCAGCTGCTGGCCGGGCAGGGCGTCGATCTCGTCGACGTCAGCTCCGGCGGGCTCGACCCCCGCCAGCAGATCGAGATCGGCCCCGGCTACCAGGTGCCGTTCGCCCGCGCCGTGCGGGAGAAGGCCGGGGTCACGACGGCCGCCGTCGGCCTCATCACCGACCCGGCGCAGGCCCAGCGGGTCCTCGACGACGGCGACGCCGACGTCGTCCTGCTCGCCAGGGCCGCGCTGCGGGAGCCTGCCTGGCCGTGGCGGGCCGCGCACGAGCTCGGCGTCCCGGCCGAGAACGCGTCGTACCCGCCGAACTACGCCCGGGGCGCCTGGCGCTCCTGAGCCCTGCCGCTACCGGGGTCCGCCGGTAGCGTCGGGGACCGTGGCCGAAGATCCCCGCGACGACGCGGCGCCCGTGGTCCCACATCCCGTTGCGGCACATCGTGGCCCGAGCGGGCCGGCACCGGCGGACCTGCCGTCGCTGCTCGGCGACCTCGCGCGTCGCGACCCCGCCGCGACGGTCGTGCTCGACCACACGGAGGGCGGTGCGACGCTCGCCGTGACCCGCGGTGAGCTGTGGGCGCGGACCTGCCGGCTCGCCGCCGAGCTCGCCGCCCGCGGCGTCGGGCCGGGGGACTGCGTCGCGATCTGGCTGCCCACCTGGTCCGACGTCCTCGCCTGGAAGTTCGCGGCCGCGGCGCGGGGCGCGCACGTCGTCGGCATCAACACCCGCTACAACGTCGATGAGGTCGCCCACGTGCTGGAACGTGCGCGGCCGGTGCTCGTCGTCGTGGCCCACGGCTTCCACGGACTCGACCTGCTGGGCCGGCTGCGCGCCGCCCTCGCCGCTGTCGCCGCGGCCGACGTCCCGGTGCCGGTGGTTGCGCTGGTCGCCGGTCCGGGGCAGCCGCCACCCGACCCCGGTCCCGCCGACGTCGGCGCCGGCTCGTGGACCCCGGCGGCCGACGGCCCCGCACCCGATCCGGCGCCCTCGGACCCCGCGGCGCTCGCCGTCGCATTCACCACGTCCGGCTCCACCGGCATGCCCAAGCTCGCCGCCCACAGCGGCCGCGCAGTGCTCGACCACGCGGTCGCGGACGCCGCCGCGATCGGCCTGCGCGACACCGACGTGATGCTCTGCGCGCTGCCGCTGTCGGGCGTCTACGGCTTCAACGCCACCACCGCTGCGCTGGCCGCCGGCGGGGTGTGCCTGTTCGTGCCGGTGTTCGACGCGGACGTCGTCGTCGACCTGATGGCCGCGCACGGCGTCACCCACGTCGCCGCGGGGGACGACATGGTCCTGCGGCTGCGCGCCGCCCACGACGCCCGCCCGCGCGACCTGTCGGCCTGGTGCTGGTGGGGCGCCGCGGATTTCCAGGGCCGGCTGCGCGAGCTCGCCGAGTGGGCCGCGGACCTGGGCGTCGTCACGTCCGGGGTCTACGGCGCGTCCGAGCTGTTCGCGCTGCTGTCCATGTGGCCCGACGCCGAACCGGTGCCCGGCCGCTGGCGCGCGGGCGGGCGCGTCGCGCACCCGGGGATCGAGGTCCGCGTCGCCGACCCCGCGACCGGCGAGCCCGTCCCCGACGGGACCGAGGGGGAGCTGCAGTTCCGCGGCTCGTGCGTCGTCGACGCCTACCTGGGCGACCCGGGCCGTGCCGCCGCCGTGGTCACCCCCGACGGCTGGTTCGGCTCCGGAGACCTCGGCGTCCTCGTGGACGAGGGCGCCTTCGTCTACGTGTGCCGGATGGGGGACGCGCTGCGGCTGCGCGGGTTCCTCGTCGATCCCGCCGAGATCGAGGTCCGGCTCGCCGCGCACGCGGGCGTCGACACCGCGAAGGTCGTGGGCGTCACCGCCGACGACGGCGCCACGGTCGCGATCGGCTTCGTCACCGCCGCCCCGGGCGCAATACCGGACCCGGCGGAGCTGCGGGACTGGTGCGCGGAAGGGTTGGCGCACTTCAAGATCCCGGAGACGGTGCACGTCGTCGACGAGATGCCGACGACGTCGGGCACCAACGGCACGAAGATTCGCGCGGCCGTGCTGCGGGAGTGGGCGCTGGAGCGCCGCGGCTAGCACCCTCCTAAGCCCTGCGGAACAGCCGTGCGGGTTTGCCGACACCGCCGCGGCTGAGCGCCCCCGTCTCGTCGAGGCCGCCGATCATGATGCGCCGGAACGTGTCCTTCTGGAACTCGGTGCCGGCGACGGCCTCGTGGAGCCGCTGCAGTTCGAGCAGGGTGAACTCCGCGCCCAGCAGGCCGCGGGGGTCGGGGTCGAGGCGATGCAGGTCGCGGGCCCACCGCACGGCCCGGGCGACGATCTCGTCGTGGTCGAACGGGAGGGACGCGTCGGCGAGCTCGGTGACCGGGGCCAGGCGCAGGCCGTCGCCGCCGGTGAGCAGCGTCTCCGCGGGGACGAGGTCGACGTGGGCGACGCTGAGCACCCGGCCGCGGCTGTCGCGGTCGACCCGGTCGAGGACGCCGAGCTGGTCGGGCCGGTGCCCGGTGACGCCCGCCTTGTCGCGCAGGGCGCGCAGCGCCGCCTCGGCGAGGGTCTCGTCGACGTGCAGGAACGTGCCGGGCAGGGCCCAGCGGCCGGTCTCGTGCTCGCCCGTCCGCTCGTGCAGCAGGACGGCGAGGCCGTCGTCGACGACGGTCAGCAGGGCGACGTCGACGGCGACCGACGGGCGGTCGTAGTCGGCGAGGGTCCGGCCGGAGTGGTCGCGCCACATCATGCTGGACAGGTTAGCGCAGATGTGCTCTTATTAATTAGAGCAACAACGCGCTAACTTCTCGGAGGTGTCATGCCCACCCTCGACCGGGCCGCCGGCGTCCTGCTCGGCGGTGCCGCCGGCGACGCGCTCGGCGTCCCCTACGAGTACGGCAGCCGCCCGCTGCCCGGCCCCGGCGAACACCCGCAGATGCTCGGCGGCGGGCTCGGCGGCTTCGCGCCGGGGGAGTGGAGCGACGACACCGCGATGGCCTGCGCCATCGCCGAGGTCGCCGCGCAGGGAGCCGACCTGCGCTCCGACGCCCTCGACCGGGTCTCCGCCGGCTTCCAGCGCTGGTACGACTCCGGGCCCACCGACGTCGGAGTGCAGACCCGCCGCGTGCTCGGCGGCGTCCTCGCCCCCGGCGCCGCGCCCATGCGCGCCATGGCCGCCGAGCTGCACGCCCGCACCGGACGTACCGCAGGCAACGGCTCGCTGATGCGCACCGGGCCCGTCGCGCTCGCCCACCTCGGCGACACCGACGCGATCGTCGCCGCCGCCCGCGCCGTCAGCGCGCTGACCCACCACGACCCGCAGGCCGGCGACGGCTGCGTGCTCTGGTGCCTGGCGATCGACCGGGCCGTCCGCACCGGCGAGCTCGACCTGCGCGCCGGGATCGGGCATGTCGACCCCGCGTGGGAGGCCTGGATCGACGAGGCGGAAGCATTGCAGCCCAATGCCTTCGCCGCCCGCAACGGCTGGGTGGTCGCCGCGCTGCAGGGCGCCTGGTCGGCCGTCGTGCGTGCCGAGGGGCTCGTCGACGGCATCGAGCGAGCCGTCCTCGGTGGCGGCGACACCGACACCGTCGCCGCCATCGCCGGTGCGCTGCTCGGCGCTACGTTCGGCGGGAGCGCCGTCCCAGCCCGGTGGCGCCGGGCGCTGCACGGCTGGCCCGGGCTGCGCGCGGCCGACCTCACCCGGCTCGCCGTCCTCGCCGCCCGCGGCGGGCGCACCGACCCCGAGGGCTGGCCGCTCGCCGCGGCCATCCCCTCCTACCGCGGGGCGTGGTCGGGGACCGTCGCCCACCCCGACGACCCGGGCGTCCTGCTCGGCGCCGTCGGATCGCGCCGGCCCGGGGTGGCCGACGCCGTCGTCTCCCTGTGCCGGCTCGGCGCCGCGCAGACGAGCGTCGACGGGATCGCGCCGCGCGACACCGTCGAGGTCTGGCTCGTCGATGCCGACGACGCCAACCTCGACGTCCCAGGGGTCCTGGCCGACGCCGCCTCCACGGTCGCCGACCTGCGCCGCGAGGGGAGGACGGTGCTGCTGCACTGCGTGCACGCGCAGAGCCCCACCCCGGTCGTGGCCGCCGCCTACGGCGCGCTGGTCACCGGCGACGCTCCCGCTGACGCGCTGGCCCGCGTCGTCGCCGCCCTGCCCGCGGCCCGGCCGCGGGCCTCACTCGTCGCGGGTCTGGACGCGGCAGTCGACCGGCTGCGGTCGGAGACGGGTGAGCGTGCCGGCCACGACTGACCGTCCTCAAGCGTCCTCGGGGACGACGAACACGTGCGACGGCACGGACCCTCCGATCGGTCGGCATCACACGGTGCGGTCGCCGACGGTGGTGATCGGTTTCGGTGCTCGCGCGACCGGGCATGCAAGGTCCGAGAACCTCGTTGGAAGGAGCTGTCGTGCCGAATTCGAGCATCAAGGACGAGAAGACCTACGAGGAGATCCGCAAGAAGGGTGGGTCGAAGGAGAAGGCGGCGCGGATCGCGAACGCGTCGGCGGCCGAGGGGAAGAAGAAGGTCTCCGCCCGCGGGGGCAAGGCCGGTAGCTACGACGACATGACCAAGGACGAGCTCTACGACCGGGCCAAGAAGATCGGTATCGACGGCCGGTCGTCGATGAGCAAGTCCGAGCTGGAGAAGGCGCTGCGCGACCACTGATCCCCGGAGTTCCGCTCGGCACGCTCCTCGGAGATCCGCGACGATCGTCGTGACCTCACGACGAACGGAGCGGACAACGATGACGTCACCACAGGAGAGCCCGGATGCGCTGCGCGACAAGGTCGCCGTCGTCACCGGCGCGGCGGGCGGGCTGGGCCGGGCGATCTCGCGACGGCTGCACGCCGCCGGTGCCCGGCTCGCGCTGGTCGACCGCGACGAGGCCGGGCTGGCCGACGCGGCGGCCGAGTTCGGTGACGACGCCGCGACGTTCGCCGTCGACCTGACCGACGACGCCCGCACCGAGGCGCTGCCCGGCGAGGTGCGCGACCGCCTCGGCACCCTCGACATCCTGGTCAACAACGCGGGGGTGCGGCAGATCGCGTCGATACTCGACCTGACGCCCGACGAGTGGCGCCACACCCTCGACGTCGACCTGACGGCCCCGTTCGTGCTCTCGCGCGCGGCGATCCCGGGGATGATCGAGCAGGGCCGCGGCAAGATCGTGAACATCGCGTCGATCACCGGGGAGCTGGCCTTCGCCGACCGGTCGGCGTACTGCGTCGCGAAGGCCGGGATCATCATGCTCACCAAGACGATCACGCTGGAGTTCGCGGCTCGCGGGATCTGGTGCAACGCGATCGGTCCCGGCGTGGTGGAGACGCCGATGACCAGCGAGTACTTCCGGTCGGGGCCGATGCGGGAGTCGATCGAGCGCAACGCCCCGATGAAGCGCTGGGCGCAGCCCGAGGAGATCGCGGGCCCGGTGGCGTTCCTGTGCGGGCCCGAGTCCGACTACGTCAACGGCACGACGCTGTTCGTCGACGGCGGCTGGAACAGCGCGAAGACGTACTGAGCACACCTCGTGAGTGGCAATAGTCGCTATAGCGACTATTGCCACTCACAGGGTCAGTGTTTGCCGCGGACCTTCGCGAGGCGCGCCCGGCAGCCGACGAAGATGCCGAGGCAGATCAGGGCAACGACACCGAAGATGATCGCCGGGGTGATCGTGCCGAGGTGGATGAAGATCCACGTGACGAACAGGCACAGGACCACGGCCATGATCGAGATGCCGGCGTGGAGCTTCAGGGTGCTCTGCCCGTCGTGGCTGTTCACGGCCCAGCCGGGGCCGCCGACGGCGTCACGTCCGGTTCGGGTCGTGGTGGTGCCGTCCGTCACCGGTGTCGGGGTCGGCTCCGCGGCGTTCGATGTGGACATAGGACAGGGTACCCACGACCCGGGGCCGTGACGCCAGTGTCTCGGGCGAGAGTCACCTCAACCGTTACGGCGCGCAGGGCCGCCCGGGAAGGTGAGAACCCTCGTGCGCGGCGCCGTGATCAGCCGATGGTGACGACGGCCGTCGGGCCGTCGACGCGGTAGCGGACGTCCTCGACATCCGTCACGGGCGGGTGCCCTTCTGCGAGGTGGGGGTGAGGGCCGGGCGCACGAGCGTCGCGACCTGGTCGGCGACGAACCGTTCGACGCCGTAGCCCTCCGCGAAGTGCCAGTGCTTGAGCGCCCACACCTGGGCGAGCACCGTGAGGTCGAAGACGAGCATCTCGGGGGAGACGCCGTCGGCGAGCAACCCGGCGTCGGCGGCCTCGCGCACGACGGCGGTGAGCGGCGCGAACGTCTCGCGCTCGGCCTGCTTGAGCCGTTCGCGGGCGGCCGCGCCGAGCTCGGCGGACTGCCGGTAGGTGAGCAGCCCGGCGTTGCGGTGGGCGTCCATCGCGACGCAGTACCCGCCGAACCCGGCCGCGAGCCGGTCGACGGGGTCGTCACCCGCGGCGGCGATGCGGGTGTCGACCTCGCGGCGGATCTGCTCGGCCAGGTCGGCCACCACCGCGACGACGACGTCCTCCTTGCCGCCGAAGTAGCTGTAGATCAGCCCGACGCTGATCTGCGCCTCCTTGGCCAGCGCCTGCATCGACATGCCGTGCAGCCCACCGGTGTTGATCAGCCGGACGGCGGCGTCGAGGACCTGCCGGGTGCGCCACCGGGCCCGCACGTCGCGGATGTCGCGGCGGACCTGTTCCTCGGCGTCCGGCACCGCGGCCTCCCGATGAACGCTCCTTCTCTTGACACTGAAGCTACGTTCATTTCGACGCGGTCGTCAACGGAGGCGGCCGGTGGCGACGCCGGGAGGTGCTGGTGGTCCAGCCGTCGGACGCGGGCTTCGGGGTGATGCTGCCGACCTTCGACCCCTTCCGCAGGGGACGGACGCCGGTGGTCGAGGGGGCCGTGCTCGCCGAGGAGCTGGGGTTCGACTCCGGCTGGGTCGGCGACCACCTGAGCTTCCACCCACCGCTTCTCGACGCGCTGACCGCGCTCACCGCCGCCGCGGTCCGCACCGAACGGCTCGTCCTCGGGACGGGCGTGCTGCTGCTGCCGATGCGCAACGCCGTGTGGACGGCCAAGCAGCTCGCCTCGATCGACTCCCTCGCCCCCGGCCGGCTGCTGTTCGGGGTCGGTGTCGGCGGGGAGAACCCGGCCGAGTGGGAGGCCGCCGGGGTGTCGACGGCCGGGCGCGGCGCCCGCCTCGACGAGGGTCTCGACATCGTGACCGCCCTGCTGCGCGGCGAGGCCGTCGACCATCCGGGACCGTTGCTGCCGACGCGCTCGCCCGCCCTCGAACCGGCGCCGGCGACGCCGCCCCCGCTGGTCGTCGGCGGCCGGTCGGAGGCCGCGCTGCGCCGGGCCGCCCGCCGCGGCGACGGCTGGCTCGGCGTGTGGATGTCGGCCAACCGCGTCGCCGCGGTCCGCGCCCAGCTCGACGGGTTCGCCGCCGAGTACGGCCGACCCTCGCCGACACCCCTGCTGATGGTGTTCGTGCACGTCACCGACGGCCGGAGCGGGCTGGAGACGGGCCGCGCCGAGGTCGCAGGCTTCGTGAAGGGGCAGTACGGGCTGCCGGTCGAGCGGCTGGAGCGCTGGGTGCTCGTCGGCGACACCGACCACGTCGCGAAGGGCCTCGACGAGCTCGTCGAGGCCGGTGTGCGGGGGTTCGTGCTGATGCCCGCGGCGTCGGATCCACTGGAGCAGTTCCGCAGGCTGGCCGGAGTGCGGGAGCGTATGACGAGCTCGCTGTGAGCGGGATCGGACCCGAGGACGGGAGTCGACGATGACGCCGGCCGCCTGCCAGGAGGAGAGCGCATGACGGACAGGATCGCGGTCGTCACGGGGGCCGCGTCGGGGATCGGCCGGGCCGTCGCGCTCGGACTGGCCCGCACCGGGGCGCGCGTCGTCGCCGCCGACCTCGACCTCGACGGCGCCACGGCGCTGTCGCGCGAGGCCGAGGGCATCACGCCGCTGGCCGTCGACGTCGCCGACCCCGACTCGGTCACCGCGCTCGCCGGTCAGGTCGCCGCCGACATCGGGACCGCGAACGTCCTGGTCAACTGCGCGGGCTGGGACCGGACCGGCAAGTTCCTCGACTCGACGCCCGACTTCGCGGACAAGATCGTCGCCATCAACTACCTCGGCCAGGTGCACATGTGCCGGGCGTTCCTGCCGGGCATGGTCGAGGCCGGGGACGGCGGGAAGGTCGTCAACGTCGCGAGCGACGCGGGCCGCGTCGGCAGCTCGGGGGAGACGATCTACGCGGGGGCCAAGGGCGGCGTCATCGCGATGAGCAAGTCCCTCGCGCGGGAGATGGCCCGCCACGGCATCAACGTCAACGTCGTGTGCCCCGGACCGACCGACACACCGCTGTTCGCCGCCCAGGACGAGCGGCTCAAGGAGGCGCTGGTCCGGGCGATCCCGTTCCGCCGGCTCGCGAAGCCGGAGGAGGTCGCCGACGCGGTGCTGTTCTTCGCCTCCGACGCCGCGTCCTACGTCACCGGCCAGGTGCTCAGCGTCAGCGGCGGGCTGACCATGGCCGGCTGAGCGCCGGGGCGGACGGGGACCACGCGCGGGGTGGCGGCCCCGTTCCGCCCGGTCGGCCGTCAGGAGACGGCGGACGCGATCTTGTCGAGGGTGGCGTTGAGGTCCTTCTCGCTGACGACGGGGAACATCGCGAGGAACTGCTCGTCGTGCACGCTCATCCACTCGTAGGTCTGGGTGACGCGGGTGCCCTCGTCGGTCTCGGCCAGGTCGTAGGTGAAGGTGTGGCCGCTCACGTTCATGTCGCCGATCTTCGACGCGAGATCACACGACGGGTCGATGGCCGGCGCCCAGCCGATCCGGCTGCCGGGCTGGTACGCGGTGACCGTGTTGACCATGCGGTAGTCGCCGAGGGCGTCCTGGTGCATGTTCATCGTGAAGACCTGACCGATGCCGCCGATGGGCGGCGCGTCGCCCTCCGGGCCGCGGACCATCCCGGCGTCGTCGAGGTCGACGTGCCGTTTCGGGTCCGACAGCAGCGCGAAGATCGTGTCCGCGGGCGCCTCGATGACCTTGCTCGCCTGCAGTTTTCTGCTGGTGTCCACCGGTGCTCCTCTACGACGTACGGGTACGGCCACAGGGCCGTTCGGGCGACACGGGCTACCCGCCTTCCGGAGTCCGGAAACGCGGTGCCGCCGCTGACGCCCGTGGGTCGCGCGAGCGTGTCGCACACCTTCCGTACCTGCCGCACCCCGTGCAGCCTGTGCGACGAGCACGCAAGGTGTGCGGCGGCCTGCACCGGACGCGCCTCGGCCTTGCGCCACCACCGAGGGACGTCTAGAACGGGTGATCGGCTCTTTAAGGCGGATGCCTCAGCGGGGAGGTCGGCGTGCACGTCGGTATCGGAGTGTTCTTCCAAGGGCTCGAACCGGGCCGCGACGACCACGCCGTCATGAGGGACCAGCTCGCGCTGGCCGACGCCGCGGAGCCGACGGGGTTCGACTCGGTGTGGACGGCCGAGCACCACTTCACGCGCTACCAGATGATGCCCAACCCGGCGCAGTTCCTGACGTGGATGGCGGGCCGCACGAGCCGGGTGCGGCTGGGGACGATGGTCATGGTGCTGCCCTGGCACGACCCGGTGCGGGTGGCGGAGGAGATCGCCTGGCTGGACTCGGTGTCGGAGGGCCGGGTCGTGCTGGGGCTCGGGCGGGGGCTGGGCTCGGTGGAGTTCGACGGGTTCCGGCTGGAGATGGGGGAGTCGCGGCGACGGTTCGTCGAGTACGCGACCGCCGTCTCCGGGGCGCTGGAGTCGGGGGCGATCCAGTTCGACGGTGAGCTGCTGCACCAGCCGCGGGCGGAGCTGCACCCGCCGGCGTTCACGTCGTTCCGCGGGCGGACGTACGCGTCGGCGGTGTCGCCGGAGTCGGCGAAGATCATGGCGACGCTCGGGTTCGGGCTGATGCTGATCGCGCAGAAGCCGTGGGAGACGACGTTGCGGGAGACCGCCGAGTACCGGGAGCTGTACCGGTCGATCCACAACGCGGAGCCGCCGGCGCCGGTGCTGGTCAACTTCACGACGACCGACGTCGATCCCGGCCGGGCCCGCGAGATGCACGAGCGGTTCGCGGTCGGCTACGCCCGTTCGACGATCGACCACTACGAGTTCACCAACGAGCGGCTCGAACACGTCGAGGGCTACGAGTACTACGCGGGTCTGCGTCGCAACATCGAGAAGCACGGGCTGGCGAGGTTCAACAGGTTCCTGGCCGACCTGCAGATCGGCGGCACGCCGGACGAGGTCGTCGAGCAGACGGTGGAGCGGGTGCGGGCGCTCGGGGCGGGCGGGGTCGTCAACGTCCTCGGGTTCGGCGGGATGACCGGCGAGGAGTCGCGGCGCTGCTTCGACACCTACGCTCAGCACGTGCTGCCGCGGCTGGCGGCCGTCGACACCCACCGTGACATCGGTGCACCTCTTCCTGAAGGGCAGGCCGCGTGAGCGACCAGAACGGGCCGGTTGCAGTCGTCACCGGCGGCGGCAGCGGGATCGGCCGGGCGACGGTGCTGCGGCTGCTCGACGCCGGTTTCCGCGTCGTCGTCGCGGACGTGAACGCCGAGACGGCGGCCGCGACGGTGGAACTGGCGGCGGCGCCGGACCGCGTGGCGGTGGCGGCCGTCGACGTCCGCGACGAGGACGCGGTGGCCGCGGCACTGGCGTTGGCCGTCGACCGGTTCGGCGGGCTGAGCGCCGTGGTGAACAACGCCGGCGTCGGCGGGGCGTTCGGGGCGATCACCGAGATCGAGAGCGCGGACTGGGACTACACGTTCGAGGTGCTGGTCCGTGGCGTGTTCTACGGGGTCAAGCACGCGGCCCGGATCATGCAGGCGCAGGGGAGCGGGGGCAGCATCGTCAACGTCGCGTCGGTGGCCGGGCTGTCGGGTGGGCTCGGGCCCGTGCCGTACTCGGCGGCGAAGGCGGCCGTCGTCAACTTCACGAAGGCGGTGTCGATCGAGCTGGCCGCCGACCGCATCCGGGTGAACGCCGTGCTGCCGGGAGCGATCTCGACGCCGCTGGTGCACCACGGCCGGCCCGAACGCGCCGAGGACAAGCTCGCCGCGACCCAGCCGTGGCCGGCGGCGGGCCGCCCGGAGCACATCGCGTCGGCGATCGCGTTCCTCGCTGGCGGCGAGTCGGAGTTCGTGACGGGGGAGGCCCTCGTCGTCGACGGCGGGCTCACCGCGGCGGGCCCGGGTCCGGCGTTCGCGGAGCGGTTGGGCAACGACCCGCGGCTGCGCGGCATGGCCGGGGTCAACCACGGGACGACGGGCGTCGCGTCGGTGGTGCGCACCCGGCCCGAGTGAGCCCTCAGCCCAGTCCGTGCTCGCGGCGGCGTCGCTCGGCGGAGCGCTGGTCGTCGCGCACCGCCGCCGCGTAGCCGACCGGGTAGCCGGCCTTCACCGCCCGGTGCTCGTTCGTCTCATAGATGTAGACGCTCGACCAGAACAGTCCCATCAGCGCGCCCATCCCGACCGCGCCCGCCCGCACCCACAGCGGGCCCGGGATGAAAATGATCAGCAGGACGGCGAACGGCACGATCTGCACGACGGTCCGCGCCGCGTGCCGCAGCATCCAGGTGCGGGTCGTGACGTCGTAGAGCACCCAGCCACGGTGGCGCCGCGGCAGCCCGGCACCGAAGGCGTAGAGCAGCCAGTGCCACGGGTCGGGCCGGTTGATCGGCTCGGCACCTTCGTCGAGCCAGCCGGTTTCTGTCCGGTCGGACATCGCGACCTCCTGCGACGACGTCGGTACCGGGTACCCGGCCGCCCGCCGACGACACCCCGCCGTGGCGGATCCCTCAGATCTCGTGGGCGGCGTCGTAGCCCAGGTCGCCGTCCGGGTCGACCTCGCGCCGCGGCATCGGTACCGCCCCGCCGGCGCGACGGCCCGGCCGGTTCGTCGGCAGGTTGAGGACGGCCTTCATCTCGTGGGCAAGGTCGTAGGCGTAGTCGCCCGAGTACTCCGAATCCCCCGACACCATCGACTCCTTCACGCTCACAACCCCAACAGGCTCTGACGCTCCGTAACCGTGGCCATTCGGTCGGTGCACAAAAATCATCGCTCTACCGGGGCGCGTGAGCAATACGCGTCCACCGCATGGACGCGCTCTGTACTCGAAGAGGTGATCATCACCCGTACGAGTTGCGCAGGTGCGGGCAATCCGCCAAGGACCTCGGCGACCCGCCGAGGACTTCGGCGATCCGTCAGGGACGCAGGCGGTCCAGCTCGGCGACGACCTTGTTCCAGGGCGCCGAGCGGGCGTAGAGCCAGCCCTGGGCGAGGTCGCAGCGCGCGGCGCGCAACTGGGCCGCCTGGGCCGTCGTCTCGACGCCCTCACCGGTCACGGTGAGCCCCAACGAGTGCGCGAGCGCGATGAGACTGGTGACGATCCGGCCGGCGCCCGCCGCGGGCCCGCGCAGACCCTCGACGAGGACGCCGGCCAGCTTGAGGGAGTGCAGCGGCAGCCGGGGTAGGTAGCCCAGGTTGGAGTAGCCGGTGCCGAAGTCGTCGACGGCGATGTGGATGCCCAGCCCGGCAAGGGCGGAGATGGCGTCGACGGGCCGGCCGGCGGGGCCCAGCAGCGCGCTCTCGGTCAGCTCCAGCTGCAGCAGGCGGGCGGGCAGGCCGGTCTCGGCGAGAACGTCGGCCACGTCGGACACCAGGGCCGGGTCGTGGGCCTGGCGGACGGCGAGGTTGACGCTGACGAACAGGTCGGCCCCCGGGTGGGCGGCGTTCCACTCGGCGGCGCGGGCACACGCCTCGCGCAGGACATGGCGGCCGAGCGGGACGATCGCGCCCGTCTCCTCGGCGACCTCGATGAACCGGTCGGGGCCGAGCCGGCCCAGCGTCGGATGGTTCCACCGCACGAGGGCCTCGACGCCGACGACGCCGCTGTCGGACAGCCGCACGATCGGCTGGTACTCGACCTCGAACTCCTCGCGCTCGATCCCGGCCGCCAGCGTCGCGGAGAGGGTGTAGCGGGTCATGTCGCCCGCGGCGCGTTCCGGGTCGTAGCGGGCCCACCGGTTGCGGCCGTCCGCCTTGGCCCAGTAGAGGGTCACGTCGGCGGACTTGAGGACGTCGGCGGGGGTGGTGCCGGCGACGGAGGCCTCGACGACGCCGATGCTGGCGCTGACGACGAGGCGGTGCTCGTCGACGTCGAAGGGTGGGGCGAGGGCGGCGAGGACGCTGTCGGCGAGGTCGGCGACCTCCCCCTCGGGCGGGTCCTCGACGAGGATGACGAACTCGTCGCCACCCATGCGCCCCACCATGTGTCCGCGCCCGGAGACGGACGAGTGCAGCCGGCCCGACAGCGCGAGGAGGAGCTTGTCGCCGACGTCGTGGCCGAGCCGGTCGTTGACGACCTTGAAGTTGTCGACGTCGAGATAGCAGACGCCGATGCGGCCGTTCGGCCGGGCGAACAGCTCGGCGAGCCGGTCGTTGACCATCGTGCGGTTGGGCAGGCCCGTCAGCGGGTCGTGCGTGGCCTGGTGGCGCAGCCGGTCCTGCATCTCCCGGCGCGTGCGGGCGTCCTCGGCCATGGCGACGGTGTAGAGCGGTGCCCCGTCGGGGCTGCGGATCAGCGACGCCGTCAGGTCGGTCAGCACCGAGGATCCGTCGCGGTGCCGGTAGCTCTTCTCGATGCGCACCGACTCGCGGTTGCCCGCGATGATGTCCGCGTAGAGCTCCCACATGCCCTGGACGTCGTCGGGGTGGACGAAGTCGGACACGTTGATGTGCAGGAACTCCTCGACGGTGTAGCCGAGCATCGACGCGAACGCCTCGTTGACGTCGACGATGCGGCCCGTCATGTCGGCGATGCCGATGCCGACGCCGGAGTTCTCGAAGATGGCGCGGAAGCGGGCCTCGCTCGACAGCAACGCGTCCTGGGTCTGTTTACGGGCGGTGACCTCGGCCTGGCGCACCGTCTCCTGCTCGCTGAGGATGCGGTCGCGCATGCGGCCGACGTAGCCGGACACCACGGCGGACATGACGGCGCGGGCCGCGGTGACGTTGCGGGTCACGCCCAGGCCCGCGGCGACGTCCGGCAGGTGCGTGCAGAGGGCGGAGACGGTCAGCGGGAGAGCCTCACCGTCGAGGAGGTCGTTGTCGACGAGTGAGGCGCCGACCGATCGGGCCGTGCGGGTGTCGACGGGCTCCGCGGCGGTGGCCGCGGCCAGGCGCAGCGCCGCCCAGCGCACGAACCTGCGGAGCTCCACACTGCTCATCGGGCGGTACACCGCGCGCGCGAGATCCGCCGTCCACGCCGACACCAGATCATCGACGTCCGGTGCCGGGGACGGCGGCCACGGCGTGGCCCGGTCCCCGCCGATCACCGGGGGAGCATACGGCGACACGGCGATCGGACCCGGCTGTGTCATTCCGTCGGGTGACAAGTTCGGCCTACTCTCGTCGCGCAGCGTGCCGGACCGCACGCAGTACGTGGAGAGTGGGGGAACATGAGCCGGCCGTCGTGGGCACCGAAGGACATCGATCTCGACCGGCCGAGCGGGGCCAGGGTCTACGACTACTTCCTCGGCGGTGCGCACAACTTCGCCGTCGACCGCGAGCTCGCCGGGATGATCGCGTCGATGACCCCGGACATCGGCGACACCATGCGCGCCAACCGGTCGTTCCTGCGCCGGGTGGTGCGCCGCATCCTCGACGACGGGATCACGCAGTTCCTCGACATCGGGTCGGGCATCCCGACGGTCGGCAACGTCCACGAGGTCGCGCAGAAGGCCGACCCGTCGTGTCGCGTCGTGTACGTCGACGTCGACCCGATCGCGGTGTCACACAGCCGGGCGATCCTCGACGGGAACCCAGGGACCGTCGTCGTCCAGGCCGACGCGCGCGACGTCGAGTCGATCGTCGCCGATCCCGACGTGCGGGAGCTGCTCGACTTCGACCGCCCCATCGCCGTGCTCGTCCTCGGCGTCCTGCACTTCGTCCCCGACGCCGACGACCCCGCCGGGATCGTCGCCCGGCTGCGCGAGTCGGTGCCCGCCGGCAGCATGCTCGCGCTGGTCAACGTGACCCACGAGGACCAGCCGCCGGAGGTCATCGAGGCGCAGAAGCTGTCGTCGCGCACCGGCACACCGATCTTCCTGCGGTCCCGGGCCGAGCTGCTGGCCCAGTTCGACGGCTGGGACCTCGTCGAACCGGGGCTGGTGCACCTGCCGTTGTGGCACCCCGACGTCCCGTTGGCCGACGGCGAGCGCCCCGAACGGTTCGGGGCGCTCGCCGGGCTGGCGGTCAAGAGGTGAGGAACCCGGCGACGGCATGCGGGACGTAGGGCTGCTCCAGGCGCTCGACCTCGTCGTCGGAGAGGGTGACGTCGACGGCCGCGATCGCGTCCTGCAGGTGCTGCAGCTTCGTGGCGCCGACGATCGGTGCCGAGACGGCGGGCTTGCCCAGCATCCAGGCCAGTCCGACCTGCGCCATCGGGATGCCGCGCGCCTGCGCGACCTCCTCGACGCGGGCGACGATCTCGGCGTCGGAGTCCTTGTAGAGGGTCTTGCCGAAGTTGTCGGTGCGGCTGCGCGCGCTCTCGCTGTCCCACGGCCGGGTCAGCCGCCCGCGCGCCAGCGGGCTCCACGGGATGACGCCGACGCCCTCCGCCTCGCACAGCGGCAGCATCTCGCGCTCCTCCTCGCGGTAGAGGAGGTTGTAGTGGTTCTGCATCGTCGAGAACCGGGTCCAGCCGTTGGCGTCGGAGAGGTAGAGGGCGCGGGCGAACTGCCACGCCCACATCGACGACGCCCCGATGTAGCGGGCCTTGCCCGCGCGGACGACGTCGTGCAGCGCCTCGAGCGTCTCCTCCAGCGGGACGTCCGGGTCGTAGCGGTGGATCTGGTAGAGGTCGACGTAGTCGGTGCCGAGCCGGCGCAAGCTGTGGTCGATCTCGGTCATGATCGCCTTGCGCGACAGGCCGCTGCCGTTGGGGCCGGGCCGCATGCGCCCGTTCACCTTGGTGGCCAGCACGATCTCGTCGCGGTCGGCCATGTCGGCCAGCGCGCGCCCGACGATCTCCTCGCTGGTGCCGTCGGAGTAGACGTTGGCGGTGTCGAAGAAGTTCACGCCCGCGTCCAGCGCAGCTTTGATCAGGGGGCGGGAGGCGTCCTCGTCGAGGGTCCACTCGTGGTTGCCGCGGCCGGGGATGCCGAAGCTCATGCAGCCCACGCAGACCGGCGAGACATCGAGTCCCGTCGATCCCAGTTTCACGTACCGCATCGGGTTCCTTCCCGTTCGGAGGTGATCACCCCGAGCCTGCACCCGCGCCGCCCGGCAGGCCACCCGGTCCGTGCCGGTTGTCCTGTGACCTCGGGCGCGGGTCGGCCTGCCGCGTCCTGCCGGACGGCTCGCCGCGATGCACACCCACGCGTCCCGCGGCATCGACCGCGGCCAGGTGCATCTCGGCGGCTGCTGGTCGTCGTCAGGAGACGGTCTTGAGGATCCGCTCGCTGCGACCCTCCGGCGGGGTGTCGATCAACCGGCGCGCGCGGGCCTGCAGCTCCGCGACCGACTCCAGGTCGTCGGAGATGTCGGACAGATCGGCCGACGCGTTGCGCGCGGTGTCCGCGGCCTCGCGGGCCGCGTCGAGCTGGTCGGTGAACTCCGACGCCCGGGTGTTGACGACGGTCGTCGCGGCCTTGCGCAGATCGCCCTGCAGCAGCCGCGTGGCGTCGCGGATCTGCTTGCTCATCGCGAGCTGGTACTCGTCGATCATCCCGCGCAGCGTGGACTTCGCGTCGCCACGGCGACGGTCGAGCTGGCGTTTGCGCTCACCCGACAGCGCCGCACCACCGAGACCGGCGGCGCCGACCACCGCGCACACCGCGATGACCCAGCCCGGCATGTTCAGGCCGAGGAACCGCGACAATACGATCGCCATCATGATGCCGCCGTAGGTGGGCATCAGGATGCCGAGCATGCGGGTGCCGGCGGGCGTGTTGCCGCCCCCGGACGACTGGCGCGCCTGAAGCTCCCCGACGAGCCGGTCGGGCGCGACGACGGGAACCGACTCGATGCTCGGCGGCGGGGCGTCGAGCTGCTCACCGAGCTGCGCCGCCACACGCCTGCTGCGCTCGAGCAGCAGCGAGTACACGTCGTCGGCCTCGACGGCGAGCCGGTGCCGCAACCACCCGTCGAAAGCCTCGCCGTTCTTCTTCGGGTCGTTGGCCTCGATCGACTCCTCGGCCTCGGCGATGACCTGCCGGGCCCGGGTGCGCAGCGCGAACTCGGCGTCGGAGCTCATCGCCGAGAACCCCTCGCCGAGCAGCTGCGGCCACTCCCGCGAGCGGGTCTGGAAGTCCTCGAAGTGGTTGCGGGCCCGGTCGAGCTCGGCGCGCAGCCGGGCGGCGCGGCCCGGGTCGGCCAGCGTGGTGCGCCGGGTCCGCAGGTCGATCTTCAGCGACTCGAGCGCGCGGATGCACTCCGACGCGGCGTCGCGGACCGTCGCCGGGCCGGGGTGGCGGGCCAGCGCCGTGCGGACGGTGGTGAGCTTGCGGATCAGGTCGTCGCGGTCGTTGGCCTCCGACCCCTGGATGCAGAGCTCGATGATCGCCCTGGCCTCCGCGACGGCCGCGTCCTTGCGAGGCTGCTGGGGGGTGGCGTCCATCCGTGCTCGTCCTCTCGCGCCGCCGGCGTGGGGCCGGTGGCCGTCATGGTGCGACTGCGACTGCGTCTCGCTGAACCGTTGTTCTCTGTTACTGCGACATCGTGCGCGGTCGCGCCCACCCGGGACGATCGAGAGGTCCCTACACCCTCGGGGCGTTTCCCGACGCCGAGGGTAGGGCACACCCCAGCCGCTGAACAGACGACGCGACGACCCGCCACAGCTACCCGGACACCGCGGCAGAAACGGTCACGAACAGCGGATTCGCGAGGCGCCGGTTGTTCCGTACGGTGTGGGGTCACGCGTGCCCGGCTCCCGAGCCGGGGGCCGCCGCAACGGCGCCGGGAGGCCCACTGTGACCACGACGTCCGAGCCGCTCGTCGTCGAGTTCCACGTCGCCGCGCCACCCGCGCACGCCTTCGAGGTGTGGACGACCCGCATCGCGACGTGGTGGCCGCAGTCGCACACGATCAGCGGCGACCCGGCGTCGATCACCATGGCGCCCGCGGTCGGCGGCCGCGTCGTCGAGACCACCCACGACGCCACCACCTACGACTGGGGCGAGGTCGCGACCTGGGCACCGCCCACGCGGCTCGGGCTGCGGCTGCGGCTGTTCATCGACCGCGACGAGACGTCCGAGGTCGACATCGGGTTCGCCGCCGACGACGCCGGCACCCGGATCCGGCTCGAACAGGCCGGCCTGGACCGGCTCGGCCCCGCCGGCACGCCGCGACGGGCCCGCGTCGGCGCCGCATGGGTGTCGATCACGACGCACTTCGTCGTCGCCTGCGAGGCCGGCTGGGCCGCCCAGACCTGAACCCGGCCGCTCAGCCGTCCAGCGCTCCCGACAGGAACTCCAGCACCAGCGCGCTGACCAGCTCCGGAGCCTCCAACGGCAGGGAGTGCGTGCCGGGCAGCACCGCGAACCGGCCCGCGGGCAGTATGGCGGCGACGGCGCGCCCGTGCGGGACGGTCGCCTCGTCGCGGTCGCCCTGCAGGATCAGCGTCGGCGCGGTGACCCCGGCGAAGCGGCGCAGGTCGACGTCCGGCTCCCGGGCGAACAGGTCGAGCAGCTTGCCGACGACGACCCGGAAGTGCCCCGGCCCGTCCGGCGACGCGTGGGAGCTGCGCAGGTGGTCCAACGGCCCGTCGCGCAACGCCTCGAGCGAGGCCAGGAACCCGGGCCGCGCGACCCCGTCGGGCGAGTAGTACTGCCCGATCAGGACCTGCCGCGCCACCAGCTCCGGCGCCCGCATCGACACCAACGCCGCCACCACCGCCCCGTCGCTCCACCCCACCAGGTGCGCCGGCCCGCCCACCGCCGCACGCAGGAACCCCACCGTGTCGTCGGCCATCGCGTCGTAGGTGATCGGCCCCTCGACGTCCGGTGTCCCGCCGTGGCCCCGCCGGTCGGGGGTGAGCACCGTGTACCCGCCCGCCGCCAGCAGCTCGGGCCACGGACCCCACGAGTCCGACGCGACGATCCCGCCGTGCAGCAGCACCAGCGCGGGGCCGTCGCCGGTGGCCTCGAAATAGGTCGGGAGGCCCTCGATGTCGAGGATCGGCACGCGTCGACGGTAGCGCCGGCCCGCGTCCACGGCGCGGCGGACAGCCGCCGATGCACATGGCTGCGGTTGATCTTGCTCGGCGCGACGCTCAGGTGCATCTCGGCGAGCCGTCCGACAGGGCGCGGCTCGTATCAGCTGAGAGCTCGCCGATAGGTATGGTGACGTATCGCGCCCGAACGATCGACGGTCAGGAGTCGCGTCATGAGCCGGCCGATGGCGATCACCCCGTGACGCAGCCGCTCCCCGAGGGCGTCTACGAGCAGTTGCGCACCGCCGGACTCGACGCAGTCCTCGCCGCCCTTCCTGATCTCGACCCGCACTTCCTCCCGGTCGAGGTTGCCGACCAGCCACAGGTGCTCGCACGGCACGTGGCCGCCGCATTCCAACGGGTTCTCGAATCCGAGCCTGATCCGAAGCGCCGCATTGAGCTGACCAACGATCTGCTCGCGCGCCTCCCCGCACCTGGAGACGATCTCGGTGAGGCGATTCAGTACCTCGCTGTTCTCAGCCGCAAGATCGCGCCGGGCGTGCACCGGCTGATCCGGCCGAAGACGTCGCTGTCGGCGGCGGCGCTGATGACCAACACGCCCGGCGAGCCGTCGCTGTCGGCCGAGCTGAAGTCCGAGCTGGTCTCGGCCGACGCCGTGAACCTGTTGTGCGCCTTCATTCGCTGGCCGGGCCTGCGGCTGCTGCGGGACGAGCTTGCCGTGCTGAACGAGCGTGGTGTGCCGTTGCGCGTCATCACGACGACGTACATGGGCGCGACGGAGCAGCGGGCCGTCGATGAGCTCGTGACCCGCTTCGGCGCCGAGGTAAAGATCAACTATGCGTCGGCGACCACCCGGCTGCACGCCAAGGCCTGGCTCTTCCGACGCGACACGGGCTTTGACACCGCGTTCGTCGGCAGCAGCAACCTGTCGAAGTCGGCCCTGGTTGAAGGCCTGGAGTGGAACGTGCGGCTGTCGTCGGTGGCGACGCCCGACCTGATCCGCAAGTTCACCAGCACCTTCGACACCTACTGGGCCGACCCGAACTTCGTCCCGTACGACCCCCACAATCCCGACGACGTCGCCCGGCTCTCCGACGCTCTTGGGCGGGCCCGGGTGCCGTCCGCCGACCAGCTGCTCACCGGGCTCGAGGTGCGGCCGCTGCCGCATCAGGCCCAGATCCTCGAAGCCCTCGACACCGAGCGGGAAGTCCACGGCCGCCACCGCAACCTCGTGGTCGCCGCGACCGGAACAGGCAAGACAGTCGTCGCAGCGCTCGACTATGCGCGGCTGCGCCAGACCCTCCCGCGCGCCCGGCTGTTGTTCGTCGCGCACCGCAAGGAGATCCTCGACCAGTCCCGGCGGACCTACCGCGCCGTCCTCGCTGACGGGTCGTTCGGCGAGCTCTACGTCGGCGGGCAGCGCCCCGAACGCTGGAACCACGTCTTCGCCAGCATCCAGGGGCTCGCGGCCTACGGCGTCGACAACGTCCCGGCTGACCACTTCGACGTCGTCGTGGTCGACGAGTTCCACCACGCCGAGGCAGCGAGCTACCGGCGCCTGCTCGACCACCTGACACCCCGCGAGCTGCTCGGCCTGACCGCGACGCCGGAGCGCGCCGACGGCACCGACGTCCGCGACCAGTTCGAGGGTCGCAGCGCCGCCGAGCTGCGGCTGTGGGACGCGCTCGCCGACGACCTGCTGGTCCCGTTCCACTACTTCGGCATCGCCGACGACGTCGACCTCACCGGTGTGCAGTGGAAGAAGGGTGGCTACGACACCGCGGCGCTCGACGCCGTCTACACCGGCAACGACGCCCGCGCGGCGAAGGTCGTCCGGGAGACGCGCGACAAGGTCACCGACGTGCTGGCCATGCGCGCCTTGGGCTTCTGCGTGTCGATCGCCCACGCGGAGTACATGGCGACGGTGTTCACCAAGGCTGGCATCCCTAGCCTCGCGGTGACCGGCGGCACGTCACCTGCCGACCGGGCCGCGGCGCTGCGCCAGCTCAGCGCGCGCGAGGTGAACTGCCTGTTCACCGTCGACCTGTTCAACGAGGGTCTCGACCTGCCGCAGGTCGACACGATCCTCATGCTGCGCCCAACGCAGAGCGCGACGATCTTCCTGCAGCAGCTGGGCCGTGGCCTGCGCCGCGCACCCGACAAGGCCGTCCTGACCGCGCTCGACTTCATCGGCCAGCAGCGCCGCGAGTTCCGGTTCGACGTCCGCTACCGGGCGTTGACGGGCTCCAGCCGTCGCGGCCTGGCCGACGACATCGAGCAGTCGTTCCCGTTCCTGCCGTCCGGATCAGCGCTGGTCCTCGACCGGGTCGCGCAGAAGATCGTGCTGGACAACGTCCGCCGGCAGCTGAAGTTCACGCGCAAGGAC
Organism: Pseudonocardia sulfidoxydans NBRC 16205; assembly: GCF_007989085.1. GTDB lineage: Bacteria > Actinomycetota > Actinomycetes > Mycobacteriales > Pseudonocardiaceae > Pseudonocardia > Pseudonocardia sulfidoxydans. The sequence goes on from NZ_BJVJ01000025.1 coordinate 56,641, forward strand.
CTGATCGCCGACGTCCGTTCGCACGGCGATCTGCCGCTCGCCGGGTACCTGCGCGACGCTGACCGAGAGCTGGCCGACATCTACCGGGGCAAGGGCTCGTGGACTGCGCTACGGCGCGACGCAGGCCTGTCGACCCTCACCGGCGGCCCCGACGAGGAGGTGTTGCTGCGGCGGATGTCCAACCTCAGCCACGTCGACGATCCGGAGCGCGCGCTGGTCTATGCGCAGCTGGCCGCCCCCGCAGGCCCCAGCTACGGGGACCTGACCGAGCGGGAGCAGCGCCTGGCCCGCATGTTGTTCTTCCAGCTCTGGCCCAAGCGCAACGGGTTCACCAGCTACGAGCAGGGCCTCGCGCACCTGCGCCGGCACCCCGCGGTGTGCGCGGAGATCGGCGAGCTCGTCGCGCACACCCTTGACACGGCACGGCACCTGCCCAAGTCGCTGGGGGAGGGGCTCACGCACATCCCGCTGATGAGCCACGCGCACTACCGTCGAGAAGAGATCCTTGCCGCTCTCGACTGGGCCAGCATGGAGCGCAAGGCCTACGGCCATGCCACAGGGGTGGCCTGGGCTCCCGAGCAGTCCACGGACGTGTTGCTCGTGAACCTGCGCAAGACCGAGCGCGACTTCTCACCGACAACGATGTACCGGGACTTCGCGGTGAGCCCCGAGGTGTTCCACTGGGAGTCGCAGAACGCGACGTCGACCCAGTCCGAAACCGGGCAGCGCTACCTCAACCACCGCGAGCGTGGCACCCATGTCGTGCTGTTCACCCGCGACACCCCGTCGGACGATCTCGGCGACGGCGCACCGTTCCTCTGCCTGGGGCAGGTCGACATCGAGAGCCACCAGGGCGAGAAGCCGATCGCGATCACCTGGCGGTTGCGCCGGGCCATGCCGGCCGAGACGTTCCGAATCGCAGGCGTCGCCGCGTCCTGACGCACGGGCAACGGACACTCGGGCAGACTGCGGGCGTGCGGTCGCCGACGATCACCCCGCCGCCCCGTCCACTCGCGGTCGCCGCGGCCTGGCTGATCGTCGCCGCGGTGGCGGTGGTGGCCGTGCTGTCGGTGTCGCCGCCGTCGCCGAGGACCGATGTCCCGGCCGACGAGCCGTCAGCGGCTGCGGCGTTCGCGCACGTGGAGCGGATCGGGGCGCGCACGCACGTTGCCGGGTCCGCGGCCAACGACGAGGTGCGGACCTACATTCTCGACACCTTGCGCGGCTTCGGCGTCGAGACGCGGGTGCAGGACGCGGTGGGTGTCAATGGCAGGCAGGCCGCCCGGGTGCGCAACGTCGTCGCGACGATCCCGGGGACCGCGCGCGAGGCCGAGCGTGGCCGGGTGTTCCTGGTGGCCCACTACGACTCGGTGCAGGTCGGCCCCGGCGCGAACGACGACGGCGCGGGGGTGTCGACGTTGCTGGAGTCGGCCCGGGTGCTGCGGGCGACGCCGATGCGCAACGACGTGGTGTTGCTGTTCACCGACGCCGAGGAGGCGTGCCTGTGCGGGGCGGAGGCGTTCGTGGCCTCGGATCCCCTTGCGGCGCAGGGCGGTGTGGTGCTCAACGTCGAGGCGCGGGGCACCGGTGGGCCGGTGATCATGTTCGAGACGACGCGCGGGAACCGGAACCTGGTCGACGTGTACGCGGGTGCGGTGGGGCACCCGGTGGCGACGAGCTTCGCCGTCGAGGTCTACCGGATCCTGCCGAACGACACGGACTTCAGCCCATTCCGCGACGCCGGCCGGTTCACGGGGCTGAACTCGGCCTACATCGACGGGTCGGCGGCCTATCACTCGCCGGAGGACACCCCGGACCGGATGGACCGGGGCAGTCTGCAGGCGCACCTGGACTCGGCGGTGGCGCTGGCTCGGGCGTTCGGTGACGAGGACGTGCGGGTGTTGGCGGCGGCGCAGGACGCGACGTACTTCCCGGTGCTGGACGTGTTGGTGCACTACCCGGAGTCGGCGGTGTGGCCGTTGGCGGTCCTGGCGGCGGTCGCGGTGGTGGCGCTGGCGGTCGTCGCGCGGTGGCGGCGGGCGGCGAGCGTGCCGCGGATGCTGGGTGGGCTGGTCCTCGCGGTCGTGCCGCTGGTGGGGGCGCCGCTGCTGGCGCAGGGTGGCTGGCAGCTGCTGGTGGCGATCCGGCCCGAGTACGCGAGCGTGCGCGACGTGTGGGACCCGACCTGGTACCGGTGGGCGCTGGTGGTGCTCGTCGCGGCGGTGGTGCTGATCTGGTTCGCGTTGCTGCGCAAGGCGGTCGGCGCGGTGGCGCTGGTGGTGGGCGGGCTGGCGTGGCTCGCGGCGCTGGGCGTCGTGCTGGCGTCGTTCGCGCCGGGTGGCTCGTACCTGGCGGCGGTGCCGGCGTTGGCGGGCGCGGTGTGCACGCTGGTGGCGGTCGCGGTGGGGCGCACGGGGATCGGGATCGCCGCCGCGGTGGTGGCGGCGTTCGTCGGGGTGGTGGTCCTGGTGCCGACGGCGGTGCTGTTCTTCCCGGCGCTGGGGATGCCGGTGGCGGCGGTCCCGGCGTTCGTGCTGGTCCTGCTCACCCCGGTGCTGCTGCCGCTGATCGACCCGGTGTGGGGGAGGCGGGCGTGGTGGCCGGGGCCGGTGGCGCTGGTGGCGGCGGTCGTGCTCGGGGCGGTGGGGCTGTCGGCCGACCGCTTCACGCCGGCGGATCCCGTTCCGGCGCAGCTGATGTACTCCCTGGACGCCGACACCGGGCAGGCCCGCTGGGTCACCGAGCAGGAACATCCGGACCCGTGGACGGCCGGCTACGTCGACCGGCGGCAGCTGGTGCCGGAGCTGCTGGGCATGTCGGGGTTCTTCTGGGCAGGCCCGGCGCCGGTCGCTGCGCTGCCGCCGGCGCGGGTGGACGTGGTGTCCGACGTCGTGGCGGGGGCGGGGCGGACGGTGACGGTGCGGATCGTGGCGCAGCGCCCGGTCCGGTTGCTCGCCGTGCAGACGGGCAACGGCCCGGCCGTGGAGAGGGCCACGGCGGCGGGGGCGCCGATCGACGTCCGGGACGGTCGTCTCGACCTGATCTTCCATGCCCCGCCCGCCGAGGGGGTCGAGCTGGCGCTGGAGCTGGCAGGCCCGGGACCGGTGGACCTGAGTGTCCTCGACGGCAGCGACGGCCTGTCGGAGCTGCCGGGGTTCACCCCGCGCCCGCCGGACGTCGGCATCGCGGGCAGCCACACGAGCGAGCTGGTCGCCGTCACCCGCACCACCCGGATCTGAGAGCCGCTCGTGAGCGGCGATAGTCGCGATAGCGACTATCGCCGCTCACAGGGGTGGTCAGCGCCGGGACAGCTCCACGACCGGAATCTCCCGCGACGTCTGCGCCTCGTGGTCGGCGAAGAACGGGTACGTCTGTTTCAGCAGAGCCCACGTCCGGGTGCGGTCGTCGCCGGTCAGGGTCGTTGCGCTGGCGTCGTAGGTCTCGTCGCCGATCTCGACGGTGACGTCCGGGTCGGCCGCGAGGTTGGCGTACCAGTCGGGGTGCTGCGCCGCGCCCATGTTCGACGCGATGACCAGCAGCCGGTCGCCGTCGCGGTGGAACATCATCGGCGAGGTGTGGCTGCGGCCCGAGCGGCGGCCCGTCGTCGTCAGCAGGAGCAGCGCCTCGCGGTGCATCCCCTCGATCTCGCCCCCGGCCCGGAACTGCTCGACGACACGTCTGTTGATCGCGGCGACGTCCATCAGGCGTCGTCCTCGGTGTCGACGACCACGGGGACCGTGACCAGCAGCGAGTGCCCCTGGTGCGGCTCGAGGTCGATCGTGAAGCCCAGCAGGTCGTCGACGACGCCGACCTCGCGGTCGGTGAACATGTCGGTGACGACCGAGCCGGGGACGAGCTGCGTGGACCGCACGGTGGCCGACACGTGCTCGTTGGCGAAGTTGAGCACGCTGACGTGCAGGCCGTGCTCCGGGGCGAGCCGGTGCACCATCACCAGCGTCCCGCGGTGTGAGACGTCGGGGACGTCGATCTGCTCGCTCGTCGCGATGCCGTGGCGGCTGCGGACGGCGAGGATGGCCTGCAGCTGGCGCGCGAAGCTGGTCTCGTCGGCCAGCTGGTCGGGCAGCGTGCCGTAGAGCGAGCGGCCGCGCGGCATGCCCGCGGTGCTGCGCGTGGCGGCCGGGTCGGCGCCCATGAGGTCGTGCGCGCCGCGGTTGATCCAGCGGGTGTCGCCGTGGTCGAGCAGCGTCGACACCTGCGACGGCGGCAGCGTGAGGATCCCGCACAGGTCCCAGCCCGAGAGCGCGAACACGCCGGGCTGCAGCGCGTTGAACATCGCGAGGAGCAGGTGCGCGCGCATGATCCGGGCCCGGACCGCGTCGTCGACGTCGTGGGAGAGGTCGTCGAGCGCCGGCACCCCGAGGATCGCCGCGATCGCCGACGTCGTCGTGCAGGCGATGCCGTTGGTCGTGAAGATCAGGTTGTAGGGGTGCTCGGGCCCGGTGAGGGCGGCGACGAGGTCGGCGCGGACGGCCTCGGCGATGTCCTCGCCCCGGGTGGGTGTCCCACGGAACGGGTACAGGTCGTCGCGGTGCCCGGTCGACCAGTGCAGCAGCTCGTAGGTGAGCTCGTCGTGGTTCTGCATGGCGTGCACGAGCCCGGCCGGGTCGACGCCCAGCGCCAGCGACGTGCGCAGCGTCAGCCGCAGGAACTCGCTGTCGCCGGTGGCCAGCGCGTGGTGGTAGGCGGGCCGGTTGACGAAGTCGTAGGACAGGTCGGCCCCGGCCTCCGAGGTCTGCTTGATGTCGTCGATCGTGAGGTTGAGCTCCTGGAACGTGAAGCCGCCCAGCTTGCGCACCATGCTGCCGATCAGGTGGTTCGCCGCCTGCGACAGCGGATGCCCCTCCGACCAGGCGGGAGAGCCCTCGGTCGACTTCTCGACGCCGAGGAACCCGTTGGCGTCCAGGCGCAGCGCACCGGAACCGAGGTCGGCCAGCGAGTGCAGCGCGTCGCCGATGACGAGCCGCATGCCGGCGAACGAGGGGTCGAGCCAGTTGATCGACGGCTGTCCGTCCTTGAAGTAGTGCAGGTAGACCCAGCGCCGCTCGATGCCGTCGACGCCGACGACGGGTGCGGTGACGCTCCAGTTGGTCTCCTTGACGCCCTCGGCGAAGAAGATGACGCGCTGCAGCCGGCCGATGATGTAGCCGGCCTTCTCCAGCTGCTCCTCGGTGGCGACGTCGAGGTTCGCCGAGTCGCGGCCCGGTGCCACGTCGGGCAGCAGGTTCCAGTCCTCGGGCTCGATCTCCACCATGTGGTAGATGCCCGGGTAGTCGCCGTACTTCATCTCGGCGAGCCGGAAGTCCGCGCCCTTGCCCGTGTGGCCGGGGACGATGTCGTCGATGATCGTGCCGCCGTGCCAGGTGGCCATGCCGCACATGGCCCGGAACTCGGCCTCGGTGCCGAAGGCGGGGTCGATCTCCGTGGCCATCCGGTCGAAGTGGCCGTCGACGCTCGGGGTGGTGTGCCAGCCGCGGAGACCGCCCGCGCGCTTCACCGGCCCGGTGTGGACGCCCTCGATCCCGATGTCGGAGAACGCTTTCCACAGGTCCTCGTCGGCCAGCGCGGCGAGGAACGACTCGTCGGGCCGCGTGATCAGCGACAGCGGGTAGGCGGTGAACCACACCGACGCCGTCTCGACGGCCTGCCGCGGGCCGGGGTTGGCGAACGGGTTCTGCCACATCGTCCCCGAGCCGGAGAACTGGCGGGAGATCTCGTTGGCGTCGGCCAGCATCGACTGCGACAGCAGCCACGACACGTAGGCGGGGTTGGTGCCGGTGGGCTCGCCGTCCTGGGTGACGGAGCGGCGGGGGACCGGGGACTTGACGCGGGCCCGGTGGCGCAGGCTGCGCGGGCGGGCCGGATGGTAGTGCTCGGCGTAGGTGATCTCGCTGCGCTCGTGCTCGTGGGACTGCTCGTCTGACATCAGGGGGACTCCGAAGATCGCCGCGCCCGGCGGGCCGCCGCACCGGGCCCGTCGCCGGGTGAAAGGTACCGGTGCCGCCTGGGATCCGCGGGGTGGGCGGGCCCGCGTTTCGCCGTCGACGAGCGGTCGTGTGACGCGCGCCGCGGGGCGCTGCGACGACCGTCAGGCGACGGGTTCGACGCCGCTGCGGACCAGCTGGCGGTCACGCCCGGCGAGCCAGCCGGCGACGCCCTGCGGGATGTAGAGGACGAGCACCACGATCATGGGCACGGTCCAGCCGTCCGTGAGGTCGTGCAGGGCGCCGACGGCGAACGGACCCACCGCGGCGACCGCGTACCCGACGCACTGCGCCATGCCCGACAGCTGCGCGGCGTGCGCGGCGTCGGGACTGCGCAGCCCCATGTAGATCAGCGCCAGGCCGAGCGCCGCGCCGAAGCTGACGCCCGCGAGGACGCACGCGACGATCTCCAGCCCGGGGACCAGCACCAGCCCGATGCCAACGGCCCCGAGCAGCGTGATGGCCAGCGACAACCGGCGCTGGTCGCGGGAGCGCGCCCCGAGCAGCGGCGCCCCGATGCCGCCGAGCAGGCCCGTGACGCTGACGACCGACACCAGCGCCCCCGCGGCGGTCGGTGACCAGCCACGGTCGATGAAGATCGACGCGAACCAGGCCGACGCCGAGTAGAAGCCCAGCGACTGCAGACCCATGTAGGCGGTGACCTGCCAGGCGAGCGCCTGCCGTGCGACGCCGCGGACCTTGGTTCCGGGGACCGCGGGCCGGGCGACCCGGCGCAGCTGCGGCAGCCAGCAGAGGACACCGAGGACGGCCCACGCCGCCCAGGCGCCGAGGGCGAGGCGCCACCCCAGGCCGGCCGCGTCGGCGAGCGGCACCGTGACGGCGGCGCCCAGGGCCCCGGAGAACGAGATCGCCGACGAGTACACGGCCGTCATCAGGCCGGTGCGGTGCGCGTAGTCGCGCTTGATCAGCGCCGGCAGCAGGACGTTTCCCGAGGCGACGGCCGTTCCGATCATCACGGTGCCCAGGTAGAGGCCCGACACCGTCGGCACCATCCGGACCAGGCAGCCCGCGGTGAGCAGGACCAGGACGGCGAGCAGCGCGCGTTCGATACCGACCCGCCTGGCCATCCGCGGTGCGACGGGCGCGAGCAGACCGAAACACAACACGGGCAGCGCCGTGAGGATGCCGCCTGCGGTCGCCGACAGCGACTCGTCGACGCGGATCTCGGTGAGCAGCGGACCGACGCCGACGACGGAGGCGCGCAGGTTGAGCGCCACGACGACGATCGCCGCGGCGGTCCAGAACATGGCGCGGGGTGCGGGTCGCCGGCCCCCGGCCGCGGTGACGCCAGCGCCGGGGTCCACGGCGGTCACGGTCGGCGCTCGATGATCGTGCGGGCGACGTCGAGGTAGGCGTCGGCGGCGGCCAGGGCGGCCTGCGGGTCGCCGGCGACGATCGCGTCGGCGAGCTCGTCGTGACCGGGGAAGTCGGCGCGGTCGCCGTGGAGCCGGTCGATCTCGGCGACGGACCGTTCGACGGCCTCGGTCAGCCCGTCGTAGAGGTCGGCGAGGACGGGGTTGCCGGTCGCGGCGATCACGGCGCGGTGGAACGCGAGGTCGGCGGCGACGAACGCATCGGGATCGCCGAGCTCGCACGCGGCGCGACGGTCGCGGGCGGCCTGGGCGACCCGTTCGGCGTCGGCGGGGGTGCGGTTGCGGGCGGCGGCCTCGGCGGCGGCCCGTTCGAGGCTGGCGCGGACGTCGAGGACGTGGAGGAGGTCGGTCTGGCGGGCGCGCCGGTAGACGGCGGCGCCGAGCGCGCTGGTGGCGCGGACGTAGGTGCCGTCGCCGCGGCGGGGTTCGAGGAGACCGGCGTGCTCGAGGGCGCGGACGGCCTCGCGCACGGTGTTGCGGCCGACGCCGAGGGCGGCGGTGAGCTCCGGCTCGGTGGGGATGCGGGTGTTCAGCGGCCACGTCCCGTCGAGGATGCGTTGCTCGAGCTGGGCGATCACCGCGTCGCAGGCCCGGTCGGTCCGGACCGTGGTCAGCCCCGCGTCCACCGTCATGCCGATGAACCTAACATCCCATGTTTGGCGATCCGGGCCGTTCGTGACCCAGCTCCCGCCTCTCGACCGGGTTAGTCCTCGGTCCCGTCGAAGTACAGCCACACCCCGTCCTCGCGGACGAACCGGCTGTGCTCGTGCAGCACCCCCACCCGGCCGGCGCGGGTGTAGTGGGCGCTGAACTCGACGATCCCGTGGGAGTTGAACAGGACGCCCCCGCTGCGCGAGTGGATCTCCAGCCGCGTCCACACCTGGTCGGGATCGAGCGTCAACCGTCGCGGCCGGGTCCGCGGATGCCACGTGCGGCGCAGGTAGCCGGCGTCGCCCACCGCGAAGGCGGAGTAGCGCGAGCGCATCAGCAGCTCCGCGGTCGACGGCGACGCGGCACCGGAGTGGAAGCGCCCGCAACAGTCGGCGTAGGGCTCCGGGAGGCCGCACGGACACGGCGTCGACGATCCACTCACCCGATCATCGTGGCAGGCCCTCGCGGGGCGGGGACAGTGTCAGGTGCCGGGCAGCGACGGGGTGTCGTCGCCGACCCAGATGGGCTCCCAGTCCGGGACCTCGTGGGAACGGCGCAGCTCGGGCAGGCCGGAGAGCCACCCCAGCCAGGCGCCGTAGGGCGGCCGGCCCTCGTCGAACCCGCTCTGGACCAGCGTCAGCCGGGTGTGACCCGCCGACCCCGCCAGCTCCCAGCGGACGACCATGCCGCCCAGGTCGATCCCCAGCGCACGGCCGGGCTCGAACTCGGTGATCGTGCCCGGGTTCGGGTTGGTCTCCAGACCACCCATCGCCCAGCGGCCGCCGACCCGCGGCTCGATCCCCATCGGCGCCCCGAACCACCGCAGGAAGACGTCGGGGTCGACGAGCGAGGTGAAGACCGCGCCGGGGTCCGCGGCGATATCGAGACCGACCTCCATCCGCGTCGACGTCAGATCGGGCCGGGCGACGAGCGGGCGCCCCGCGATGTGGTCGTCGAGGTTCGCGATCGCCAGCGCCCACCACGTCGGCAGCAGCGCGAGCGCCCCCGTGCCCGCCATCGCCGCCGGCCAGCCGGGGAAGTGCGTCTGCGAGAGCGTGACCAGCGTCGACCGGTCGTCGTCCTGTGGTTCGAGGGCGAACTCGGCGGTCGTGTCGGTGTCCTCGAGCCGCCATGTGAAACGCAGGTTGTCGGTGGCGACGTGCAGCGGGGTCTGGTGCGGGGCGTCGCCCTCGGGGACGTCGCGGCCCCAGAAGGCCCACGTGCCGGGCAGGGCGACGTCGGCGTGCTCGGCGAGCCACGCGGTGAGCTCGGCGGGCTCGGTGAGCGCGCGGTGGACGCGGGCGGGCGGCGCCGCGATGCGGGCGCGGGTGACGGCGACGTCGTCAGCGGGCGGGATCGTCGGTCCGGGCATGGTCGTCTCCCTCTTCTGCGGGGTCGGCGTGCGGGTAGCAGGCCACGGCCAGCCGGAAGGTGTCCCCCTCGCGGCCGCCGTAGCGGGTGAACAGGTCCTGCAACGTGGACTCGAGATCGGCGAGGAACGCCTGCCGACGTCCGGGCGGGACGCGGATCTCACCGCTCACCCCGACCGACGGCAGCTCCGCCGCGCTCCGGTCGAGCGCGGCGACGTCGCGCTGCACCTGCTCGGCCAGGTCGACCAGATGACCCAGCCCGAGCTCGGACGCGGCGTCGGGACCCAGCCGGCCCACGACCCGCGGGGACACCCAGTACGCCCGCGCGGACGCCCGGTAGATCCCCTCGGTGATGCCGCGGACGCGGCGTTCGGCCACCTGCTCGACGAGCTCGGCGTCGACCAGGCGTTTCACGTGGTAGTAGACCCGCTGCGGCGTCTGCGACAGCACGGCCGCGACCTCGGTGCACGACCGCGGCACGGGCAGCTGCCGCAGCACCTCGATCCGCTGCGGCTTGAGCAGCGCCTCGGCCTGCTCCACGCGTTCCACGTACAGGACGTCTCTCATAGCGAAAGCGATCCTGTACGTAAAAACTTCTTTTGTCAATGACGGACGAGCTGCTCCGCACCGGTTCGCAGGCGGGTCAGCTCCGCGACGAGCTCGTCGGAGCCCTCCACCAGCTCGGCCTCGGCACCGAGCCGGACCAGGCTCAGCGCGAGCCACTCCAGGTTGTCGGCGCCCGCCGCGAGCAGGCACGTGCCGTCGGTGTCCGGGGTCAGCTCACCCATCCAACGGGGGATGCGTTCCCGCAGCTCGTCGACCGACCCGCGCACCCGCAGCAGCGCCGTGAACGGCTGCGGCCGCGACCGCAGCGCCGCGTTGACGAAGCTCGCCGCGTCCTCGGCGGGCAGCTCCCGCGGCGGCACCCGCACCCCGTTGGCGAACGGGCGGGTCACGCGGTCGGCGCGGAACGTCCGCCAGTCGCCCCGGTCGATGTCCCACGCCACGAAGTACCAGCGCCGGTACCGCGACACCAGCCGGTGCGGCTCCACCAGCCGCGACGTCTCCGACCCGTCGTTCGCGGTGTAGTGGAACCGCAGCTGCTCCGAGCCGCGGCAGGCCTGCGCGATCGTCAGCAGGGTGTCGGGGTCGACGGTCTCGGCGTACCCGGAGACCGTCTCCGTGGCCACGGTGAGCGCCTCCACCCTGCGCCGCAACCGGTTCGGCAGCACCTGCTGCAGCTTGGCCAGCGCCCGCACCGACGTCTCCTCGATGCCCGCCACCGCCCCGTTCGCCGCGGTCCGCAACCCGACCGCGATGGCGACGGCCTCCTCGTCGTCGAGCAGCAGCGGCGGGATCTGGGTGCCCGCCGCGAGCTGGTAGCCGCCGTAGGTGCCCCGGCTCGTCTCGACGGGATAGCCCAGTTCCCGCAGGCGTTCCACGTCGCGACGCAGCGTCCGCGGGCTGACCTCGAGGCGGCCGGAGAGCTCGTCGCCCGACCAGTGCCGGTAGGTCTGCAGCAGGGAGAGCAGACGCAGGATGCGGGCCGTCGGGTCCATGGACGCGAGCCTGCCAGAGCTTGTGGCCGGATCCTGGCCTGAAGTCTCCGGGCGCAACCTGACTGTCGTCGGCGCGCGCCGGACGAGCAGTGCGGTTGCGGCCGATCTGTCGCGCGCAACCTGACTGCTGGCTCCGGGCGGGCGGACAGCAATGAGGTTGCGCGCGCGTCAGTGGGGCGTCGGGGCCGGCAGCTCGGCGGGGTCCGCGGCCGCGCCCAGGTCGACGGCCAGCCCGACGACCGCCTGGTCGATCCGCCGCAGGTAGCGCACCGCGGCCAGCAGATCGGTGCGGCGGCGATGGTCGGGGCAGCGGGCGGCGTGTGCCTCCGCGGCGTCGACCAGGTCCTCGGCCGACGCGATCTCCGCGGGCGGCTCCACGGTGTCGACGCGCGGGATGCTCCCGGTCTCGCTGCTCACGGCGGGCGGCGCACCCGCCGCGCCGCCGTGCGGGATACCCGCCAGGAGATGGTCGCGAAGGCCGTCGAGGTTGGCGCGGACCCGGTCGGCCGCCGGGCGCAGCGTCGGTTCCCAGTCCGGGTCGACGACGCAGTCCGAGGTCCGCGCGAGGTCGCGCGCGTAGTGGTCGACGGCCGTCAGCACCCGCAGCGCCCGCTCGTAGCTGGAGCGTCCCCGCCTGCGCGGCAACGGGTTCCCCAGCGGCTTCACCCGCGCCCGCAGGGTCGCGAGCGACTCGTCGAGGTCACGGGCCAGCTCCACCGGGGTCGTCGACGGCTCGTGCCCGGTGAGCCGGTCGACGGCGGCGGCGAGCGCGGCGTCGGAGGCGTCGACGGCCGCGTCCAGGGCCTCCCCGAACGCGTCCCGGGTCCGTTTGGGCAGCACCAGGTAGCCCGCGAGCATGCCCATCGCGGCCCCGACCACCGTCTCCTCGACCCGCACCAGCAGCGTCCCGGCCGAGAACTGGCCGATCAGCCCGTACAGCAGGGCGAGGACCGTCGTGATCCAGAACGCCATCAGTGCCTGCGAGATCCGCACCAGGTAGAGGGCGAGGAACACGCACGCGAACAGCAGCACGATCGCGACGGGCCGCTGGTCGCCGACGAGCGCCGCGAGGCCCATCCCGGCGACCACGCCGCCGACCGTGCCGACGACGCGCTGCGCCCCCCGGTTCAGGACGTCGCCGCGGCTCGCCGTCCCGGCGAACACGATGAACGCCGCGATGACCGCCCAGTACCAGCGCGACGGCGAGATCAGCTCGCCGCCGACGAGCGCCAGGCTGGTGGCGACGAGCACCTGCACGGCCTGACGCGTCGTCAGCTCGAGCCCGCCGTCGTCGGTGTCGTCCTTGCCGTCGTCGGTGTCGTCGGCGGGCGGGTCGTCGGTGGGCTGCGCGTCCGCGGCCTCGCGGGAGTCCCTGGCCCGGCCGAGCGCCTCGGCGAGACGGGTGATCGCGAACGCGACGCGCTGCGCCCGCTCCGAGGCGCCGCCGGTGTCGGCGGCCAGGTTGTCGACGCTGCGCCGGGCCCCGTCGAGCAACGCGGGGACCCGGTCGGCCGGGGTCGGGGTGGCCGTCGCCCGGCTCAACCCCCGCACACCCGCGGTCAGGGTGCGCAGCACGAGCCGGTCGGGCGGCGGGTCCTCCTGCAGCAGCCGCCGCGTCGCGATCGCCAGCCGCTCCGTCGCCAGCTCGGTGTCGACGACGCGCAACGGCAGATCGCCGGGGGAGGGGGAGTCGCGGCCGAGGTGTTCGAGCTGGTCGACGACCTGCAGCGCGGTGTCGTTGAGCCGCACCCGGGCCCGGCGCACCGCGGCCAGGGCCGACTCCGACGGCCCCCGCCCCTCGGCCAGCACGTCACCGACCGCCTCCACGACAGCGTGCACCCGGGCCCGGAACGCCCGCACCAGCCGTTCCAGCACCCGCTCGGGCTTCTCGGCCAGCAACCACCCGCGCAGCAGCAACGTCGACCCGATCCCGACTACCGCGGCCAGCAGCAACCACGGCAGCTCCGCGGCCTTCGCCTGCAGGAACTGCGTGAAGAAGTACGGCATGAAGGCCGCCATACCGAGCGCGAACCCGCGCGGCCCGAACCGGCGCACCCACACCGCACCCGCCATGACCAGCACGAACACGATGTCGGCGAGCACCCGCATCGGGGCCAGCAGCGTCCCCGCGGTGATCGCCGCCGCGGCGGGCAGCAGCATCAGCGCCGTCGTCAGCCGACGTGCCGGCAGCTCGGGCTCGTTCACCGACAGGTTGGCGATCATCGCGACGACCGCCGCGAACAGCAGCACCGTGACCGGCTGGCCGGTGAGGGCGCGGACCGCCGCCATGACCAGCGCGGCGAGCACCATCGCCGCCGTCGCGGTCGCGGCCAGCCGCAGCCTGCCGAGGCCCGGGTCGACACCGGTCAGCGTGGTCCGCACCTCCGTGCGGAACTCCCGCACCCACGCCCCCGACGGCACGGCCGCGAGTCTCGCACGCGTCACGCCTGCCCGCCGCCACGGCTCGCGCGGTCGGCACCGCGCGAGTCTCGCACGGAGCGGGCCCGCCCGTCGTCGAGACACCGTGCGCCGTCGTGATCGGACGGGCATAGGCTGCGGCGCCATGGCACGGTACTTCGACGTCCACCCCGTCGACCCGCAGCGACGTGCGATCGGCCAGATCGTCGACCTCGTCCGGGACGACGGGCTGATCGTCTACCCCACCGACTCGCTGTTCGCGCTCGGCTGCAGGCTCGGCAACGCCGAGGGGATCGCCCGCATCCGCGAGATCCGCCACCTCGACGACAAGCACCACTTCACGCTGGTGTGCCGCGACTTCGCCCAGCTCGGACACTTCGTCACCGTGTCCAACAGCCTGTTCCGGACGCTGAAGGCCGCCACCCCGGGCCGCTACACGTTCATCCTGCCCGCCACCCGCGAGGTGCCGCGGCGGCTGCTGCACGCCAAGAAGAAGACGGTCGGCGTGCGCATCCCCGAGCACACCGTCGTCCGCGCGCTGCTCGACGAGCTGGGCGAGCCGCTGCTCAGCTCGTCGCTGCTGCTGCCCGACGAACCCGAGCCGCTGACCCAGGGCTGGGAGATCAAGGAGCGCCTCGACCACCAGGTCGACGCCGTCGTCGACTCGGGGGACTGCGGCACCGAGCCGACGACCGTCATCGACTTCTCCGGGCCCGAACCGGAGATCGTCCGCCGCGGGGCCGGCGACACCTCACTGTTCGAACAGTGACCCTGCGCCGTCGCGGAAGTCACCCATCAGCTGCATCAGCGGCGCGCAGAACTGGCGCTGGGTCATCAGGACGGCGACGCCGCCCGTGGCCGGGTCGGTGAACCAGCTCGTACCGAACCCGCCGTCCCAGCCGTAGCGGCCCGCCGGATCGACGGCGACGCCGAGCCCCCAGCCGCGGTCCCCGAGCAGCATCGACCCGTGCTGCGGGCCCGTCAGCCGGTCGGCGGCCATGCGCGCGACGGTCGTCGGCGCCAGCAGGTCGCCCCCGGCGAGGGCCGTCGCGAACCTGGCGTAGTCGCCCGCCGTCGACAGCAGCCCGCAGCTGCCCGCCGGGAACGCCGGCGGCCGGGCCCACTGGCCGCCGTCGTCGACGCGCGCCGGCCCGCCGGCCGGGTCGTCGCCGTAGCAGGCCGCGAGCCGTCCGGCATCGGGTCCGGCGACGTGGAACGCGGTGTCCCGCATCCCGAGCGGACGGAAGACCTGGTGCGCCAGGACGTCGGGCAGCGGCGCCCGCCGCCCGCGCGACCAGCACCCCGAGCACGTCGGCCGGGGTGTCGTAGAGCCAGCGCTCGCCCGGCTGCGTGAGTAGCGGCAACGTGCCGAGGCGGCGCAGCCACTCGTCGGGGGAGTGCGGCGAGCCGGGCACCGGCGGGCCGACCGCCAGCCCCAGTTCGGTGGCCGCCGCGAAGTACGGGCTCGTGGGGAAGCCGACGTCGAGATCGAAGCCGAACCCGGCCCGGTAGCTGAGCAGGTCCTCGACGGTGATCGGCCGCGCGGCGGGAACCGTGTCGTCGAGCGCGGCGGCCGGGTCGGTGAGGACGCGCCGGTCGGCGAGCTCGGGGAGCAGGTCGTCGACGGCCTCGTCGAGGTGCAGCGTGCCCTCCTCGACGAGCATCAGCGCGGCCACCGCCACCACCGGCTTGGTCATCGACGTGATCCGGAACAGCGTGTCCGCGCCCATCGGGCGGCTGCCCGGCTCGCCCCCGAACGCGGTGCGCCCGATCGCGTCCACCTCGACGCGCCCGTCCCGGCCGATCGCGGTGACCAGACCGGGCGCGACGCCGCCCGCCACGTACCCGGCCATGCGGGTGTGCAGGGCGTCCAGTGCAGTGGCCGACGTGCTCATTGGTCCTCCTCGTGCGGTCGACACCCCATACGACGTCGCCGGGCGCCACGACTCATCGGTCCGCCGCGGCGGATCACCGATCCGGCCGGGACCGTCGTCGCCACCGGGTGGACCGTCGAGCAGGTCGTTCTCGTCGCCGACCGGTCGTCGCGGCGCGGACCGCCGCTCGCGGATCTCGTCGGCGTGCCGTTGGCAAGCACTCCGTCGGCGTGTCGCCGCGCGGATCCGTGATTTCGCGCTGTTGCCCCGTCACGCGTTGCGCGGCGGGGTAGCCTTCACCCTTCACGACGCCGGATCGCAGCTCCCCCGTCGGCACCAGCGTCCCGGTTCCCACGTGGGCCGGGGCGGGGCGGCGATCGCAAGCCGTTCGGAGGGATCGCGAGGTGCGAGACTCAGGGCAGGGTGAGCCGCGGGGCGGCTCGACCGATCTCTGGGGGGACGTGGCGGCCCGGTCCGGCCAGGGCCGCGGGACCGCCGCGTGGCCGAGCCGGCCGGCCGACCACGACGACCCCGCAGGCACACACGAGCACTCCGGTGGGTGGGAGCCCCAGGGCCCCACCGGGTCGGAGCCGTTCCCGCAGGTCAGGACGTACGGGGACGCCGGGTCCTTCGCCGACCCGTTCGCCGGGAACCCGTCGCGGCCCACCCCCCCGGCCGGGTACCCGTACCCGCCGGAGGGCCCGTCCTCGGGCGGCTGGGGTGGCTCCGACAGCTGGAGCGCCGAGTCGACCGGCGGATGGGCCGCGGCCGACTCCGCGTCCGCGCCGATGCCCGTCGTGCCCCCGGGCGCCGCGGTCGACGGGGTGCTGCTCGGCGTCATCCGCCGGCTCCGCGCGCAGGCCGCGCGCCAGGCCGCCCTCGCAGAACGCCTGCGGGCCAACGAGAACCGCCCCGGCCCCCTGGCCGACCTCGCGGAGCTCGCCGCCGTCGCCCGGCGCACCCGCCGCGACAGCGACACCGTCCTCACCCTCGCCGGAGCCGAACCCGTCCGCCGCGCCGGCGGGCCCGTGCCGCTCGCCGCGCTCGTCGAGGAGGTGCTGTCCGGGGTGGAGGACGCGCCGCGCGTCGTCGTCTCCCCGCCCGCCGCCGCCCTCGTCGCCCCCGCGCCCGCCGACGGGCTCGGCGCCGTCCTGGCCGAGCTGCTCGCCCACACCGGCGCCACCACCGCGCCCGGCGCCCGGATCGACCTCGTCAGCCACTGGACCCACGACGGCGGCCTCGCCGTCGAGGTGCTCGTCGCCGGCGCCGCGCTGCGCGGCGACGAGGCCGACGACCTGCAGTACCGCCTCGACGACCCCGCCCCCGAAGGCATGATCGCGGCCGACCGGGTCGGGCTCTTCGTCGCCGCCCGGCTCGCCCGCCGCGCCGGGATCCGCGTCGACGTCCGGGCCGATCCTGAACACCCGCCCGCGCCCGGGCTCGCGCTCGTGGCCGGTGTGCTGTGTCCGCCCGCCGTGCTGGTCGCGCCCGCCGAGCAGCCCCACGCCGGCGGTGCCGACGCACTCGGTGCCGACGCCTTCGGGGCCGACGCCTTCGGGACCGGCGCCTTCGGGGCCGTCGCGCCGGGGCCCGCATCCGGGTCCTTCGCGCCCGTCGCACCGTCCGACCCCGGCGCCGACGAGCCCGCCGGCGAGATCGTCTTCGGCAAGGCGCCCAGCGGTGCGTTCCCCGAGTCCCCGACCACCATGGTCGATGTGGGACAACGGTTCCCCGACTCCGAGACGCGGTCGATCACCGCCTACGGGGGCATCGGCGCGCGCAACGGCACCGCCGCCGCGCCCGGCGAGCCGGAGGCGCCCCCGATCCGGATCGAGGAGACGCCCCTGTTCGCCGCGGCCAGCGCAGCGGTCACGAGCCCGACCGAGGGAGACGCCGCCCTGTTCGGGCCCCTCGACCCGCGATCACTCGCCGCCGACGCCTGGAGCCCCATCTACGAGGAGATGGCCTCGGCCTGGTTCCGCACCGACGCCGACCCCGGCGCGCACCGCTCGACCGACGCCGACTGGGGCGACGACGGGGGCTGGGGCGCCGCCGCGCGGCTCGCCACCGAACCCGAGGACCTGCCCACGACCGCCAGCGGTCTCCCGCAGCGCCGCCCCGGCCGGCAGATGGTCCCGCCACCGCGCAACGAGACCGTCGAGGGCGGCGTCGGCGTGGGGGCCCGGGTCGAGCGGGTGCCCGACCGTGTCCGCAGCCGGCTGAGCAGCTACCAGCGCGGCCTGCAGGAGGGCCGGCACCGCGCGGGCGGCGAAGAGGATCCCGAGGACTGACCCCCGACCGGCCTCCGCGGGTGGTCGCCGGCCCCGCCGCGTTCCCGATCGGCCCACGACTCCACCGAGTTCGGCACGAGACTGCTTCGATCATGGCCGGGGCAGCCTCATGTCGAACGCGGCGGGTGGGGGGTGGCCTGCGGCGGGCTCGCCGCGCGGGTTGCGGGGTCGGTGGGTTGCGTGCAGGGCGAGTGGTGACCCGGCAGGGTGCGCGTCGAGTGTGAAAGGTGCGCGCGGGGGTGGATGGCGCGGGCTCTGAGGTTGCCGCGCGGCGTGCGGGTCGCAGCGGGCTTTCCGGGGCGGGTGCGCGGCCTGCAGGGCGAGTGGTGACCCGGCAGGGTGCGCCTCGAGTGTGAAACGTGCGCGCGGGGGGTGGCGGGGCTCGTCGAGCGTGACATCAGGGCGGGTGTGGCGCCCACATCACACGCCCGGCGGGCGCCGGGCCGCGCCGCGCCTCGCCCGCCTCG
>NZ_BJVJ01000026.1 GCF_007989085.1 Pseudonocardia sulfidoxydans NBRC 16205
GGGACTCTGACCTGCCGGCGTCCCGGCGGCCCGCGACGGCCGCCGGGACGCTCCGGTCGCGGGCCGGGCGCGGCTCGGGAAGGATCACGGCTGTGCGCGTGGTCGTCGCCGGTTCGTCCGGTCTCATCGGAACCAGCCTCGTCGCCGCCCTGCGCGCGGCCGGGCACGACGTCGTCCGCCTCGTCCGGCGGACACCGGCGGCACCCGACGAACGCGGCTGGGATCCGCCCGCCGCGCGCATCGACGACGGCACCTTCGACGGCGTCGACGCCGTCGTCAACCTCGGTGGCGTCGGCATCGGCGACCGCCCCTGGAGCGGATCACGCAAGCAGGCCATCCGCGACAGCCGCAACGTCCCCACCGAGGTCCTCGCCCGCGCCGTCGCCGACCACGGCGTGCCCACGCTGGTCAGCGGCTCAGCCGTCGGCTACTACGGCGACACCGGCCCCCGCACCGTCTCCGAGTCCGCCCCACCCGGGCAAGGGTTCCTCGCCGACGTGTGCCGCGACTGGGAAGCCGCCACCCAGCCCGCCGCCGACGCCGGCGCCCGCGTCGTCCGGCTCCGCACCGGCCCTGTCCTCTCCCCCGCCGGCGGCCTCCTCGGCCCGATGAAGGCCGTCTGGAAGCTCTACCTGGGCGCCCGGCTCGGCAACGGCCGCCAGTACATGTCGTGGGTCTCCCTCGACGACGAGGTCGGCGCCATCCGCTTCGCCGTCGAGAACCCCGAGCTGTCCGGGCCCGTCAACGTCACCGGACCGACACCCGTCACCAACCGGGAGATGACGCGCGCCCTCGGCGTCGCGCTCAGCCGGCCCGCCCCCTTCGCCGTCCCGGCATTCGTGATCAAGGCCGTCCTCGGCGAGATGGGGGAGGAGATGCTCCTGTTCGGGCAACGCGCCCTGCCCACCGCGCTGCTCGACGCCGGCTACCAGCACCGGCACAACAGCGTGACCGAAGCCCTGTCCGCGGCCGTCTGACCCGGCCGGGCGCTGACGTACGGTGGGACCATGTCCGACACGCTCACCCCGGCCGTCACCGCCACCCGCCGCGCCCGCACCGCCGAGGGGCCCGTCGAGGTCGAGGTCATCGAGCTGATCGGCTACCTCGAGGCCTGGGACCGGCAGCGCGAACACGCCCAGGCCCGCCGCGACGGCGGCCCCGACGTCCTCATGCTGCTGCAACATCCGTCCGTCTACACGGCGGGCAAGCGCACCCGCCCCTCCGACCGCCCGACCGACGGCACCCCCGTCGTCGACGTCGACCGCGGCGGGCTCATCACCTGGCACGGCCCGGGCCAGCTCGTCGGCTACCCGATCATCGGGCTCGCCGAGCCGCTCGACGTCGTCGACTACGTGCGCCGCCTCGAAGAGGCCATGATCAAGGTCTGCCACGACCTCGGGCTCGCCGACGCGGGGCGGGTCGCTGGCCGCAGCGGCGTCTGGCTCCCCGCCGACGCGGGCCGCCCCGAGCGCAAGGTCGCCGCCATCGGCGTGCGCGTCCAGGGTGGGGTGACGCTGCACGGCTTCTCGCTCAACTGCGACGCCGACCTGTCCTCGTTCGCCAAGATCGTCCCCTGCGGCATCACCGACGCCGGGGTCACCTCGCTGAGCCTGGAGCTGCAGCGGCCGGTCACGGTCGAGGAGGTCCGCGACGCTGCCCGCGACGCCGTGCTCGCCGCCCTCGAAGGCACCCTCGCGGTCGCCGACCACACGGTGGAACGTCCCGCCACCCCCGCGGGCCTCGACCTGCGCCTGGACCCCCGCCTCCACTGACCACCCGCGGAGAAGCCGAACAACCGCGCGCAACCTCACTGTCGTCCCGCGGCCCGATCGCGACCGTGAGGTTGCGCCCGGACGCGGCGGTACATGCGCATGGGTGCTGGCCGCTGAGGGCCGGGCGCATCAGGCCGCGCAACGTGTCGTGAGCGCGGCCCGAACGCGCTGAAGACACGCTCGACGACGACCGCACCACCCGGCGTGTCACCAGAGCGGCTGCGAAGCGGTGACGACACGTTCGGGGCGCAGCCCCCGCGACCGGCCCCGGGCGGACGCCGCGCGCGCCTGGCCCGAGCGCCCCCGGCCCGTCCACGACCGTCAGGTTGCGTCCGAACGGTGGCGCGGGTGGTTACCGGTCGCCGCTGGTCGGCGGCGTGTCCTGCGGGGCCGGGCCGTCGGGGCCCGCAGGAGGCGCGGCGGTGGGCGGGGCGGCAGCCGGCGGGGTGGTGGCGGCGCTGACCGCGGAGCGGAGCCGGAACGCCCAGATCACGACGACGACACCGAAGACGAGCGCCCAGATCCCGGCGATCCAGAGGAGCGTCACGAGCCCGACGCCGGGCTGGACGACCAGCAGGATGCCGAAGACGACGCTCAGGATCCCCGCGGCCAGCACCCAGCCCCAGGTCGAGGAGCCGTTGCGGCGCA
Organism: Pseudonocardia sulfidoxydans NBRC 16205; assembly: GCF_007989085.1. GTDB lineage: Bacteria > Actinomycetota > Actinomycetes > Mycobacteriales > Pseudonocardiaceae > Pseudonocardia > Pseudonocardia sulfidoxydans. The sequence continues at coordinate 2,421 of NZ_BJVJ01000026.1, forward strand.
TCGTCATCGACTCGGAGATCTCGGCGATGCCGCCGACGATGCTCCAGAACGCGATCACGAAGAGGATCGCGAGCACGGTGACACCGGGCCAGGCGAAGGCGACGACACCGGCGATCACCGAGATCACGCCCTGGACGACGTGCCAGCCCCAGTGGTTGTCGTCGGCGCGGTGGCGGATGCCGGCGACGACGGCGGTGACGCCGTCGAGCACCGCGTACACGCCGAACACCAGGACGAGCGCGAGCAGCGCGGTGCCGGGTGTGAAGAGCATGACGAGTCCGAAGAGGATCGCCAGGACGCCTCTCAGCAGCACCAGCCACCACACGCCGCGGATCGCGGACTCCACACCGGACGTCGAACGTGTCGCTGCCGTCATGTCGGCTGAAGGTACGCCGTCCCCGCACGGTCCCCCAGCCGCCGAACGGGGTCAACGACGCCACGCTGCGAAACGGACATCCTTGCGCCCCGCTCGGCGATGCCGCGCTGGTCGACGCCGCGGTGGCGGGTGGCCGACCGTCGTTCGCCGGGGAGTCGTTGGTCGCCGGTGGTCCGGACCCGGCGCGGGCACGGCGTCGCCCGGCGGGGGCGCGCCGAGCCGAGCTCGGCAGATCACGGAGCCGCCGCCGACGGCAACGGACCTGGCATCAGCGCAATCGACGTGTTGTTTCCCGGCCCGCCGCAAGGACGTCGACGACACCCCGCTGTCGTCGACGACAGGCCGCCCGAGCGGCGGGCCGAGCGTCCTCAGGCCAGCTGCGGCGCGACGTCGGAGGCGAACAGCTCGAGGTGATCGAGGTCGGCGATGTCGAGGATCTGCAGGTAGAGCCGGGTGATACCGGTCTTGTCGCGCAGAGCCCCGATGCGGTCGACGACCTCGGCCGGGGTGCCGGCGAGGCCTTCGGCCCGGACCTGGTCGGCCTCACGGCCGATGGTCAACGCGCGGCGGGCGACCTCGTCGTCGTCACGGCCCAGGACGAGCGTCTGGGCGACGGAGTACACCAGGTCCCGCGGGTCGCGGCCGATGTCCCCGCACGCGGTGGCGACGCGGTCGAACTGCGTCACGGCCTGCTCGGGCGAGCCGAAGGCGAGGTTGAACTCGTCGGCGTAGCGGGCGGCGAGCATCGGGGTGCGCTTGGCGCCGCGCCCGCCGACGATCACCGGTGGCCGCGGCTGCTGCACGGGCTTGGGCATCGCGGGCGAGTCGGTGACGGTGAAGTGCTCGCCGGTGAACTCGAAGCGGTCGCCGGGCAGCGTCCCCCACAGCCCGGTGATGATCGCGAGCTGCTCTTCGAGCCGGTCGAACCTCTCGCGCAGTGACGGGAACGGGATGCCGTAGGCGGCGTGCTCGGCCTCGTACCAGCCGGCGCCGATGCCCAGCTCGACGCGACCGCCCGACATCTGGTCGACCTGGGCGACGGAGATCGCGAGCGGTCCGGGGAGCCGGAACGTGGCGGCGTTGACGAGGGTGCCGAGCCGAATCCGGGTGGTATCGCGGGCGAGGCCCGCATGGGTGATCCAGGCGTCGGTGGGGCCGGGTTCGCCGCTGGCACCGCCCATGACGAGGTAGTGGTCGGAGCGGAAGAAGGCGTCGAAGTCGGCGTCCTCGGCGGCCCGCGCGATGCGCAGCAGGTCGTCGTAGTGGGCACCCTGCTGGGGCTCGGTGAAGATCCGGAAGTCCACGCGCCCAACGCTATCCCCCGCCGACCGCGCCCGCCGGACCCGGACGCCGGACCCGGACGCCGGACCTGGACCTGGACCTGGACCTGGACCTGGACGCCGCGCGACGACGTCGTGAGTGGCAATAGTCGCTATAGCGACTATTGCCACTCACAGGGATGCTTCAGCCATGATCGCGCTCCCCGACCTGTCCGGCCGCACGGTGCTCGTCGCCGGGGCGACGTCGGGGCTGGGCCTCGCGTCGGCCGAGGCGTTCGCGGGTGCGGGCGCCCGGGTGCTGATGACGGCACGCGACAGGGGGCGTGGCCGGGCCGCCCTCGAGAAGGTGTCGGGGCGCGCGGAGCTCGTCGAGCTCGATCTCGCGGACCTCGACTCGGTCCGTGCCGCCGCAGCCGACGTCCGGGAACGGACAGGCGACCGGTTGCACGTGCTCGTGAACAACGCCGGGGTGATGGCGACGCCGCGGGGCTCGACCGTCGACGGTTTCGAGCTGCAGATCGGCACCAACCATCTCGGGCCGGCGGCGCTGACGTGGCTGCTCATGCCGGCCCTGCGCGGCGCGGGCGCCGTCGGCGCCCCCGCCCGTGTGGTGACGGTGTCGTGCATCGCGCACAACCGCGGCGGCCTCGATCCCGGCGACCTGAGCTTCGAGCGGCGTCGCTACTCCCCCGCCGCCGGCTACGGCGCGTCGAAGCTCGCGAACCTGTTGTTCACCGCCGAGCTCGACCGTCGGTTGCGCGCCGCGGGTGATCCCGTGATCTCCGTCGCGGCGCATCCCGGGTCGACGCAGTCGGAGCTGTTGGGCAACTCCCTGCGGCAGCGGTCGGCGCTGCTGGGACGGCTGGCCCGCCCGATCAACGCCGTCGTCACCCAGCCCGTCCGGACCGGGGTGCTGCCGCAGCTGGCAGCGGCGACGTCCCGGCAGGTCAGCGGCGGCGACTACATCGGTCCGCGGGGCCCGTTCGAGATCGCGGGCAGGCCCGGTCCGGCGCGGCGCAGCGGTGCGGCGCACGACGTCGATCTGGCCCGCAGGCTGTGGGACGCGACGGCCGCGGCGACGGGGGTCGAACCCGATCCGCGGTGAGGTGCGCGGCGTAGGCTGGCGGCCGTGACGATCGCACCCGAAGGTCGCAAGCTGCTCCGGCTGGAGGTCCGCAACAGCGAGACCCCGATCGAGCGCAAGCCGTCGTGGATCCGCACCAAGGCGCGGACGGGCCCGCAGTACACGGAGCTGAAGGGTCTGGTCCGTTCCGGCGGGCTGCACACAGTGTGTGAGGAGGCCGGCTGCCCCAACATCTACGAATGCTGGGAGGACCGCGAGGCCACCTTCCTCATCGGCGGCGAGCAGTGCACCCGACGCTGCGACTTCTGCCAGATCGACACGGGCAAGCCTGCCGACCTCGACCGCGACGAGCCCCGCCGCGTCGCCGAGTCCGTGCAGCAGATGGGTCTGCGCTACTCCACCGTCACCGGTGTGGCCCGCGACGACCTCCCCGACGGCGGCGCCTGGCTCTACGCCGAGACCGTCGACCAGATCCACCGGATGAACCCCGGCACCGGTGTCGAGCTGCTGGCGCCGGACTTCAACAACCGTGACGAGCTGCTCGACGAGGTGTTCGCCTCCCGCCCGGAGGTGTTCGCCCACAACCTCGAGACGGTGCCGCGGATCTTCAAGCGCATCCGTCCGGCGTTCCGCTACGACCGCTCCCTCGACGTCATCACCAAGGCGCGCGCCGCGGGACTGGTCACGAAGTCGAACCTGATCCTGGGCATGGGCGAGACCCCCGACGAGGTCACCGCGGCACTGCGCGACCTGCACGACGCGGGCTGCGAGATCATCACGATCACCCAGTACCTGCGCCCCTCACCGCGGCACCACCCGGTGGAGCGCTGGGTCAAGCCCGAGGAGTTCGTCGCCCACTCCGAGACGGCCGAGGCCATCGGCTTCGCCGGAGTCATGGCCGGGCCACTGGTCCGCTCGTCCTACCGGGCCGGACGGCTCTACGCCCAGACCGTCGCCGCCCGCGGCGAGGAGCTGACCCCGGCGCTGGCCCACCTCGCCGCGGAAGGCGCCGCATCGCAGGAGGCTCGGTCCCTGCTCGCACGCAGCTGACCCGTATCCTGGGACACATGGCCGACAAGCCCGACAAGGCAGCGAAAGCAGAGGCGAAGCGCGCCCGTCGCGCGGCGTCCAAGCAGCGACGTTCCCAGATCTTCGAGGCGTTCAAGATGCAGCGCCGCGAGGACAAGCTGCTCATCCCGCTGATGGTCGGCTGCGTCCTGCTGGGCGCGGCACTGGGCTTCCTCATCGGCCTCATCTGGGGCCTGCAGTGGTTCACGCTGCCGCTGGGCGTCGCCGTCGGCGCACTCGCCGCCGTCAGCATCTTCGGCCGCCGCGTGCAGCGCACCGTCTACACCAAGGCCGACGGGCAGCCCGGCGCCGCGGGCTGGGCGCTCGACAACCTGCGCGGCCAGTGGCGCGTCACCACCAGCATCGCCGGCACCACCCACCTCGACGCCGTGCACCGGGTCATCGGCCTGCCCGGGGTCGTCCTCGTCGCCGAGGGTGCGCCGCACCGCGTGAAGTCGCTGCTCGCGCAGGAGAAGAAGCGCACCGCGCGGGTCGTCGGCAACGTGCCGATCTACGACGTCGTCGTCGGCAACGACGAGGGCCAGGTCCCGCTGTCGAAGCTGCACGTCCACCTGCGCAAGCTGCCGCGCAACATCCAGCGCAGCCAGATGGACTCGCTGGAGAAACGCCTCGCCGCGCTGGGCTCCCGCACCGGAACGGCCGCGATGCCCAAGGGCCCGATGCCGCAGGGCGCCAAGATCCGCAGCGTGCAGCGCACCGTCCGCCGCCGCTGACCGCAGGCCGAGGGTGCCCGCCGTCAGCGGGTCCTGATGACGACGGTCGCGCCGGCGCGGTCGTGCCAGCCGCGGCCGTCGTCGTCGCGCACCAGGGGCGGGATCACCAGCCCCAGCAACAGGGTGCGCACCACGGCGCGCGGCACCCCGACCACGGCGCGCCCGTCGACCGGGGCCGCCCGCATGCCCAGCGCGAGCATGCCCGGCGTCGACCCGAACACCGCGACGGCCAGGGCGCTGATGCCGAACCACACCAGCCAGATCGTCCAGCCGAACGTCGACCCCCGATCGAACGAGTCGGCCCCGACGAACAGCAGCGACACCAGGTATCCCAGCAGCCAGTCGATCGTGACGCCGCCGAAGCGGCGCCAGAAGCCGGCCACCGATCCCGGCCCCGACGCGGGCAGGCCGAACTTCTCACCCGGGTGCGACGCCCCGGAAGCGGGCTCGGATCCGGTGGGTGAACCCGGCATCCAGGAGTCGATCCAACGGCTCATGCCCTCTAGCGTAGGCGGGCGCTGTGAGGTCAGTCCCAGGTCCGGCCGTTAACCTCGGTGAAACGAGAGGGTGACGGCCGGGCAACACCGTCGCCATAGCGTCACCGACGAAATTCGGTCGACGTCGCACGTCGACAGACGCGGGTCATCGCGGACTCGCCGGATCCCTGAGCCCATCCGAAGGAGCGAGTGAGCGTGTTCAGCAACTCCGAAGAGGTACTCAAGTACATCTCGGACGAGAAGGTCGAGTACGTCGACATCAGGTTCTGCGACCTGCCCGGCGTCATGCAGCACCTCACCGTCCCCGCCCACACCGCAGCCGACCTCCTCGAGGACGGCGCGGCGTTCGACGGCTCGTCGGTCCGTGGTTTCCAGACCATCAACGAGTCCGACATGGCCCTGTTCGCCGACTCGACCACGGCGCGGCTCGACCCGTTCCGCAAGCACAAGACGTTGAACATCAACTTCTTCGTGCACGACCCGATCACGGGTGAGCCCTACAGCCGCGACCCGCGCAACGTCGCCCGCAAAGCGCAGGAGTACCTGACCGCCTCGGGCATCGCGGACACCGCCTACATGGCGCCCGAGGCCGAGTTCTACGTGTTCGACTCGATCCGCTTCGGCTCGAGCGCCCACGAGACCTACCACCACATCGACTCCGCCGAGGGCTGGTGGAACACCGGTCGTGAGGAGGAGGGCGGCAACCTCGGCTACAAGGTCAACTACAAGGGCGGCTACTTCCCCGTCCCGCCGGTCGACCACTACGCCGACCTGCGCGCCGACATCGTCTCGACGATGACCGCCATGGGCTTCGACGTGGAGCGCGAGCACCACGAGGTCGGCACCGCCGGGCAGGCGGAGATCAACTACAAGTTCGACACGCTGCTGTCGGCCGCCGACGACATCATGCTGTTCAAGTACATCGTCAAGAACGTCGCGTGGGCGCAGGGCAAGACCGCGACCTTCATGCCCAAGCCGCTCTTCGGCGACAACGGGTCCGGCATGCACGTGCACCAGTCGCTGTGGAAGGACGGTGCGCCGCTGTTCCACGACGAGTCCGGCTACGGCGGCCTGTCCGACATGGCGCGCTACTACATCGGCGGCCTGCTGCACCACGCCCCGTCGCTGCTGGCGTTCACCAACCCGACGGTGAACTCCTACCACCGCCTGGTCCCCGGCTTCGAGGCCCCGGTGAACCTGGTCTACTCGGCCCGTAACCGCTCGGCCTGCATCCGCATCCCGCTCTCGGGCAACAACCCGAAGGCCAAGCGCATCGAGTTCCGCTGCCCCGACTCGTCGGGCAACCCGTACCTGGCCTTCTCCGCGATGCTGATGGCCGGCCTCGACGGCATCAAGAACAAGATCGAGCCGCCGGCGCCGATCGACAAGGACCTCTACGAGCTGCCGCCCGAGGAGGCCAAGGACATCGCGCAGGTCCCGGCCAGCCTGGACGCGGTCATCGACCGGCTCGAGGCCGACCACGACTACCTGCTCGAGGGTGGCGTGTTCACCTCCGACCTGATCGAGACGTGGATCGCGTTCAAGCGGGAGAACGAGATCGACCCGCTGCGGCTGCGCCCGCACCCCTACGAGTTCGCGATGTACTACGACGTCTGATCCCCAGCCAACGGCCCGGTGTCCCTTTCCGTGGGGTGCCGGGCCGTCGTCGTGTGTGGCGGTCAGCGGGCCGGGCGCAGGCGGCGGAGCAGCGGCGCCAACGGGACGAAGGCGAGCAGCCAGCACAGCTGCGCAGCCGTCGTCGAGGCGAAGGCCACCGGGATCGAGACGACGAACGCCATGACGGAGCTGCCCAGCCCGCCGGCGGCGGCTTCGAGCGAGGACCGTGGCGTCCCCGGCAGGAGCAGGCCGCGGCGGGTGATCCACCACAGCATCACCAGCTGCAGCGCCGCGGTGATCGCGACCATCCCCGCGTAGTAGACGGTCGGTTCGACGAGGTCGCCGTACTCGGCCAGCAGCGACGTCGTGAACGGGATGAGCGCGACGGCCGCCAGCAGCGCCGTGTTGACCACGAGCAGCCCGGCGTCGGCACCGCGGACCTGCCGGAGCATGTCGTGGTGCGACACCCAGAACCGGCCGATGACCGCGAAGCTGAGCAACGCCGACAGCAGTTGCGGCACCTGACCGGCCAGCGCGTTCCGCAGGCCCGCCGGGCTGAGGTCGTCGGGGACGGCGATGTCGAGGACGAGGATCGTGAACGCGATCGAGAAGACGCCGTCGCTGAACGCCAGCAGCCTGCCCACTCCGGCGGGTTCCACGGCACCGTCGCCGGGCTCGTCGTCCTCCGGCTCGGCCGTCGTGGCCGGGTCGTCACCGCTCATCGCACTCCCCTGCTCGACCGGCGTCCGCATCCTGGCCGATCACCGACGTCTGCGGCGAGCCCGACACGGCTCGTACGCTCGTGGGGTGACCACCGCACGCACCCTGTTCGAGCTCGACGCCACCTACGCCCGCGAGGTGCCGGGCATGTCGCTGCCGTGGTCGGCGGCCGAGGCCCCGGCGCCGGAGCTGCTGGTGCTGAACGAGGAGCTGGCGGCCGAGCTGGGGGCCGACCCGGCGGCGCTGCGCGAGCCCGACGGTGTGCGGTTCCTCGTCGGCCTGGGGTTGCCGGAGAGCGCGACGCCCGTCGCGCAGGTCTACGCGGGCCACCAGTTCGGCATGTACCAGCCGCGCCTCGGCGACGGGCGGGCCTTGTTGCTGGGCGACGTCGTCGACGTCCGCGGCCGCCGACGGGACCTGCACCTCAAGGGGTCGGGCCGCACGCCGTTCGCCCGGGGCGGCGACGGCCTCGCGGTCGTCGGGCCCATGCTGCTGGAGTACCTGATGGGCGAGGCGATGCACGCCCTGGGGGTCCCGACGACCCGTGCGCTCTCCGTCGTCGCCACCGGGGTGCGGGTGCAGCGGGAGCGGCTGTTGCCGGGCGCGGTGCTGTGCCGGGTCGCGGCCAGCCACCTGCGGGTGGGGACGTTCCAGTACGCGGCCGCGACCGGCGACCGCGACGCGCTGCGCGCCCTGGCCGACCACGCCGTCGCCCGGCACCATCCCGAGGCCGCCGAGGCGGAGCAGCCCTACCTGGAGCTGTTCCGCCGGGTCTGCGCGGCCCAGGCCGCCCTGGTGGCGCGGTGGATGCTCGTGGGTTTCGTGCACGGCGTCATGAACACGGACAACACCACGATCTCCGGCGAGACGATCGACTACGGCCCCTGCGCGTTCATGGACCGCGTCGACCCGGCGACGGTGTTCAGCTCCATCGACGCGGGCGGTCGCTACGCGTACGGCAACCAGCCGTCGGTCGTGGCCTGGAACCTGGCGCGGCTCGGCGAGGCGCTGGTGCCGCTGCTGGTCGACGATGACGGCGACGGTGATGGCGACCTCGACGCCGCTGGCGCGGCCCTCAACGAGATCCTCGCCGCGTTCCCGGACGTCTACGCGCAGCGCTGGGCCGAGGGCATGGCCGCGAAGCTGGGGCTCGCCGCGCCGGACCGCGAGCTGGGCACCGACCTGATGACGCTGCTGCACGCGCAGCGCATCGACTTCACGTCGTTCTTCCGGGCGCTCGCCGCGGGCACCGCCCGTGACCTGTTCCTCGACCGCGACGCCTTCGACGCCTGGGCGGCCCGTCGTGAGGGGCTGCTCCCGGCCGACCGGGACGGGGTGGCTGCCGCGATGAACCGGGTCAATCCCGTGTACATTCCGCGCAACCATCACGTCGAGCCCGCGTTGCGCGCGGCCGAGCGCGGTGATCTCGCGCCGTTCCGGCGGCTGCTCGACGCGGTGTCGTCCCCGTTCGCGGAGCGCGCCGATCTCGCCGACCTGGCCGGGCCGCCGCCCGAGGACGCGCTCCCGCACGTCACCTACTGCGGGACGTGACCCCGCCGAACCGCTCCCGGACCCGGCGGGCCCGCGCGAGATCCGTGTGCCGGGCCGTCTGACCTGGATCGATAAGGGGTCGGAAGTGGAATCGATCAAGATTCGTGGCGTTCGTCATTCCGTGATCACGCACACTCGCAGGGCCACCGGCGCCGCACGTCGGTCCGATGGTGCCGGTCACGATGGCCTCACCAGGGGCGAGGCGACATCGCGGCGACACGAGGAGGGCCGCGAGGTGTCGCAGAGTTGAGACGAGGGTGTTCGAACACCGCGGTGGCGGTGTTGAGTTGTGCGACGACGTCGGTTCTACTTCGTTCCTGCGCCCCCGCCGACCCGTGGGCCGGACAATCGACCCACGACGCATTTTTGGGGGAGCCATGACAGCGGCGATGCGCGACCGCGCCCAGCTGGTGTACGACTTCGCCGACGGCGACCGTACCCAGACCGATCTCCTCGGCGGCAAGGGAGCGAACCTCGCCGAGATGACCCGGCTCGGGCTCCCGGTGCCGCCCGGTTTCACCATCACCACCGAGGCCTGCAAGTTCTACCTCGACCGCGGCGAGGAGCCGCAGTCGCTGCGCGTGCAGGTCACCATGGCGCTGCGCCGCCTCGAGGACGGCCTGGGCCGCCGCCTCGGCGACGTCCAGGACCCGCTGCTCGTCTCGGTGCGCTCGGGCGCCAAGGTCTCGATGCCCGGGATGATGGAGACCGTCCTCAACGTCGGCCTCAACGACTACTCCGTCAAGGGGCTCGCCGAGGCCGCCAAGGACGAGCGCTTCGCGTGGGACTCCTACCGACGCCTCATCCAGATGTTCGGCCGCACCGTGCTCGACATCCCGTCCGAGCGTTTCGAGGACCGCCTCGACGAGGTCAAGGCCCGCGAGGGCGTCACCACCGACGTCGAGCTCACCCCGGTCGCGCTGCAGGGCCTCGTCGAGGACTTCAAGGGCATCGTCGCCGACGCCACCGGCCGCGAGTTCCCGCAGGACCCCCGCGAACAGCTCGACCTCGCGATGCGCGCCGTGTTCGACTCCTGGAACACCGACCGCGCCCGGATCTACCGCCGCCGCGAGCGCATCCCCCACGACCTGGGCACCGCCGTCAACATCTGCGCGATGGTGTTCGGCAACATGGGCGAGGACTCCGGCACCGGCGTCTGCTTCACCCGCGACCCCGCCACCGGCAAGCAGGGCGTCTACGGCGACTACCTGGTCAACGCCCAGGGTGAGGACGTCGTCGCCGGCATCCGCAACACCCTGTCGCTGGAGGACTTCGCCCGGCTCGACCCGGCGTCGCACTCCGAGCTGACCCGCATCATGAGGCGCCTCGAGACCCACTACCGCGACCTGTGCGACATCGAGTTCACCGTCGAGCGCGGCAAGCTGTGGATGCTGCAGACCCGCGTCGGCAAGCGGACCGCGGGCGCGGCGTTCCGGATCGCGACACACCTCGTCGACGAACAGGTCATCACCCGCGACGAGGCGCTCACCCGGGTCACCGGCCATCAGCTCGCGCAGCTGATGTTCCCCCAGTTCGACCCGGACGCCCCCCGCACCCTGCTCACCAAGGCCATGGCCGCCTCGCCCGGCGCCGCGGTCGGCGAGGTCGTGTTCGACTCCGCCACCGCCGTCGCCCGGGCCGCCGAGGGCCGCCGCGTCCTGCTGGTGCGTCGCGAGACCAACCCTGACGACCTCGAAGGCATGATCCACGCGACCGGCGTCCTCACCAGCCGGGGCGGCAAGACCTCCCACGCCGCCGTCGTCGCCCGCGGGATGGGCCGCACCTGCGTGTGCGGGGCCGAGGAGATCGACGTCGACGCCGAGAACAAGGTGCTGCGCGTCAACGGCACCACGGTCGCCGAGGGCGAGCTGCTGTCCATCGACGGCTCCACCGGCGAGGTGTTCGCGGGCGAGCTGCCCGTCGTCCCGTCGCCCGTCGTCACCTACCTGGAGAGCGGCCTCGACGCCGCCCTCCAAGGCGTCGACGAGGAGGCCGCCGACCTCGTCCGCTCCGTCGACCGGCTGCTCCGCCACGCCGACCGCACCCGGCGCCTCGCGGTGCGCGCCAACGCCGACAGCGCCGAGGACGCCACCCGCGCCCGCTCCCTCGGCGCCCAGGGCATCGGCCTGTGCCGGACCGAGCACATGTTCCTCGGCGACCGGCGTGTCCTGATCGAGCGCCTCGTCCTCGCCGACGACGCCGCCTCCCGCGACGCCGCCCTCGCCGAGCTGCTCCCGCTGCAGCGCGCCGACTTCGTCGAGCTGCTCGAGGCCATGGACGGGTTGCCGACGACGATCCGGCTGCTCGACCCGCCGCTGCACGAGTTCCTGCCCGACCACACCGAGCTGGCCGTGAAGGTGGCGGTCGCCAAGGCCACCGGCGAGGGCGCCTCCGAGGAGGACGAGCGCCTGCTCGCCGCCGTGGAGCGGCTGCACGAGTCCAACCCGATGCTCGGCCGTCGCGGCGTCCGCCTCGGGCTCCTCGTACCGGGCCTCTACGGCATGCAGGTCCGCGCCATCACCGAGGCCGCCGCCGAGCGGGCGCTGGCGGGCGGGAAGCCGCGCGTCGAGATCATGGTGCCGCTCGTCGGCTCGGTCATGGAGCTGCACCTCATCCGCGACGAGATCGACGGGATCATCGGCGAGATCCAGGAGGCCGCGGGCGTGCGCCTCGACATCCCGATCGGCACCATGATCGAACTGCCGCGGGCGGCGCTGACGGCGAAGCGGATCGCGGAGTCGGCGGAGTTCTTCTCCTTCGGCACCAACGACCTCACCCAGACGACGTGGGGCTTCTCCCGCGACGACGTCGAGGCCGCGATCTTCGCCGCCTACCTGGAGAAGGGCGTGTTCACGGTGTCGCCGTTCGAGTCGCTCGACCGCGACGGCGTCGGCGCGCTGATCAGGACGGCCGTCGAGAAGGGGCGCGAGACCCGGCCGGGGATCAAGCTCGGTGTCTGCGGCGAGCACGGCGGCGACCCCGACTCGGTGCACTTCTTCCACTACGCGGGCGTCGACTACGTGTCCTGCTCCCCGTTCCGGGTGCCGGTCGCGCGCCTGGAGGCCGGCCGCGCCGCCCTGGTCGACGACACCGTCGGCGGCGAGCTGTAACCACCCGCGCGCAACCTCACTGCTGTCTCCGGCGCCGTCGGGAGCAGTGAGGTTGCGCGCGGCTCGGGCTCGTGTGGGGCGCCGCCTCACCTCGGCGGCACGACACCGCGCGCAACCTCACTGTCGTCAGCGGGCTCCGGAACGACCGTGAGGTTGCGCGCGATCTGCGGGCGCAACCTCGGCGTCGCCGACAGGGCCAGGGCCGACCGTGAGGTTGCGCGCGGTGTCTTCGGGCGTCAGTTCGGGGCGGCGACGGGGGCTGCGGGGACGTCGACCTCCGTCGTGACGGAACCGGTGGCCGGGACGGTGACCCTCGTCGTCGCGGAGCTGCCTGCCGCCGCGACCAGCAAGTGGTACTCCCCCGCCGCGACGTCACGCAGCTCGTAGCGGCCCGCGGCATCGGTGCGCCCGGCCGCGACGACCTCGCCGCGGTCGTCGACCAGCGTCACCGTGGCGACGACGCCGTGCCCGGCCGGGTCACGGACGACCCCGGTCGCGGCGCCCGGGCCGTCGACGATGAGGTCGTACCAGGCGGGCCCGCCGTTGACGGTCACCAGCTCGGCGACGGGCTCGCGCTCGCCCGACCTGGCGGCGACGACGTACTCGCCGCCGCCGTCGACGTCGATGCGGTAGGTGCCGTCGGGGGCGGTCTCGGTGGTCGTGAGGAGCTCGCCGGCGGTGTCGAACAGCGACACCTCGACCCCGCGCAGGGCCCGGCCCGACCGGTCGCCGACGCGGCCGTGCACGCCGGGGACGACGGGCAGCGGAGCGGTCTCGGGCTCGGTCCAGGGCGACTCGCGCGGCTCCTCCACAGCGGCCGGCTCCCCGGGGAGCACCGGGGCCGGGGCGCGGCGGCGGCGGCGGAGCCGGTCGCGGAAGCGCTCCACCAGCGAGTACAGCACCGGGACGAGGACGAGCGTCAGCAGCGTGGAGCTGATCAGCCCGCCGATGACCACGATCGCGAGCGGCTGGGAGATGAACACCCCGCCGCCGGTGAGCCCGAGCGCCATGGGCAGCAGGGCGAACACGGTGGCGACGGCCGTCATGAGGATGGGCCGGAGTCGTTGCGCCGCTCCGTCGAGGATCGCCTCACGCAGCGGCACCCCGGCGCGGCGGCGCTGGTTGACCAGGTCGATGAGCACGATCGCGTTGGTGACGACGATGCCGACGAGCATCAGCATGCCGATCAGCGCCGGCACGCCCAGCGGGGTGTTCGTGGCGCGGAGCAAGCCGAGCGCGCCGGTGGCGGCGAACGGGATCGAGATGAGCAGGATGAGCGGCTGCAGGAGGCTGCCGAACGTCAGCACCATGACCAGGTAGACGACGGCGATGGCGACGAGCAGTGCGATCCCGAGCTGTGCGAACGCGTCGGACTGCTGCGTCGACACCCCGCCGATCTCCGCGGTGGCCCCGGCGGGCAGCTGCAGGCCGTCGAGGGTGGTCTGCAGGTCGCGGGTGACGGCGCCGAGGTCGTCGGCGGCCGGGCGGGCGGTGATCTGGGCGCTGCGGGAGCCGTCGGTGTGGCTGATGCTCGGCGCGGTGCGGACCTCGGCGACCGTCGCGATGTCGGACAGGCGCAGCGGTCCGGCGATGGGCAGGGCCTGCAGGGCGGCGAGGTCGGCGGGCGCGGTGCCGGAGCGGACGACGACGTCCTGCTGGACGCCGTCGACGGTGACGGTGCCGATCGTGGTGCCGCGCTACGAGGCCGCGACGAGCTGACCGACGGCGGCCTCGGTGAGCCCGGCCACGGCGGCCTTCTGCCGGTCGACGGTGACGCGGATCGACGGCTGGGCGGCGGCGAGGTTGTTGCGGACGTCGGCGGCGCCGGGGATGGCGGCGACGGCCTGCTCGACCTGCCCGGCGGCGGCCTCGAGGACGGCGGGGTCCTCGGCGCGGACGGTGACCTGCAGCTGGTCGGAGCCGAACCCGCCCTGGCCGCCCTGCACGGTCAGGTTCCCGACACTGTCAGGGCCGCCGAGGGCGTCGAGGCGGGCGCGGAGGTCGTCGGTGACGGCGGTGGAGTCGGCGTCGTCGGTGAGGGTGACGGAGAACCGGGTGGCTCCCCCGCCGCCGCCGGGCCGGCCGAGGCCCTGCGCGCCACCGGGTGTGCCGACGGTGACCTGGTAGGTCGCGACGCCGGGGGTGTCGCGCAGGACGCCCTCGACCTGGCGGGCCGCGGCGTCGGCGGCCGGGAGCCCGGTGCCGGGAGGCAGCTCCTGGCTGATGGAGACGGTGTTGCCGCCGGCGTCGCCGAGGAAGTCGGTGCGCAGGCCGGGGACGAGCGCGAACGTACCGGCGAGGATCAGGATCGCGACGAGGATCGCCACGACGGGCCGGCGCAGCGCGCCGCGCAGGACGGGCAGGTAGCCGCGCTGCAGCCGCGTCGGGTGCGTGAGCGGGCTGTCCTCGTCGGCTTCCGGCGAGGCGCCGGGTGCAGGTGGGCGAACCTTCAGCACCGCCGACGCCAGCACCGGCACCACGGTGAGCGACACCAGCAGCGACGCCAGCAGCGCGGCGGTGACCGTGACCGCGAACGGCCGGAACAGCTCCCCGACCTGGCCGCCGACGAGCCCGATCGGTGCGAACACCGCGACCGTCGTGATCGTCGACGCCGTGATCGCGCCCGCGACCTCCTTCACCGCGGTGACGATCGCGGGCCGGCGCGGCCCACCTCTGGCCACGTGGCGGGTGATGTTCTCGATGACGACGATCGAGTCGTCGACGACGCGGCCGATCGCGATGGTCAGCGCGCCGAGGGTGAGGATGTTGAGCGTCTCGCCGGTGAGGTCGAGGACGATCATCGCGACGAGCACCGACAGCGGGATCGACACCGCCGTGACCAGCGTGGCGCGCACCGACAGCAGGAACCCGAGGATCACCAGGATCGCGAACAGCAGACCGAGCAGTCCCTCGGTGGTGAGGTCCTCGATGGAGCTGGAGATGAACGGCGCCTGGTCGAACACCGTTGTGACCTGGGCGTTCTGGGCGGGGCCGCCGAGCGCGTCGATGATCGACGGGACGGCGTCGCGGACCGCGGCCGAGACGTCGACGGTGTTGGCGTCGGGCGCCTTGGTGACCGACAGGCCGATGCTGTCCTCGCCGTTGGTGCGGGTGTAGCCGGTGGCGGGCGCGGGGGCCTGGTCGACGGTGGCGATGTCGCCGAGCCGCACGGGGGCGCCCGCGGCCGGGGCGCTGGGGGCGGCGGGCGCCCCCGGCCGGGCCGCGGTCGCGCCGGCCGACGCGGAGGCGCCCGGCGTCACGTAGAGGTTGCGCAGGTCGTCGACCGATGTGATCGGGCCGCCGACCTCGACCGTCGTGGGGTTGCTGTCGGGGCTCAGCTGACCGGCGGGGATGCGGACGCCGTTGGACTGCAGCAGCGACGTCAGGCTCGCGAGCGACACCCCTCGTGCGGCCGCGGCCGCCGCGTCGACGGAGATGGTGACCTGCGGGTCGGCGACGCCCGACAGCGTCACCCCCGACACGCCGTCGATGCCCGCGAGCTGCGGCTGCACCTGGTCGCGCAGGACGGCGGCCACCCGGTCGGCACCCAGGTTCGACGACACGGCCAGCACCAGGACCGGGATGTCGTCGGTGCTGCCCGTGACGACGTTCGACGTCACCCCCGACGGCAGAGCCACCCCCTGCACGGCGCGCTGCAACGACGCGGTGACCGTCGACAGGTCCGTGCCGTAGGCCAGGTCGAGCGTGACGACCGACGACCCGCCCGTCGAGGTCGACCGGGTGTCCTCCACGCCGTCGACACCGTCGACGGCCGCCTCGATCGGGCTGGTGACCTGCTGCTCGACGACGTCCGGCGACGCACCCGGGTACGGCGTCAGGATCGTCGCGACGGGCGCATCGAGCGACGGGAACAGCTCCTGGCGCAGCGACGTCGTCGCGAACAGACCGAAACCGATGACCAGGACCGTGACCAGACCGACGACCGCACGGTTGGCCAGGCTCAGACGCGCGAGCCACGACATGCCGATGATTCAAGCGAACGTGGCGGCGTGTCCCGCAGCCAGGTCCTGAGGGTTCGCTGAGCGCCCCAGGTCGGGGCCGGTGTTCAGGCGGCGCGGGTGAGCGTGATCACCGGGATGGTGCGGATGCCCTCGGTCTTCACCTCGTAGTCCGCGAAGCCCGGCATCACCGCCGCCTGGCGTGCGTAGAGCTCGTCGCGTTCGGTGCCGGTGACCTCCGTGGCCTGCGCGGTCCACGTCTCGACGTGCCCCTTGCCGTCGCCCACCTCGACCGTCACGCGGGGGTGGGCCTTGAGGTTGTGGTACCAGGCCGGGTGGTTCGGGGCGCCCGCCGCGGAGGCGAAGATGGCGATGCGGTCGCCGTTGGGCAGGTACACCACCGGTGTCACGCGCTCGGTACCCGACTTCGCGCCCAGGTGGTGCACCAGCACCATCGGCGCACCCTCGAACGGGGGGCCGACCTTCCCGTCGTTGGTGCGGAACTCTTCGATGACCTTGGCGTTGAAGTCGCTCAACGGCCGTCCCTTCGCTCGTGGTCAGCTGCGTAGCAGCAGTACCCAGACGGCGAGGATCAACGCCGCCGCCGCGAGCAACCAGAACAGCGCGGCCCATATTCCGCCGGAGACGCCTGTCAGCCGGGCGAGCTGATCGGCGTCCGAACTGCCCCGCCTACCCATCCGGCGGCCCCGCTGCAGCTCGCGCACCGCCCGCAGGCCACCGATCAGCAGGAACCACACCACCGCCGTCGCGAACGCCGTCCGCAGGTCCGGCGGGGCCGCGTACGCGACACCCGCCGTCGCGCCGCCCGCCGCGAGGACCGCGAGCACCCCGAACGCGTTGCGGATGTGGACGAGGGTCACCAGCAGCAGACCCGTCGCCACCCAGAGCGCGACGTCGGCATGGCCCCCCGCGACGGCGAGCGCGCCCGCGAGCCCCAGCAGCGGCGGCGCCGGGTAGCCACCCAGGAACATCAGCACGACACCCGGCCCGCTGCCCCGGCCCGTCGAGTGCGTGACCCCGGAGGTGTCGGCATGCAGCCGGATGCCGGTCAGCCCACGCCCGGTGACGACGGCCAGCAGCGCGTGCCCGCCCTCGTGCGCGATGGTCACCAGGGTGCGGGTGAGCCGCCACGTCAGCGTCCACACGACGACGGCCAGCGCCACCAGGCCGGGGACCAGCACCTCGGGGCGGTCGAGCGCCGTCTGTAGGCCCGTCGTGACGACGGAGAACGGGTCGGAGGCCACGCACCGAGTGTGGCAGCGCCACATAAGAGGCCCTGTGAGCGGCAATAGTCGCTATGGCGACTATTGCCGCTCACGAGGTCTGACCTGCGCGGATGCGCGCCGCGTGGGTGGTGCGGCCTGGCTCAGCGCTCGATCTCGACCGGCTCGATGCCCTCGTCCGCGGGCAGGTCGAAGCCGAGGACCTGGCCGTAGAAGCTCAGCTCCGCGTCCATCGCGCGGCGGATGTTCTCCCCCCGCCGGAACCCGTGCTGCTCCCCCTCGAACAGCAGGTACGCGACGGGCACCTTCCGCGACCGCAGGGCGTCGACGATCGCCTGCGACTGGTTGGGCGGCACGATCGCGTCCTCGCTGCCCTGCAACACGATCAGCGGCTTCGTGAACCGTTCGACGTGGTGGATCGGCGAGCGCTCGACGTACACGTCGCGCTCCTGCGGGTACCGGCCGACGAGGCCGTCGAGGTAGCAGCTCTCGAACTTGTGGGTGTCAGCGGCGAGCGCCTCGAGGTCGGCGACACCGAAATGGTCGGCACCCGCGGCGAAGGGGGTGTCGTCGCGGGCGAGCGCGGCGAGCGTCGTGTACCCGCCGGCCGAGCCGCCGCGGATCGCGAGCCGCTGCGGGTCGACACGACCCTGCTCGCCGAGCCAGCGGGCGGCGGCGATGCAGTCGGCGACGTCGACGATCCCCCATGCGCCCTTCAGCAGGTCGCGGTAGGGGCGGCCGTACCCGGTGGAGCCGCCGTAGTCGACGTCGACGACCGCGAACCCGCGGCTCGTCCAGTACTGCACACCGACCGAGAGCACCGGCGACGCCGACGCGGTGGGCCCGCCGTGGATGACGACGAGCAGCGGCGGCAGCTCGCCGTCGGGGCCGCGGTGGGTGGCGCTGGCGGGCGGGTAGAACAGGGCGTGGCCGGTCCGGGGTGCGTCGGTGCCGTCGGTCGACGGGAACTCCACCGGCTCGGGCACCGACAGGTAGCCCTCGTCGACGCCGAGGTCGCGGGCGGGGCGCAGGACCTCGTACTCACCGGTGCCGAGCGTGACCCGCCAGAC
This sequence comes from Pseudonocardia sulfidoxydans NBRC 16205, assembly GCF_007989085.1. Taxonomy (GTDB): domain Bacteria; phylum Actinomycetota; class Actinomycetes; order Mycobacteriales; family Pseudonocardiaceae; genus Pseudonocardia; species Pseudonocardia sulfidoxydans. The sequence continues at coordinate 20,731 of NZ_BJVJ01000026.1, forward strand.
CGACGCCTCGCGGGTCGGGCTGCCGGCGACGAGCACGATCTCGTCCGGGCCCGCGGCCTGCAGCGAGCCGGCCGCGGACAGCGGGAGGTCCAGGGCGGAGACGGAGCCGTCGGGTGAGCGGACGAGGAGCCGGTCGTATCCGTCGCGCCGCGAGGCGGCGACGATCCGCCCGTCGGCCAGCGTGGCGTACCGCGAGGTGCCGAGCGTCCAGCCGGGGACGCCGATCTCTGCCTCGTCGACGAGGACCGGGGCGACGCCGTCGGCGGGTGTCCAGCGGTAGAGGCTCCACCAGCCGGTGCGGTCGGAGACGAACAGGAGCGACCCGTCGGCCTGCCAGCGCGGCTCCGACACGGACTCCCCCGGCCCGCCCGCGACGACCGTGTCGGCGCCGGTGGCGAGGTCACGCACGGTGAGGACGGTGTCGTCCCAGGGCATCGACGGGTGGTCCCACGACACCCACGCCAGCCGGGTGCCCGCGGCGTCGAGCCGGGGCGAGGTGACGAAGTCGGGGCCGCTGACCAGCACCTCGACGCTGCCGTCGACGTCCAGGCGCGCGATCTCGTTGCGCACCTGCGCGGGTCCGGCGCCCACGGCATGGTGCTCGCGGACCAGCACCAGCGCCCCGCCGGGGGCGGCCTCGCCGTCGGCCCACCGGTCGCCCCGCGGCGCCTCCGGCTCGGGGCTGACCGCGACGGGGCCGGCCTCGTCGCCGAGCCGGTGCAGCCGCTGGTCGGCCCAGTTCGTGAACCACACCGCGCCGCCGTGGACCCACCAGGCGGCGCCGCCGTACTCGTGGACCGCGGTGCGGGCGTCGTAGCCCTCCGGTAGCAGGTCGGTGAGGGTGCCGTCGGGGTCGCGACGCACGATCTGCGTGCGGCCGCCCTCGGCCGGGCGGCCTTCGGCCCACCAGACGGTGCCGGAGCCGGGATCGGCGGGGTCGACCCGGACCTCGCCGAGGCGCACGGCGGCGGCCACCACGAGTTCCGACGTGATTGGGGTCGGCCAGGAGCCGAAGGGGGCGGTCACGGCGTCATTCTGGACGGAGCCGCCCGGCCCCGCGTGCACGCCCCGCCGCACGACCCCTGGGGATCCTGGCTGACCGTGACGGCGCGCCGTCCCATCCGAGCGCAACCCCACTGCTGTCCGCGGGGGTCGAACACAGCAGCCAGGTTGCGCGCGGCTTCTGGGCGGTCGCAGGAGCGTCAGCGGCCGCGGGCGGCCTCGCGCAGCAGCGCGACCGCACGCGGCCCCGCTCCGGGTCGGAGGACGGGCAGGACCCCGATCGCCCCGGTCAGTCCTGTCCACCAGCGCACCGAACCGTCGACGCGCACCACCCCGATCGCGGGCCGCCCGCACGCAGCGACGGGTGCAGGCAGGTTGGGGTAGATCTCGGCGAGCCGCGCCTCGGCGCAGGAGCGCACCCGCACCTTCACCGTGACGCAGTCGGGCAGCTCGCGCGCGATCCGCGAACACCGTGGGCAGTCGACGTCGAACACGACGACGAGCTCACGCACCCGGGCGGCCACGAGGTCAGGATGCGCCGATCGAGATGGTCATCGACACCCCGACGGAAACGCCGCAGACGAGCGCGAGCAGCAGCCGCACCCCGGCGGCCGGGACGAGGGCACGGCCGGCGGGCCGGGCGGCGGCCCCGGTGATCGTCCCCACCGCATACCCGGCGGCGACGACGAACGCCATCCCGAACGGCACGGCGAACAGCATCGCGACAGCGAGCAGGTACGGCAGCCCCGACACGAGGCGCGCCGCGACCCCGCCCCGCATGAGGGTGGCGACGGCGAACCCGGTGCGGGCCTCGCCCCATTCGTCGTCGTCGGGGACGTCCTTGGGGATGCGCAACGGGTTGGCGGGCAGCGGGAACCGCAGGACGCCCGCCTCCCGGAGCACGGCGACGAGCGCCACGACGCCGACGACGATGTCCGCCGCGAGCTCGGGCACGACGAGGCCCAGCAGTGCTCCGACGCCACCCAGCACGGCGGCGGCGAGAGCGGCGCCGAAGGCGACGCCGACGGCGGTCCAGCGGGTCATCCGCGGGGAGCCGGCGTCGGCCACCGACACCGCCGACGCGCCTGCCGCGGCGCCGGCGACGAGGGCCAGCAGCAGCGCGGAGGCGGCGGAGGCGAGGTTGCGTTCGGCGACGAGGGCCGTCGTGGCGGCGAAGGCGCACACGACGGCGAGGGCCGCGGCGCCGGTGAGCAGGCGTCGCGACCAGGTGGCGCGCGGCCCCGTGGTCGTCATGGCCGAACTGTGCCAGGACACACCGGGCGGCCGACGCGCGGCACGCCGAACCCGTAGCGTGGCGCGCACGGACCGTCGGCACCCGGGAGCGACACATGAGCAACGACCCGAACCGTGACGAGCAGCCCGCGGACACCGTCGACGCGGAGATCGTCGAGTCCCCGGCGCCCCCGGCCGGCACCGCGGCGGCGATCACACCCGCGGTGCCGGACCCGGGGATCGAGAACGCGAGCGGCTACACCGACCGCGGCGTCCCGACCCTCGACCACGTCCGCGACAAGATCGAGGGCCGCTGGGCGACGTCGCTGGGCGCCGCCGAGCTGGCCGGCGAGACCGAGGCCGGACGCTCGGTGGCCGAGCAGGAGGCCGAGCGCGAGAAGAAGGCCAAGGAGAAGCTGGACGAGATCCGCCGGTCTCTCGGCGGCGCCTGACACGCGAGAGGGCGACGGCCGCGGCCGTCGCCCTCGTCGCGACCGGCTCGTGAGCGGTGATGGTCGCTATAGCGACCATCACCGCTCACGGGGTCGGGGTCAGCGGTTCTTGTTCGCCGCCTCGCCGCGGCGGAACAGCTTGTTGCCCAGCCAGACCACCGGGTCGTACTTGCGGTCGACGACGCGCTCCTTGAGCGGGATCAGCGCGTTGTCGGTGATCTTGATGTGCTCGGGGCAGACCTCGGTGCAGCACTTGGTGATGTTGCAGTACCCGAGGCCGTGCTCCTCCTGCGCCGCCTGCTGGCGGTCGGCCGAGTCGAGCGGGTGCATGTCCAGCTCGGCGATGCGCATGAGGTAGCGGGGGCCGGCGAAGGCCTCCTTGTTCTCCTCGTGGTCGCGCACCACGTGGCAGGTGTTCTGGCACAGGTAGCACTCGATGCACTTGCGGAACTCCTGGCTCCGCTCGACGTCGACCTGCTGCATCCGGTACTCGCCCGGCTCCACACCCTCCGGGGGCGCGAAGCTGGGGATCTCGCGGGCCTTCGTGTAGTTGAACGACACGTCGGTGACGAGGTCCCGGATCACCGGGAACGTGCGCAGCGGCGTGACCGTGACGACCTCGTCCTCGGCGAACGTGTTCATCCGGGTCATGCACGCCAGCCGCGGGCGGCCGTTGATCTCCATGCTGCAGGAGCCGCACTTGCCGGCCTTGCAGTTCCAGCGGACGGCGAGGTCCTGGGCCTCCGTCTGCTGGAGCCGGTGGATGATGTCGAGGACGACCTCGCCCTCGTTCACCTCGGCCGGGTAGTCGACGAGCTCACCCTTGTCGGAGTCGCCCCGCCACACCCGGAAATGGGCCCAGTAGCTCATGCCCGCTCTCCCTGGTCCGCCCGGTGGCCACCGAGCTCCTCGCCGGTGAAGTACTTCTTCAGCTCGTCCATCTCGAAGATGTCGAGCAGGTCGGGCCGCATCGGGATCTGCTCCTTGCGGACCATCTCGACGTTGTCCTCGCCCAGCGCCGACAGCACCAGCAGCACGTGGCGCCAGTCGGCGTCCATGACCGGGAAGTCGTCTCGGGTGTGCCCGCCGCGGCTCTCCTGGCGCTCCAGCGCCGCCTTCGCCACGCACATCGAGACGAGCAGCATGTTGCGCAGGTCGAGCGCGAGGTGCCAGTTCGGGTTGAACTTGCGGTCGCCCTGGACGGCGACGGTGCGCGTGCGGGTGGCGATGTCCTCGAGCTTCTTGAGGGCCATCTCCATCTCGTCGGCCTTGCGGATGATGCCGACGAGCTCGTGCATCGTCTTCTGCAGCTCCAGGTGCACGACGAACGGGTTCTCCCCGCCCTCCGCGGCCGTGGTGAACGGCAGCAAGGCCCGGTCGACGGCGGCCGCCGCGTCGGTCTCGACGACCGCGGGACGGCGCCCGGCCAGCCCGTCGACGTACTCCGACGCGCCGGCGCCGCAGCGCCGCCCGAACACCAGCAGGTCGGACAGCGAGTTGCCGCCGAGCCGGTTGGAGCCGTGCATGCCGCCGGAGCACTCGCCCGCGGCGAACAGGCCGGGCACGCGCGACATGCCGGTGTCGGGGTCGACCTCGACACCACCCATCACGTAATGGCAGGTCGGCCCGACCTCCATGGGCTCCTTGGTGATGTCGACGTCGGCCAGCTCCTTGAACTGGTGGTGCATCGACGGGAGCCGCTTGAGGATCTCCTCGGGCTTGAGCCGGGTGGAGACGTCGAGGTACACGCCGCCGTGCGGGGTGCCGCGACCGGCCTTGACCTCGGAGTTGATCGCGCGGGCGACCTCGTCACGGGGCAGCAGCTCCGGCGGGCGGCGGTTGTTGTCCGCGTCGGTGTACCAGCGGTCCGCCTCCTCCTCCGTCGTCGCGTACAGGTCCTTGAAGACGTCGGCGATGTAGTCGAACATGAACCGCTTGCCGTCGGAGTTGCGCAGGACGCCACCGTCGCCGCGGACCGACTCCGTGACCAGGATTCCCTTGACCGACGGTGGCCAGACCATGCCCGTCGGGTGGAACTGCAGGAACTCCATGTTGATCAGCGTCGCGCCGGCGCGCAGGGCCAGGGCGTGGCCGTCGCCGGTGTACTCCCAAGAGTTCGACGTCACCGAGTAGCTCTTGCCGACGCCGCCGGTGGCCAGCACGATCGCCGGCGCGTTGAAGCGGACGAAGGTGCCCGTCGAGCGGAAGTAGCCGAAGCAGCCGGCGATGGCGCCGTCGGCCTTGAAGAGGTCGGTGATCGTCGTCTCGTGGAAGACGCGGATGTTGGCCTCGTAGTCGCCCGTGGCCTTGAAGTCCTCCTGCTGCAGGGAGACGATCTTCTGCTGCAGGGTGCGGATCAGCTCCAGGCCGGTGCGGTCACCGACGTGCGCCAGCCGCGGGTAGGTGTGCCCGCCGAAGTTGCGCTGGCTGATCTTGCCGTCCTTGGTGCGGTCGAACAGCGCACCGTAGGTCTCCATCTCCCAGACCCGCTGCGGGGCCTCCTTGGCGTGGAGCTCGGCCATCCGCCAGTTGTTGAGGAACTTCCCGCCGCGCATCGTGTCGCCGAAGTGGACGCGCCAGTTGTCGTTCGGGTTGGCGTTGCCCATCGCGGCGGCACAGCCGCCCTCGGCCATGACCGTGTGGGCCTTGCCGAACAGCGACTTGGAGATGATCGCGGTCCGCTTGCCCTGCGCACGGGCCTCGATCGCCGCGCGCAGTCCGGCACCGCCGGCCCCGATGACGACGACGTCGTAGTCGTGGACCTCGACGGTCTTGTCGTGTTCAGTCACGTCAGTCATTTCGGTCACCCCACGATCCGGGGGTCGCCCCACCAACCGGCGGACACGGCCATGATGTAGAAGTCGGTGATCGCCAGGCTGGCCAGCGTCGTCCAGGCGAGCTGCATGTGCTTGCCGTTCAGGACGGACACCTGGCCCCACAGCTTGTAGCGCACCGGGTGCTTGCTGAAGTGGTTGAGCCGGCCGCCGATGATGCTGCGGCAGGAGTGGCAGGAGATCGTGTACAGCCACAGCAGCACGACGTTGGCCACCAGGATGATGTTGCCCAGCCCGAACCCGAAGCTGCCGTCCTTGTTGATGAACGCGACGACGGCGTCGTAGGTGTTGACGAGCGTGACCAGCCCCGCGAAGTAGAAGAAGTAGCGGTGCAGGTTCTGGGCCAGCAGCGGGAACCGGGTCTCACCGGTGTACTTCTTGTGCGGCTCGGCCACCGCGCACGCGGGCGGCGACAGGTAGAACGCCCGGTAGTACGCCTTCCGGTAGTAGTAGCAGGTGAGCCGGAAGAGCAGCAGGAACGGCAGCGAGATCGCCGCGTAGGGCAGCCACCACCAGTCGGGCAGGAACTGCCCGAAGTGCGAGGCCTCGGGAGTGCAGCCGACCGAGAAGCAGGGCGAGTAGAACGGTGTCAGGTAGCTGTACTGCTGACCCGGGAGGTCCGTGAAGTAGTACGACTGCATGAACACCCGCACGGTCGCGTAGATGACCCATGCGCCCAGTCCGGCGACGTTCAGCAGGGGCGACAGCCACCACCGGTCGGTGCGCAGCGTCCGTTCGCTGATCTGCGCCCTGCCGGTGGACGCGTCTGTGGTGGATGACACGTCGGGATCCTCATCTGTTCCAGGCGTCGTCGCTGACTCTGACCAGAGATCCGCCTCGACGCCGGGGCTGTTGGATTTGCCGGAGCCTACGACGTCGGGCGTCCGGCCGTGTCGTCGGGCCGACGGAAGTCCGCAGGTCGAGACACGGGTCACACCGCTGGAGGTGATCACCGGGAACGCCGAAGGGCCCGACCCCTCCGGAGGGGTCGGGCTCTCGTCGTGCGGCGCCCTGCGCCGCCCGCGGTCAGGCGCTGCGCCTCCGCGCACGCCGCGCCGCGAGGTAGTCACGGTTCAGCTGGGAGATGACGTCGAGCGGGATCTCCTTCGGGCAGGCGACGGCGCACTCGCCCGTGTTGGTGCAGCCGCCGAAGCCCGCGGCGTCGTGCTCGTCGACCATCGCGAGGACCCGGCTGTTGCGCTCCGGCTGCCCCTGCGGCATCTCGCCGAGGTGGGTGATCTTGGCACCGAGGAACAGCGACCCCGACCCGTTCGGGCAGGCCGCGACGCATGCACCGCAACCGATGCAGGCCGCCGCGGTGAACGCGCGGTCCGCCTGGTCCTTGGGCACGGGGACGGCGTGGGCATCGGGCGCCGACCCCGTCGGTGCGGAGACGTAGCCGCCGGCGGCGATGATCCGGTCGAACGCTCCCCGGTCGACGACCAGGTCCTTCACGACGGGGAACGCCCCCGCCCGGAACGGCTCCACCGTGATCGTGTCGCCGTCGGAGAAGTGCCGCATGTGCAGCTGGCACGTCGTCGTGGCCTTCTCCGGGCCGTGCGGCTGCCCGTCGATGACCATGCTGCACGCGCCGCAGATGCCCTCGCGGCAGTCGTGGTCGAACGCGACCGGCTCCTCGCCCTCGACGGTCAGCTTCTCGTTGAGGACGTCGAGCAGCTCGAGGAACGACATGTCCGGCGACGCGTCGTCGACGTCGTAGGTCGCCATGTGGCCGCGGTCGTCGGCGTCGCGCTGACGCCAGACCTTCAGGTGAAGTTTCATCCCTGGCTCCGCCGGCTCACTTGTAGCTCCGTTGCGTGGGGGCCACGTACTCGAACGCCAGGTCCTCCTTGTGCAGGACCGGCGCCTCGCCGCGGCCGGTGAACTCCCACGCCGCGGCGTAGGAGAAGTTCTCGTCGTCACGAGCGGCCTCGCCGTCGGGCGTCTGGCTCTCCGCGCGGAAGTGGCCGCCGCAGGACTCGTTGCGGTGCAACGCGTCCAGGCACATGAGCTCGGCCAGCTCGAAGAAGTCGCCGACCCGGCCCGCACGCTCCAGGCTCTGGTTGAGCTCGACGCCGGTGCCCGGCACCAGCACGTTCTCCCAGAACTCCTTACGCAGCTCCGGGATCCGGTCCAGCGCCTTGCGCAGCCCGGCCTCGGTGCGCTCCATGCCGCAGTGCTCCCACATGAGGTGGCCGAGCTCCCGGTGGAAGGAGTCGACGGTGCGCGTCCCCTTGATCGACAGCAGCGTGTCGATGCGGTGCGCCACGTCCTGCTCGGCCGCCAGCACCGCCGGGTGGTCGGGGTCGACGGGGTCGTGCCCGGACGTCGCCAGGTAGTCACCGATCGTCGACGGCAGCACGAAGTAGCCGTCGGCGAGGCCCTGCATCAGCGCCGAGGCACCGAGCCGGTTCGCACCGTGGTCGGAGAAGTTCGCCTCGCCCACGACGAACAGGCCGGGGATCGTCGACTGCAGGTCGTAGTCGACCCACAGGCCACCCATCGTGTAGTGCACGGCAGGGTAGATACGCATCGGGACCTGGTAAGGATCCTCACCGGTGATGCGCTGGTACATCTGGAAGAGGTTCCCGTACTTCGCCTCCACCGCCGGTCGCCCGAGACGGCCGATGACCTCGGCGAAGTCGAGGAACACCCCGAGTCCGCCGGGGCCGACGCCGCGGCCCTCGTCGCACACGTTCTTCGCCGCGCGCGACGCGATGTCACGCGGGACCAGGTTGCCGAACGCCGGGTACTGACGCTCCAGGAAGTAGTCGCGCTCCGCCTCCGGAATCAGGTTCGGATCGCGGTCGTCGCCCTTGCGCGCCGGCACCCAGACGCGGCCGTCGTTGCGCAGCGACTCCGACATCAGCGTCAGCTTCGACTGGTGGTCGCCGCTCACCGGGATGCACGTCGGGTGGATCTGGGTGAAGCACGGGTTGGCGAACAACGCGCCCTTGCGGTGCGCCCGCCACGAGGCGGTGACATTGCAGCCCTTCGCGTTCGTCGACAGGAAGAAGACGTTGCCGTACCCGCCCGACGCCAGCACGACCGCGTCGGCCAGGTGGCTGCGGGTCTCACCGGTGACGAGGTCGCGCGCCACGATGCCGCGGGCGTGCCCGTCGACGACGATCAGCTCCAGCATCTCGTGCCGCGGGTACATGGTGACCCCGCCGGCGTCGACCTGGCGCTCCAACGCCTGGTAGGCGCCCAGCAGCAGCTGCTGGCCCGTCTGACCGCGCGCGTAGAACGTCCGCGACACCTGCGCCCCACCGAACGAACGGTTGTCGAGCAGACCGCCGTACTCGCGCGCGAACGGCACACCCTGCGCGACGCACTGGTCGATGATCTGGCGGCTGATCTCGGCGAGGCGGTGCACGTTGGACTCCCGCGCGCGGAAGTCGCCGCCCTTCACCGTGTCGTAGAACAGCCGGTAGACGCTGTCGCCGTCGTTGCGGTAGTTCTTCGCGGCGTTGATGCCGCCCTGCGCCGCGATCGAGTGCGCGCGCCGCGGACTGTCCTGGTAGCAGAACGAGCTGACCCGGTAGCCCAGCTCGGCGAGCGTCGCCGACGCCGACCCGCCCGCCAGGCCCGTGCCGACGACGATCACGTGCATCTTGCGCTTGTTCGCCGGGTTGACCAGCTTCACACCGAAGCGGCGACGCTCCCACCGGGTCTCGATGGGGCCGTCGGGGGCGGCGCGGTCGGCGGCCGGGTCGCCGACGGTGAAGTCCGAGTACGTGGTCATGGTGTCCCTCCTCAGACCAGGCCGAACGTCGCGGCGAACGGCACCGACAGGAATCCGACGACCAGGACCGCCGCGAACACGAACGCGAACGTCTTCAGCGATCGCTGGACGAGGGCGTTGGAGCGGCCGAACGTCTGCAGACCGCTCCACAGCCCGTGCCGGACGTGGAAGCCGACCGTGAGCACCGCGAGCGTGTAGAACAGCGTCACGTACCAGCGCGACGGGTCGAAGTCGGCCACGACGTTCGAGTGGACCTCGCCGTGCACGCCGTTCGGGTTGAGCGTGCCCGTCGTCAGGTCCAGCACGTGGTAGATCACGAACAGCAGGATGATCACGCCGCCCCAGCGCATCGTGCGGGCCGCGTAGCTGCCCTGCACCGGCTGACGGTGGACGTAGCGGACCGGGCGGGCCGCGCGCGCCCGGCGGGCCAGCACGATCGCCGACGCGACGTGCGCGACCAGCGCCACCGTGAGGATCACACGGATCACCCACAGCACACCGGCGTAGGGCACGGCCGGCTCCAGCAGGGTGCGCAGCCAGGCCGAGTACGAGTCGAGGGCGTCGGCACCGAAGAAGATCTTCAGGTTGCCGATCATGTGGAGCACGAGGTACAGCAGCATCGCGGCACCGGAGGCCGCCATCACGTACTTGAGGACCACCGACGGCACTCGCCGACGGCGGCGAACGGGAACCGGCCGCTTCGCAGGGGTGGCCCCCGCGGTGGTGGGCCGGTCGGCAGTCGTCGTCACGGGTCAAGTGGACGTCCCACACCCGCCAAAGGTCCAATGCATGAGAACGACGACACTGATGCACGTAGGGTATAGGCGTGACGCTGCAGCAGCTCGCGTACTTCCTCGCCCTCGCCGACGTGCGCAGCTTCACTCGTGCGGCGGATCGGATGGGTGTCGCCCAACCCACACTGTCGCGCCAGCTCAGAGCCCTCGAGGAAAGCCTCGGCGCCCTGCTGGTCAACCGGTCCCAGGGCCCACTGACCCTCACCCCCGCCGGCGAGGCCGTCCTACCCCTCGCCCGGCGCATCGTCGCCGACGCCGACAACGCCCGCGCCGCCGTCGCCGAGGTCGTCGGGCTGCGCCGCGGCCGCGTCCGCGTCGGCGCCACCCCGTCGCTGTGCATCGGCGTCCTCGCCGACGCCATCCCCGTGTTCCACGACCGCTACCCCGACCTGTCGATCGAGCTGTCCGAGAACGGCTCCCAGCTGCTCGTCAGCGGCCTCGAACGCGGCGAGCTCGACGTCGCCGTCCTCGTCGTGCCGCGCCAGGGCCTCGACCCCTCCCTCGAGGTGACGCCGCTGCTGCGCGAACGGCTCTCCGTCGCCTCCCCGCGCTCCGAGCCGCCGCTGTCGGGCCGGGGGACGATGTCGGTCACCGAGCTCTCCCGGCGGGCGCTCGTGATGTTCCGGCGCGGCTACGACCTGCGTGAGGTCACCCTGCGCGCCTACGCCGACGCCGGCGTCGAGCCGCGGTTCGCCGTGGAGGGCGGCGAGATGGACGCCGTGCTGCGCCTCGTCGAGACCGGGACGGGTGTCGCCGTGGTGCCCGACCTCGTGTTCGCGGGCCGGCCGCGGCTGCGCCGCACCGCCCTCACCCCGCCGCTGTACCGCACCGTGGCCCTCGCCCGCCGTACCGACGTGTCCCCGACTCCCGCGGTGCAGGTGTTCCAGGACACGCTGCTGGGTTTCCTGGCCGAGGCCGAGACGATCGGCGACCTGGGTACCGACGTCCAGGTCCTGCACCGCGCGCCCACACCGTGAGACGGCCGCTGCCGCAGGGCCGCCGCAGGTGGGCCGCCGCAGCGCGGGCGGTGCAGCTGGTGGCGGTCGTGCTTGCGGGACTTGAACGTCACGAGCGGCGCTCAAGTTGGCTGCGAGCGTCCGGCACTGGCGAGGGCCCCGGCGTATCCGGCCAGGTCAGGACTCGTGAGCGGCAATAGTCGCGATAGCGACTATTGCCGCTCACAGGGTTGCGTCGTCGCCGTCGGGGATCTGGTCGGCCAGCTCCGCCGCGTGCTCGGCGACGGCCTCCTTGACGACGCGGTACGCGATTCCCGCCGGGTAACCCTTGCGCGCCAGCATGCCGAGCAGCCGCCGGGTCATGGCCTCGTCGGGGACGCCGCTGCGGGTGCGGAGCTTGCGGTCGACCAGGGCGCGGGCGCGGGCCTCCTCGGAGGCGTCGTCGATCTCGGCGAGGGCCTCCCCCGCCGCCTCGGAGTCGACACCCTTGCGGCGAAGCTCCATGGCGATCGCGCGGCGCCCCAGGCCGCTGTAGGTGTGGCGGGAGCGGACCCATTGGTCGGCGAAGGCCTTGTCGTCGATCAGACCGACCTCGCCGAAGCGTTCGAGGACCTGAGCGGCGGCGTCGTCGGGGATACCCTTGCGGCGCAACGTCTGGGCGAGTTCCTGCCGCGTCCGCGACCGGACCTCCAGCTGGCGCAGGCAGATCGTTTTCGCCTCGGCCACCGGATCGTCGGGAGGCGCGGGCGGTCCGGCGCGCCGGCTGTGCTCACCCGAGCGCCCGCCGCGTCGTCCGCGGCTGGTCCGCCCGGTGTCCGTCCGCCCGGTGTCCTGCTCGGGTGCAGGCTCGTCGGCTGTCGGCACTGTACGAACCCGTTCGCGCTGGGGCCGCCGGCCGCCGGTTCGGCCGCCCCGACCGTTCGGCCGCGCGAGGTCTGCGGCTCTGACCACGACCGGCGCCTCGTCGCCGTCCGCCGCAGCTGCCGGACGGTCCGCGCTCATGTCGGCGACCTGCGGAACGGATCGCTCCGCGCCGGCGACGCTCAGCGGCTCCGTCAGGTCGACGACGGGGACATCACGCCTTGCCCCGGGCGCGTCCTCCCGGAGCCTCGCGAGCCCGATCGCGCCGCCGGCGTCGTCGTCGACATCCGGGTCGGAGACATCCGGATCGGAGTCGAAGTCGAAGCCGGCGACCGCGATCACGCGGCGAGGGCTGTCGGGCTGGTCGGGGTCGTGCGAGTCGGGCACCCGATCAGAAGTCGACCGGCGCCGGGAGCGGCTCGACCGCCTCGGCGTCGAGCACCGCGCCGATGCCGAGCTTCTCCTTGATGCGCTTCTCGACCTCGGCCGCGATGTCGGGGTTCTCCTTGAGGAACTTGCGGGCGTTCTCCTTGCCCTGCCCCATCTGGTCGCCCTCGTAGGTGTACCAGGCACCCGACTTGCGGATGATCCCCTGCTCGACACCCACGTCGATCAGGGAGCCCTCGCGGCTGATGCCGACGCCGTAGAGCACGTCGAACTCGGCCTGCTTGAAGGGCGGGGCCACCTTGTTCTTGACGACCTTGACCCGGGTCCGGCTGCCGACCATGTCGGTGCCGTCCTTCAGGGTCTCGATGCGGCGGATGTCGAGGCGCACGGAGGCGTAGAACTTCAGCGCCTTGCCACCGGTCGTGGTCTCCGGCGAGCCGAACATGACACCGATCTTCTCGCGGAGCTGGTTGATGAAGATCGCGGTGGTGCCGGAGTTGCTCAGCGCACCGGTGATCTTGCGCAGCGCCTGGCTCATGAGGCGGGCCTGCAGACCGACGTGGCTGTCGCCCATCTCGCCCTCGATCTCGGCGCGGGGCACGAGTGCGGCCACCGAGTCGATGACGATGATGTCGAGCGCGCCGGAGCGGATCAGCATGTCGGCGATCTCGAGCGCCTGCTCACCGGTGTCGGGCTGCGAGACGAGCAGCGCGTCGGTGTCGACCCCCAGAGCCTTGGCGTACTCGGGGTCGAGCGCGTGCTCCGCGTCGATGAAGGCGGCGATGCCGCCGGCGGCCTGGGCGCTGGCCACGGCGTGGAGCGCGACCGTGGTCTTACCGCTGGACTCCGGGCCGTAGATCTCGACGACACGGCCGCGGGGCAGCCCGCCGACACCCAGCGCCACGTCGAGCGCGATGGAGCCGGTGGGGATCACACCGATGGGCGGACGTGTGTCGTCGCCCAGGCGCATCACGGAGCCCTTGCCGTGGTTCTTCTCGATCTGGGCGAGGGCGAGCTCGAGGGCCTTCTCGCGGTCGGGTGCGGTCATCTCGGTCTGCCACCTCGCTGATGCGCTGTCGGTGCTGGATCGGTCCGGCGTCTTGGCCGATGTCTTGCGGGGAGCCACGGAAGAACCGTATTGGGTCCGACCGACAGTTCCGGCGTGCGCGTCCCCCGCTGTGGACAACCGGGGGCGTTGTGGACGGAGACTATACGAACAGGTGTTCGATCGCGGGATCCGACACGCCGATCGGCTATTGTGTCGCGCCGAGCGGTGCGCCGCCCCGCGCAACGAGGGACGCGGCCCGCGAGGAACGACCGGTCAGCGACGGTCCACGGGCACGTCGTAGGCCTCGCACACCACGCGCCACACCCGCTTGGGGTCGATCCCGGCCTCGATGGCCTGCTCGACCGTGCGGCCGTCGAGCTCGGCGAACACGTGGTCCTTGGCCAGCGACCCCGCGCGGACGACGCCGAACTCCCCCTCCATCAGCTCCCGGAAGTGACTCAGTCGCACGCGGCGAGCGTACCGGCCGCGTGCCAGCCTGGAGGCGTGCGCGACGAGCTGACCCGACAGGTGTGGGACCTCCTCGGCGGAGCGGCCGGGGAGCTGGAGAGGCTGACGATCACCGGCCCACCGACCACGCTGACCTCGCGCTTCCCGGTCACCGACGTCTCTGCGGCGGTCGTCGGGGCGGCGCTGTTGGCGGCGACCGCGGGCGACGGCACCGGCGGCGCGGGCCCGGAGGTCGGCATCGACACGCGGCAGCTGGGCGTCGCCATGCGGTCCGAGCGGTACCTGCGCCGCGACGGGGCGAGCCCGGGAGATCCGTTCGACCCGCTGTCGGCCTACCACCGCACGGCCGACGGCTGGCTGCGGCTGCACGCCAACTACCCGTGGCACCGGGCGGCGGCGCGGCGCGTGCTCGACCTTCCGGACGACGCCGGTCCCGGCGACGTCGCCGCCGCGGCCCGGCACTGGAACGCGGAGGAGCTGGAGACGGCCGTCCACCGCAACGGCGGCGTCGCGGCGGCCGTCCGGACGGAGGAGCAGTGGCGGGCGACCCCGGCCGGGGTGGCGGCGGCCGCGCTGCCGCTGGTCGGTACGCGGGTACTCGGCGAGGCCGCGCCGCGGCCCGTGCGGCGGCCACGGGTGCTGGACCTGACCCGGGTGATCGCGGGTCCCGTCGCCACCCGGACGCTCGCCGCGCACGGCGCCGAGGTGGTCCGGCTCGACGCGCCCGACCGGCCCGAGCTGCCCGCGCAGGCGTGGGAGACGTTGGCGGGCAAGCACAGCGCGCTGCTCGACCTGGCGACCGGCGGGGAACAGCTCGACGCCCTGCTCGCGGGCGCGGACGTCGTCGTCACCGGGTACCGGCCGCACGCGCTCGACCGGTTCGGGCTGGCGCCGCAGACGTTGGCGGAGCGGTTCCCGGGGCTGGTCGTGGTGACGCTGTCGGCGTGGGGCGAGCCGGGACCGTGGGCGGGGCGGCGCGGGTTCGACAGCCTCGTCCAGGCCGCGTGCGGGATCGGGGAGAGCGAGCGTCGCGACCCGGACCCGGCGAGCGCGCCGGGAGCCCTGCCCGCGCAGGTCCTCGACCACGCGACGGGCTACCTGGGTGCGGCGGCCGCGCTGCTCGCGCTGGCCCGGCAGCGGCGTTCTGGCGGGACGCTGCACGTGCGGCTGGCGTTGGCGGGGACGGCGTCGTGGCTGCAGTCGTTGCCGCGCACCGCGGAGCCGACGACGGCCGAGGTCGTCGACGCGACGCCGTGGACCGAGGAGGTCGCGACGCCGGACGGGGTGCTGACGCTCGCGTCGCCGCCGGGCACCGTCGACGGGAGGACCCTGCGCTGGCCGGCTCCCCCACCTGCGTACGGCGCGGCGCCCGCGACGTGGCCGACGGGGAAGGCGGCGACGTAGCCTGTCCGTCGTGTCCGTTCCATTGGGTCTTGCTGCACAGGGCGACCCCACGGGCCTGTCCTCGACGGTCGGCCAGGTCGTCGTGCTGCTGGCGCTCCTCGCGTCGCTGGTGATGCTCCTGCGCTGGTGGATCCAGCAGCGCAAGCGCTGATCACGCCCCGGCGACGACCCGCGCGGCGGCGGCGCGGGCGGCCGCGAGCACGTCGGGGTCGCCGCCCGCGGTCGCGATGACGGTCGCCCCCTCGTAGAGCAGGTGGAGCTCGGTGGCCACGCGGTCCGGCTCGGCCAGTCCGGCCTCGCGAGCGAGCCCGGCGAACAGCTCGCGCGTCCACGCCTTCTCGGCGCGGATGACCTCGACGGCCGGGTGGTCGGTCCCGCCGACCTCGGCGTAGGCGTTGACGAACCCGCAGCCCCGTCCCTGCATGGACAGCCACTCGGCGAGAGCGTCGTAGACGGCGAGGACGCGGGCCGGTCCGGGCGGGACGTCGGCATTCCTGCTGTCGACGAACTCGTGCATCCGCTGGGCGCGGCGGCGCAGGTAGAGCGCCACGAGCCGGTCCTTGGAGCCGAACCGGTCGTAGAGCGTCTTCTTCGTGGTCCCGGCGCGTTCGGCGATGAGGTCGACGCCGACGGCACGGATGCCGTGCTCGTAGAAGAGCGTGGACGCGGCGTCGAGCAGTCGCGTCCCGGCCGGGGTGAGCACGGGCAGGGGTTCGAGCACGGCGGTCCTCCTCACAACTCCACTGCGAGTATACCGACCGGTATGGTTACGTCGTCGACGTGATCCGATCCCGTACCGACGCCCTCGCCGCCGCAACACTCGTCGTCCTGTGGAGCTCGGGGTTCGTCGGAGCCGTCCTCGGGACGTCCCACGCCGCACCCGACACGTTGCTGGCCTGGCGGTTCCTGGTCGCGGCCGTGGTCCTGGGGCCGGTCGCGCTGGCCCGGGGCGCCCGATTCCGACCTGCCGCGCTGCGCCGGCACGTCCCACTCGGGGTGCTCAGCCTGTTCCTCTGCCTCGGTGGGACGGTCACCGGCATCGCGCTCGGCGTCCCCGCGGGCACGACCGCGCTGATCGCCGCCGCGCAGCCGCTGGTCGTCGCGACGCTCGCGGGCCCGCTGCTCGGCGAGCACCTGCGGCGGCGTCAGCGGGTGGGACTGCTGGTGGGGCTGGCCGGTGTGGCGCTCGTCGTCGGCGGGGACGTCCATTCCGACGGGGCGCCGTGGTGGGCGTTCCTGCTGCCCGTCGCGAGCATGTTCGTGCTCTCGGCGGGGACGTTGCTCACCCGGCGGGCGGGGACGACCGAGTCGCCGCTGGAGTCGCTGACGATCCAGGCCGTCACCGCCGCCGTCCTGTTCACGATCGTCGCCGCGGTGGGCGGGCGGCTGGCCCCGCCGGCCGATCCCGGGTTCTGGTGGTCGGTCGCGTGGGTCGTCGGGCTGTCGACGTTCGGCGGGTACGGCGCCTACCTGTTCGTGGTGCGCCGCAGCGGTCCGACGCGCGCGAGCACGCTGCTCTACCTGACCCCGCCGACCACGATGATCTGGGCGTACCTGATGTTCGGCCAGGTTCCCGGCCTGCTGGCGCTGCCCGGCGTCGCGCTGACGGCCGTCGGCGTCACGCTGGTGCTGTTCCGCTCCGACAGGCGAATTGTCGGTGCCGAGTCGCATGATGGTCGGCGTGAGCGCGCTCGACGGTTTCTCGCCCGCCACCCGTGACTGGTTCACGGGTGCCTTCGCCGCGCCCACACCCGCGCAGGAGGGCGCGTGGGCGGCGGCGCAGGCGGGCCGCAACGCGCTGGTCGTCGCGCCGACCGGGTCCGGCAAGACGCTCGCGGCGTTCCTCTGGGCGCTCGACAGGCTGGCCACCGAACCGGTCCCCGAGGACCCACGACGCCGCTGCCGCATCCTCTACGTCTCCCCGCTCAAGGCCCTCGCGGTCGACGTGCAGCGCAACCTCCGCTCACCGCTCACCGGAATCCGGCAGGCCGCTCAGCGGATGGGCCTGCCGGTCCCCGACGTCACGGTCGGCATGCGCACCGGCGACACCCCGGCCGAGGAGCGCCGCCGCTTCGGCCGCACCCCGCCCGACGTGCTGGTCACC
This sequence comes from Pseudonocardia sulfidoxydans NBRC 16205, assembly GCF_007989085.1. Lineage (GTDB taxonomy): Bacteria > Actinomycetota > Actinomycetes > Mycobacteriales > Pseudonocardiaceae > Pseudonocardia > Pseudonocardia sulfidoxydans. Next base: position 38,019 of record NZ_BJVJ01000026.1, read on the forward strand.
ACGCCGGAGTCGCTGTTCCTGATCCTCACCTCGGCCGCCCGCGAGTCGTTGCTGGGTGTGGAGACCGTCGTGATCGACGAGGTGCACGCCGTCGCCGGCACGAAACGCGGCGCGCACATGGCACTGTCGCTGGAACGGCTCGACGAGCTGCTCACCCGCCAGGGCAACGGTCCCGCGCAGCGGATCGGCCTGTCGGCCACGGTCCGCCCGCTCGACGAGGTGTCCACGTTCCTGGCCGGGGCGCGGCCCGTCGAGATCGTGCAGCCGAGGACGCCGAAGACCATCGAGGTCGACGTCCAGGTCCCGGTGCCCGACCTCGCAGCGCTCGACGAGCAGCCCGCCCCCGGCAGCGCCGACGAGGAGGTCATCGGCTCGGCCGCGGGCACCGCGCGCAAGCCGTCGATCTGGCCTGCGGTGGAGCGGCGGCTGCTAGAGCTGGTCCGGGAGCACCGGTCGACGATCGTGTTCTCCAACTCGCGACGTCTCGCCGAGCGCCTCACGTCCCGGCTCAACGAGCTGGCCGCCGAGGAGGCAGAGGCGGAGGCGATCGATCTCGACGAGGTCGCCGACGGCGCGGCGTTCCCCGCCGAGGCCATCGGGCAGTCCGGGATCGGCGGTGGCGCCCCGCCGACGGTCGCGCGCGCCCACCACGGCTCCATGTCCCGCGAGCAGCGCACCCAGGTCGAGGAGGAGCTCAAGAGCGGGCTCCTGCCCTGCGTGGTCGCCACCTCCAGCCTGGAGCTGGGCATCGACATGGGCGCGGTCGACCTGGTCGTCCAGGTCGAGGCGCCGCCCAGTGTCGCGTCGGGCCTGCAGCGGGTCGGCCGGGCCGGGCACCAGGTCGGCGCCGTGTCCCGCGGCGTCGTGTTCCCCAAGTACCGGGGCGACCTGGTGTCGTGCGCGGTCGTCGCCGAGCGGATGGCCGGCGGCGCGATCGAGTCGATGCGCTACCCGCGCAACCCGCTCGACGTGCTGGCCCAGCAGATCGTGGCCATGGTCGCGATGGAGACGTGGACGCTGTCCGACCTCGCAGCCGTCGTCCGCCGGGCCGCGCCCTTCGCGGCGCTGCCCGACTCGGCGCTGCACTCGGTCCTCGACATGCTCTCCGGGCGCTACCCGTCGGAGGAGTTCGGCGAGCTGCGCGCCCGCATCACGTGGGACCGCGTGACCGACGAGCTGGCCGGGCGCCCCGGCGCGCAACGCCTCGCGGTCACCTCCGGCGGCACGATCCCCGACCGCGGCCTGTTCACCGTCATGACGCCGGGCGGCGCCGACGGCGCCGGGTCGCGCGTCGGCGAGCTCGACGAGGAGATGGTCTACGAGTCCCGGGTGGGCGACACGTTCCTGCTCGGCACGTCGAGCTGGCGGGTCGAGGACATCACCCACGACCGCGTCATCGTCACGCCCGCGCCCGGGGAACCGGCGCGGATGCCGTTCTGGAAGGGCGAGTCGATCGGGCGGCCGCTGGAGCTGGGCCGGGCGGTCGGGGCATTCGTCCGCGAGATGGCGGGTCTGCCCGACGACCAGGCGCGCGAGCGCGCCGCCGCGGCGGGTCTCGACGAGTGGGCCATCGACAACCTGCTGGCCTACCTGCACGAACAGCGCGACGCCACCCGCCACGTCCCGTCCGACCGCACCATCCTGGTCGAACGCTTCCGCGACGAGCTGGGCGACTGGCGCCTCGTCGTCCACTCCCCCTTCGGCTCCCAGGTCAACGGGCCGTGGGCGCTCGCGATCGCGGCCCGGATGCGGGAGCGGCGCGGTGTCGAGGTCAGCGCCGCCGGCGCCGACGACGGGATCGTCCTGCGCCTGCCCGACGCGGTCGACGACAACGGCGCCGAGGTCGTCCCCACCGCCGAGGACGTGCTGCTCGACCCGGCCGAGGTGGAGCAGATCGTCGTCGGCGAGCTGGGCGGGTCGTCGCTGTACGCGTCGCGGTTCCGCGAGTGCGCGGCCCGCGCGCTGCTGCTGCCGCGCCGCGACCCCCGCCGGCGCAGCCCGCTGTGGCAGCAGCGGCAGAAGTCCGCGCAGCTGCTGTCGGTCGCCGGGAAGTACGAGCAGTTCCCGATCACGCTCGAGGCGATGCGCGAGTGCGTGCAGGACGTCTACGACCTGCCCGGGCTGCGCGAGCTGATGGCCGACGTCGGGTCGCGCAAGGTCAAGGTCGTCGAGGTCGCGACGTCGCAGCCGTCGCCGTTCGCGCGCAGCCTGCTGTTCGGCTACGTCGGGATGTTCCTCTACGAGGCCGACGCCCCGCTGGCCGAACGCCGGGCCGCGGCCCTGTCGCTCGACTCGACACTGCTCGCCGAGCTGCTCGGGTCGGAGGCGATCCGCGAGCTGCTCGACCCGGAGGTGCTCGCCGAGGTCGAGGCCTCGCTGCAGCGCACCGCCGAGGACCGGCACGCCCGCGACGCCGAGGGCGCCGCCGACCTGCTGCGGTTCCTGGGCGACCTCACCGAGGCCGAGGCCGCCGCCCGCGGGGTGCAGCCCCCGTGGCTGGCCGAGCTGGAGGCCGCCCGCCGCGCCATCCGCGTGCGCATCGGCGGGGAGCAGCGCTGGCTCGCGATCGAGGACGCCGGCCGGGTCCGCGACGCGCTGGGTGCCGCCCTGCCCGTCGGGGTGCCCGAGACGTTCACCGAGCCCGTCCCGGACCCGCTGGGCGACCTGGTGATCCGCTACGCCCGCTCGCACGGCCCGTTCCCGGCCGCCGACGTCGCCGCCCGGTTCGGGCTCGGTGTCGCCGTCGTGTCCGGGGTGCTCGACCGGCTCACCGGCACCGGACGGCTCGTCCGTGGCGAGCTGCGCCCGGGCGCCGACGGCATCGAGTACTGCGACGCCGAGGTCCTGCGCCGGCTGCGCCGGGCGTCGCTGGCGCGGCTGCGGTCCGAGGTCGAGCCCGTCGAGCAGCGGGCACTCGGCCGGTTCCTGCCCGCGTGGCAGGGCGTGCGCGCCGCGACCGCGACCCCGGGCCGGCGCGGCCGGTTCCGCGCAGCACCCGGCCCCGAGGACGTCATGGGCGTGGTCGAACAGCTGGCCGGGGCGCCGCTGCCCGCGAGCGCGCTGGAGTCGTTGATCCTGCCCGCCCGGCTGCCCGGCTACTCCCCCGCGCTGCTCGACGAGCTCACCGCCGCCGGTGAGGTCACCTGGACCGGGTGCGGCACCCTCGCCGGCGCCGACGGTTGGCTCGCGGTCGCCCCCGCCGACGTCGCCGACCTGCTGTTGCCCGAGCCCGAACCCGATGTCGCGGCCACGCCGCTGCACCGGGCGATCCTCGGTGCGCTCGGGATGCCGCCCGACGCCACCGAGCTGCCCGCGCACCCCGGCGCCGCGCTGTTCTTCCGCGGCCTCGCCGACGCCGCCGCCCGCACTCTGCTCGACCAGGACGAACAGGCGCCCACCGACGACGCCGTCGGCACCGCGGTCTGGGACCTCGTCTGGGCAGGGCTGCTCACCAACGACACTCTCGGACCGTTGCGCGCCAAGCTCTCCGGTGGCCGGGGCGGCGCGCACAGGCAGCGCCGCCAGGCCCCCCGCGGCCGCTACGCGCAGCTGCGCGCGGGCCGTCCCGCGATGCCGACCCGTGGTGGGCCGCCGTCCGTCGGTGGACGCTGGGCGCTGGCGACCGGTCGCGAGACCGACTCCACGCGCCGTGCCCACGCCCGCGCCGAGGCCTACCTCGAACGACACGGCGTCCTGACCCGCGGGGCGCTGTCCACCGAGCGGGGCAAGGGCGGGTTCGCCGCCGTCTACCGGGTGCTCCGCGCGATGGAGGACTCCGGACGGTGCCGGCGCGGGTACGTCGTCGACGGGCTGGGGGCGGCGCAGTTCGCGGTACCGGGCGCGATCGACCGGCTGCGGGCGCTGTCGCGTCCCGACGGGTCGGCGGCCCCCGCCCCGGACGCCCCTGCCGGTGACGAGTTCGACGGCGAGCTGTCCGCCCCCGACCCGGGCGGACCGGGGACGAGCCGCCGCGGCGTACGTGGGCGGCAGGAACCCTCCGGCCCGTCTGCCGTCGTGCTCGCGGCCGCCGACCCCGCCCAGCCCTACGGCGCCGCACTCGACTGGCCGTCGACGGTCGGCGAGTCGGCGCATCGCCCCGGCCGCAAGGCGGGCGCGCTGGTGGTGCTCGTCGACGGGGCGCCCGCGCTGTACGTGGAGCGCGGTGGCCGGTCCCTGCTGTCGTTCACCGACGACCGCAGCGAGCTCCGCGCCGGGGCCGAGGCCCTGGCCGGCGCGGTGCACGAGGGTTGGCTCGGGTCGCTCGCGGTCGAGAAGGCCGACGGGGTGGGGTCGCTCACCTCCGCCCTCGCGGACGTCCTCACGGAGGCGGGCTTCCGCGTCACCCCGAAAGGCCTGCGCCTGCGCGCCTGACCCCGGCCGTCACGCTGCGCCGACTTCGACGTCGTACTCCTCCGGACCATGATCGAACCAGTCCGGCGTCGAACTCGGCGGTGGTGTTGTGCGGCCGCGACGGCGCCCGCCGCGGAACCCGTGGCGCCGGGTCCCGCGGCGGGCGCGGTCGGTCTGTCGTCGGGTGCTCGCCGGCCGTCGCTGCGGTCGGCTGTCGCTACCGTCGGCTGTCGCTGCCGTCAGCTGTCGCGGCGGCGGTCGCCGGACGGCAGGTGGTGCTGCGGGTCGTCGACGTCGATCTGCTCCTTGCGGACCGTCCCCGACACCGTCTCGTCCTCGGTGACCGTGCGGGTGCCGAGCCGGACGCGTTCGACCTCCTCGGTCGTCGTGCTCACGACGGGCTTCTCGGCGTGCACGGTGACCTCCTCGGTCTCCTCGCCCAGTGTGGACCGCCCGGTGCCGCGTCCGCCGTCGGTGACCGGCTCGCGCTCGATCCGCACCTCCTCGTGGCTGACCGGCACCGTCACCTGCTGCTCCTCGGTGACGACGTACTTGCGGAGCCGGACCGTGCCGACCTCCTCGGCCTCCGTGCCGACGCGCATCCGCTCCTCGGAGCGGGTCATCGCGTCGCCGCGCCCGGCAGCACCGCCGCGCCCGGCAGCACCACCGCGCCCGGCAGCACCACCGCGCCCGGCAGCATCACTGCGCCCGGCAGCATCGCGGTGTCCGCCGTCGCCCCGACCGCCGTCGTGCGACGTCGTCGACGGGTCCCAGTGGCCGTAGTGGCGGCGCAGCGCCTCCTCCTCGCGGGCGTCGAGGCGGTCCGCGGTCTCACCGACGTGCGGGGCGTCCTTGACCTGCGCCTTCTCCACGCCCAGGGCCACGTCGCCGCCCTTGACGTCGGCGTCGTCGAGCGGGACGAAGCTCTCCTGCAGACCGAAGAGACCGGTGTTGACCGTCGCCCAGCTCGGGGTGCCGTCGCGGTCGTCGACGTAGACCTGACCGATCTTGCCGATCTTCTCACCGTGCTGGTCGTAGGCGTGACGGCCGATCAGGTCGCGGGTCATCTCCTGCGTGATCACGGTCGCGTTCTCCTTTCGTCGTACGGCTCGTCGTCGTTCGGACCGGACGTCCACGGGGTGCTCGATCACGGCGACGGGGACACCTGTGACCGGCCTCGTCCCGTCGATCGTGGGGGACGTGGCGGCCGTTCGGGGGGTCTGGGCCGCGGGAGGGCATCACCCGCGGTGAGCATGATCATTCGGGTAGGGGAGCGCCGGTCGGGAGCCGGAACCGTCGCGCTGCCGTCGGCACGACCCGCCGAGCTCGACATCGGACTGCGCCCGGCCCCGACCGGACGAGGCCGGCGGGAGCCACGTCTTGCCGGATCGTCCGTGGCCGCAGCATCCTGGGTGCCCCGCGCAGCGTTGCGCCGACCCTGCGTTCCGGGAGCGTCGGGATCACGGGAGCGTCTGTCGATGACACGCCGGCCGTCGAGCACCGCCGTGCGGTGGCTCGCGGTCGCCGTCGTCCTGGTGGCCGCGGCGTGCACCGGGTCACCGGCAGGCGACCGGACCTTCGACGTCCACTCCCCCGGCGACCTGGCGCTGTCCCCCGACGGCGGCGTCGCCTACGTGATCGACCAGGCCGACGGAGTCGTGCGCGCCGTCGACACGTCGAGCGGCCGGGAACGCGTTCCCGTCGACGCGCCCTTCACCGACTCCCTCACCGCCGACCACCGGGGCGCCCGGCTGTACGCGTTCTCTCGCTCGGCGGGGGCGGTCACGGTGATCGATCCGCGGTCGATGGCGGTCGTGGCGCGCATCTCCGCCGACGACACGGTGGCGGTCGCGGTCGCGCCGGACGACTCCCGGGCCTACGTGGCGAGCGGCCGGGGCGGCTCGGTGACGGTGGTCGACCTGGCGTCGGGGGCGGCGGTGGTCCGTCCGGTCGGGGTGTCACCGAGCGACGTCGTCGCCGCGGGCGCCCACGTGTACGTCGCTCTGACGGCGGACCGCGCGATCGCGGTGCTCACCCGGGACGGGGTGGTGGCGGGCGAGGTCCGGCTGCCGGCGAGCGCTGTGACCATCGGGAACCCGATCAAGCTCGGTGTGTCCCCGGACGAGTCGACGCTGCTGGCGCTCGACCCGGTGCGCAGCGAGCTGTACGTGATCGATCCGCGGTCCTCGGAGCTGCTCGCGACGCTCGGCGCGGCGGAGGGGGCGTCGGAGCTGCGGATGTCGGCGGACGGGTCGCGCGCCTACGTCGTCGGGACGACGGCCACCGAGATCGCGGAGATCGACGTCCGGCGCCGCGTGCAGGTGACGACGGTGGCGCTGGACTGCGGGCCCGGCGGCATCGCCGAGATGCCGGACGGCCACGCGCTGGTCGCGACGTGCCCGGAGCAGGACACGGTTGCGATCATGAACCGGCGAAGGTGACACGGCGGCGCCGGCGTCGGATGATCGGTCCATGAGCGACGACGCCCTCGGTCCTGTCATGCGCCGTCCCGCCGCGGATGTTCTCGACACGACCGCGATCGGTCGCTACGTCGGGTGGCTCGCCGCGGAGCGGGACCTGCGGTTCGACGACTACGCTGCCCTGTGGGAATGGTCGGTCGCGGAACCGGAGGACTTCTGGGAGTCGATCTGGGACCACTTCGCCGTCGACGGCGACCACGAGCGGGTGCTGGGGTCGACGGAGATGCCGGGGGCGCAGTGGTTCCCGGGCTCGACGGTCAACTACGCGGGCCACATGCTGCGCCACGCCCTGTCCGGCGACGCGGGCGACGACGTCGCGATCATCGCCCGGTCCCAGACGCGGGAGCCGGTGGAGCTGACGTTCGCGGAGCTGGCCGACCAGGTCGGGCGGGCACGCGCCGGGCTGGCGCGGCTCGGGGTGCAGGCCGGCGACCGCGTCGTCGCCTACCTGCCCAACATCCCCGAGGCGCTGGTCGCGTTCCTGGCGGCGGCGAGCCTGGGGGCGACGTGGGCGTCGTGCGCGCCGGAGTTCGGGTCGCGGTCGGTGGTCGACCGGTTCGCGCAGGTCGAGCCGACGGTGCTGCTGACCGTCGGTGGCTACACCCACGGCGCCAAGGCGATCGACAAGACCAAGGAGGTCGCCGCGATCCGGGCGGGCCTGCCGACTGTGCGCAACGTCGTCGCGGTGCCGTTCGGGCCGGTCGAGGTGCCGGACGCGACGTCGTGGGACGAGCTGCTCGCCGAGCCCGGCCCGCCCGAGTTCGATCCGGTGCCGTTCGACCACCCGCTCTACGTGCTGTTCTCGTCGGGGACGACCGGGCTGCCCAAGGTCATCGTCCACTCCCACGGCGGCATCCTGCTCGAACACCTCAAGCTGCACGCCCTGCACCTCGACACCCGCCCCGGCGACCGCGCGCTCTGGTTCACGACGACGGCCTGGGCGATGTGGAACATCACGATCTCGGCGATGCTCGTCGGCGGCTCGTTGGTGCTGCTCGACGGCAACCCGCTCTACCCGGACCTGCAGGAGCAGTGGCGGATCGTCGCCGAGACGGGGGCGTCGCTGCTCGGGACGAGCCCCGGCTACCTGATGGCGTGCCGCGCGAAGGGCATCCGGCCGACCGAGCTGCTCGGCGGCAGCGCCGCCGGCCTGCGCCAGATCGGGGTGACGGGCGCGCCGCTGCCGGCGGAGGCGTTCGACTGGATCGCCGAGCAGTTCGGCGACGACGTCCTCGTCAACTCGATCAGCGGCGGCACGGACGTGTGCAGCGCGTTCGTCGGCGGCGGGCCGTGGCAGCCGGTGTACCGGGGCGAGATCGCCGGGCCGTGCCTGGGCGTGGACGTCACCGCGTTCGACCCCGACGGGAAGGAGGTCGTCGACGAGCTGGGCGAGCTCGTGGTGCGGGCGCCGATGCCGTCGATGCCGGTTCGGTTCTGGGGCGACCCCGGCGACGAGCGCTACCGCGAGGCCTACTTCGACACCTACCCGGGCGTGTGGCGCCACGGCGACTGGGTGATCCGCACCCGCTACCGCAGCTTCGTGGTGACGGGCCGCTCCGACGCGACGCTCAACCGCGGCGGGGTGCGGCTGGGCACCGCCGAGTTCTACTCCGTCGTCGAGGACCTGCCGGAGATCGACGACAGCCTCGTCGTGCACCTGGAGGACGCGACGGGGGCGACGTCGGGGAACCTGATGCTGTTCGTGGTGCTGCGCGACGGCGCCGAGCTCGACGACACGCTTCGCGGCAGGATCCGCGACACCCTGCGCGCGGAGCTGTCGCCGCGGCACGCGCCCGACGTGATCGCGGCCGTCCCCGCGGTGCCGCGGACGTTGACGGGCAAGAAGCTGGAGAAGCCGATCAAGCAGGTGCTGCTCGGGAAGGAACCCGCCGATGTCATCAGCGCGGACGCGGTGAGCGACTTCGACGCGGTCGCGGCCTACCGGGACGCCGCCCGCACCTGACCCGCCTCCCGCGCCGAGCTCGGCGGGAGTTGGGGGGTCAGGCGCCGAACGCCGTGCGCAGCGCGCGCAGGGAGTCCTGCAGCGACGCGAGCGCGGGCCCGCACACCGCCGGGTCGGAGGCCGGGCCCTGGCCGGGCGGCAGGAGGCACCCGCCCTGGGTGAGCCGGTCGACCGACCCGTCGACGGAGTTCGCCGCCGCGGTGACTGCTGCCTCCTCGGCGGGGCCGTGGGCGGCGGCGCGGGCGGCGACGGTCGCGTTGGCGACCTCCCGGGCGAACCGTGCGCACTGCGGGTAGACCTGCGTCGCGTCCTGGGTGGCGCACTCGTCCTTGGCGAAGACGGTGAGCTTGTCGACGACGTCCTCGCGCTGGGCCGTGGGCGAGGAGTCGCGGGAGGCCTGCGCGGAGGTCGTCGAGTTCTGCGGGGTCTGCGCGCACCCGGCGGTGAGCGCGGCGACGGCGGCGAGCACCCCGAGGAGCAGACGCAACCGGGGACCGACGGGACCTCGCACAGACACCGGCACGTCGCCGACCCTATGCCCGCCACCGAATCCGCCGGCGCCCACCCGCCTGCTCCCGAGCGAACGAACGAACGGCACAGTCACGCCGTTGAGTTGCGCGACTGTGCCGTTCGTTCGGAGAGGGCGACGACGGGGACCGGCAGCTCAGTGCCGTCCGCCCTTGCGGGCGCCCGGTTTGCGACGGCCCGCGGCCGCCTTCCCCGACGTCCCCGCCGGGCGGCGGGCGGCCGGGGACACCTGCGCCGGCCCTGCGCGGCGGGCACCTGCCGCCACGGGCTTGGCCCCCGGCTTGCGCGCCGGCGTTGCAGGCCTGGCCCCGGGCCGCGGCGCGGTGTCCCCGGCGACCACCGCGGCGGCGGCGCGTTGCTCGGCGAGGCGCTCGTCCTCCCGGTCCATCGCCTTGTGGACGAGGTGCTGCTGCACCATCGTCCAGCAGTTGTTCGTCAGCCAGTACAGCAGGATCGCGATCGGGAACGTGAAGAACAGTCCGCCGACGATCACGCCGAGCGGGAAGATCCACGGTGTCAGCTTCATGAACCCGGCCATCTGCGCGGCCTGGGTGCCGGGCTCGGGCACCACGGTCTGCGTGGCCAGCTGCTGGCGCTGGGAGTTGCGGGCGGTGACGTGGGTGGCGACGGCCGCGAGCAGCATCAGCGGCACCGCGACGACGACCACCTCCCAGCGGTCGACGTGGGCGCCGAACGAGTCGAGCAGCGACTGCGGCATCCGCACCCACGACGACAGCGGCGCCCCGAACAGCCGGGCCTCCAGGAAGGACCGCACCTCGTCGGGACCGAAGACGTAGTTGCCGATGGCCGAGTTCTGCTCGAACGTGAGGCCGGGCCGGTTGAAGTAGCGCAGCACGTGCAGCAGCGCGAGGAACACCGGCATCTGGATGAGCAGCGGCAGGCAGCCACCCATCATGGAGACGCCGTGCTCGCGCTGGAGCTTCTGGGTCTCCTCGGCCATCTTCTGCTTGTCGCCGGCGTGGCGTCGACGGATCTCGGCGAGCTGCGGGGCGATGACGCGCATCCGCCGCCCGGACCGCACCTGCGACAGGAACGGTTTGATCATGATCGCGCGCAGCGTCAGCACCAGGAAGACGACCGACAGCGCCCAGGCGAACCCGCTCGACGGGCCCAGGACCAGCGCGAACGCCTGGTGCCAGAACCACATGACGGCGGAGACGGGGTAGTAGAGGAAGTTCAGCACGGCGCCGCCCCGTTCGGGACGCGCGCGTGACCGGATGAGGACACGGTGGGGCTCCAGGAGGACCGTCGGAATGGGACAGGGGTGTCCCGGCGGTCGGTCCGGACAGGCGTCAGACCGCCGGGAGCGGACCCGACGGGGCTCGCGCCCGGGTGTGCCCGGCGGCGTCCGGGTCGTCCTGACGCGGTGGCGCGCTGCGTGAGCGGGCCTGGCGCAGGGCGCGGGCGGTGACGGCGTGCAGCGGTGCGGCGGCCACGCGCAGGACGGCGGACGCGTGCCGCGCCATCCCCCACGCCCACAGCGCGGCACCGAGGACGCCGATGACGACGCCGGGCTCGCCGGCGAGCAACGCGTAGCCCAGGACGAGCAGGACCAAGGCCTGCACCATCGGCTCGCCGCGCATCGTCACCCCCTCGCCGCAGACGACGGTACCGGACGTCGCGGCACTCAGGCCGTCAACAGCCCGCGCCGGTAGGCGGCGGACACGGCGCTGGCGCGGTCGCGGACGTCGAGCTTGGCGTAGATGTGGAGCAGGTGGGTCTTGATCGTGGCCTCGCTGATGAACAGCCTGCGGGCGGCCTCGCGGTTGGTGGCCCCGCCCGCGACGAGCTGCAGCACCTCCAGCTCGCGGGCCGAGAGGGACTCCTCGGCGGGGCTGCGGACCTGCCCCATCAGCCGGCCGGCGACCGCGGGCGAGAGCACGGCCTCGCCGCGGTGCGCGGCGCGGACGGCGCGCAGCAGCTCCTCGCGCGGGGTGTCCTTGAGCAGGTAACCGGTGGCGCCGGCCTCGATGGCGGGCAGGACGTCGCGGTCGGTGTCGAACGTCGTCAACACGAGGACGCGCGGTCCGGACCCGTTGCGCCGCAGCTCCTTGATCGCCTCGACACCACCCATGACCGGCATCCGCAGGTCCATGAGGACGACGTCGACCGGTTCTGCCGCCGAGGCGTCGGCGATCCGGGCGAGCGCCTCGGCGCCGTCACCCGCCTCGCCCACGACGGCCAGATCGGGCTCGGCCGTCAGCACCCCCCGCAGCCCGTCGCGGACGACGGGGTGGTCGTCGACGATCAGGACCCGGATCAGCGGCTTCACGGGCACACCTCTCTCATGACGGCATCGCGGCTCTCATGACGGCATCGCGGCTCTCATGACGGCATCGCGGCTCTCATGACGGCATCTCGGCCGGGATCGCCGGCACGCTCGCACTCAGCGCGGTCCCCTCACCGGGCGCACTCTCCACCGTCAGCCTGCCCGAGACCCGGTGCACGCGCTGCTCCATCGCGGTCAGCCCGAACCCGCCACCGGCGCGGTCGGGCAGGTCGAAACCGCGGCCGTCGTCGCGGACGTCGAGGACCACCACGTCGTCCATGTAGGACAGTGTGATGCCGACGGTCGTCGCGTCGGAATGCTTGGCGACGTTGGCGAGCGCCTCCTGCGCGACCCGGAACAGGGCGACCTCCACGTCGGGCAGCAACGGCCGCGTCGCCCCCGTGGTCTCGCGGCGGACCTGGATGCCGGTGGTCTCCGACCAGCGGTCGACGAGGTCGCCGAGTGCCTCGGGCAGCTGCGCGTCCTCCAGCGGCTCGGGGCGCAACGCGTCGACCGATCGGCGGGCCTCGGTGAGGCTCTCCCGGGCCAGGCCGCGGGCGATCCGCATGCGATCGCGCACGTCGGCGTCGTCGGCGGCGGCGTCGGCGGCCTCCAGCTGGGTCACGATCCCCGTGAGGCCCTGGGCGATCGTGTCGTGGATCTCGCGCGCCATCCGGGTGCGCTCGTCCTGCACACCCGCCTCCCGGGCGCGGACGACGAGCTGCGCGTGCAGCTGGACGTTCTCCGCGAGCGCGGCCTCCAGCTCGGCGTTGGCCCGCTCCAGGTCGGCGATCATCTTCTTGCGACGTACGGTCTGCTGCGCGCTCATCGTCGAGAACCAGACGAACCCACCCGCGATCAGGGAGTTGCCGATGAGCAGGGCGATCATGCCGCCCAGCCAGCCCGCGCTCCACGGGAGGGCGAGCCGCCCACCCATCTGGGAGAACGCGGCGCAGGCCGCCGCCGCGGCAATGGCCGGGAAGCGCCAGTTCCCATGGAGGTAGCAGGCGGCGTGACCGTAGGCGCCGATCGTCATGAACGCGAAGAACGGCGAGAACCACGTCAGCGCCGCCATCAGGACGATCAGCCCGACGACGTAGACCGCGCCGAGCCACGGGATGCGGGCCGGGACCGGTTGCCGGACCGAGAACAGCCAGATCCAGACCAGGGCGACCGCGCTCAGCGAGCCCATCCAGGCCCAGGTCCCGGCCGTCTCGTCGCTGAGGGCGACCGCCGTGAGGACGAGGCCGATGACGAGGCCGACCACCGCCGCGAAGCGGTCGATGAGGTTGTCCACCCGCTCCTCGACGGCGTCGAGACGGTCCTGCTCCCGCGTCGTCATCGCGCCCCCTACTCCCAGCGGAAGAACCTAGTCGCGAGCGCGGCCGTGAGCACGGCCCAGCCCGCGAGGACCGCCAGGTGCAGCAGCTGCGGCCACTCCCCCCAGGCGGCGGCCTGCAGTGCGCCCGCCCCCGCGCCGAGCGGGGTGAAGTCGCTGATCCCGCGCAGCAGCTCCGGCATCACGTCACGCGGCAGCCACAGCCCACCGAAGAACATCAGCGGGAAGAACAGGACCGTGCCGATGGCGTTGCCGGCGCGACCGCTCGGCGCGACGGCGGCGACGAGCAGCCCCAGCCCGTACACGGCGACACCGGTGAACAGCAGCGCCACCAGGTAGGCGAGCGGCGACTGCGGCAGCGGCACCCCGAACGCCAGCCGGGCCACGACGAGCACGAGGACCGTCGACACCAGCGTGACACCCATCATCGTGGCCATGATCGCGAGCAGCAGGGTCTGCGGACGGACCGGAGTGGTCCGCATGCGGCGCAACACCCCCTGCTCGCGGTACGTCGCAACCACGGCGGGCAGGCCCTGCACGGCCGACGTCGACAGCACCATCGCGACGATGATCGGCGTGTACACGTCGATCAGCCGTGGGCCGCCCGGGGCGAGCGGCTCCTTGAACGACGGGATCAGCCCCAGCACCAGGAGCAGCACCGTCGGGAAAGCGAGCGTGAAGAAGGCCCCGACCCGGTCACGGGCGAACAGCCGCGACTCCGACAGCGTCAGCGCCCGCAGCCCGGCGAACGGGCCGCGGCTGCGCCGGTGCGCGGTCGTCGGCAAGGTCGTGGTGGTCATCGAGTCCCCTCCCCCGTGAGGGCGACGAACGCGTCGTCGAGTCGTGGCTGGGTGACGCGCAGCTCCGCGGCGATGATCCGCTCGTGCGCGAGTGCGGTGGTGACGGTCGCGAGGACGTCGCCGGTGCCGGTGACCTCCACGCGCCCGTCGCGGTGGGTGACGACGGACCCCACCTCGGGCAGTGCCCGCAGCATGTCCTCGTCCACCGGCCCCGACGGGCGGAAACGGATCACCTGCGGCGCCCGGGTGCGCTCCACCAGCCCGGACGGGGTGTCGACGGCGACGACCCGCCCCGCGTCGATCAGCGCGATCCGGTCGCAGAGGCGCTCGGCCTCCTCCATGAAATGCGTGACCAGCACGACCGTGACGCCGTCGTCGCGAATCTGCTCGACCAGCTCCCAGGTGTGCCTGCGCGACTGCGGGTCCAGGCCCGTCGTCAGCTCGTCGAGCACCGCGACCCGCGGCCTGCCCAGCAGCGCGAGCACGATCGCGAGCCGCTGCTGCTGCCCGCCCGACAGGTTCCCGAACCGGGTGTCGCGCTGGCGTGCCAGGTTCAGCCTGTCGACGAGCGCGTCGCCGTCGGCAGGGTCGTCGTAGAACGTGGAGTACAGCGAGACGGCCTCGGCCACCGTCATCCGCTCGGGCAGCTTGCTGTCCTGCAGCTGCACGCCGAGCACCTGGCGCAGCGCGACGACGTCACGCTGCGGGTCGAGCCCGAGCACGCGGATCGTGCCGCCGTCGGGGACCCGCAGGCCCTCGACGCACTCGACCGTCGTCGTCTTGCCGGCCCCGTTCGGGCCCAGCACGCCGAAGATCTCCCCCTCCTGCACCTCGAACGACACGTCGGCCACGGCGACATGCTCGCCGTAGCGCTTCTGCAGGCCGTTGACCTCGATGACCGTCATGCATCAAGGGTGTCGTCGTGGGCGTCGCGGCGGATCGGACGCGCGGCTGCAGTGCCCGCAGCCCGTGGTGGATGAGCCCATCAACCGATCGGCTGACCCAACCATGTGAGCGGCGTTCGACCTGCGGAAATCCGGGTGCGCTTGCCGATCCCCTCACCCCACGCGCAACCTCACTGCTGTCCGAGCGCCGAGAAGCAGCAGTGAGGTTGCGGCCGGGGTTCGGCGCGCAACCTCACTGTCGTCCACCCGGCCGTGGGCAGCAGTGAGGTTGCGCGCGAAAGACGGCCGGAGGCGGGGGCGGGCGCGGCGGGATACGGTCGGGGCGTGCCCGAGGGCGACACCGTCTTCCTCGCCGGGAAACGGCTGCACGCCGCGCTCGCCGGCAAGCTGCTGCTGCGCGGCGAGCTCCGCCACCCCCGCTGGGCGGAGCACGACCTGGCAGGGCTGACCGTCACGGGCGTGCAGAGCGTCGGCAAGCACCTGTTCACACGATTCGACGACGGCACCAGCCTGCACAGCCACTTCCGGATGGACGGCTCCTGGCACCTGTACCGGCCGGGGATGGCGTGGCGCCGGCCCGACCACGAGGCCCGCGCGGTGCTGGGCGTCGAGGAGCGCGTCGCGGTCGGGTTCGCGTTGCACGACCTCGAACTCCTCCCCACCGACGAGGAGGACCGGCTCGTCGGCCATCTCGGCCCCGACCTCCTCGATCCCGCGTGGGACGCGGAGATGGCCGCGGAGGCGTTGCGCCGCTTCACCTCCCGCGCCGACCACGAGGTCGGGCTGGTGCTGCTGGAGCAGCGGGTGATGGCCGGCGTCGGCAACCTCTACAAGACCGAGGTGTGCTTCCTGCTGGGCGTCTCGCCGTGGACGAAGGTGCGTGACCTGGCCGACCCGTCGGAGGTGATCACGTTGTCGCGCAAGCTGTTGTGCGCGAACGCCGATCGTCCCGAGCAGACGACGACGGGGTCGACGCGCAGGGGCGAGACGCACTGGGTGTTCGAGCGCGGCGGGCGGGAGTGCCGGCGCTGCGGCACCCGGATCCTGACGGCGAACCAGGGCGACGGCGTCTACGCGCGCATCGCCTACTGGTGCCCGCACTGCCAGCCCGGCCCCGCGCCCGCCCCGACACCGCGGCAGTCACGCCGGCGGACCGGCCCGGGCGCGCCCCGACGCTACTGACACGGAACAGCGCCCGCCCCGGCGGACCGGAGCGGGCGCTGCGTGACGAAGCCGATCAGGTGGTGCCGGGCTGCTTCTGGATCGACGGACCCGGCTGCGGCTGGGCCGGCGCCGGGGCGGTCTGCCCCGAGGTGACCTCGCCCGCGACCGGGGTGCCGTGCAGCGACGCGCGGATCTGCTCGAGGCGGCTGGCCCCGGCCATGTCCACGGTGGACTGCTGCACCTCGAGCATGCGGCCCTGCACCGAGTTCTGGGCGAGCTCCGCGGACCCGAGCGCGTTGGCGTAGCGCTTCTCGATCTTCTCGCGGACCTCCTCCAGCGACGGGGTGTTGCCCGGCGCCGAGAGCTCGCTCATCTGCCGCAGCGACGCCGCGGCCTGCTCCTGCATCTTGGCCTGCTCGAGCTGGCTGAGCAGCTTGGTGCGCTCGGCGATCTTCTGCTGCAGCATCATCGAGTTGCGCTCGACGGCCTGCTTGGCCTGCTGCGCAGCGCCGATCGACTGGTCGTGCAACGTCTTCAGGTCCTCGACCGACTGCTCGGCCGTGACCAGCTGCGTGGCGAACGCCTGGGCGGACTGCTCGTACTGTCCCGCCTTCTGCTCGTCGCCGCTCGCCCGCGCCTGGTCGGCCAGGACGAGCGCCTGCCGCGCCGACGCCTGCAGCTTCTCGATCTCACCGAGCTGCCGGTTGAGCTTCATCTCGAGCTGGCGCTGGTTGCCGATGACGGCCGCCGCCTGCTGCGAGAGAGCCTGATGCTGACGCTGGGCGTCCTCGATGGCCTGCTGGATCTGCACCTTCGGGTCGGCGTACTCGTCGACCTTCGACGAGAACAGCGCCATCAGGTAGTTCCAGGCCTTCGCGAAACCGTTGGCCATCTGCTCCGCCTTACCTCCGAGTGCGACACCGATCAGTCACCGCGCCGTTCCGGACATCTGTCCCGGTGCGCGCTGCGGCCCCCATCGTGGCACCGCGCACGACCGATGTGCCAGCGCGGGACGACGATATCGGGGATCGTCCGGAGGCCGCCGTCCGGGCGACCCGGGGGCCAGGCTACCGAATCGCGGGACATCCCGGAGGCCGGGCGCCGACGCGCGCCACCAGCACGAATCGCCCAGGCCGGGGGCGCCGGGCAGACGGGTGCGCAGGACGGGCCGGGGGCCCGTCGGAGATCCGGAGAAGATCAGCCGCGACGATCAGGCCGCGGCGCTGACGCTCGCCACCGGCGACGCCGGGGCGGTGACCGGCTGCGGGCTGACGACGGCGGAGCCGGAACCCGCGATCCGCAGGTCGGCGTGGCGCTGCCCGATGGGCACGATCAGCGGGGACCGCATCGACTGCGTCGCCATCGACAGCGCCATCTCCTCGGCGGCCGAGGTGAGCAGGTCGGGCAGCGAGATGTCGAGGGCCTCGCAGATGGACGCCAGCAGCTCGCTGGACGCCTCCTTGACGCCGCGCTCGACCTCGGAGAGGTAGCCGAGGCTCACGCGGGCCTGCCGGGACACCTCTCGCAGCGTCCGGCGGCGGGCGGTCCGGGCACGCCGAAGGCTGCCGCCGATCGCCTCACGCAGCAGCACAGCCATGCGACCCTCCTCGTCCACACGTGCCGCGACCCGCCGGCCGGCCGAACGGGGGCCGATGGAACGCGCCCGGGCCGCGGACGACCCGGTGGCCTCACCGTACCGACTGGGGGCGTTCCGCGTCGCCTGCCGGGCCGGTCGGACGTGTCCGCCGAGGGCGAACACCGCCCTTCCGGCAGGCCGCTCAGGGCACCTCGTCGTGGACGGCGCGGCGGGCCGCGCGGCGCAGCTTGACCGCGCGCACCACGTAGTCGACGCCGGTGACGACGGTCAGCACGAGCGCGAGCCCGAGGACGGCCCACCGCAGGCCGGTCAGGGTGGCCGACGGGCCGAGCAGCTCGTCCAGCGGCAGCACGTACAGCCCGATCGCGAGACTCTGCACGAACGTCTTCGCCTTGCCGCCACGGCTGGCAGCGATCACGCCGTGCCGGATCACCCAGAACCGCAGCAGCGTGACCGCCACCTCGCGGCCGATGATGACGATCGTCACCCACCACGGCATCAGCTCCAGCAGCGACAGCCCGATCCACGCCGCGCCGGTGAGCGCCTTGTCGGCGATGGGGTCGGCGACCGCGCCGAAGTCGGTGACGAGGCCGCGGCTACGGGCGAGCTGCCCGTCGAGCCGGTCGGTGATCGCGGCGACGGCGAACACGCCGGCGGCGACGAGCCGCCACGCGACGGAGTGCCCGTCGTCGACGAAGAGCACGACGAGGAAGACCGGGACGAGCAACAGCCGGACGACCGTGAGGACGTTGGCGATGTTGAGCACCGGCGGTGACGACGCGTCCGCCGGTGAGGTGCTCATCGCTCTCCCTCGCTACGCGGGCGCGGCCCACGGAAGTCCGGCGCAGTGCGCGGGCGCAGTGTCGACGCTCTGCTCGCCCGCTCGCTCATCGACACCCCCGGGTCACGACGCCGCCGCCGCGACGAGCCCGGCGCGACCACCGGGGAGGACCTCGCGGGGGGACACCACCAGGTCAGCACCCTCGGTGTCGACGACCACGCAGCGCACCAGCTCGCCCGCCTCCAGGCCGGAACCGCGCTCCAGCACGCACTCGCCGTCGACTTCAGGGGCCTGGTGCGCGGCGCGCCCGGTGCACTCGAAGTCGTCGTCCTCGGCCTGCTCGACGAGCACCACGACCTCGGTGCCGACACGGTCCTCGGCCCGCTGCACGATCAGCTCGTCGACCAGCGAGGAGATGCGGGAGACCCGCGCCTGGACCTCGTCGGGGTCGATCTTGCCGTCGTAGCCCTCGGCCTCGGTGCCCTCCTCGTCGGAGTAGCCGAAGACGCCGACGGCGTCGAGCCGCGCGCCGGTGAGGAAGGCTTCGAGCTCGGCGAGGTCGTCCTCGGTCTCGCCCGGGAAGCCGACGATGACGTTGCTGCGGATGCCGGCCTCGGGCGCGAGGGTGCGGATGCGCTCGCACAGCTCCAGGAAGTCGGTGCGGCCGCCGAAGCGGCGCATCCGGCGCAGGACCGCGGCGGAGCCGTGCTGGAACGACAGGTCGAAGTAGGGCGCGATGCCGGGCGTCGTCGCGATCACGGAGACGAGGTCGGGTCGCATCTCGGCGGGCTGCAGGTAGGAGGCACGGACCCGCTCGATGCCCGGGACGGCGGCGAGCCGCGGCAGCAGGTCGACCAGGGCGCGGGTGCCGCCGGGCAGGTCCTTGCCGTAGGACGTGGAGTTCTCGCTGACCAGCACCAGCTCACGGACGCCCTGCTGGGCGAGCCACGCGGCTTCGGCGAGCACGTCGGCGGGCAGGCGGGACACGAACGCGCCCCGGAACGACGGGATCGCGCAGAACGCGCAGCGCCGGTCGCAGCCGGAGGCGAGCTTGAGGTTGGCGACGGGCCCGTCGGAGAGCCGGACCCGCGACAGGTCGGGGACCCACTCGTGGCCGGGCACCGACACGTCGACGGCCGCCGAGGGCCGCGCGACCGGCGTGAGCGGCAGCAGGGTGCGGCGGTCGACCGGGGTGTGCGGCGCGGGCGCGTGCCCGCCCAGGACGTCGCCGAGGCGTTCGGCCAGCTCGGGGTAGGCGTCGAAGCCGAGGACGGCGTCGGCCTCCGGGAGGCTCTCGGCCAGCTCGGCGCCGTAGCGCTCGGCGAGGCAGCCGACGGCGACGACCTTGGCCCCGGTGGCCTTGGCGACGTCGGACGCCGACAGCACCGTGTCGATCGAGTCCTTCTTGGCCTGCTCGACGAACCCGCACGTGTTGACGACGATGACGTCGGGCGCGGGGCCGCCGCTGGACGGGTCGGCCTCGACGAGCTCCCACCCGCTGCCGGCGAGGCGGCCCGCGAGCTCCTCGGAGTCGACCTCGTTACGGGCGCAGCCCAGGGTGAGCAGGGCAGCACGCCGCGGGGCGGACTCGGATGGTGGGAGCGTCGGCACGTACCACAGGGTATCCCGGACCCTTTGATCTACTCTGACCCGTCGTGGCAGACGTGCTCGTCCGGCGGGCCCGGACCGCCGACGTGACGGTGATCAAGTCCCTCGTGGACGGCTACGCGGGCCGTGTCCTGCTGGCCAAGGAGATCATCACCCTGTACGAGGCGGTGCAGGAGTTCCTGGTCGCGGAGGTCGACGGGACGGTGGTCGGCTGCGGGGCGCTGCACGTCCTGTGGGAGGACCTCGGCGAGATCCGCACCGTCGCGGTCGACCCGACCACGCTGGGCCGCGGCGTGGGGCACGCGATCGTCGCGGCGCTGATCGACAACGCCCGCGAGCTGGGCCTCAAGCGGCTGTTCGTGCTGACGTTCGAGAAGCACTTCTTCGGCAGACACGGGTTCGTCGAGATCGACGGCACCCCCGTCTCCCCCGACGTGTTCGCGGCGATGCTGCGCTCCTACGACACCGGCGTCGCCGAGTTCCTCGACCTCGCGCACGTCAAGCCGAACACCCTCGGCAACGTGCGGATGCTGCTCAACCTGCAATAACCTGGGGTCGTGGCGGGCGACGAGGTGGTCTGGCGACGGCCGCCCCCTCCCCTGCGTCCCTACGTCGACCTCTGCTCGGGCTACCGGATGTCGGCGGCGCCGCCGAGCACGCACCAGGGTGTGCCGGGAGCGCACCTCACGTTCCTGTTCTGCCTCGACGGCAATGTCGAGGTGCTGGAGATGCCCGACCCCGCACGCGGGCCGGGCAGGTTCGACGCGATGGTCGCCGGCCTGCACGACCGGCCGGCCGTGATGGCGCAGGGCCCGGCGCAGACGGGGATCCAGCTGCGGCTGACCTGGCGCGGTGCCCGGATGCTGTTCGGCGCCCCGGCGGCGGCGCTGGCGGGCGACGTCGTCGACCTGCGGGCGCTGCTCGGCGCCCGCGCGGACCGGCTGCTGGAACGGCTCGCCGAGGCGCCGACGTGGGCGGCCCGGTTCGCGCTGCTCGACGGCGCGCTGGCCCGGCTGGTCGCCGACTGCCCGCGCGGCGAGCCGGCCCCCGAGGTGGGACGGGCCTGGGACCTGCTGGTCGCCTCGGGTGGGACGAGGCGTGTGGAGGAGCTGGCCCGCGACGTCGGCTGGAGCCGTCGGCACCTGGCGAACCGGTTCACCGCGGAACTGGGCGTCGGCCCGAAGACCGCGGCCCGGGTGATCCGTTTCGAACGCGCCTGCGACCTGCTGCGCTCCCCGCGACGGCCCGCCCTCGCCGACGTCGCCGCGGTCTGCGGCTACGCCGACCAGCCACACCTGGCCCGCGACTTCCGCGACCTCGCCGGCCTGACGGCGACACAGTGGCTCGCCGAACGCCCGTGACCCCGAACCCGTGACGCCGTGACCCCGTGACGCTTGTGAGCGGCGATAGTCGCTGTAGCGACTATCGCCGCTCACAGGGGGCGGAGCCCTGCCGTTGCGTCGGCGAGCGGGCACCCCGCGCGTGCGCCCCGCCCGCGGCGGGTCCAGGATCGGACCGTGTTCCGGATCGTGCTGCTGACCCCCGAGATCCCGCAGAACACGGGGGCGATCATCCGGCTCGCGGCCAACACCGGCTCGCAGCTGCACCTCGTCGAGCCGCTCGGGTTCTCCCTCGACGCCCGCCACGTCCGCCGCGCCGGGCTCGACTACCACGAGCTGGCCGATGTCCGTGTGCACCGCGATCTCGACGCCGCCTGGGCCGAGCTGCTGCCCGCCCGCGTGCACGCCTTCACGACGACCGGCGCCGATCACCACACCGAGGTCGCCTACGAACCGGGCGACGTGCTGCTGTTCGGCCGGGAGTCGACGGGGCTGCCCGCCGACGTCCAGGACTCACCGCAGGTCACGCACCGGGTTCGGCTGCCGATGGTGGCGGGGTCGCGGTCGCTGAACCTCGCCAACGCCGTCTCGGTCGCGGTGTACGAGGCGTGGCGGCGCACCGGGTTCGCGGGCGCCGCTCAGCCCTTGTAGACCGCCTGGATGTCGAGCTCGATCGTGATCGTCGAGCCGACGACGGGCACGCCGCGCGAGAGCACCTGCTGCCAGTTGAGGGTGAAGTGTTCGCGGTGCAGCTCAGTGGTGGCGAGCACGCCGGCGCGCACGCCGTTCCACTCCTGGACGCCGAGGAACATGGTGTCGAGCTGCACGTCGCTGGTGAGGCCGTGCAGGGTCAGCTCGCCGTCGACGAGCCAGTTGTTGCCCGCGCGGCGGGTGAACCGGGTGCTGGTGAAGCGCAGCTGCGGGAAGCGCTCGACGTCGAGGAAGTCGGCCGAGCGCAGGTGCGCGTCGCGGGCCTCGACGTTGGTGTCGACGCTCGCCGCGTCGATCACGACCTCGACCATCGAGTCCTCGAACGGTTCCTCGATGTGGACGCTGCCGCGGAAGTCGTTGAACCGCCCGTAGACCTTCGACAGGGCGATGTGGCGGGCGACGAACCGGATCGAGGAGTGGTCGGAGTCGATCTCGTAGACGCCGGGCGCGGGCGGTTCGAGGCTGGGGTCGGGGAGCATCGTGATGTCGCCGAGCTCGGCGTGGCGGCCCCACTCGACCTCGACCGAGTTGGCGACGCTCTGGAACCCGCCGTACTCGGCGCGGACGCGGTAGTCGCCGGGGACGACGGCGGCGGTGAAGTAGCCGAAGGGGTCGCTGTCGGAGTGGGCGACGCGGCGGTTGGACCGGTCGAACACCGAGACTGCGGCGCCCGGGGCCGGTCTGCCCTCCTCGTCGCGGATCTGCCCGCTCAGCAGCCCGCCGGTGAGCGGGATCGGCATGAGCGCGCTGCGGGCCGCACCTCGGCCGGACGCAGCCCCCCGGCGCTTGAAACCGAACATGCGGCACCCTTTCGCCCAAACGGCGGACGGCGTCCGCGCGACCGGCTCCACGATGACACGAGGTGTAGTCAGTCACCTGTCGAATCGTGCGAGATCCCACACATCAGTGACGCTGAGTGACGAAGAGTGAGCGAAGGGCCCGGACGGGTGATAGTCACCCGTCGATCTCGTCCTCCGGTCCCGGACCGCCACCGCGCATGAGCCAGATAACGTTCTCCAGCTCGTCGGGCTTGATCAACACGTCGCGCGCCTTCGACCCCTCGGACGGGCCGACGACGCCGCGCGTCTCCAGCAGGTCCATGAGCCGGCCGGCCTTGGCGAAGCCGACGCGGAGCTTGCGCTGCAGCATCGACGTCGACCCGAACTGGGACGTCACGATCAGCTCGGTGGCCTGCACGAGCAGCTCGAGGTCGTCGCCGATGTCGGCGTCGATCTCCTTCTTCTCACCGGCCTTCTGCGCGGTGACGCCCTCGGTGTAGCTGGGCTCGGCCTGCTCCTTGGTGAACCCGACGACGTCGGCGATCTCGTCGTCGGACACGTAGGCGCCCTGCATGCGGACCGGCTTGCCCGCACCCATGGGCAGGTAGAGCCCGTCGCCCATGCCGATCAGCTTCTCGGCGCCCGGCTGGTCGAGGATGACCCGGCTGTCGGTCAGCGACGACGTCGCGAACGCCAGCCGCGACGGCACGTTCGTCTTGATCAGGCCGGTGACGACGTCGACCGACGGCCGCTGCGTCGCGAGCACCAGGTGGATTCCCGCGGCCCGCGCCTTCTGCGTGATGCGCACGACCGCGTCCTCGACGTCGCGCGGGGCGGTCATCATGAGGTCGGCCAGCTCGTCGACGATGCAGAGGATGTAGGGGTAGGGCCGGTACTCGCGCTCGGACCCCAGCGGTGCGGTGATCTCGCCGGAGCGCACCTTGCGGTTGAAGTCGTCGACATGGCGGACCTTGTTGGCCTGCATGTCCTGGTAGCGCTGCTCCATCTCCTCCACCAGCCAGGTCAGCGCCGAGGCCGCCTTCTTGGGCTGGGTGATGATGGGCGTGATGAGGTGCGGGATGCCCTCGTAGGGCGTCAGCTCCACCATCTTCGGGTCGATGAGGATCATCCGCACCTCCTCGGGCGTGGCCCGGGACAGCAGCGAGACGAGCATGGAGTTGACGAAGCTCGACTTGCCGGAACCCGTGGACCCGGCCACCAGCAGGTGCGGCATCTTCGCCAGGTTCGCGCAGAGGAAGTGGCCCTCGATGTCCTTGCCGAGGCCGATGACCATGGGGTGCTGCTCGTTGCGCGCGTTGGCCGAGCGCAGTACGTCGCCCAGGCGGACCATCTCGCGGTCGGTGTTGGGCACCTCGATGCCGACGGCCGACTTGCCCGGGATGGGCGCCAGCAGCCGCACGTTGTCGGTGGCGACGGCGTAGGCGATGTTGCGGGTGAGCTGCGTGATCTTCTCGACCTTCACCGCCGGGCCGAGCTCGATCTCGTAGCGGGTGACGGTCGGGCCGCGGGTGAAGCCGGTGACCTGGGCGTCGACGTTGAACTGGTCGAGCACGCCGGTGATGGCCTCGATCATGGCGTCGTTCGCGCTGCTGCGGGTCTTGGGCACCGGGCCGGTGGGCAGCATGTCGGGCGGCGGCAGGTTGTACTCGGTCTCGCCGATCGGCTCGCGGATCGCCAGCGACATCTGCTCGCCCGTGGGCGGGTTGTCGGGCTCGGACGCGGGCTCGATGACGCGGACGGGCTTGCGCGGGACCCGCTTGGGCGGGGCCGGCGCCTCGTCCTCCTGCGCGACGGCCTCCGGTTCCGGCGGCGCCTCGTCCTCGCGGTAGGCGTCGGCGGCGCTCTGGCGGCGACGCGACGGGCGCCGCAGCCGCGCCGGGGCGGGCTCCTCGTCCGGTTCGTCCTGCTCGGCGGCGTTCGCCTCGACCTCGTCGACGTCGTCCTCGTCGTCGTGGACCGGCTTGCCCATCAGGCGCCGCATCCGGTTGGGCAGCTCGCGCACCGGCGTCCCGGTGAGCACCAGGAAGCCGTAGCCGGTGAGCAGCACCAGCACCGGGACGGCGACGAACGCGCTCAGCCCGCTGGCCAGCGGCGTCCCCGCGAGGTAGCCGAGACCGCCACCGGCGCCCGACCAGAGGCCCGGTTCCGTCGGCGACCCCGAGAACAGGTGCACGAGCCCCAGCACGCCCAGGACCATCAGCAACGTGCCCACCGCGACCCGGGGCCGCGACTCCGGGTTGGCCTCGGTGGTCATCAGCACGATGCCGACGACCACCAGCAGCAGCGGCAGCAGCACCCCCGGCGTCCCGAACACGGCGCCGACCGCGGCGGAGAACCCGCGCCCGACCGGGCCGCCCGCGCCCCACCAGATCCCGGCGGCCGAGATGACGGCCAGCACGATGAAGCCCACGCCGAGGCCGTCGCGGCGGTGCGCCGGGTCGATCTCGCGGGTCCGCCCGGCCGCCTTGCCCGCCGACTTCCCCAGCTTCACGACACCGCGTCCCACCGCGTCGATGCCCTTGTCGATCAGATCCGGGCTCTTGCGCGCCGGCGCGGGCCGCCGTGACGCGGCGGGCCTGCGCCCCGACGAGGACCCGCCGCGTGAGCGTGAGGCTCCGGCACCGCGCGAGCGTGACGACCCGGAGGCGGCACGCCCCGATCCCGCGGCCGCCCGCGTGCCTCCGCGGCCTCCGCCGGTCGTCGCTCGCCCTGCCATGTCCGACACGGTAACCGGATCGGACACCCTCGCCCGGTTCCGACTCGCCCTGCCCGTCCGGTGTGACCCGTGCGGCGGTCCGGCGTCCGCTCAGCCCGGCTTGCGCGCGACGACCGCGACGGCGGTCATGGCCCGGCGGTGGGTACGGAAGGTGCGCCGCATGGCCAGGACCCGACGGCGGGCCGCGGGCCGCACCGCGATGTTGCGGACCAGCCGCAGCGCTCCGACCAGCCCCTCGTCGGCGAGCACCCGCCGCGGCCGCAGCAGCGCCATGGGGGCGAGTGCGACGTGCTCGACCTCGAGCCCGTGCCTGCTCATCAGCGCCTCCCACTCGGCGACGGTGAGGGGCCGGGCGTTGACCTTGATCGCGCGGGCGAGTGCCCGCCGGACCTCCGTCCGCACCGTGTCCGCGACGTCGTCGGGGACGAGGCCGAGCTCGTGCACGGCGTAGCGACCCCCGGGGCGCAGGAGCCGGACGGCCTCGGCGACGATCGCGTCCTTCGTCCGGTCGCCCTGCATGGTCAGCATCGCCTCGCCGACCACGACGTCGGCGCAGCCGTCGGGCAGCCCGCTCGCCGCGGCATCGGCGACGACGACCCGCCGGGGGACCTGCGACGACGCCCCGACGGCGCGGCCGACCACCTCGGAGACGGCGGCGGCCGCGGCCGGGTCGTTGTCGACGGCGGCGTAGGAGCGGGGACGGCGCGCGAGGATGTCGCGCGCCGTGCGTCCGGTGCCGGGGGCGAGCTCGACGACGTCGGCGTCGGCGACCCCCGCGGTGTCGAGCAGGACACCGCTGAGCCGCGCGCCGCCCGGCCGCAGGACCCGTTTGCCGAGCCGGGCGAGCAGCTGGTGGCCGGCGAGGTCGTCGTCGGGGCGTTCGACGCGCGGCAGGACGGTCACGACGCGTCCCTGGCCGGGGCCGCCTCGAGCACGAGCGACTGACGTCTGCGGTGCACGGTCAGGTAGCGCAGCCCGCCGGCTCCGGCGTCGAAGCGGCGCTGCGAGCCGGCGGGGAGCCAGACGAGCCCTCCGGCGGTGAGGGGGACCTCGCCGCGTTCGGTGGTGAGCACACCGTCGCCGTCGAGCACGACCAGCAGCACGTCGAGGTCGGCTCCGCGGTGCGTGTCGATCCCGGTTCCGGGCTGCAGTGCGACGACGTTGGAGTCCAGGTCGCGCTCGCGCATCTCCAGCTTCCACTCGACGCCGGCGCCGTCGGGGCCCGACGGACGGGCCGTCGTGTCGCCGACGATCCTGGGCAGGGAGGTGGTGGCGAGCTTGGTGATCCGGATCCGCCATTGCGGACCCCGGTCCAGGTACTCCCACCCGTAGCCGCCGGGGTGGTCGGCGTCGAACTCGTCGCGCAGATGCCGGGGATCGTGGTTGTTGACCAGCACGAACGACTCCCCCACGGCGAGCTCGCCGTAGGTACGGAAGATCGCCGGGTGCTTGTCGGGCTTGCGCAGGGGGCGGACATCGAGCTCCAGCGCGGTCATGGGGGGCGTCCTTCCGGTCGAGGTCTGCCTATTTATACAAACATTCTTCGTGTAAACTCAAGTTGTGGCCTACGTGATCGGACTCCCCTGCGTCGACGTGCTCGACCGGGCGTGTGTCGACGAGTGCCCCGTCGACTGCATCTACGAAGGTGAGCGCGCCCTCTACATCCATCCCGACGAGTGCGTGGACTGCGGCGCGTGCGAGCCCGTCTGCCCCGTCGAGGCGATCTACTACGAGGACGACCTGCCCGAGGCGCTGCAGGCCCATCTCGACGACAACGCACGCTTCTTCGCCGAACCACTGGCCGGGCGGGCCGAGCCGATCGGCAGCCCCGGAGGCGCGGCCAAGCTCGGTCCGCTCGGGGTGGACACCCCGCTGGTCGCCGGGCAGCCCCGGCGGGTCTCGTGAGCCCGCGCCACGTCTCCACCCGGCGGGACGAGATCCTCGCCGCCCTGCGCGCAGCGGACGAGCCGCTGGGCATCGCCGAGCTGGCCGAGACGCTCGCCCTCCACCCCAACACCGTCCGCTTCCACCTCGACGCCCTCCTGGACGCCGGCCGGGTCGAGCGCGTGACCGCGCCCCCCGCCGGGCCGGGGCGCCCCGCGCTGCTGTTCCGCGCCCACCGCGGGATGGACCCGGCCGGACCACGCAGCTACCGCCTGCTCGCCGCAGCGCTCGCCGACGGGTTGGCCGCCGGGCCCGGCCCCGGCGCGGCCGCGCAGGCCGCCGGGCGCGCCTGGGGCGGCCGGCTGGTCGGCGCCACGGAACCCCGGTCCCGCGACGACGCGATCCGCTCCATGGTCGCCCTCCTCGACGACATCGGGTTCGCCCCCGCATGGCCCGCACCGGGGGGTCACGACCAGCGGATCGGCCTGCGCCACTGCCCGTTCCTGGAGCTGGCCGAGACCCGGGCCGACGTCGTCTGCCCCTTGCACCTCGGCCTGATGCAGGGTGCGATGAGCGCACTCGGCGCCCCCGTCACGGTCGACCGGCTCGACCCCTTCGCCGCCGACGACCTCTGCCTCGCCCACCTGTCCCCGACCGACCCCCGAGAGGACGGCCGCTGATGCCCGCAGGACTCGCCGTCGCCGTCGCCGTGATCTTCGTCTGGCTCGGCATGGTGCTGGCCATCTCGTTCGTCGAGGCGCCGCTGAAGTTCCGCGCCCCCGGCGTCACCGTCCGGATCGGGCTGGGCATCGGCCGTCTCGTGTTCCGCACCCTCAACACCATCGAGGCCGTGTTCGCGGCGGCCCTCGTCGTGCTGGCATTCGTGGTGGACGCGCCCGTCGGCGCGGTCGTCGCCGGCGCCGTCGCGGTCGCACTGCTCCTCGCCCAGCTGCTGCTGGTCCGGCCGGCGCTCAACCGGCGCTCCGACGCCGTCCTCGCCGGTGACGAGGACGCACCGCGCTCGCGCGGCCACCTCAACTACGTCGCGCTGGAGATCCTGAAGACCGCGGCGCTCGTCGTCACCGGCGTCCTCCTGCTCGCGTCCTGACCGTCCCGCCCACGAGCCCCACCCCCGAGGAGCCCACCCGTGACGAGCCCCGCCGTCTCCCTGACCGACCTCGTCGAGGAACAGCTCACCGCCGCGAAGGCCGCCTCCGCGGGCCGTAGCGCCCACACCGTCCACGGTGGCGGCGGCTCGTCGCTGCGCCAGACCCTGCTCGCCCTCGCCGCCGGGAACGCGCTGGGCGAGCACGACAGCCCCGGTGAGGCGACGCTGCAGGTGCTGCGCGGCCAGGTCGTCCTCGGCACCCCGGACGGGCCGGTCACCGGCCGGGCGGGCGACCTGCTGGTCATCCCACCCACCCGGCACGACCTGCGGGCGGTGGAGGACTCGGCGGTACTGCTGACCGTCGCCCCCCGGCCCGCCTGAGTGCGTTGCCGGCCCGGTTCGACCGCGTCGGATCAGACGGCGATGACCGTCGGCACGATCATCGGGCGGCGACGGTAGGTCTCCCCCACCCACTTGCCGACGACGCGACGCACCGCCTGCGCGATCCGGTGCGGGTCGGTGATGCCCTCGTTCTCGGTGCGCGACAGCTCGTCCTCGATCAACGGCAGCACGACGTCGAGCGCCTTCGGGTCGTCGGAGAACCCGCGGCCCGACACCGTCGGCGGGGCCACCGCCCGGCCCGTGCGCGCGTCGACCGCGACGCTGATCTGGATGAACCCGCCCTCGCCGAGGGTCAGCCGGTCCGACAGCGTGCTCTCGCCGATGTCACCGACCGACAGCCCGTCGACGTAGACCCGGCCCACCTCGACGCGCCCCGAGATCGACGCGATCCCGTCGACCAGGTCGACGACGACGCCGTTCTCCGCCAGCACCACCCGGTCCTCGGGCACCCCGGTCTGGACGGCGAGCCGGCCGCTGGCGCGCAGATGGCGCCACTCGCCGTGCACCGGCATCACGTTGGACGGGCGCACCGCGTTGTAGAGGAACAGCAGCTCACCGGCCGGGGAGTGCCCCGACACGTGCACCTTCGCGTTGCCCTGGTGGATCACCGTCGCGCCCAGCCGGGTGAGCCCGTTGATCACGCCGAACACCGCGGTCTCGTTGCCCGGGATCAGCGAGCTGGCCAGGATGATCGTGTCCTCGGGGCGGATGCGCACCGACCGGTGGTCCCCGCGGGCCATGCGCGACAACGCCGACAGCGGCTCGCCCTGCGAGCCCGTCGACACCAGGACGAGCTGGTCGTCGGGCAGCGTCATCGCCTCGTCGAGGTCGACGAGCAGGCCGTCGGGGATCTGCAGCAGCTCCAGCTCGCCTGCGATGCCCATGTTGCGCACCATCGACCGGCCCACCAGGCACACCCGGCGCCCGTGCTTGGCCGCCGCGTCCAGCACCTGCTGCACGCGGTGCACGTGGGAGGCGAAGCACGCCACGATGATCCGCGACGACGCCCGGTGGAACACACCCTCGATGACGGGGCCGATCTCGCGCTCCGGCGTCACGAAGCCGGGGACGTCGGCGTTCGTGGAGTCGACCAGGAACATGTCGACGCCCTCGTCGCCCAGGCGCGAGAAGCCCGCCAGGTCGGTCAGCCGGCCGTCGAGCGGCAGCTGGTCGAGCTTGATGTCACCGGTGTGCAGCAGCAGCCCCGCGGGCGTGCGGACCGCGACCGCGAGCGCGTCGGGGATCGAGTGGTTGACCGCGAAGTACTCGCAGTCCCAGCGCCCGTGCCGCAGCCGCGCGCCCTCCGCGACCTCCAACAGGTGCGGGGTCAGCCGGTGCTCCTTGCACTTGGCCGCCACCAGCGCCAACGTGAACCGCGAGCCCACCACCAGCAGGTCGGGCTTCTGCCGCAGCAGGAACGGCACCGCGCCGATGTGGTCCTCGTGCCCGTGGGTGAGCACCAGCGCGTCGATGTCGTCGAGGCGGTCCTCGATCGCCCGGAAGTCCGGGAGGATCAGGTCGACACCCGGGGAGTCCTCCGCCGGGAACAGGACCCCGCAGTCGACGACGAGCAGCCGCCCGTCGTACTCCAGGACCGTCATGTTGCGGCCGATCTCGCTGATGCCGCCCAGGGCGAACACCCGCAGACCACCCTCGACCAGCGCGCCCGGCGGGTGCATCGGCAGCTCGGCCGTGTTCTCCACCTCTGGCGGCGGCGTCGGACGGTCGCGGCGGCCCGAACGGGAACGGCGGTCGGACCGGCGGTCCGAGCGGGCAGGAGGACGCGTCACCGGTATGCGACCTCCGCACCGAGGTCCACGGCCGCCCGCGCGCCGAGCGCGCCGTACCCGCGGTGGGTCTGCTCCCCCACCGACTCCGGGTCGAGCGCGATACCCGCCGCCGTCAGGTCGACGACGATCGCCGCCACCTGCTCGTCGGTCGCCGGGGGCAGCGGCAGCCGCGGATCACCGACGTCGATACCGCGCAGCTTCAACGCCGTCTTCGCGAACACCACCCCGCCGACGCGGCCCATCGCCCGGATCACGGGCAACGTCGCGTAGTGCAGGTTCCGGGCCCGGTCGTGCTCCCCGGCCTCGTAGGCGTTGAGCATGGCGCGCAGCCGGTCGGCCACCACGTGCCCGATCACCGACACGAAACCGACCGCCCCCACCGACAGCCACGGCAGGTTCACCGGGTCGTCGCCGGAGTAGTAGGCCAGCGTCGTCGTGGCCAGCACCTCGGTGCCGACGCGCAGGTCGTTGCGCGCGTCCTTGACCGCCAGGATCCGCGGGTGCTCCGCCAGCCGCTGCAACGTCTCCAGCTCGATCGGGATGACGCTGCGCGGTGGGATGTCGTACAGCATCACCGGCAGGTCCGTGGCGTCCGCGACCGTCGTGAAGTGCGCGATCAGGCCCGACTGCGGCGGCCGCGAGTAGTACGGCGTCACCACCAGCAGTCCGTGCGCGCCCGCCTTCTCCGCCTCCCGCGCCAGGTGGACGCTGTGGCGGGTGTCGTACGTGCCCGCGCCCGCGACGACGACGGCCCGGTCACCGACCGCGCTCACCACCGCCCGGACCAGCTCCGACTTCTCCTGGTCCGACGTCGTCGGGCCCTCACCGGTCGTCCCGTTGACCACCAGGCCGTCGTTGCCCAGGTCGACGAGGTGCGACGCCAGCTCCTCGGCTTTCGCCAGGTCCAGCTCCCCGTCGGAGTCGAACGGGGTGAGCATGGCTGTCAGCACCTGGCCGAAAGGGCGGCCCGGTGGCCGCGACGGAGCTGGGGTCATGAGTCATGACCGTACCTGCGTGCGCGCGGATCCGGGCCGCCGACCGGCTGCGTGCGCCGCTGGTCACAACGACACCCGGGTCACGGGTCGGTCAGAGACCCCGGCCGGCCTTCCGGTAGCCGTCCAGGTCGGCCTCCGCACCCTCCAGCTCCACCCGGCACGCCTCGCGGCCGAACGCGTGCAGCACCAGCTCGGCGGGCTCGCCGACGATCGTCACCATCCCCGGGCCCGTCCGCACCACCTGCACGGAGCCGTCGCCCCGGCGCACCACCACACCCACCGGGCTGCGCCGGAACAACAGCCGGCCCATCCGGCCCAGCAACGTCCACAACGCAGTGTCGCGCACCTCGTCGGCGGGCCGCGGCTCCCAGCCCGGCTCGCCCCGGCGCACGTCCTCGTGGTGGACGAAGAACTCCGCGCCGTTCGCGAACTCGTCGACCTTCCCCACCCGGTACGGCGACCACGCCGGTGGGCCGTCGCGCAGGTCGGCGATCATCTCCTGCCAGGGCGTATCGGCGTAGCCGTGCATCGCCCGGTCCGTGATCGGCGCCAGCGCCGACACCAGGATCCCCGGCGCCGCCCACGGCTGCCGCTCCCGCACCAGCAGGTGCGCCAACAGGTCGCGCGTCGTCCAGCCCTCGCACAACGTCGGCCGGTCCGGGCCCGACCGGTCCAGCTCGTCGCACAATGCCGCTCGTTCGGTGGTCGCGAGGCTCACGATCACCGAACCTAGCCGCCCCGGGCCACGCGCACCGCCCGGGCTGCTGTCGAGCGTGCCGCATGCACGACGACGCCCCCGCCGGCGTCGTCGGCGGCGGCGTTGGCGTCGGCGGTGGCGGCGTCGTCGGCGGCGGCGTCGTCGGCGGCGGCGTCGGCGTCGGCGGCGTCCTCATCGCCTCGTCGGGAGGGACCAGCCGCCGGTATCGTCCCCGGCTCCGGCCCGCCCCAGGCCGTCGAGCTCACCGACCGCGGCCGGCGACACGCGCAGCGTCCCCACCGCCGCGCGGGTTCCAGGGCGCCACGCGGCTTGTGCAATCGCCACCCGTCGCGCAGCAGGCCCGACGACGGGACAGGGCGGGCGCCGACGCAGAATCCCGCGCGCCTGCACCCACCCGTCCCCCGCCGAGTTCGGCGTGCGGATGGTTCTCGGCCGGGCCGCCGGCCCGCTGCCGAACTCGGGGCCTGGGAACGGCAGCCGCCCTCACCAGAGTTCCCGCGCCACACCGCGCGGGTTCTGCGACCAGCGCGCGCCTTGTCTGGTCCCCGCGCCGCCCACGGGCGCGGCGGTGCTCGAAGAACATGCGCGCCACCTCGGGCGGGCGCTGCTGGGCGCGCGTCAACCGGGTCAGGGGCTCGCTGCCCCGGCCCGGGTCAGCCCTCGGTGACGTAGGGGCTCGAGGCGATCTCGGAGCCGTCGTCGAGCTTCTGGATCTCGAAGTCGTTGAACACGTTGGGGACCTCGCGCTGCAGCTGGCGCAGGCACTCGATCGCCAGCTCACGGATCTCGACGTCGGCGTGCTCGGAGGCGCGCATGGCGATGAAGTGCCGCCAGGCGCGGTAGTTGCCGGTGACGACGATGCGGGTCTCGGTGGCGTTGGGCAGGATCGCGCGGGCGGCCTGCCGGGCCTGCTTGCGCCGCAGCGTGGCGTTGGGGACGTCGGCGAAGCGCTTCTCCAGCCCCGCGAGCAGGTCGGTGTAGGCCTGGACGGCGTCCTGCGCGGCCTTCTCGAACATGGCGTGCAGCTCGGGGTCGTCGCCGATGGCGTCGGGCTCGACCATCGCGGCGTCGCGCTCGGGGACGTAGCGCTGCGAGAGCTGGGAGTAGGAGAAGTGGCGGTGCCGGATGAGCTCGTGGGTGAGCGAGCGGGAGATGCCGGTGAGGTAGAAGCTGACGGTGCCGTGCTCGAGCACGGAGAGGTGCCCGACCTCGAGGATGTGCCGCAGGTAGCCCGCGTTGGTGGCGGTCGCGGGGTTGGGCTTGGTCCACGACTGGTAGCAGGCACGACCGGCGAACTCGGCGAGCGCCTGCCCGCCCTCGGCATCGGTACTCCAGGGGACGTCGGCAGGCGGGAAGAACTCGGTCTTCGCGACGAGCTGGACGCCCAGGCGCACGATTTCCGGCATGCGGGCAGCCTAACCGGGCACGCCGACACTTCCGCCCGAGACCCCGGGGGAGCAGGTGCTGTCAGAATTTGTTGCGATGACATCACAGTGACGCCATAGTGGTGTCATGGATGTCAGTCAGTACGTAGCGCAGCTGCGGGAGGACCTCTCCTCCGCCGCGGCCGCCGGCGACGAGCAGACCCGGCGCACCGCCGCCCTGCTCGGCGCGGCGATCGAGCCGGCCGCTCGGCTGGCCGTCATGAACGCCCTGTCCGACCTGGCCGCCGAGGTCACGGCGTCCCTGGGCGACCGGGTCGTCGAGGTGCGCCTCGACGGCCGCGACGTGCGGGTCGTCGTCACCGGTGACGAACACGACCACGCGCACGACCCCGACCCCGAGCCGGCGCCGCCGCCCCCGCCACCGCCCGGTGCGGACGCGGGCGACATCAGCCGCATCACGTTGCGGCTGGTCGAGCAGATCAAGGGCCAGGCCGAGCAGGCCGCGGCCGCGCAGGGAGTCTCCCTCAACTCGTGGGTCGCCCAGGCGGTCCAGGGCGCGCTGTCGGGTCGCAACGACTGGGGCCGGGGCAACTGGGAGCGCGGCAACTGGGACCGAGGCAACTGGGACCGCGGCGGCCGGGACCGGGGCGACCGCGGGGGCCGTGGCGGCCGCCCCGACGACGGACGCCGCGTCCGCGGCTGGGTGCAGGGGTGACGACGATGAGCGACGAGAAGACGAGCGACGAGAACGAGACCCCGGACCTGAGCAAGAGCAGCCCGATCGACGACGGCCCCGACGCCGACGAGCAGCAGCTCAGCCGGGAGGAGCACTGGGCGGCGACCGGCCCGGCCGAGCTGGAGCTGACCGTCGACATCGGCTCCGTCCGGGTCGAGCTGACCGACACCGACCAGGTGTGGGTCGAGGTCCGCCACGAACCGCAGAGCGGCAACACCTGGACCAACGGCATCGCCGGCCTGGTCAACTGGATCGGCACGGCGACGAGCCGCGGCGGGTTCGACCGGGTCCAGGGCGGCTTCCCGGCCGGCATGCCGTCGTTCGACGGCGCCACCGAGGAACTGGCCGCCCAGGCCGTGGCGGCCACCGAGATCCGCTGGTCGGAGACCTCACGACGACTGGTGGTGCGCTCGCCGCAGGACATGCCGCTGCGGATGATCCCGCTCGCGGTGACGGTGCGGGCACCCGTGTCGTCGCGCCACGCCGTCCGGACGGGCGCGGGCGACGTGTCGGTGACCGGCCGGGCCGGCTGGGGTGCGGTGCGCACCGGCTCCGGCGACGTCCGGCTGGAGGAGACGGGCGGCGACGTCGACGTCACCACGGGTTCCGGCGACGTCGACCTGGGGCCGGTGGCGGGGCGCGCGAAGGTGCGCACCGGGTCTGGCCGGATCACGGTCGCGTCGCTGGGCGGCCCGAGCCAGGTCAAGACGGGCAGTGGCGACGTCGAGCTCGGCGAGGTGACGGGCGACCTGGGCGTCCGCACCGGGTCGGGCGAGGTCCGGGTCGCCGACGCCGTGGCCGGGTCGCTCGACCTGACCACCGGCTCGGGCGGGATGCGGATCGGCGTGCACTCCGGTGTCGCGGCGGAGCTGGACCTGTCGTCGGGCACGGGTCGGGCGCGCAGCGAGCTGGAGGTCGGCGGGGTCGCTCCGCAGCAGGCTCCGGCGTTGCGCATCCACGGCCGCGCGGGGACGGGCGACGTCGTGGTGACGCGGGCGGCGACCGCCGGCGTCTGAGCCAGGCGTCCGAGGCAGGAGTCCGAAGCAGGCGTCCGAAGCAGCAGCCGGGTGGGGGACCCGGCTCACCGGTGAGGACGCGGTCGCTCTCGGGGGAGCAGCGACCGGGTTCTCGCACGTCGGGACGACCCGCCGAGTTCGACACCATGCGGGTTCCCGGCGCCGGGACACCAGGCTCTCGTCGAACTCGGCGCAGGATCGTCGGCGGTGCCACATCGCCCGGCCCGGGGCGGTGTCAGCGCGCGCGGACCTCCCGGTCGAGCGCGGACGCCAGCCCGCCCCGCTCCCCCACGACGACGTCGTCGAGGCCCAGCCAGTCGGCCATGACGCGCAGCTCGGCGGCCAGCTCGGCCGCCACCCGGGTCTCGTCGACACCCTCTTCGGCGAAGGCGCCCTTGACCCGCAGCGTGCCGGCGGCCCGGTCGGACTTGAGGTCGACGCGCGCCACCAGCCGGCCGTCGAGCAGGAACGGGAAGACGTAGTAGCCGAACTCGCGCTCGGGTTCGGGCACGTAGATCTCGATGCGGTAGCGGAACCCGAAGATGCGTTCCGCGCGGGCGCGCTCCCAGATCAGCGGGTCGAACGGGCAGAGCAGCGCGCGCCCGGTGACGTGGCGCGGTACCCGGGCGTCCGGGTCGCGGAACGCGGGCCGACGCCACCCGCGGACGCCGACGCGCTCGACCTCGCCCGCCTCGACGAGCTCGGCGAGAGCACGGCGGTTGCGGCCGGGGCCGAGCCGGTAGTAGTCGCGCAGCTCGGGTTCGGTGGCGATGCCGAGCGCGCCGACGGCCTTGCGGACGAGCCGGCGGGCCGCCTCGTCGTCGTCGACCGGTGG
>NZ_BJVJ01000027.1 GCF_007989085.1 Pseudonocardia sulfidoxydans NBRC 16205
CGATGCCGACGGCGTTGCAGGCCTCGCGGACGGCCTGCTTCTCGTCGTCGTCGAAGTTGCCGTCGGCGCCACCGATGATGATGCCGACCTGGATGACCGCGCGGGCCGCGTCATGCTTGCTCTTGAGCTTCGCGATCGACTGGATCGCCTCGACCTTGCCGAAGTCGTAGTCCTTCTCCAGCTTCGAGGAGTAGAAGGTGAACTTCTCGAGCAGCTCGCTCGCCGGGAAGATCGACAGCACGTCGTTGCTCGTGATGAAGTTGGCCGTCTTCGTGCGCTCCTCGGGCGAGATCGTCCCGTCGGCCGCCGCGATGAGGGCGCAGATCGCCATGCTCGCGTTCGCGAAGTCCTTGTTCTTGAACTTGCCCACCTGGGTCTTCGCGTTGGCGGACATGTCGGCCGCCCGTTCCTTGAGCTGGTCCCACAGCGCCATGTATGGCTTCCTTCCCTCGGTGTCGCGGACGCTCAGGCGTCCGCTCCCAGATTGCCAGAAACGGAAACAGCGGTACGAATCACCTGGCCCGCAAGGAGTTCCAGGAGCTCTTCGCCGGCGGCGACCCCGCTCGTCGCCGTGACGGTCAGGTGCGGGCGCCGCCAGCCGGTGTCGGCCAGCTCGCCGTGGGCCGGGCGGAGCGCGACGTCGGCGGCCTCGAGCAGGTCGGTGTCGAGCAGCGAGTCGCCCGCCGCGAACAGCGGCCCACCGCCGCAGCGGGCCCGGACCTCCGCCGCGGCCGCCGCCTTCGTCAGCGGCACAGGGACGGCGTAGACCTTCCGGCCCTGCAACGACACCCGCCAGCCCCGCGGCGCGCACCACGCGGCGAGGTCGTCGACCCAGCCCGCCGGCAGCGCGTCCCGCTCGACCACCGCGTAGACGAACATCGCGTCGGCGTCGCGCAACGTCCGCACGAACGGGCCCGCGACCGTGTCGAGGTGGGCGCGGATCTCGCCGATCGGCGCGACCTGCGCGAGCCGGTCGCGGACCAGCCCGGCCCAGTCAGGGTCGGGCACACCGTCGACGAGCAGGTGCCCGCCGTTGGCCGCCACCGCGAACGACGCGGGCGGGCCCGGCAACCGGACCCGGGCGAGCTGGGCGACGGTGCGGGTCGTGGTGGGCACCACGGTCGCCGCGTCGCGCAGCCGCAGGAACGTCGCCGCCGCCCGTTCGGTCATGAACGACAGCGGCGCCGCCCGGTAGGTCTCGACGCACAGCAGCCGCGGCGCCAGCTCGTCAGGGACGTCGAGGGCCAGCGCGGCGGCGGAGTAGATGACGGTGCGGTCGAGGTCGAGGCACACCACGGCCCGCGGGACATCGGGCCCGCTCACCCGGCCACCGCCAGGCCGTCGGCCCCGGTCGCGCCGCGGGTGAACCGGGGGTGGATGAGCCCGACGCAGTTGTAGGGCAGACCCGGGACCTCCTCGACGGGGACGCCGCGTCGCCGGGCGAGCAGCACGACGTGGGCGATGTCGTCGGCGGGCGCGCCGGCGCGCACCAGGACCCGCCACGGCACCCGGCGCAGCAGCACGCGGGTGGTCTCACCGACCCCGGGCTTCACGAGGTTGACGTCGTCGACGCCGTAGCGGGCGCCGACGCGGGCCACTTCGGCCGTGCGGTCCGGGTCGACGGTCCGCTCCGTCGGCGCCGACACCGCGCCGACCTGCGCGAACGCGGCGGTGACGGTGTCGAGGAAGTCGGCGGAGACGTCGGCGCCGGCGAGCTCGCGGTAGAACTTCGCGCCGTGGTACTCGCCGGGGCGCAGCAGCGCCGGGTTGAGCACGGTCCGCGACACCAGGCCCGACACCGTCGAGTTCAGGCAGGCCGACGCGACGAGCCAGTCGTCGCGGGTGCCGAACGTGCGCGCGCAGCGCCCCGGATCGGCCAGCACCGCGAGGTCGGGGTCGAACCGGACCCCGGTGGCGGCGGCGTGACCGTCGAGGGCGGTGGTCAGCTCCCGCGAGATCGCGCCCTTGCCGGTCCAGCCGTCGACGAACACCACGCGCGACGGATCGTGGTGCGCGGCGAGGTAGTCGAGCGCGACGGTGTCGATGCCGCGGCCGCGGACGATCGACACCGCGTAGTGCGGGAGGTCGAGGCCGTGGGCGTGGGCGGCCCAGCGGCGCAGCAGGATCCCGACCGGCGTGCCCGCCCGCGCGAGCGAGACCAGCGTGACGTCGTGCCCGCGTTCG
Organism: Pseudonocardia sulfidoxydans NBRC 16205; assembly: GCF_007989085.1. GTDB lineage: Bacteria > Actinomycetota > Actinomycetes > Mycobacteriales > Pseudonocardiaceae > Pseudonocardia > Pseudonocardia sulfidoxydans. The sequence continues at coordinate 2,185 of NZ_BJVJ01000027.1, forward strand.
TCGAGGACCAGCCCGGTGACGGTCGCGACCGCCCGCGCCAGCCGCAGCGCCGACCCGTCGAGCGCCCGCCGGTAGAGCGCCAGGTAGTCCGGGTCGGGCTGGAACTCCTGCGGCAGCGACTCGGCGTAGTGCGCGCCGCCGCTCTGGACGGCCTCCTCGCGCTCCTCCGTCGGCGCCTCCAGCTCGACGCCGGACAGATCGGTGAGCAGCCACCCGACCTCGTCGGGCGCGTAGCTGCCGAACCCCCCAGCGAGGTCGGAGGGGTTGCCGCGCAACGGATCCGGGAACGTCACGGAGTCACCACCACGGTGAGGGCGTGCGTGCGGCCCGCGAGCGCGGCCAGCAGCCCGGCGTCGAGGGCCGGGGTGTCGGCGGGTGGGTCGACCACGACGAGCACGTGGTCCCAGCGCTGATCGCCCGGACCGCCGACGTTGTAGGCGTAGCGGGGCCCGGGGCCGTCGGCCGGGTCGTCGTGCGCGGGGAACGTGATGCCCGACGTCAGCGCGTAGCCGGGGTCGTCGGTGACGACGGCGGGGGAGCGGGTCGTGGTCGAGAAGGAGACGTCGTGGCCCGCGTCGGCCAGCTCCTGCGCGAGCCGCAGCGGCACCGCCATCAGCTCCTCGGTCCCGAGGACGAGCGTGCGCGCACCCGGGTGCAGACCGGCGGTCCCGGCGAGCGCCGCGGCCACGGCGGGCAGTGCGGCGGCCAGCCGCGCGTGGTCGGCAGGTCCGAAGCCGTGCCGCGCACCGGCCGGGGTGGGGTGCGGCCAGCCCAGGTCGGCGAGCCGTACCCGCACCACGTCGGGGGACCGCGGACCAGGGCCCGTCGGGCCCGCGTCGACGGCGGCACGCAGCGCGTCGGCCCGCTCGGCCAGGTCGGCCGGGAGAGCGACCCCGGCCCGGGCCAGCGACACGACGTCGAGCCGCGCCCCGAGCGCTGCGACGTCGTCGACCAGGCGGCTGTCGGGCGGGCGGGAGTCGACGAGCGCGGCCAGCACGTACCGCTGCCGGGGGGCCGTCTCGTGCAGGGCCGCGATGGTGTTGAACGCGGTGCGCCCCGTCGACAGCTCGTCGTCGACCAGCACCAACGGGCGCGGTGCGGTCAGGAACGCGGGGTCGGTGGGTAGCAGCAGGTGGTCGGTGGCGTGCGAGTGCTCCTCGGTGAACCCGCCCGCCGTGGCGATGCCGGCGACGGGCCGGCGCGTCGAGTGCAGGTAGTCGGCCCGCAGCGCCTCGGCGACGCAGTGCCCCAGCGCCGTGGCGGTCTCGGCGAACCCGAGGACGGCGACGTCGTGGGCCCTCCCCGAGCCGTCGACGGCCTCGGCGTGAACGGCGGACGCCGCGTCCCGGTCACCTGCGACCGCGGTGTGCAGCGCGTCGACGGGCAGCGGGCGGGGGGCGCAGCCGTCGAGCACGTCGGCCACCCGGGCGCCCAGCAGCAGCCCCGCCGCGCGGACCAGCCGCGGGTCGGTGGGGACGTGCTTGCCCAGCACCCGTGACACGAGCAGCTGCGCGCGGCGGGGGTTGCGGCGCAGGGCCAGGCCCAGCAGCACGCGCGGATCGGCGTCGCCGGGGCCGCCGGCGTCGTGGAGCACGACGCCCATCGCCTCGACGACGGACGGGGACCGGGTGTCGTGCGCGGCGGTCACCGGAACAGACGCGCCGGAAACCGGAACAGACGTGCCGGTCACCGCGACAGGCTCGACGCGAGCAGGTCGACGACCGACACCCCCGGCGCGGACACCCCGAACACCCTGGCGCGCAACAGGGTGCGCTGTGCCCAGGCGGCGTGCGGGCGGACCTCGTTCATCCGCACGCCGCTGCCCGAGGCCATCACCCCGCCCGGCCGGTCGGTGCCCGCGATGTCGAGCGCGTCGTGGTACTCCTCCGACGTCACCACCGACAGTGCGTTGACGATCGCGACGTGGCTCGGGTGGATCGACGTCTTGCCCTGCAGGCCGTTGGCGCGGTCGAGCTGCACCTCGCGGATCAGGCCGTCGATGGCGCGCGAGACGAGGGTGCCGCGCAGCTCCGACTCGTCGTGCTCCTCGAACGGGGTGCGCCGCAGCTGCGGCTTGAACAGGCGCTCGGCGTGCCCGTAGTACTCCCACACCGGACCGGTCACGGTGAACCCGGTGCCGTCGGCGCGGCCCAGGACGTTGACGACGTCGGCGATCAGGTCGGCCACGACCTTGACGTCGTAGATGGAGAAGTCGGCGGTGCGGCGCAGCCCGTAGAGGGCGCAGAGGTCGGTGGCGCCCAGCCTGACCGCGAGGACGCGGTGCCGGTCGCGGTGCAGCAGCGCCCGCAGCCGGGCCAGCTCGTCGACCCGCGACTCCGCGTAGAGGACGGCGCCCGACTCGATCACCGGCATCGCCCACAACCGGCGCCCGCAGCGGCGCTCGGCCTCGTCGAGCGCGGTGAGGAACGGGGTGCCGGTGGCGGCGGTGAACTTGGGCAGGACGACGCCGTCGAGGACGGCGACGGCCGGGCCGAGCCGGTCGACCAGCATCGGGATCTGGCCGGGCTCGCGGACCCGGACGAACAGCAGCGGCAGCCCGGGGGCCGCCGGGTCGCGGTCGTGCGCGGTGGCGTCGCGGTGCAGCTCGCCGAGGGCGGCGACGATGTTGGTCTCCGCGTCGGCGACCCGGTCGTCGGCGACCGCGTCCTCCAGGCAGACGACGACCGAGGTGACCCCGGCCGCCGCCTGCTTGGCGATGTCGGCGGCCAGGGCGGGCCGGTCGCCGGGCATGTAGAGCGTCGCGCCGAGCGCCACCGACAACAGGTCCCCGCCGCTGTCACGGCCGAATTCCTGCGGGAGGTGCTCGAACAACGCCGCGGCGTCGGCCGCGGTCAGGGATCCGAAGTGCCGCACGGGCTTTCCTCGTCTTCCTCATGGGTGCTCCGCGCGGGGGTGGCTCCCGCGCGGAGGTGTCCTTCACGACGACGACGCCACCGCGGTGTGGCCCCGGGACCCGCGGCCGGGCGTGACGTGCGGGGCGTGTGTCACGCCGCGCACGTCGTCACTTGCTGCCGCGCGCCCACTGCATGCCCCACCCGTAGGCGCGGTCCACGTCGGACTGCCCACCACGGATGTAGCGCATCTCGCGGTTGACGACGAGGTCGCCGCCGCGGTTCTCCAGCATGGCGATGACGCAGGTACGGGCCTGCGGGTCGGGCTCGTCGAGACGCACCTCGATCTCGGGTCCGGAGGCGGGGAACAGCGTGACGATGCCATCGGCGCTGGCCCAGTTGGGCACACCCTCGTAAATGAAGGTGAACACCAGGATCCGTCGGATCTCCGCGACGCGGGACAGGTCGATGAACATGTTCTCGCCGCCGGCCACCGAGCCCGAGCGGTCGTCACCGTCGAGGTGGATGATCGGCGGCCCGTACCCGGGTGCGGAGAACGCGTTGCCGAGTGCCTGGACGACGCCCTTGCTGCCGTCGGTGAACTCCCACAGGCACGCCAGGTCGAGGTCGATGGCCCCGGACCCGCCGCGGCTGAACAGGCCCCGCTTGACCGGCTGCGCGCCGGTGCTCCACTGCAGGTTGACCCGCAGCTGCCCACCCGTCGCGCCCCGCTTCGTGAGCGACACCGACGGCGTGGACTTGGTCAGCGTCACCTTCGACAGCGACACCGGGGCGCCGCCTTCGGAGGGCCCCGCAGCCCCGCCCGCGGCCGGAGCCGGGGCGGAGGCCTTGGGGCGCTTCGTGTAGTCGATCGCCACGACGGACGTCAGACGTTGACGCCGAAGTCGCGGGCGATGCCCGCCAGGCCCGACGCGTAGCCCTGGCCGACCGCGCGGAACTTCCAGTCCGACCCGGCGCGGTACAGCTCGCCGAAGACCATCGCGGTCTCCGTCGAGGCGTCCTCGGTGAGGTCGTAGCGGGCGAGCTCCTTCTGGTCGGCGGCGTTCACGACGCGGATGAACGCGTTGCGGACCTGGCCGAAGTTCTGCGAGCGGGTGTCGGCGTCGTAGATGCTGACGGGGAAGACGACCTTGTCGACGTCGGCGCCCAGACCACCGAGGTTGACCTTGACCTGCTCGTCGTCGCCCTCGCCCTCACCGGTCAGGTTGTCGCCGGTGTGCTCGACGGCGTTGTCCGGGCTGGTGAGGTTGTTGAAGAAGATGAAGTGCTTGTCGGAGAGCACCTTGCCGTCGGCACCCAGGACGATGGCGGAGGCGTCGAGGTCGAACTCGGTGCCGGTGGTCGTGCGCACGTCCCAGCCGAGGCCGACGACCACGTTGGAGAGGCCGGGCGCCTCCTTGGTCAGGCTGACGTTTCCACCCTTGGTGAGGCTGACGCTCACGTCGTGCTCCGAATCTGTCGAGTTGAACTCTGTCGGTGTCGCGATGTCGCTGGTGTGGCTGGTGTCGCCCCGCGGGCGGTGGTGCTTCTCGCCGCGGGTGTCGCTCGTGCCGGCGTGGGTCTGGGACCCGGCCGGTGAACCGGCCCCGCTCGCACGGTCGGCGAGCATATCGGGACGAACAGGATCGATGGGGCGGTCCGCGCACGATGAACGTGCGGGCGCAGCAGTTGGTTCCACGCCTGCTCCGCAACGCTGCACGACACGCCGGGCGGCCCGGTCCGTTCGGTACCGTCCGCCGCCGATCCTGGCACGGGGTTCGCGCGCACGGCACCCCCCGCACGCATCCCGCAGGCCGCGCCGACCGGCGGGTGGACGCCGCGGGAGGAATCGTCGGTGCCCGGTCCTAGACTCGCCCGCGATGAGCCCCGCCACAGGTACCACCGCGAAGAAGCCCGCCTCACCCGCGAAGGCGTCCGCCGCCGCGCCCGGCCCGGCGGGCGGCAAGCGGCTGCTCCTGCTCGACGGGCACTCGCTGGCCTACCGTGCCTTCTTCGCGCTGCCGGCGGAGAACTTCCGCACCGGCACGGGGCAGACCACCAACGCGGTCTACGGCTTCACGTCGATGCTGATCAACCTGCTGCGCGACGAGCAGCCGACGCACCTGGCCGTGGCGTTCGACGTCTCGCGCCGCACGTTCCGCTCGGAGCGCTACGCCGACTACAAGGCGAACCGGACGAGCACCCCGGACGACTTCCGGGGCCAGGTCGACCTCATCAAGGAGGTCCTCGGCGCGCTCAACATCCCGGTGTTCGCCGTCGAGGGCTACGAGGCCGACGACATCATCGCCACCCTCACCACGCAGGCCGAGGCCGCCGGCTACCACGTGCTCATCACCACCGGCGACCGCGACGCGTTCCAGCTGGTCACCGACAACGTGACGGTGCTCTACCCCAAGCGCGGCGTGTCCGACCTGGGCCGGATCGACCCGGCGGAGGTCGACACCCGCTACGGGCTCACCCCGGGCCAGTACCCCGACTTCGCGGCGCTGCGCGGGGACCCCAGCGACAACCTGCCGTCCATCCCCGGGGTCGGGGAGAAGACCGCGGCCAAGTGGGTGCGCGAGTTCGGGTCGCTCGCCGAGCTGACCGACCGGGTCGACGAGGTGAAGGGCAAGGCGGGCGACGCGCTGCGCGCCAACCTGGCCAACGTGCTGCTCAACCGCCAGCTCACCGAGCTGGTGCGCGACGTCGCGCTCGACGGCGTCCCCGACGAGCTCGAGGTCCGGCCCTGGGACCGGGACGCGGTGCACCGGCTCTTCGACGAGCTGGAGTTCCGTGTCCTTCGGGAGCGGCTGTTCTCCACGCTGCAGAGCGCCGAGCCCGAGGCCGAGTCCGGCTTCGAGGTGGCGGGCACGGTCGTCGCGCCCGGTTCGGTGCGGGTGTGGCTCGACGAGTTCGCCCGCGACGGCCGCCGTGTCGGCGTGGCGTTCTCCGGGGTCGGTGGCGGGATCACCGAGCGCGACTTCACCGGCATCGCGCTCGCCACCGGCGAGCCGACGGTCGAGGCCCGGGCAGAGGGCGCGCAGGCCGGTGTTCCGGTCGCGGGCTACCTCGACGTCCGAGGGCTCACCCCCGACGACGAGGCGGCGCTGGGGCAGTGGCTGGCCGACCCGTCGGTGCCCAAGGCCTCGCACGACGTGAAGGCCGTGCTGCACGCGCTGCGCGGCCGCGGCTGGACCCTCGCCGGTCTCACCAGCGACACCGCGCTGGCCGCCTACCTGGCCCGGCCGGGGCAGCGCTCGTTCGACCTGGCCGACCTGGCGTTGCGCTACCTGCGCCGCGAGCTGGCCATGGAGGGCGCCCCGGCCGACGGGCAGCTGTCGCTGCTCGGCGGGGAGGAGGAGGCCGACCGCGAGCACGCCGACGCCGAGATGGTCGCCGCGTCGGCCGTCGCCGAACTGGCCGACGCGCTGGGCACCGAGCTGGCCGAGAAAGAGCAGAACGGCCTGCTGCTCGAGCTGGAGCAGCCGCTCGCGTTCGTGCTCGCCGACCTGGAGGCCGCGGGCATCGCGGTCGACCGGGCGCACCTGGAGTCGCTGGAGGCCGAGTTCGCCGGCCGGGTGCAGCAGGCCGCGCAGGACGCCTACGCGGTGATCGGCAAGGAGATCAACCTCGGCTCGCCCAAGCAGCTGCAGGTCGTGCTGTTCGACGAGCTGAACATGCCCAAGACCAAGCGCACCAAGACCGGGTACACCACCGACGCCGACGCGCTGCAGAGCCTGTTCGAGCAGACCGAGCACCCGTTCCTGATGCACCTGCTCCAGCACCGCGACGCCACGCGGCTCAAGGTCACGGTCGACGGGCTGCTGAAGTCGATCGCGGCCGACGGGCGCATCCACACCACGTACTCGCAGACCATCGCGGCCACCGGCCGGCTCTCCTCGACCGACCCGAACCTGCAGAACGTCCCGATCCGCACCGCCGAGGGCCGCCGCATCCGGGAGACGTTCGTCGTCGGCGACGGCTACGCCCAGCTGATGACGGCCGACTACAGCCAGATCGAGATGCGGATCATGGCGCACCTGTCGGAGGACGAGGCGCTCATCGAGGCGTTCAACTCCAAGCGCGACTTCCACTCCGAGACCGCGTCGAAGGTGTTCGGGGTCGAGGCCTCCGCGGTCACCCCGGAGCAGCGCGCCAAGATCAAGGCGATGAACTACGGCCTGGCCTACGGGCTGTCGGCGTTCGGGCTCTCGGGCCAGCTGCGCATCTCCACTGAGGAGGCGCGCGGGCTCATGGACGACTACTTCGAGACCTTCGGCGGCGTGCGCGACTACCTGCGCAGCATCGTCGACGTCGCCCGCAAGGACGGCTACACCGCCACCATGCTGGGGCGCCGTCGCTACCTGCCCGACCTGACCAGCGACAACCGGCAGCGTCGCGAGATGGCCGAGCGGATGGCGCTCAACGCCCCCATCCAGGGCAGCGCGGCCGACATCATCAAGGTCGCGATGCTGCGCGTGCACGCCGCACTGCAGGCCGAGGGGCTGCGCAGCCGCATGCTGCTGCAGGTCCACGACGAGCTGGTGCTCGAGGTGGCCGACGGCGAGCGGGACGCGGTCGACGCGCTGGTCTGCCGCGAGATGGCGGCGGCGCACGAGCTGTCGGTGCCGTTGGAGGTCTCGGTCGGCTACGGCGCGAGCTGGGACACCGCGGCGCACTGAGCAGCAACCGGCCGGGGCCACGGCCCCGGGGGTGTTCCCCCTGGGGCGGGCACGGGCGGTCCGGGGGTGCACCCGATCGCGGCGCCGGGCTCGCTCGGCGACCGTGGACCGGCATGGAACCCACCACGAGCGGAGACCCCGCACCGGCCCCGCACGGCGGGGTGCCGATGATCCCGCTGATCCCGCGCGGTGCCGCGCTAGACGCCCCGGCGATCGCGGCCGCGGTCGCCGCCCGGGCGCGGCGGTCCGGTAGCCATGCGTTACCCGTCGCGATGCTGGTCCGGCTCGGTGAGCTGCGCCGCCGCCACGGCGCCGGACATCCGTTCCTCGACGCCTACCTCGGCTGCGTCCTCGCCCGCCACGAGGGCCGGTTCCACAACCGCACCTACCTGGCCCTTCCGCTGCTCGAACGGGTGCAGGCCGCGGCCGGGCTCGGCCCCGACCGGTTCGCCGCGCTGCTGCTGGCCGACGTCGTCCGCTTCGAGCGACGTGCGGCCGGCCCCGACCTGCCCGACCCGGCGACGCGGCGCAAGCGGATCCGGCACGCGCTGCGGTTCGTCGCCGCCTCCCACGACCCCCCGGTCACCGCCGACGACGAGGTCGACGCCGTCCCACTGCCCGCGCTGCCCACCGACGAGCTCGCGACGTGGTTCGCCCTGTCGGTGCAGCGGGTGTCGGCCCGCCACGACGAGTACTTCTTCATCCGTGCGCTGCAGGCCCACGAGATGGTCTTCACCACGTTGGCCGACGAGATGGTGGCCGCCACCGCCGCGCTGCGGGCGGGCCGGGCCGACGAGGCCGTCGCCCACCTCGAGCGCGCCGAGCGCGTGTTCGCCCGGGCGGCGATGCTGTTCCGGCTGGTCGCAACCCTGCGGGTCGACGCGTTCCTCGACTTCCGCGAGCACACCGAGGGTGCCAGCGCGATCCAGTCCGAGCAGTACAAGCGGTTCGAGGCCGCCTGTGCCCGGCCCGGCAGCGCACGCCTGAACTCGGCGGCGTTCGCGAACGTCCCACGGGTACGGGCCGCGGTCGAGGCCGGCGAGGACACGCTGTCCGCCGCCCGTCTCGAGGCGGTGCCCGACACGGCTCTCGGCGCAACCGAACGGCGGGCCCTCGACCGGGTGCTCGGCAGGCTGGAGAGCGCCCACCAGCGCTGGAAGGCCGCGCATCACGGGCTGGCCGTCCGGATGCTCGGCGACGCGCCCGGCTCCGGGTACACCGCGGGCGTCCCCTACCTGCACGCGTGCCTGTCCAACCGGCTGTTCGGCGACCTCGCCGCCTCGTGACCCGGCACACCCACCCCTCGGCCGCCGCCCGGGGAGGGCCGTCTCACCCCCCGCCGGCCGCCGCGGGGTGGGCGTGCCCGCGCCGGTCACCCACCGGGTGGGTGCGCCGCGGCGCCGGGTCGGTCAGGATGATCGTCATGGACGTCGGACCGCCCCTGATCGCGCGCATCGCCGGGGCGATGCTGGCCGTCGAGAACCAGGACGTCATGGTCGGGTTCTTCGAGAAGCTCGGGTTCGCGAAGACGGTCGACCGGGCGCTGTGGCCGGGGGCCCGCTGGGTCGAGGTGGCGCTGCCGGGGGCGGAGACGAGCATCGTGCTCACCCCGGCCCGGGCCTACCACCGCGAACCGGACCGGCTCTACACGCTGACGTTGTCGTGCCACGACCTGCTCGCCACCGCCGAGGCGCTGCGCGCCGCCGGGATCGAGGTCGACGGGCCGACGCACGAGCCGTCGGGCAGCTACATCCAGGTCGTCGACCCCGAGGGTCGGGTGCTGTTCGTCAACGACGTCGTCGAGCGGGCCGACCCGGGCACGTGACGCCGGTCGGGTGATGCCGTCCCGGCGTGCCCCGCACGGTCCCGGCAGGCCCGGCCGGTAGCCTTCCGCCTCGAACGGCTGTTCGTGCGTGAAGGAGGATGCGGGTGCGGGTGCTCGGCGTCGACCCGGGGCTGACGCGCTGCGGTATCGGCGTCGTCGACTCCACGGGAGGCCGGGGGGTCGCGTTCGTCGCCGTCGACGTCGTCCGCACCTCCGCCGACGAGCCGCTCGCCCAGCGCCTGCTGGCCGTCGCCGACGCGGCCGACCGCTGGATCGCCGCGTTCTCCCCGGACGTCGTCGCCGTCGAGCGGGTGTTCAGCCAGAACAACGTCCGGACCGTGATGGGCACCGCGCAGGCCAGCGGCGTCGTCGCGCTCACGGCGGCGCGGGCGGGCCTGCCGGTCGCGTTCCACACCCCCAGCGAGGTCAAGGCGGCCGTCACCGGGGCGGGCCGGGCCGACAAGGCCCAGGTCACGACGATGGTGACGCGGCTGCTCGGCCTCGACGCCCCACCGAAGCCCGCCGACGCCGCCGACGCCCTCGCGCTGGCCATCTGCCACTGCTGGCGCGGCCCGATGCAGACGCGGATGGCCGAGGCCCAGGCCCGGTCCGCCGAACTCGCCAGGAAGCACAAGGCCCGGCTCGCCGCCGCGGCGAAGGGAGCGACCCGATGATCGCCAGCATCCGCGGTGAGGTGGCATCGATCGGGCTCGACCACGCCGTCGTCGAGGCCGGCAACGGCGTCGGGTATGCCGTCCACGCCACGCCCGGGACCCTCGCCGGGCTGCGGCGCGGCCACGAGGCCCGGCTCGCGACGCTGCTGGTGGTCCGCGAGGACTCGATGACCCTCTACGGGTTCGCCGATGTCGAGGAGCGCGAGCTGTTCGTGCTGCTGCAGACGGTCACCGGCGTCGGGCCGCGGCTTGCCCTGGCCACGCTCGCCGTGCTCGACCCCGAGACGCTGCGCCGGGCCCTGTCCGAGGGTGACCTGGCCACCCTCACCCGGATCCCGGGGGTCGGGCGCAAGAGCGCGGAACGGCTCGTCGTCGAGCTGCGCGACAAGGTCGTCGCCCCCGTCCCGGTCGCCCACGGCGACGCACCGCCTGTCGTCACCGGTAACGCCCGCCGCGACCAGGTCGTCGAGGCGCTGGTCGGGCTGGGCTTCACCGCGAAGCCCGCCGAGGCCGCCGTCGACGGCGTGCTCGCCGGGACGCCGGACGCCGACCCGTCGACGCTGCTGCGCTCGGCCCTGACGCAGCTGGGCCGCACGTGAGCCGGGCGGGCACCCGGTGAGCGCCGCGGGGGAGTACGAGCCGGACAGGGACGTCACCGGGGAGGTGCTCGAGGAGGACCTCGACGTCGAGGGCTCGCTGCGGCCACGGCGGCTCGACGAGTTCATCGGCCAGCCCCGGGTGCGTGAGCAGCTGGAGCTGGTCCTGGAAGGGGCCCGGCGCCGCGGCGCGCCGCCCGACCACATCCTGCTGTCCGGCCCTCCAGGGCTCGGCAAGACCAGCCTGTCGATGATCGTCGCGGCGGAGCTGGGGGCGGCGATCCGGCTCACGTCCGGCCCGGCGCTGGAACGCGCGGGCGACCTCGCGGCGATGCTGTCCAACCTGCTGCCCGGCGACGTCCTGTTCATCGACGAGATCCACCGCATCGCCCGGCCCGCCGAGGAGATGCTCTATCTCGCGATGGAGGACTTCCGGGTCGACGTCGTCGTCGGCAAGGGGCCCGGGGCGACCTCGATCCCGCTCGACATCGCCCCGTTCACGCTGGTCGGGGCCACGACGCGGTCCGGCGCACTGACCGGGCCGCTGCGCGACCGGTTCGGCTTCACCGGCCACATGGAGTTCTACGACCCGACCGAGCTGGAGCTCGTGCTGCGGCGCGCGGCCGTCATCCTGGGGGTCGACCTGCGCCCGGACGGCGCCGTCGAGATCGCCCGGCGGTCGCGGGGCACGCCCCGCATCGCGAACCGGCTGCTGCGCCGGGTCCGCGACTACGCCGAGGTGCGTGCCGACGGTGCGGTGACCCTCGAGGTGGCCCGTGAGGCGCTCGCGGTCTACGACGTCGACGCGCTCGGCCTCGACCGGCTCGACCGTGCCGTGCTGTCCGCCCTGGTCAGGTCGTTCGGCGGGGGCCCGGTGGGCGTCTCCACGTTGGCTGTGGCGGTCGGCGAGGAACCCGGTACCGTCGAGGAGGTCTGCGAGCCGTATCTTGTGCGCGCAGGCATGCTGGCCCGCACGCCGAGGGGCCGGGTCGCGACCGCCGCGGCATGGGCCCATCTGGGGCTGGTACCTCCGCCGGACGTCACCGGTCAGGCGTCCCAGGCGTTGTTCTAGTCGAGGCGGTCGAGACCCCGGCGTCGTGCGATCCGCGGTGCTGGCAGACTCGGGCCGACCTGCGAAGATACGGAGATCTCAGAAGATCATGGAAACGCTGCTCTTTCCCCTGCTCATCCTCCTGCTGTTCATCCCGATCTTCCTGTCCGGGCGCAAGCAGCGCCGGCAGATGCAGGAGACCCAGCGCCTCCAGGCCGCCCTCGAGGTCGGCGACGTCGTCACCACGACGTCCGGGCTGCGCGGCACGGTCGTCGACGCCTCCTACGAGGACACGCTCGACCTCGAGATCGCCGACGGTGTCGTCACGACGTGGCTGCGTGCCGCGGTCCGCGACAAGGTCGACACCACCCCCGACGACGCGTCGTCGCTGACCGGGGACGACGTCATCACGTCCGCCCCGGCCGAGCCGACGACCCCGTCGCTGGAGAAGAACACCGACGCCACGCCCACCGGTGGCGCCGCCTCCAACGGCACCGCCGGTACCAGCACCAACGGCACGGCCGGCTCCACCGACGACGACGCCCAGACGGGCGGCACGCCGGGCTCGCGCAACTGACGACCCGAGGGCGGCCGCGCCGGTCCACGTGATCGGTGCACAGGGCCGCCCGTCCGGGCCCCGGACGTCGGGTGCCCGGCTACCTCTGGAGACCTGTACGTGGCAACCACCCCGGGGCGTATCCGCCCCTGGCGGTACCTGGCGTCGTTCGTCGGGATCGTCGTCGTCCTGTACGCACTGGTGTTCTTCACCGGCGACAGGAAGGCAACCCCCAAGCTGGGGATCGACCTGCAGGGCGGCACCCAGGTGACGCTCACCGCACGGACGACGACGGGTGGGGACCCACCTCGCGACCAGCTGGTGCAGGCCCAGGAGATCATCGAACGGCGGGTGAACGGGCTCGGCGTGAGCGGCGCCGAGGTCGTCCTCGACGGGACGAACATCAACATCACCGTCCCCGGCGACGGTGGCGACGAGGCGAAGTCCCTCGGGCAGACCGCCCAGCTGCGGATCCGGCCCGTGCTGCAGTCCGCGGCTGCCGGACCGGCGGCGGGTGGGGTGCCCACCACACCCGGTGACACGGGCCAGGGCGGTACGGGCCAGGACGGCACGGGTCAGGACGGGACCGGCACCGGTTCCGGCACCCCGGCCACCGGCCAACCCCAGGGGCTCGGCGCTCTCGACACGTCACACGGCGCGGTCGCGCCGGTGTCGTGGTCGTCGCCGCTGCCGGCCCAGCAGACGCCGCCGCCGACGCCCGACACCGGCGCGCCGACGGCCCCCGCGACCCCCGGCGGCACCGCGTCCGAGCCCGTCGACCCGGCACTGAAGACGGCGGTCGACGAGGCCAAGCAGACCCGGCAGAGCACCGACCCGGCGACGTTGCAGGCCGCGCTCGCCGCGCTCGACTGCTCCGTGCAGGACCCGCTGCTGGGCTACGACGACCCGGCCCTGCCGCTCGTCGCGTGCAGCGAGGACGGCCAGGCGAAGTACATCCTCGACACCACGCTGATCGAGGGCACCGACATCGACAACGCCCAGGCCGGGCAGAACCAGAACAGCGTCGACTGGGTCGTCAGCCTGACCTTCAAGTCGGCCGCCGCGCAGGCCTGGGGCGACTACACGAGCCAGAACGTCGGCAAGCAGGCGGCGTTCGTCCTCGACGGTCAGGTCGTGTCCGCGCCGACGATCAACCAGCCGATCTTCGGCACCACCGAGGTGAGCGGCAACTTCAACCAGCAGCGGGCCCAGGACCTCGCCGGCATCCTGCGCTACGGCTCGCTGCCGCTGTCGTTCCAGGCCTCGCAGGCCGAGACGATCTCGGCGACGCTCGGCACAGCCTCCCTGGAGGCCGGTCTCATCGCGGGCGCCATCGGGCTCGCGCTGGTGTTCGTCTACTGCCTGTTCTACTACCGGATCCTCGGCGTGCTGACGATCCTGTCGCTGGTCCTGTCGGGACTGGTCGTCTACGCGGTCCTGGTACTGCTCGGCCGATGGGTCGGGCTGACCCTCGACCTCGCGGGGGTCGCCGGGTTCATCGTCGCCATCGGCATCACGGCCGACTCGTTCGTCATCTTCTTCGAACGGCTCAAGGACGAGATGCGCGAGGGCAGAACCTTCCGGGCGGCGGTGCCGCGCGGCTGGGTCCGCGCCCGGCGCACGATCCTGTCGGCCGACGCCGTCAGCTTCCTCGCCTCCGCGGTGCTCTACGTACTGGCGGTCGGCCAGGTGAAGGGCTTCGCGTTCACCCTCGGCATGTCGACGGTCCTCGACCTGCTCGTCGTGTTCCTCGTGACGCACCCACTGGTGGCGCTGGCGTCGAACTCGAAGGTGTTCTCCAGCCCCGCCCTGTCGGGTCTGGGCAGCGTCGCCAAGCTGGGCGCCGAACGTCGGCGGGCGGCCGCCACGGCCGGGAAGGGGGTCTGAGATGGCTCCGCAGAACAACGGTCAGGGCACGCGCACGCCGAGCGCGACCGGCGGGAAGACCCGTGCCAGCGTCCTGACCCGGCTCTACACCGGCACCGGCGCGTTCGACATCGTCGGCAAGCGCAAGATCTGGTACATCACGTTCGGCGCGCTCGTGGTGATCTGCCTGCTGTCGATCGTGCTGCGCGGCTTCAACCTCGGCATCGACTTCACCGGCGGCACGAAGATCCAGTTCTCGGCCACCGGGGCGGCCGGCCCGATCTCCACCCAGCAGGTCTCCGACGTCTACGAGCGCAGCATCGGGCAGGAGCCGGCGTCGGTGCAGACCGCCGGGTCCGGCGCGTCGGCCACGATCCAGCTGCGGTCCGAGCCGATCGACCAGGCCCAGACGCTCGCGCTCAAGGACGCCCTGTTCCAAGCGTTCCAGCCGCTGGGCCCCGATGGCACACAGTCGCCGCAGGCCATCAGCGACAGTGCGGTCAGCGGTATCTGGGGCGGGCAGATCACCCGGCAGGCGATCATCGCGCTCGCGGTGTTCCTGGTGCTGGTGACGGTGTTCCTCGCGTTCTACTTCGAACGTGCGATGGCCGTGGCGGCGCTCGTCGCGCTGCTGCACGACGTCGTCGTCACGGCGGGCATCTACTCGATCATCGGCTTCGAGGTCACCCCGGCCACGGTGATCGGCCTGCTCACGATCCTCGGGTTCTCCCTGTACGACACGGTCGTCGTGTTCGACAAGGTGCGCGAGAACGTCCGCGGACTGCTGGGGCTCACCCGGCGCACCTACGGTGAGGCGGCCAACCTGGCGCTCAACCAGACGTTGATGCGCTCCATCAACACCTCGCTGATCGCAGTGCTGCCCGTCCTGGGCCTGATGGTCGTCGGCGTCGGGCTGCTGGGCGTCGGCACCCTCGCCGACCTGGCCCTGGTCCAGCTCATCGGCATCATCGCCGGTGCGCTGTCGTCGCTGATGCTGGCCACGCCGCTGCTGGTCGACCTCAAGATGCGCGACCCGCGGTTCCGCAAGCAGGCCGAGCGTGTGACGGCACGCCGGGCGCGCGCGGCCAAGGCGGGCACCGCCGACGGCACCGTCGACGACGACGCGCTCGATGCAGGCGACGAGGAGTCGGTCGCGCGGGCGCTGCGCCGCGAACGGGCGGTCGCGGCCGCCGCGGGCACCCCCGCCCGCGCGCAGCGTCGCCCCCAGGGCGGCGGGCGGCCGACGGGCAAGTCGGGCCGGCCCACCGGGCAGCCCTCCGGGAAGCGCAGACGATGACGGCGCAGCCCGTCGGGGCCGGCCACGACGAGGAGACCGCGCAGCGGCTCACCCGGCTGGCGGAGCTGGTCCGTGACGTCCCCGACTTCCCCGAGCCCGGGGTGCTGTTCCGCGACATCACACCGGTACTGGCCGACGCCGAGGCACTCACCGTCGTCGCCACCGAGCTCGCGGCCCTGGTCGGGGACGCCGACCTGGTCGCGGGCGTCGAGGCACGCGGGTTCCTCATCGGGTCCGCCGCCGCGGTCGTCGCGGGCGTCGGCGTCGTCCCGGTACGCAAGGCGGGCAAGCTGCCGCGGGTCGCCGCGAGCCGCAGCTACGCCCTCGAGTACGGCGAGGCCACCCTCGAGCTCCCCGACGGCGTCGTCGCCCCCGGGACGCGGGTGTTCGTCGTCGACGACGTGCTCGCCACCGGCGGGACCGCCGCTGCGACGTGCGCGCTGCTCGCCGACGTCGGGGCGACCGTCACCGGGTTCGGGACGCTCGTCGAGCTGGCCGCCCTCGGCGGCCGTGCCGCGTTGGCCGACACCGAGGTCCACGCTCTCCTGACGTACTGAGGCCCGGCCCGGACGCGGGGGTTATCCTTCTCGAGGTGGAGCGCGCATGACGGATCTGCAGCCGGCCGCACCGCCGGTCCCCGGTCCCGAGGGCCCCGGCGCGGCGGTGACGAAGCCATCGGCGACGCGTCGCGTCCGCGCCCGCATCGCCCGCCGGATGACCCCGCAGCGCGTCGCGATCGTCAAACCGGTCCTCGAGCCGCTGGCCACGGTGCACCGCACCATGCACCCCAACGCCGACCTGGGGCTGCTGCAGAGCGCCTACGACGTCGCCGAGGCCAAACACGCCCACCAGAAGCGCAAGTCGGGCGACCCGTACATCACGCATCCGCTCGCCGTCGCCACGATCCTGGCCGAGCTGGGCATGGACACCACGACACTGGTGGCCGCGTTGCTCCACGACACCGTCGAGGACACCGACTACTCCCTCGAGCGGTTGTCCACCGACTTCGGTGACGAGGTCGCGCACCTCGTCGACGGTGTCACCAAGCTGGACAAGGTCGAGTTCGGCTCGGCCGCCGAGGCCGAGACGATCCGCAAGATGGTCGTCGCCATGGCCCGGGACCCGCGCGTGCTGGTCATCAAGCTGTCCGACCGGCTGCACAACATGCGCACCATGCGGTTCCTGCCGCCGGAGAAGCAGGCCAAGAAGGCCCGCGAGACCCTCGAGGTGATGGCGCCGCTGGCGCACCGCCTCGGCATGGCCACGGTCAAGTGGGAGCTCGAGGACCTGTCGTTCGCGATCCTGCACCCCAAGAAGTACGAGGAGATCGTGCGGCTCGTCGCCACCCGGGCGCCGTCGCGCGACACCTACCTCAAGCAGGTCATCGACGAGGTCATGCAGCAGCTCGAGGGCGCGCGGATCGCCGCGACCGTCGAAGGCCGGCCCAAGCATTACTACTCGATCTACCGCAAGATGATCGTCAAGGGCCGCGACTTCGACGACATCCACGACCTCGTCGGGGTCCGGGTGCTCGTCGACGAGGTCCGCGACTGCTACGCCGCCATGGGCATGGTCCACGCCCTGTGGCAGCCGATGCCGGGCCGGTTCAAGGACTACATCGCCCAGCCCCGGTTCGGTGTCTACCAGTCGTTGCACACCACCGTGATCGGTCCCGACGGCAAGCCGCTCGAGGTCCAGATCCGCACCCGCGAGATGCACCGCACCGCCGAGTACGGCATCGCCGCGCACTGGCGCTACAAGGAGACCAAGGGCTCCAACGCCCAGGGCACCGTCGAGATCGACGAGATGTCGTGGATGCGCCAGCTGCTCGACTGGCAGCGTGAGGCCGCCGATCCCGGCGACTTCCTGGAGTCGCTGCGTTTCGACCTGGCGTCGCAGGAGATCTTCGTCTTCACCCCGAAGGGCGACGTCGTCACGCTGCCCACCGGTTCGACGCCGGTCGACCTCGCCTACGCCGTGCACACCGAGGTGGGCAACCGCTGCATCGGATCGCGGGTCAACGGCCGCCTCGTCGCGCTCGAACGGACCCTGGAGTCCGGCGACGTCGTCGAGATCTTCACCTCCAAGGCCGAGGGTGCCGGTCCCAGCCGGGACTGGCTGCAGTTCGCCGCGTCGCCCCGGGCCAAGACCAAGATCAAGCAGTGGTTCGCCAAGGAACGGCGCGAAGAGGCGATCGAGGCCGGCAAGGACGCGATCACCCGTGAGGCGCGCCGCACCGGGATGCCGCTGCAGCGCCTCGCCTCGCCCGACTCGATGGCCGCGCTGGCGCGGGAGCTGCACTTCCCCGACCTGTCCGGGCTCTACGCCGCGGTCGGGGAGGGCCACGCCAGCGCCCGGCACGTCGTGCAGCGTCTCGTCGCCCTGCTCGGCGGCATGGAGGACGCGGAGGAGGAGCTCGCCGAGCGCTCCACCCCGTCGACGGTCCGCCAGCGCAGGCCCACCGGTGACGCGGGCGTCATGGTCGTCAACCCCGACGGCAGCTCCGCCGGCGACATGTACACCAAGCTCGCCCGCTGCTGCACGCCCGTGCCCGGCGACGACATCCTCGGCTTCGTGACGCGCGGCGGCGGCATCAGTGTGCACCGCACCGACTGCACCAACGCGCTCGACCTGCAGGCCCGCTCCGAACGGCTGCTCGACGTGGCCTGGGCGGTGTCGCCGGGGTCGGTGTTCCTCGTCGCGATCCAGGTCGAGGCGCTCGACCGGCACCGCCTGCTCTCCGACGTCACGAAGGTGCTGGCCGACGAGCGCGTCAACATCCTGTCGGCGTCGGTGACGACGTCGCGGGACCGGGTGGCGGTGTCGCGGTTCAGCTTCGAGATGGGCGACCCGAAGCACCTCGGGCACCTGTTGCGTACGGTCCGCAACGTCGAGGGTGTCTACGACGTCTACCGTGTGACGTCGGCGAGCTGACCCCGCCCGCGGCCGCGGTGGGTGCCGGCACGGCGCGGCCCCCGCACTCGGGGAGCGCGGGGGCCGGGCCGTCGGGCTCGCGTCGTCAGCCGGCGGTGGCCTTCTCGATCGTCACCGGGGTGATGGGCTTGCCGCCGCCCGGGCTGGGCTCCATCGAGCCGTCGCTGCCGGCCTTCGCGACCGTGTCGACGACCTGCAGGCCCTCGGGCGCGATCTCGCCGAAGACGGTGTAGCTCGGCGGGAGCTCCGCGTCGCCGTAGATCATGAAGAACTGGCTGCCGTTGGTGTCCGGGCCGCCGTTGGCCATGGCGAGCAGGCCGCGACCGTAGGTGAGCTGCGGGAACACCTCGTCGGCGAACTGGTAGCCGGGGCCGCCGCTGCCCGAGCCGGTCGGGTCGCCGCACTGCAGCACCTGCAGGCCCGCGGACGTGGTGAGCCGGTGGCAGCTCGACCCGTCGAAGTACCCCTGCTGGGCGAGGCTCACGAAGCTGTTCACCGCGCACGGCGCCAGGTCGCGCGACAACGTCATCGGGATCGCGCCCGCGCTCGTCTGCAGGGTCACCGGGACGGTGCCGCGGGCGCTGACGTCGGCACCCGGCGGCGGGTTCACCGGCTTCGACGCCGAACCCGAGGCCGTGTAGTCGCACGACACCGTCGCCGGGAACGGGTCCGGGCGCGTCGGCAGCGGGACCGTGGCCGTCGGGATCGCGTCCGGGGTGACGCCCGCGGCGGCCGCGCTGCTGCCGGGGTCCGTCGACGACGAGGTGTCCGTCCCGCCGCCCGAGCCGATCGTCGTGAGCAGCACGACGCCGACCACGACCACCACCACGACGACCGCCGTCGTGATCGTGGCGACCTGCTTGCGGCGCCGTGCCTGCTCGGCCCGGCGCTTCTGCTGGCTGGCGAGCTTGCGCTTGGCAGCCTCGCGTCGCATCTGGTTCGTCGCCACCGCGGTACGTCCTCCTGGCCTGGTCCTCCGGCGCGCTGCGGGTGCCGCCGGGAGCGGCGAGCCTATCGACCGTGCCTGAGAGGAACCTGGGCGGGCGTCTAGGCTTCCCGTGTGCTCGTTGCAGGCTTCCCGGCCGGGTCCTTCCAGACCAACTGTTACGTGCTCGCCCGCGCGGCGGGGGAGGCGTGCATCGTCGTCGACCCCGGACAGGACGCGGTCGAGCCCCTCGAGGAGCTGCTCGCCGAGCATCGGCTGAGCCCCGTCGCGGTCCTGCTCACCCACGGCCACTTCGACCACACGTTCAGCGTCGCCCCGGTGTGCGACGGCAACGACATCCCCGCCTGGATCCACCCCGACGACCGGGACATGCTCGCCGACCCGATGAAGGGCATCTCCGCCGAGTCGGCGGCGTTCTTCGGCGGCCGCCTGGAGCTGCGGGAGCCGCGCTCGGTCGAGCTGCTCGCCGACGGGGCCGACCTGGAGCTCGCCGGGCTGACCCTGCGCGTCGACCACACGCCCGGCCACACACAGGGCTCGGTCGTGTTCACCACCCCGTCCGACGACGGGACCGAGGTCATCCTCGCCGGTGACACCCTGTTCGCCGGCTCGATCGGCCGCACCGACCTCCCGGGCGGGTCGCACCAGCAGCTGCTGGCCAGCGTGCGCGACAAGCTGCTCGTGCGCGACGACTCCGGATTCGTGTTGCCCGGCCACGGCCCGACGACCACCATCGGCCGGGAGCGGGCCACCAACCCGTTCCTGCAGGACCTGGGCGAGCAGCCGCCCGCGCGGAGGGGAATGTGACCGCCACCTCGACCGGGGCTGCGTCGACCGGACGGACCCAGCCGTTCGCCGCCCCCAAGGGCATCCCTGAGTACCTGCCCGCCGACGGGTTCGTCCGCGTCCGCGACGCGCTCGTCGCCGCCGCCGACCGCGCCGGCTACGGCCACATCGAGCTCCCGATCTTCGAGGACACCGGCCTCTACGCCCGCGGCGTGGGGGAGTCCACCGACGTCGTCAGCAAGGAGATGTACTCCTTCGCCGACCGCGGCGACCGCTCGGTGACGCTTCGCCCCGAAGGCACCGCCGGCGTCGTCCGCGCCGTCATCGAACACGGCCTCGACCGCCAGGGCCTGCCCGTCAAGCTGCGCTACGCCGGCCCGTTCTTCCGCTACGAGCGCCCCCAGGCGGGCCGCTACCGCCAGCTCCAGCAGGTCGGCGTCGAGGCCATCGGTGTCGACGACCCGGCGCTCGACGCCGAGGTCATCGCCGTCGCCGACGAGGGCTTCCGCTCCCTCGGGCTCACCGGCTACCGCCTGGAGCTGACGTCGCTGGGCGACGCCGAGTGCCGGCCCGCCTACCGCGACCGGCTCCAGGAGTTCCTCGCCGGCCTGCCGCTCGACGACGCCACCCGCCACCGCGCCACGATCAACCCGCTGCGCGTGCTCGACGACAAGCGCCCCGAGGTCCGGGCGCTGCTCGCCGACGCCCCGCTGCTCGTCGACCACCTCTCCGACACCTCCGCCGCGCACCACGCCGCGGTGAAGCGCCACCTCGACGACCTGGGCGTCGCCTACGTCGAGAACCCGCGCATGGTCCGCGGCCTCGACTACTACACGAAGACGACCTTCGAGTTCGTCCACGACGGACTTGGTGCCCAGTCCGGGATCGGCGGCGGCGGCCGCTACGACGGGCTCATGGAGATCCTCGGCGGGCAGGCGCTGTCCGGTGTCGGGTTCGGCATCGGCGTCGACCGCACGCTGCTGGCCTGCCGGGCCGAGGGCATCGCGATCGACGACGCACCGCGCGTCGACGTCTTCTGCGTCCCGCTGGGCGACGAGGCGCTCGACCGGCTCGTCGTGGTCGCCGCGGCGCTGCGCCGCGCGGGCGTGCGCGCGGACGTCTCGTACGGGGGCCGCGGACTCAAGGGCGCGATGAAGTCCGCCGACCGCTCCGGCGCGCGGTTCGCGCTGGTCCTGGGCGAACGCGACCTCGAGGCCGGGACGATCGGCGTCAAGGACCTCCACTCCGGCGACCAGGAGTCCGTCGCGCTCGACACCGTCGTGGACGCGGTCACCGGTCGCGTCCGCGGCTGAGCGCGGTGGCCGTCGCCGACCGGGACCGCTGGGACGCCCGGCACGCCGGGGCAGGGGCCGGGGCACCGGCACCGCCCGACGCCCTGCGCGGCCGCGAGCACCTGCTGCCCGCGGGCGGGCGGGCACTCGACGTCGCCTGCGGACGCGGGACCGTCGCGGCCTGGCTCGCGCAGCAGGGGTTCGACGTCGACGCCGTCGACGTGTCACCGGTCGCCCTCGCCGCAGGGGCGGCGCTGGAACCACGCGTGCGGTGGGTGCTCGCCGACCTCGACACCGGGCTACCCGCCGACTGCGCCGGCCCCTACGACGTCGTCGTCTGCCAGCGGTTCCGCGATCCACGGCTCTACCCGGCACTCGCGGCGGCACTCGCGCCGGGTGGGCTGCTGGTCCTCACCGTGCTGTCGGAGGTCGGCGACGAGCCGGGCCCGTTCCGCGCTGTTCCCGGGGAGCTGGCGTTCCCCGACCTGGTGACCCTCGCCCACGAGGAGGGCAACGGATCGGCGACGCTCATCGCCTCCCGAGCTCCGGACGCGGCTCCCGGCTCGCCACCAGCGCCGCCAGCCCCGTCGTGATCGGCACCGATGCCACCAACCCGATGCTGCCGACGAGCGTCCGCACGATCTCCGTCGCCACGTCACCGATCGTCAGCACGTGCCCCAGCCCGTCGCCCGACACCGAGAAGATCAGCATCAACGGCAGCGACGCACCCGCGTAGGCCAGCACCAACGTGTTCACCGCCGACGACACGTGATCGCGCCCGATCCGCATCGCCGCCGCGAACAACCCACCCGCCGACAGGTCCGGGTTCGCCGCCCGCAGCTCCCACACCGCGCTCGTCTGCGTGACCGTCACGTCGTCGAGCACACCCAGCGCACCGATCACGAACCCCGCCAGCAGCAGCCCCCGCGCGTCGACGGGCGCGCCGAGCGTCGCGATCAGGTTCGCCGTCTGGTCGTCGAGGCCCGTGAGCCGTGCCGCGCCCGCGAACACGGTGCCCAGCAGCCCGATCAGCGCCAGCGACGCCAACGTCCCCAGCACCGCCGTCGACGTCCGCGCCGACAACCCGTGCGTCAGGTAGAGCACCACGAACATCACCAGGCAGGACCCGACGATCGCCACCGCCAGCGGGTCGTGGCCCGACACGATCGACGGCAGCACGAACAGCAGCAGCACCACGAACGTCATGCCCAGCGCCACCAGCGCCGCGAGCCCGCGCCGGCGGCCCAGCACCAGCACCGCCGCCGCGAACAGCACGGCCAGCCAGATCAGCGGCGGGCCACGCTGGAAGTCGACGACCTGGTAGGACCCGGGATCGAGAGGATCGGCACCCGACCACTGCAGCACGATCCCGTCGCCCACCGCGAACCGCGGCGTCGACGGCTCCACCGGCAGGATCTGGACGAGATCACGGCCCGGCAGGGGCCCGTCCTCCATCCGCACCGTCAGCCCGAGGCAGGCGTTGGTGCCGTCGCCGGGGGAGCAGTCGGCGCGCTGGGCGGCCACGACCTGCGCGTCCACCGGCGAGCTGGGCTGCGCGACCGTCGACGGCGGGCCGCCGCGCGGCCACAGCACGACCAGGCCGACCAGCGTCGCGAGCGCGCAGGGCACGAGGAGGGCCGCGATCAGGACGCGGACCCGGCGTGCCGAGGGGCCGGCCGGGGTGTGGCCGTGGCCGTGCCCGACGTCGTGCCCGAAGTCGTGCCCGACGTCGTGGCCGGTCTTGCCGGGGGTGGCCACGGGGCGGCGCCTTCGGGGTCTGCGCGGCCGGGAGCGGTCGTCCGCGTCCGTGTCGTTCCCGTCCCTGGAGCCGTTCCCGTCCCTGGCGCCGTTCTCGTCCCCGCTCGCGGCGGGGTCTGTCGACGCCGCGGCGGGCGCGGCGGTCCCGAGGTCGGTGCGGATGGCGCGTCGACGAGGCGTGCCGGTCGCGGACCCGGGCGGGGTGTCGGTCGCGGACCTGGGCGGCGTGCCGGTCGCGGACCTGGGCGGGGTGTCGGTCGCGGGCCGGGGTCGGGCGCCGCTCGCGGACTTGGAGGGGGTGGCGCCTGCGGACTTGGGCGGGGTGTCGGTCGCGGGCCGGGGTCGGGCGCCGCTCGCGGACTCGGATGGGGTGGCGCCTGCGGACTTGGGCGGGGCGCCCGTCGCGGGCCGCGGCGGCGGCGCTGCCCGACCGGCGTCGTCCTCGACCGCGGGGAGCCCGAGGACGGGCGTCTCGGGATCGGGGCCCGTGCCGGGGTCCGGCTCCGGCGCCCGGTGTCGCGGGCCGGCACCCGGGGGCGACGCTGCACGCCGTCGTCGGTCCTCGGGCGGGGGCATCACCGCATCCTTCCAACCGCGGGTCAGGCCCCCCGATCCGGTCGCCGACACGTCGCCGCCGCGGGCAGCCGGGCGGCGCCGCCGAGCGGGGTTCCGGCGGCCGTCGTGCGACGGCCGGTCCCCGGGGGGCGGGTCGTCGCCCCGCCGGACTCGTGGCCCGTCCGCTCGGAGACCGTGGGCTCCCCGAGCCTGCACCTGTGCGACCACGAGGGTCGAGGCCGGGCGAGAGCCGCCGGGTGCCGTAGTGCCGCTCACCGGACCAGGCTGCACGGTCGGCGATCGGGGCGACCTCGGGGTTGCGCGGTGTTCGAACGCATGTTCGAATCGTTGTGTGCGGTGGAGCGGACAGCGGGTCGGGGACGACGGGGTGGGCGGCGATGCGGCGCTGCCAGGGCTGCG
This sequence comes from Pseudonocardia sulfidoxydans NBRC 16205, assembly GCF_007989085.1. Lineage (GTDB taxonomy): Bacteria > Actinomycetota > Actinomycetes > Mycobacteriales > Pseudonocardiaceae > Pseudonocardia > Pseudonocardia sulfidoxydans. The sequence goes on from NZ_BJVJ01000027.1 coordinate 26,278, forward strand.
CGGGTTGCTGCGCAGCGTACGGACGCCGGAGTTCGCCGGCACGGTGTTCCACGAGGTGGAGGCGAAGTCGATGCTGAACAGGGTCCCGGGCGGCTCCCCGATGCCCTTCTCGTGGACGGTCAACCCCTATCGCGGCTGTTCGCACGCCTGCGTCTACTGCCTCGACGGTGCGACGCGGGTCCTCCTGGCCGACGGGCGGACGCGTCCCATCGCCGAGCTCGGGGTGGGCGACGCCGTGCTCGGCACGGAGACGGGGGCCGACGGCGTCCGCCGCTACGTCCGCACCGAGGTCCTCGCGCACTGGGAGACCGACCGGGAGGGGTGGGAGGTCGAGCTGAGCGACGGGACGCGGCTCGTCACCAGCGGCGAGCACCGCTTCCTCACCGCACGCGGCTGGCGGCACGTGGCGCCGGGGTGGTGTCGCAGCGGCCGTCGCCCGCACCTGCGTGCGGGGGAGACGATGCTCGGTCCGGGCGCGCCGATGGACGCGCCCGAGTGGACCCCCGGCTACCGGGCCGGATACCTGTGCGGTGTCGCGAGGGCCGATGCGGCGCACCCTGCGGCGCACGTGGACGAGATGTTCCCGTCGGAGCGGCTCCCGCTGGCGACGTTGGCGCGGCTGCACCGGATGGTGTCGGTCGGCGCCGCGCCCGGCGTGCCGGAGGCCGCGATCTCCGGCCGGCCCGCGGACAGTACTGCTGACGAGGTCGCGGCGGGTGTCGTGGGTGCGGCCGCGGCACGCGCACCGGCACGGGCCGGCGGGGCGGTGCTGCCGGTCGACGAGACGGGTCCCGCGGCGTCCCCCGGCGGTCGCTGCGGGCCCGCCGTGCCCGGCCCCGGGCGTGCGCCGGCACCCGGATCGACGCGCCCGGTCCCGGCGGGACGGCCCGCTCCGGCCGGTCCCGGGCGCTGGGCCCGGGTCCGCAACGAGCCCGGCGTGTGGTCGCCGGCTCCGAACCGCCCGGCGGCGGGTCCGCGGGTCCGGACCCGCGGACCCGGCCGCGAGGGCGGAGAGCCCGGGCCGCGGCGCGTGCCATTGCCGGCCGGTGGGGGCATCCGTGCGGGAGCGGACGTCCCGGCCGGTCCGAGCGGGTGGCCGCTGCGGCCCGGGCTCGACTGGTGCGCCGGCTTCGTCGCCGGCGTGCTCGATGCCGCGGGCACCCGCACCACCGATGATCTGGTGGTGCGCGCGGCCGGACAGCGCGGCCACGAGCTCGTCGAGCACCTGGTCGCCGCCGGCCGTGCCGTGGGGCTCCGGTTCACCGGTTCGTCCACGGCGCGCGGCGTCGAGGGCACCGGCCGCCGCGGCGGGGTCGTCGAGGCGGTCCTGCCGGGCGACGCACGCACCGTGGCACGGCTCGTCGGCCGCGTCGACCCGACCTCGGCCGCGGTCCGCGACATGGCCGGTGCGACGGTCGCGGCAGCGGGTGCGCAGGTGGTCGGGGTGCGTGCGCTGGGTCGGCGGCAGCCGATGTTCGACATCACCACCGGCACGGGCGACTTCGTCGCCGAGGGCGTGATCAGCCACAACTGCTTCGCCCGCAACACCCACACCTATCTCGACCTCGACGCGGGAGCCGACTTCGACAGCCAGATCGTCGTCAAGGTCAACGCCGCCCGCGTCCTCGACCGGGAGCTGCGCAGGCCGCGGTGGCGCCGCGAGCCGGTCGCGATGGGCACCAACACCGACCCCTACCAGCGGGCCGAGGGCCGCTACCGGTTGATGCCCCCCATCCTGCGGTCGCTCGCCGACACAGGGACACCGTTCTCGGTGCTCACCAAGGGCACCGTCCTCACCCGGGACCTGCCCGACATCGCCGCCGCGGCCGACGACGTGCCCGTCGGGCTCGGCGTCTCGATCGCGCTGCTCGACGAGGAGCTGCACTCCCGGTTGGAACCGGGCGCGCCGTCACCGCGGGCCCGGCTCGACCTCGTCCGGCGCATCACCGACGCCGGGCTGCCCTGCGGGGTCATGGTCGCGCCGGTGCTGCCCCTGCTCACCGACTCGGCCGAGGCGCTCGACGCAGTGCTGGAGCGGATCGCCGCGGCCGGTGCCACCGGTGCGACCGTGCTGGCGCTGCACCTGCGGCCCGGCACCCGCGAGTGGTTCCTGCAGTGGCTGGCCCGGGAGCACCCCGGTCTGGTCGAGCGGTACGCGCGGCTCTACCGACGCGGCGCCTACGTCGACGCCGACTACCGCCGGGCGCTGGGGGAGCGGGTCACGCCGCTGCTGCGCCGCCACGGCCTCGACCGGCCGGTGACGACGATGCGGCTGCGCGGCCGGGCCGGCGCCCCGGACGCGGACGCCGGCCGCAACCGTGGGGCAGGGCGTCGGCGGGTCGGGGCTGCGCCGCGCGACGGGGAGCAGCTGAGCCTGCTGTGAGAACCGTTGCGCAGCAACGACTGCCACGTCCGGTTCGCGAGCAGGCCGGTGCCGCGACGGACGCCAGGACGACGATCCGCGAGCGGCCGGGAACGTGCGCGACCGACGATGTCGGGGTGCGCCGACCGCGCGCCGCCGCGCGGTATTCGCGGTCTGCTTCGGACATGTGGGTTGGGCCTGGGCCGCGACGGGTAAGGTCCACCACGATGGTTCGTGACCTGGCCGACTTCCCCAGGCCGGTGCTCGCGGCGCTGGCGGCTGCGGAGCGCCTGCTGACCCGCCGGTACGGCGCGTCGGTCGTGCTCGCCGATCCCGAGGACCTCGGCGGCAGCGACCGGTCCGTGGTGGCGCGCGCCCGCGTGGCGCGCAACCCGTTCTCGATGCGGCGCAGCGTCGTGGTCAAGCACTACGTGGCCGAGCCCGACGTCGACCGGCCCGATCCGTTCCACTTCGAGGTCGCCAGCTGCCAGCTGTTCACCGCGCTGCCCGCCGACTCCCGGCCCAGCCCCGTGATCATCGCCCACGACCCGCAGGCCCGGCTCCTCGTCCTCGAGGACCTCGGGCGCAGCTCCACCCTCGCCGACAAGCTCTTCGGGCCCGACCCCGCCGCCGCGCGGCGCTATCTCGTCGGCTGGGCCCGCGCCCTCGGCCGGATGCAGGCCGCCACCGCCGGCCGGGAGAACGACTTCGGGGCGCTGCTGCGCAGGCTCGGGGAGAAGGCCTGGCGCGACCCCATCGCCGACGAGGCCCGCGCCGCCATCGCGGGGGTGCCCGAGCTGCTGCAGTCGGTCCTCGGGGTGACCACCACGGCCGCGGCCCAGGCCCAGGCGCACGAGACCGCGCGGCTGCTCGGTGGCACCCGATACCGGGCGTTCAGCCCGTCCGACACCTGCCCCGACAACAATCTCGTCACCAGCCGCGGCGTCCGGTTCGTCGATTTCGAATGGGGCTGCTTCCGCGACGTCGCGCTCGACGCCGCCTACTTCCGGGTCCCGTTCCCCGGCTGCCGGGCCAGCTTCGCGATGCCCGACGGCATGAGCGAGGCGATGCTCGAGGCCTGGCGCGACGAGATCGCCGTCGTCTGGCCCGACCTGGACGACCCGCTGCGCCTCGACCGCCGGCTCCTCGACGCCCAGCTGCTGTGGGTGTGGCTCTGCACGTGGTGGTTCCTGCCCCGCATCCGGGAGCGCGACACGTCGGTCGGCCCGGAGACGGGCCGGTCACCGCGGATCAGCACCGCACTGTGCGACTACTGGCACCGTCTCAGCGCCGCCGCGGCCGAGGCGGAGGGGCTGGGCGCGACGGTGGAGCTCGCCGAGTCGATCACCGCGGCGTTGCGTGCCAGGTTCTCCGACGCCCCCGCCGCGCTGCCGCTCTACCCGGCGTTCCGCGGCACGGTCTGAGCCGCGCCACCGGGCCCGTGCGGGGGCCGGGGCACCTGACGTTCGGCCGGTCGCCTGCGGCGCGTCACCGCACGCACATCGCGGGTCAGGGCTCGCGCGCGATCGTGAGGGCGTGACCGCACCGTCTGCCCCGTCGTTGCGTGCCGAACCCACCGCGTCCGGGCGCCCGCGTGGCCCGGAGCCCGCCCGTCCCCACAACCCGCGGCCCGGTCGCCCGGCGGGACCGTCGGCCCCGCCGCGGCGCGCCGTCGCACGGCTCGTCGTCCTCGGCGACTCGGCGGCCGTCGGCATCGGCGACCCGGTCGACGGAGGGTGGCGCGGGTTCCCCGTGCTGCTCCACGACGCGCTCGGCCCGGGGTGCGTCCTCGACAACCGGGCACGGTCCGGCGCCCGGATGGGCTGTGTGGTGCGCGAGCAGCTCCCCGCAGCGATCGACGCTGCAGCTCGCGACGCAGCCGCGCTCACCCCAGCCGCGCGCACCCCAGCCGCGCTCACCCCAGCAGCGCTCACCCCAGCCGGCGCGGCACTGGTCGACGTCGCCGTCGTCTGCGCCGGCATGAACGACACGCTGCGCGCCGACTTCGACCCCGTCGCCGTCGAGGCCGACTGCGCCGCGACGATCTCGGCGCTGCGGGCGTCGGGTGCGTTGGTCGTCGTCATGCGCTACCACGACCACACCCGGGTGTTCCGGCTGCCGGCGCCGCTGCGACGGGCGCTGCACGCCCGGATCACCGCGCTCAACACCGCGATCGACGCAGCAGCCCAGCGGGCAGGCGCGGCGGTCCTGGATCTCGGCGAGCTGCCCGGCCGCTACGACACCTCGGCGTGGGCGGTCGACCGGCTCCACCCGTCGGAGCTGGGCCACCGCACGCTCGCCGCGGCGATCACGGCCATCGTCGCGGGGACCTACGACGTCGCCGGGCCCGTGTCGCTGACCTGCGCGGGCGGTCGGCGGGTCACCGCCGCGCACCGGGTGGCGTGGCTCGTCGTCAAGGGAGTGCCGTGGCTGGTGCGCCGCGGACGCGGCCTCGGTCCCGTGATCCTCACCGGGCTGGTCGACGGCCTGCGCGCCGGTCGCGACGCCGGTCCGCGCGTGCGGGACGCAGCGGCGCCGGTCCACGGGGCGCCCGTCCACGAGCTCCCGGCCGGACCCGAGGCCGTGGAGGTCCGCGCCGCGGGCTGACACCCCGCCGAGTTCGACACCGGCCTGGCCCGGGTGCCGCCGGGAGCAGTCCGACGTCGAACCCGGCGGGGGCAGGTCAGGCGGCTCGGGCGGGGGCGGGCGCGGCGGCGGGCTCGGGCGCGAGGAGGGCCTCGATGTGCCAGAGCTGCTCGCGGGTGCAGTCGCCGCAGGTGTGGACGACCGTGCCGTCGGCGAGGTGCTCGCTGCTCCAGGCGAGCCCGCGGGCGTCGGTGGCGGTCCGCGGCCGGGCACAGCGGGGGCAGGTTCCGAGACTGCTCGTGGCGTCCATGGGTCCAGGGTTGCGCAACGGTGTTGCGCAACGGTGAACGACACCCGCCGTTCGGCGTCGGAGGCATTGCGATCGTGCAACTCCGCTCGGCCCCCGACGGTCGGCGCCCGGACGGTCCGCCCCGCGACAGTCGGAGGTCCGACCGTCGCGCGCCCGCAATCGTCGAGCCCGCCAGGACGTCGGACCCGGCGCGACAACGCAGGGTCAGAGGCTCTGCGGGATCGGAGGCTCTGCAGGATCAGAGGCTCTGCCGGGTCACAGGCTCTGCAGGAACGCCGCCATCCGGTCGACCGCCGTCTCCAGCTGGGGGAGCGCGGTGGCGTAGGAGCAGCGGACGTGCCCCTCGCCGGACGGTCCGAAGACGTTGCCCGGCACGACGGCGACGCCCTGCTCCTTGAGCAGCCGCTCGGCGAAGGTCTCGGAGTCGAGACCGGAGGACCGGATGCTCGGGAAGGCGTAGAACGCGCCGTCGGGCTCCGGGCACTCCAGCCCGATCTCGCGCAGCCCCTTCACGAACACGCGGCGGCGGCGGTCGTAGTCGGCCACCATCTCCGAGACGTCGGTCTCGGCCGAGGTCAGCGCTTCGACCGCGGCGAGCTGGGAGACGTGCGGCGCGCACAGCATCGTGTACTGGTGCACCCGCACGCACAGCTCGGCGACGGCCTGCGGCGCGCAGATCCAGCCGACGCGCCAGCCCGTCATGGCCTGGGCCTTGGAGAACCCGCCGAGGACGACGGTGCGCTCGCGTGCCTCGGGGACGGCGCCCAGGCAGGTGTGGCTGCCGTTGTACGTGAGCCGGTCGTAGATCTCGTCGGAGATCAGGTACAGGTCGTGCTTCTCGGCGAGGCGGGCGAGGGCCTGCAGGGTCTCGCGGGGCTGCACGGCGCCGGTCGGGTTGGCGGGCGACCCGATCAGGATGGCCTTGGTGCGTGGGGTGATCGCGGCGGCGACGACGTCGACGTCGACGGTGAAGCGGTCCTCCCAGCGCGTCGGCACCCGCACCGTGGTGCCGCCGGCGAAGGCGACGCACGGCTCGTAGGCGACGTAGCAGGGCTCCGGGACGATCACCTCGTCGCCGGGGTTGAGCAGCACCCGCAGGGCCAGGTCGAGGCCCTCGGACACACCGGTGGTGATGAGGCACTCGGTGTCCCACTCGTACTCGGCGCTGTAGCGCTGCTGCAGGTCCGAGCAGATCAGCATGCGCAGCGCGGGCAGCCCGGCGTTGGACGTGTACGTCGTGTATCCGTGCTCGAGGGCGTAGATGCCGGCCTCGCGGATGCGCCACGGCGTCACGAAGTCGGGTTCGCCGACGCCGAGGGAGATCACGTCGTCCATCTCGGCGGCGATGTCGAAGAACCGCCGGATGCCCGAGGGCGGGCACGCGGCGATGACCTCGTTGAGGGGCTTCACGGGGTCCGCTCCTACGGGGTGACGCGGAGCCGGTGGTCGGGCTCCGGCTCGGCGAAGACGTCGCCGTCGCGCTTGTGGGTCTTGAGGACGAAGTGCGTCGCGGTCGACATGACCCGGTCGATGGTGGACAGCCGCTGGCTGACGAAGTCGCTGACGGCGCGGATGTCGCGGCCCACGACGGTGCAGCGCAGGTCGTGCCCGCCGGACACGAGGTGCACGCTGGTGACCTCGTCGAAGCGCGAGATGCGCAGGGCGACGTCGTCGAACCCGACGCCGCGGGCCGGGGCGACGGAGACGTCGATGAAGGCGACGACCTTCTCCCGCGAGATGGCGTCGTCGACGGACTCCCAGTCGACGACGGCCTTGTAGCGGCGGATGACGCCGCTGGCCTCCCACTCCGCGATCCGGGCGGACACCTCCTCGACGGGCAGGCCCAGCATCGTGGCGATGGTGTCGTGGCTCAACGAGGAGTCGCGTTCCAGCAATTCGAGGATCTCCCGCACGATCGACAACCCTACGTCGCCGCGGCCGCGAGCCGGAGAACCGCGCCGCGCAGCACCGGTTCGGGGTAGCCGGCGAAGCTGCACCGCAGTGCCGACGTCCGTGGGGTGCCGACGGCGAAGGCGGCGCCGGGCACGAAGGCGACGCCGTGGTCGACGGCGCGGGGGAGCAGGGCGCCGGTGTCGCGGCCGTCGCGGAACTCGACCCAGCAGAACATCCCGCCGGTGGGGGTGCTGCGGGTGACGGCGTCGCCGAAGGCGTCGTCGAGTGCGGCGGTGAGGGCGCGGGCCCGGGAGCGGTAGGCGGTGCGCAGGCTGCGCAGGTGCTCGTCGAACCAGGTGGTGTCGGCGAGCAGTTCGGCGGCGACGGTCTGGGTGAGGGCGGAGCCGCAGAGGTCGGTGGACTGCTTGAGCCGTTCGACGCCGGCGCTCACCTCGGGGGGCGCGACGAGCCAGCCGACGCGCAGTGCGGGCGCGAGGACCTTGGAGGCGCTGCCGAGGCGGGCGACGCGCTCGCCGTGGGCGGCGATCGGGACGGGCGGCGGGCCGTCGAAGGCGATGAGGCCGTAGGGGTCGTCCTCGACGACGAGGAACCCGTAGCGGTCGGCGAGCGCGCACAGCCGGGCGCGGCGCGCCTGCGACAGGGTGACGCCGCGCGGGTTGTGGAAGCTCGCGACGGTGTGCACGAGCCGTGGCCGCAGCCCACCCAGGAGTAATAGTTCGAGGGCGTCGACGTCCATGCCGTCGGTGTCGACGGGCACGCCGTGCAGGACCGCGCCGGCGGCCTGGAACACCTGCAGCGCCCCGACGTAGGCGGGGTCCTCGACGACGACGTCGTCGCCGGGGTCGAGGGTGACGCGGGCGAGGAGGTCGAGGGCCTGCTGCGACCCGCTGGTGACGACGACGTCGCCGGTCCCGATGTCGCGGCCGGTGCGCGCGGACTCGATCGCGGCGACGACCTCGCGCAGGGCGGCGACGCCCGCGGTCTCGCTGTACTGCACGGCGCCGGGGGCGGCCAGCGCGCGGGCGGTGGCGTCGGCGATGCGGGTGCGCGGGAGCAGGTCGGCGGCGGGCAGCCCACCGGCGAGGCTGAGCACGTCGGCGCGGGCGGTGAGGGTGAGCAGGTCGCGGATCGCGGAGCCGCGGACGTCGCGCAGCCGGGCGGACAGCGGGTAGGGGTGTGGGGCGAGGGAGCTCATGCGGGCCTCCGGGGCAGGGAACGGCTGCCCGGTGGCGGAACCGCAGCGCCGGGCGGGGGTCGGGTCGGGCGCTGGTGGGCGCCCGACCGCATGTCCCGCGCGGATCGATCACTGCGAGAGTTGTGGGGCGTGGCCGGTTGGGCCGGACCCCGTCGTCGATTGTCGTCTCGTTTCTGCGATCCGGAACTGTGATCCCAGCATGTGGCACACCCGGATCGGGTGGACCGAGCCGGTCCGGCGTGGGTGCGAGGTGGGCGCGGGACCGTCGGTGCCCGGTGGCAGGCTTGAGCTCGATGAGTACCGACGGGCTGTTCGACATCCCCCCGGGCGACGACGGGACCGACCCCGACGAGGGTCACGTCCGCCCGGGTGCGCCGCTCGCGGCGCGCATGCGCCCGCGGTCGCTCGACGAGGTCGTGGGCCAGCGGCACCTCCTCGGTCCCGGCGCTCCGCTGCGGCGGCTGCTCGGCGGCGGGTCGGCGGCGTCGGTGCTGCTCTACGGCCCGCCCGGCACGGGCAAGACCACGTTGGCGCGGCTGATGGCCGGGTCCGGGGGCGGGACGCGGCGGTTCGTGGCCCTGTCGGCGCTCTCGGCCGGGGTGAAGGAGCTGCGGGCGGTGATCGAGGACGCCCGTCGCCGCCTCGACCGCGACGGCACCGGAACCGTCCTGTTCATCGACGAGGTGCACCGCTTCTCCAAGACCCAGCAGGACGCGCTGCTCGGCGCGGTCGAGGACCGGGTCGTGCTGCTCGTGGCCGCCACCACGGAGAACCCGTCGTTCTCGGTGGTGTCGCCGCTGCTGTCGCGGTCGCTGGTGCTGCAGCTGCGGTCGCTGGAGGCCGACGAGCTGCGGGGCCTGCTGCGCCGCGCGGTCGCCGACGAACGAGGACTGGGCGGCTCGGTCGAGCTGACCGACGAGGGCGAGGACGTGCTGGTGCGGCTCGCGGCGGGCGACGCCCGGCGGGCGCTCACGGCGCTGGAGGCGGCGGCCGACGGGGTGCGCGCCGACGGCGGCACAGCGGTCGGCGTGGCCGAGGTGGAGCGGGCGGTCACTGAGGTCGCCGTGCGCTACGACCGGGCGGGCGACCAGCACTACGACGTGATCAGCGCCTTCATCAAGTCGATCCGCGGCTCCGATCCCGACGCGGCGCTGCACTACCTGGCCAGGATGATCGTCGCGGGGGAGGACCCGCGGTTCATCGCGCGCCGGTTGATGATCCACGCGAGCGAGGACATCGGCCTGGCCGACCCGACGGCGCTGCTGGCGGCCACGGCGGCCGCCCAGGTGGTGCAGCTCGTCGGGATGCCGGAGGCACGGATCGCGCTGTCACAGGCGACGCTGCACCTGGCCACGGCGCCGAAGTCGAACTCCGCCATCGCGGCGATCGACGCGGCGATGGCCGACGTGCGGGCCGGAGCGGTCGGCTCGGTGCCGGCGCACCTGCGCGACGGGCACTACTCGGGCGCGGAGAAGCTCGGCAACGCGGTCGGCTACCGCTACCCGCACGGCGTCGCCGACGGCGTGCTGGCCCAGCAGTACCCGCCGGACGACCTGGTCGGGCGTGACTACTACGAGCCGACGAACCGCGGCGCGGAACGGGTGCTCGCCGAGCGGCTCCCGAAGCTGCGACGGGCCGTGCGCGGTTCCTGACGGGCCGCTCGTCAGCTCGTGAGCAACCGCAGGCCGAAGGCGCTCAGCGCCGGCCCGATCGGGGTGAGGTAGCTGGTGCAGCCGCGGCCGGTGCCGCCGCCGGAGTGGATGCCCTGCGCCTGGCCCGACGAGGTGATGTACGGGCCGCCGGAGTCGCCCTCGGCCGAGCAGATCGACGTCGCCGTCATCCCGTACTGGATGGTGCCCTCGAAGTTCACCGTCCGGTCGAGCCCGGTGACGGTCCCGCAGACCCGGCCGCTGGTGGAGCCGTAGAGGCAGACCGGCGACCCGACGGCGGCCGGGGTGGAGCCGCGCACCGCGACCGAGCCGACGAGGCCGCGGACCTGCACGCCGGACCCGGTGACGGGCACGACACCGACGTCGGTTCCCGCCGAGGCGGTGCGCGCCTGGGAGCCGATGGGGGTGAGCACGTCACCGGCCGTCTCGACGCTCCAGGTGCCCGACCCGCGGGTGCAGTGGCCGGCGGTGAGGAGCCACGTGCGGCCGCGGGCCGTCGCCGCGAAGCCGAGGGTGCAGCGCCGCGAGCCGCTGATGATCGTGTCGCCACCCTTCACCGCGGCGGCGTGGTGGCGCGGCGCGGGGGCGTCGGTACGGACGTCGAGGACGTTCGGGTCGACGCCGGAGAGCAGCGCGTCGACCGCGGGGGTCCGGGAGCCGGTGAGCTCGACGACGAGACGTCCGCTCTGCTCGTCGACGCCGTAGTCGGCGACCTCGGCGGGCAGTCCGAGCGCGGCGCGGCCGTCGATGAGGGCCTTGACGGCGGCCGGGTCGAGCAGGGCGGTCACCGGGGCCGCGGAGGCGGGCGCCGACAACGTCGCGGCCAGCAGCGTGGTGACGGCGGCGGCAACGATGGCGACACCGCAGATCACACGGCGGAGGCGGACGGACACGGCGGGGAGCCCTTCTCGTGGGAGGCGTCTCCCGGTGAACGATCGTCGGCGGGCGTGGTCACGCCCGGTGCCCGTCCGGGTCGGGTTCGTCACCCGTTGTGGCCGCCGGCGCTGCTCGCGGGTTCGCGCGGGACGCCGGCGGGGCGTGGTTCAGGCGGGGTCGCGCAGCAGCGGGCAGCTCATGCAGCGTGGCCCGCCCCGGCCCCGGCCCAGCTCGCCGCCGGGGATCTCCAGCACCTCGATGCCGTTGCGCCGCAAGTGGGAGTTGGTGGTGACGTTGCGCTCGTAGGCGACGACGACCCCCGGCGCGACGGCGAGCACGTTGCACCCGTCGTCCCACTGCTCGCGCTCGGCGGCGTGGACGTCCTGTTCGGCGGTCAGCACCCGCAGCGTCGCGACGCCCAGCGCGGCGGCGATGGCGCTGTACATCTGGTGCGGCGCATGGTCGGTCACGTGCATCGCGTCGGGACGCGCCCCGGGCCGGACCGTGTAGGCGGGCAGCTCCCCGAGCCCGGCGTAGGTCACGAGCGTCTCCGGATCGGCCATCGTCATGACGGTGTCGAGGTGCATCTGCGCCCGTGACGACGGCAGCCGCAGCGCCACGATCCGGTCGACCTCACCACCGGCGAACAGCCTGCGCGCCAACCGTTCCACCCCCTGTGGGGTGGTTCGCTCCGACAGCCCGACGAGCAGCGCGCCCCCGCCGACGACGAGCACGTCGCCACCCTCGACGGTCGCCGGGCCGTCGGCGGCACCGTCGGACCAGGTCGCGAAGTCGGCGGCGGCGAACTCGGGGTGCCAGCGGTAGACGGCCTCCCAGTGCACGGTCTCGCGCATCCGGGCCTCGCGCCGCATGGAGTTCACGGCCACCCCGCCGTGGACCCACACCGACGTGTCGCGCGTGTACAGGTGGTTGGGCAGCGGTTCGAGGACGAAGTCGTCGAGGCCCAGGACGTGGAACGCCATCGACGCCGGCTCGGGGATCCGCTCCAGCACCTCCCGCTTGGTGATCCCGCCGGCCAGGTGCTCGGCCAGGGTGTCGACGTCCATCTCGTCCATGCAGGCGCGCAGCCCGTCGACGGCCAGCGGCCCGTAGACCCGGTCGTCGACGACGGTGTCGAGCACGTACTTGCGGGCCGCGGGGACGGCGAGCGTCGCGCGCAGCAGGTCACCGAACAGGTCCACCCGGATGCCGCGCTCGCGCAGCACGGCCACGAACCGGTCGTGCTCGGCCTGCGCCCGCGCGACCCACAGCACGTCGTCGAACAGCAGCCGGTCCTTGTTGCCGGGGGTGAGCCGCTTGAGCTCCAGCCCGGGCCGGTGCACGACGACGCGGCGGAGCGTGCCGACCTCGGAATCGACCCTGAAGGTGGGGGACACCATGGGCACATCGTGGCCGATGATGGGCCGATGCGGCTGGACCGGCTCGACGAGCAGCTCCTCGCGTTGCTCGTCGCCGACGCGCGGCGCAGCTACGCCGACCTCGGAGCGCGGGTGGGGCTGACGGCGTCGGCGGTGAAGCGGCGCGTCGACCGGCTGCGCGAGGGCGGGGCGATCACCGGGTTCACGGTGACGCTCGACCCGGCCGCGCTGGGCTGGACCGTCGAGGGCTACGTCGAGCTGTACTGCCGTTCGTCGACCCCGCCGGAGACGATCCGGGCCGCGGTCGAGCAGCACGCGGAGGTGGTCGACGCGAGCACGATCTCGGGCGAGGCCGACGCGCTGCTGCACATCCTGGCCGCCGACATGCGCGACTTCGAGCGGGTGCTCGAGCGGATCGGGGCGGAGCCGTTCGTCGCCCGCACGAAGTCGGTGCTGGTGCTGTCACCGCTGCTGCGCCGCGGGGCGGGCCCGCGGGCCGTCTGACCGGCCACGCAACGATCCACCGCCGCGCCGGGGAAGCGCGCAACGATCCCGCGCGGATGGGCAACATCGCGGCGTTGTGGCACGTCCGGGCCGTTCCTAGCGTGGGAGGACGACGACGGGAGGCGCCGCCATGACCCTCACGACCCCGCACCAGCACGCCGGCCCGGGTGAGGCCACCGCGCACCACGAGGCCCTGCTCGCCGCGCACTCCGCCCACAACTACGCCCCGCTCCCGGTCGTCCTCTCCCACGGCAGCGGCGCCCGGGTCGTCGACGTCGAGGGCCGCAGTTACATCGACTGCCTCGCCGGCTACTCCGCCCTCAACTTCGGCCACGCCCACCCCGACCTGCTCGCGGCCGCGCACGCCCAGCTCGACCGGCTGACCCTGACCAGCCGCGCGTTCGGCAACGACCGGCTCGGCCCGTTCTGCGCCGAGCTGGCCGCGCTCGTCGGCAAGGACATGGTGCTGCCGATGAACACCGGCGCCGAGGCCGTCGAGTCGGGACTCAAGCTCGTCCGCAAGTGGGGCTACGAGGTGCGCGGTGTGGCGCGCGACCGGGCGCGGATCGTCGTGGCCGCCGCGAACTTCCACGGCCGGACGATCAGCATCGTCGGCTTCTCCACCGATCCCGAGGCGCGCAACGGGTTCGGCCCCTTCCCCGACGGCTTCGACGTCGTGCCCCACGGCGACGCCGCCGCGCTGCGCGCCGCGATCGGCCCCGACACGGTCGCGGTGCTGATCGAACCGGTGCAGGGCGAGGCCGGCGTGGTCGTGCCGCCGCCGGGCTACCTGGCCGAGGTCCGCGCGGCGTGCACCGAGGCCGGGATCCTGTTCGTCGCCGACGAGGTGCAGTCCGGGCTGGGCCGCACCGGCCACGTGCTGGCCACCCGCGGCCTCGGCGGTGTGGACGCCGACGTGTACCTGCTCGGCAAGGCCCTCGGCGGCGGCATCCTGCCCGTGTCCGCGGTCGTGGCCGACGAGGCTGTCATGGGGGTCCTGAAGCCGGGCCAGCACGGCAGCACGTTCGGCGGGAACCCGCTCGCCGCGGCCGTCGGCAGGGTGGTGATCGGCCTTCTGGCGGAAGGGTCGTTGCTCCGTCAAGCTGTGACCCTCGGTCACTTGTTGAGCACTGAACTGGATCTGCTCGTGGGTCGCGGCGTCGTCACGTTCCGTCACACCGGGCTGTGGGCGGGCGTCGACATCGACCCGGAACTCGGTTCGGGGCGCGACGTCTGCGAACGGATGTGCGCCCGCGGGGTGCTCGTGAAGGACACCCACGGCGCGACCGTCCGGCTGTCCCCGCCGCTGGTGATCTCCGAGGACGACCTGCGCACCGCGGTGCGCGTCATGGGCGAGGTGCTGTCGGACATGCGCCGCGACCGCTCCCGCCGGGGCTGACGGCGGTCGGTCGGACGGCGACGCGGTCGGCGACGGTCAGTCGGCGACGCGCTCCGGGGCCAGCACGCCCAGGGCCAGGCCCGCGACCAGGCGCGTGAGCGGCTCGGCCGTCTCGGCCGGGTACAGCGCGATGCGGGTCAGCAGGATGTCGACGAGGATCGGGCAGAGCGTGTCCGCGGACGGGTCGGGCCGCAGCTCGCCGGCCGCCTGACCACGTTCGACCAGGTCGTGCAGGACGTCGGCGACGGGCGCGATCGTGCGCGGGTCCTGCTCGTCGTCGGGCTCCGGAGGCGCCTCGACGCGCACCGCGTAGTCCTGGACCGCGGCCCAGTAGGCCGCTGTGAGTCCGCGGTTGCGGACACAGACGCGCGCAAGTGCCCGGATCTGCTCGACGAGCAGCGTGGCCGGATCGGTGTCGGTGGTGTCGTCGCCGTTCGCGGCGCGGGCCTGCTCGGTGGCGACGAGCGGCGCGATCAGCGGGGCGTAGACCTCCGCGATCAGCGCGTGCTTGGCGGGGAAGTGGTTGTAGGCCGTCGCCGGGCTCACCCCGGCGGTCGTGGCGACGTCCTCGATCCGGGTCCGTGCCCAGCCGCGCGCGGTGAACGCCGCGTCGGCCGCATCCAGCAGCGCCCGGCGCGTTCGGTTGCGCTTCGTGGCCGCGGCGCGGGCGCGCGGATCCTACGAATGGGGGTCGCGTGGCGGAATCATTGCACTCAGCGTAACCAATTCGGGCCCAAGTACCCTTGACTCCAACTCGGCATTCACCCAGAATACGGAGCTGTAGGTGAGAGCTGAACGATGCGCTCGTGCAGGGCACAGCGGAGCGTGTCGGAACCGAACGGGGGAGGCCTCGCTCGCCGGCGGTCGGGGGACCGCGGTGTGTGGACCGGTCTGTCGGGACGTCCTTCGCGTACTACGGGTTGCGTCGACCCCTGCCGCGGGTCGGAGCCCGGACGCATCTCTCGAATCGCGCCGGTGGGGAAGCCGGCGCGGTCCGGTGCAGGGAGGGGACCCCCATGTTCGACCTCACGCGCGCGGCCACCGCCGCCGCACCGCGATGACCACCGCAGCGGCCGCTCCACTGCCGCTCCTCGACGCCCACGTCGTCGACGCCGACATCCTCGGCCCCGACACCTTCGGTCCCGATGCCCTCGGTCCCGTGATCGCGGTGTCGATCCCGGCGCCCCGCGCCCCGGAACCGGACCGCGTCTCCGTGGTCGTGCCGGACACCGTCACCGATGCTGTCACCGACGATGCCGTCACCGATGCTGTCACCGACGACGCCGTCACCGATGCTGTCACCGACGACGCCGTCACCGATGCCGTCGCCGACGACGCTGTCACCGACGACGGTGTCACGGACGCCGCGGACGACGAGCCCCACGGGCCCGCCGAGATGATCGAGGCCCTCGTCGGCGACGCCGTCGGCGGCGACACCCGGGCCCGCGACGCGCTCCTGTCCGTCATCCACCCCATGGTGCTGCGCTACTGCCGGGCCCGCCTCGGCCGCCAGGAGTGCGTCGTCGGCGCGGCCGAGGACGTCGCCCAGGACGTCTGCCTCGCCGTCGTCCGCGCGCTGCCCAACTACACGGTCAAGGGGCTGTCGTTCCGCGCCTTCGTCTACGGCATCGCCGCGCACAAGGTCACCGACGCGTTCCGGGCCATCGGCCGCAACCGGTCCGAGCCGGTGCCCGACGTGCCGGACTCGGTGTCGGGGGCCGAGGGTCCCGAGCACCGCGCCCTCGCCGTCGAACTGGGCGAGCGGCTCGGCGAGCTGCTGCACACCCTCACCCCGCGCCAGCGCGAGGTGATCGTGCTGCGCGTCGCCGTGGGCCTGTCGGCCGAGGAGACCGCGCACGCCGTCGGGTCGACGCCGGGCGCCGTCCGGGTCACCCAGCACCGCGCGCTCACCCGGCTCCGCCAGGTCCTCGTCGAGCACGAGGCCGCCGCGACGGTAGCCGGCTCGCCGCTCGGCAGGGCCGTCGCCGCGGCCGCCGCCGAGCCCGGCGTCGAGGGGGAGCCGGACTTCCGGGTCGGCTGAGGCCGGACCCGGTCGGGGAGTAGCCTGGCGACGATCACCCACCATCGTCACCGGGCCCTCGTCGTCCGGGTCAGGAGGACACGTGTCGGCTGGTCAGATCGCCGCGCTGATCGCCGCCGGCGCGTTCGTCGTGCTGGTCCTGCTGGTGGCGGTGCCGCTGCTCAAACTGGGCCGCACGCTCGACGAGGCCACCGTCGCGATCCGCAAGGCCCACGAGGGCAGCGCACCGCTGCTCTCCGACGCGCACACCACGCTGAACCAGGTCAACACCCAGCTCGAGCGCGTCGACGGCATCACCGCGGGCGCCCGCACCGTCACCGCCAACGTGTCGGTCCTGTCGTCGCTGTTCACCGCGACCCTCGGCGGCCCCCTCGTGCGCGCCGCCGCGTTCTCCTACGGGGTCAACAAGGCGATCAAGGCCCGCCGCAGCGGCAAGGCCGCGGCCGGGACCCGGAAGGGCCGCAAGTGAAGCGCCTCTTCTGGCTGGGCGTCGGCGTCGCGGCGGGCGTGTACGGCAGCCGCCGCGCCACCCGCGCCGCGCAGAGCCTCACCCCGGCCGGGGTCGGGGCCAACCTGGCCGACGGGCTGCGCGAGCTCGGTGCCGGCCTGGGCGCGTTCGGCGCCGAGGTCCGCGCGGGCATGGAGTCGCGCGAACAGGAGCTGGCCGACATGGTCGAGCGCCGCACCGGACAGACCGTCCCCACGTTCGCCGACGCCGTCGCCGAGGACCCCGCGTCGCGCCCGCAGCGAGCGCGCCGGGCAAGACGCTGACCCGTCCCGGGCGTCGCGTCCTGCCCGACCACGGCCCACCGACCGCACCACGCAGAGAGCTGTTCCCGTGCAGACCCATGAGATCGCCCGCCGCTTCACCGACCACTTCACCGGCGCGGGCCACACCCGCGTCGCCAGCGCGTCGCTGATCCTCGACGACCCGACCCTGCTGTTCGTCAACGCCGGCATGGTCCAGTTCAAGCCGTACTTCCTGGGCGACGCGCCGGCCCCCTACCCGCGGGCCACATCGATCCAGAAGTGCGTGCGCACCGGCGACATCGACGAGGTGGGCCGCACCACGCGGCACAACACCTTCTTCCAGATGGCCGGCAACTT
Organism: Pseudonocardia sulfidoxydans NBRC 16205; assembly: GCF_007989085.1. Classification (GTDB taxonomy): domain Bacteria; phylum Actinomycetota; class Actinomycetes; order Mycobacteriales; family Pseudonocardiaceae; genus Pseudonocardia; species Pseudonocardia sulfidoxydans. The sequence continues at coordinate 43,621 of NZ_BJVJ01000027.1, forward strand.
CTCCTTCGGCGACTACTTCAAGGAAGGCGCCATCGAGCACGCGTGGCGCCTCATCACCTCGCCGACGTCCGACGGCGGCTACGGGTTCGACCCCGACCGCATCTGGGTCACCGTCTACCTCGACGACGACGAGGCCGTCCGGCTGTGGCAGCAGATCGCCGGCATCCCCACGGAGCGCATCCAGCGCCGCGGCATGGCCGACAACTACTGGTCGATGGGCGTCCCCGGCCCCTGCGGACCCTGCTCGGAGATCTACTACGACCGCGGGCCGGAGTTCGGCCGCGACGGCGGCCCGGTCGTCGACGAGGACCGCTACCTGGAGATCTGGAACCTGGTCTTCATGGAGAAGGAGCGGGCCGCCGGGGGGACGAAGGACGACTTCCCGATCATCGGTGAGCTGCCCGCCAAGAACATCGACACCGGCATGGGCGTCGAGCGCGTCGCCTACCTGCTGCAGGGCGTCGACAACGTGTACGAGACCGACCTGGTCCGGCCCGTCATCGCCCGCGCCGAGGAGTTCTCCGGCCGCCGCTACGGTGCCTCGCACTCCGACGACGTGCGCTTCCGCGTCATCGCCGACCACGCCCGCTCCGGCGTCATGATCATCGGCGACGGCGTCACCCCGTCCAACGACGGTCGCGGCTACGTGCTGCGCCGGCTGCTGCGCCGCATCGTGCGCTCGTCGCGGCTGCTGGGTGTGCAGGAGCCGGTCCTCGGCTCGTTCGCCGAGGTGGTGCGCGACGTCATGGCCCCCTCCTACCCGGAGCTCGTCACCGACTTCGAGCGCATCTCCGCGGTCGTGCGCGCCGAGGAGGAGGCGTTCCTGCAGACGCTGACCGCCGGCTCGCGCATCTTCGACACCGCCGTCGCCGACACCCGCAAGGCGGGCGGCACCACGCTGGCCGGCGACCAGGCGTTCGCGCTGCACGACACCTACGGCTTCCCGATCGACCTGACGCTGGAGATGGCCGCCGAGGCCGGGCTGTCGGTCGACCAGGACCGGTTCGCCACGCTGATGGCCGAGCAGCGCACCCGCGCCAAGGCCGACGCGAAGGCGCGCAAGACCGGCCACCACGACGGGTCGGTCTACCGCCCGCTGCTCGACGCCCACGGCACCACCACGTTCCTCGGCTACACCGACCTCACCGCCGAGGGCACCGTCGTCGGCCTCGTCGCCGACGGGGTGGCCGTGCCCGCCGCGTCGGAGGGACAGCAGGTCGAGGTCGTGCTCGACCGCACCCCGTTCTACGCCGAGTCCGGTGGTCAGCAGGCCGACCACGGCGTGCTGCGCGCCGGGTCCGCGATTGTCCGCGTCGACGACGTGCAGTCCCCGGTCGCGGGCCTGCGCGTGCACCGCGGCACCGTCGAGGCCGGCACCATCGCCGTCGACGACGCCGTCGTCGCCGAGATCGACGTCGCCCGCCGCGCCTCGATCTCGCGCGCCCACACCGCCACCCACCTCGTGCACGCGGGTGTCCGCGGCGCGCTGGGCGCCGCCGCCGCGCAGGCCGGGTCGCTCAACGCTCCCGGCCGGCTGCGGTTCGACTTCACCTCCCCGACCGGTGCCGTGCCCGCCGCGGCGCTCGCCGAGATCGAGGAGGAGGTCAACACGGTCCTGCAGCAGAACCGCGAGATCGAGACGTACGAGACCTCCATGGACGAGGCCCGCACCCTCGGCGCGATGATGCTGTTCGGCGAGAAGTACGGCGACCGCGTCCGCGTCGTCGACATGGGCGACTACTCCCGCGAGCTCTGCGGTGGCACCCACGTCGGGCGCACCGGCGAGATCGGCATCGTCAAGGTCCTCTCCGAAGCCTCCATCGGCTCGGGTGTGCGCCGCGTCGAGGCGCTCGTCGGCAACGACGCGTTGCGCCAGGTCTCCACCGAGCACCTGCTGCTGTCCCAGATCTCCGACCAGCTCAAGGCCCGCCCCGACGAGCTGCCCGACCGCATCGCCGCGCTCGTCGAGCGGCTGCGCACCGCCGAGCGCGACCTCGAGAAGCACCGCGCCGACGCCGCGCTCGGTGCCGCCGGTGCGCTCGCCGACGGCGCCGAGGACGTCGGCGGCATCGCCCTCGTCGCGGTCGCCGCGCCGGCCGGGGTCAGCGGCAACGACCTGCGCGCCCTGGCCTCCGACGTCCGTGCCCGCCTCGGCGAGCGCCCCGGCGTCGTCGCCCTCTTCGGCGCCGACGACGACAAGGTGTCGTTCGTCGTGGCCACCACCGCGGCCGCACGCGACCGCGGCCTCGCCGCCGGGAAGCTCATCCCGTCGTTCGCCGCGGCCGTCGGCGGCCGCGGCGGCGGCAAGCCCGACCTCGCGCAGGGCGGCGGGCAGAACCCCGCCGGCGTCCCCGACGCGATCGCCGCGCTGCGCGCCGCACTCGCGAACGCGTGACCGCAGCCGCTCCCGGGCGGGGCCGACGCCTCGGTGTCGACGTCGGCGCCGTCCGGGTCGGGGTGGCGCTGTCCGACCCCGACTGCATGATCGCGACGCCGCTGGTCACCGTCGCCCGAGACCTCCGGGAGCCCGGCGACCGCGGCGGCTCCGACCTGCGCGAGATCGCCGCACTCGTCGCGGAGCACGAGGTCGTCCAGGTCGTCGTCGGGCTGCCCCGCACCCTCGCCGGTGCCGAAGGCCCTGCGGCGCAGGCGGCGCGCGCGTTCGCCGAGGACCTCTCGTCGGTGCTGGAGGTGCCGGTCGAGTTCTCCGACGAGCGGCTCACGACGGTCGTCGCCACCCGGCAGCTGCGCGAGCGCGGCGTCAAGGGCAAGCGGCAGCGCGCCGTCGTCGACCAGGCCGCCGCCGTCGCGATCCTGCAGGGGTGGCTCGACGCCCGGAGCCGGTGAGCCGCTCGCAGCCGGTGAGCCGCCGCAGCCGGTGAGACGCTGCCGCCGGTGAGCCGCCGGCAGCCGGTGAACGGGGCCGGATCGCCGGGTTCGTGCCGGATGTCGCGGCGAGCCGGGAGGCGACCGCGTCCGGCACACAGGTGCCGTCGGTATTGTCGGGCCTCGTGACCACGCCTGTCCGCTCCCGCCGCTGCGGTCGTACCCGGTGACCGGCGGGATGGACGGCCACGACGACGCCCGCCCGCCCCGCCGGGTGCCGGGGCGGGGCGAGCGTGATCAGTGGCGCGACGACACGGGATGGGCGCCGCCCCCCGGGCCGCGCCGTGTCGGCCCCCGTGGCGACGACCGGCGCACCCCAGGCCAGGGCGAGCCCCACCGGCCGGCCCGCTCCGGGGACCCCGACCAGGGCCGTCGTGGTGCGGTCCCGCCGCCGGGCCGTCGCAGGCGCCCCGAGAACGAGACCGAGCAGCGCACCGACCGGGTCCCGGCCGTCCGCCGCAACCGTCCCGACGACCCGTCCGCCCCCCGCACCGGTGGGCGCCGCCGCGCCGCGGACGCGCCGCGCGATCCGGGCCGACCCCGGCGGGCCCCCGAGCCGGTCCCGCCGCCCGACGCCGTCGCCGAGACCGTCCGCGCGCGCCATGTCCGTCCCCGCCGCTCGTCCGACGACACCACGTTGCAGGCCGCCGCGACCGGCCACGACGACCCCTACGACAGCTACGACGCGCCGGTCCGGTCCTCGCGCAGCTCCGACTCCCGCGCCGACTCCCGCGCCGACTCCGGCACCGGCCCCCGCACCGACGGGACCCGCCGCGTCGCAGCCGCCGCCTCCGCGACCAGCGCGTCCTCGTCGACCACCTCTTCCCCCTCCGACGACGACGCCCGGGTCGGGCCCCGCCGCACCGCCGGCACGTCCGCGCGGACCGCCCGCCGGGAGGCCGTCACCCGCAGACGCCGCCGCATCGGGGTCCTCGTCCTCGCCGCCGTCGTGCTCCTCGGCGTCGTCGGCGGCGGCGCCTACGTCGTCGGCTCCTCGTTCTTCGACAAGGACTACGACGGCACCGGCACCGGCGACGTCATCGTCCAGGTCGTCTCCGGCGACTCGACCAGCCAGATCGGGCAGATGCTCACCCGTCGCGGCGTCGTCGCCAGCTCCGGCGCGTTCACCGGTGCCGCCGCCGACGACGCCCGGATCCTCGCGATCCAGCCCGGCTACTACCAGATGAGCGGACAGATGTCGGCCGAGTCGGCCGTCGCCCGCCTCGTCGACCCCGCCGCCCGCGTCGGCCGCCTCGAGGTCCGCGGGGGCACCCAGCTCGACGACACCCGCTCACCCGACGGCGCCACCGCCCCCGGCGTGATCAGCCTCATCTCGCAGGCCAGCTGCGGGCAGATCGACGGGCAGCGCCGGTGCGTCAGCGTCGACGACCTGCGCTCCACCATGGAGCAGACCGACCCCGGCGAGCTCGGCGCCCCCACCTGGGCGCTCGAGGACATCCGCAAGGCCGAGCCGGCGCGCCGCTTCGAGGGCCTGGTCTCGCCGGGCATCTACGACATCGCCCCCGGCACCGCCGCCCCCGACGTGTGGCGCGAGCTGCTCGCCGCGTCAGTCCCGCGCCTGGAGGCCGCCGGCATCGGCGACGCGGCCGCCCGCAGCGGCGTCACCCCCTACCAGGCGCTGATCATCTCCTCGCTCGTCGAGAAGGAAGGCATCACGCCGGACATGCCGAGGGTGGCGCGCGTCGTCTACAACCGGCTCGCCGCGGGCCAGCGCCTCGAGCTCGACTCGATGGTCAACTACCCGCTCGACGTGCAGGCCCTGCGCACCACCGCGGAGGCCCGCGCCCGCGTCGGCCCCTACAACTCCTACGCGGTCGCCGGCCTGCCCCCGACCCCGATCGCGGCCGCCGGCAAGGCGGCCATGACAGCGGCGCTCGGACCCGAGCCCGGGCCGTGGCTGTTCTTCGTGCGCTGCAAGCCCGACGGGACCTCCTGCTTCGGCACGACGCTCGCCGAGCACCAGGCCAACATCCGGCAGGCGATCGCCGACGGTGCGATCTGACGTGACCGATGCACCGGGCACGCCCGGCGGCGCGTCGCTCGTCGTGCGGGCCGAGGTCGACCACGGCCTCGCCGAGCTCGTGTCCGACCCCGACCGGCCCTCGTCGTGGACGTTGCTCGTCGACGGCACCGCCCAGTCCCACGTCGACCTCGACGACCCGACGCACCTGGAGTTCGAGTACGTCCGGCGCCTCGGGCACGTCGTCGACGCCCTCGCCCCGCCCGGCGCCCCGCTGCGGGTCGCCCACCTCGGCGGCGGCGCGTGGACCCTGGCCCGCTACGTCGCCGCCACCCGGCCCGGGTCGCCGCAGACCGTCGTCGAGCTCGACGGGGCGCTCGCCGACCTCGTCCGGACCCGCCTCCCCGCCGACGACGCGCTGCTCGACCTGCGTATCGGCGACGCCCGCGCCGAGACCCTCGCCCTGGCGGCCGGGGCCGCCGACCTCGTCGTCGTCGACGTGTTCGCCGGCGCCCGTATCCCCGCGCACCTGACGTCGGTCGAGTTCGCGACGCTCGTCGACCGCGCGCTGGCCCCCGGCGGGGTGCTCGCCGTGAACCTCGCCGACGGCGGTCCGCTCGGGTTCGTCCGTGGCCAGGTCGCCACCGTCGCCGCGGTGTTCGGCCACCGCGGGGTCGTCGCCGCGTCCGACGTCTGGCACGGCCGCCGCTTCGGCAACCTGGTGCTGCTCGCCTCGCACACCGAGCTGCCGCTCGCCGAGCTGGCCCGCGCCTGCGCGGGCGACCCGTTCCCGTCGTCGGTGCGCCACGGCGCGGAGCTGCGGCGGTTCACCCGGACCGCGGCCGTCGTCACCGACCGGACGGCGACCCCGTCACCCGTACCGCCCGCAGGGTTCTTCGGCCGCCCCGCCGAGGACCAGGGCCCGGAAGGCTCCGCTCGCATGCCGCCCCAGCCGTAGACCCGGTCCAGCGGCAGCGTCAGCTACGCGGCGCTCCGCGACCATCGCGGACCGGTAGTCGTCCCAGTCAGGGTGCTCACCCTGCACGATCAGGGCGAGGAGTGCGTCGTCGTCGGCCACGCCCGGAACGCTGGCCCCGGCGGCCGGGTAGCACACGGCACCGACGATTCCGGACGTGTCGCCGGGCGGGGTCGTCCCCGGCCGCGCGCAACCCGATGGTCGTCGCGGCGGGGGTCGGCCGGCGATGAGGTTGCGCGCCATGGTCCGCGCGCAACCTCACGGTCGTGCGGGCGCCGCTTCACAGCAGTGAGGTTGCGTGCGGTGTCCCGGGCGGTTGTCCACATGCCGCGGAACCGTCCACAGGCGACGCTGCTCGGGCCGCTGCGCGCGGGGAGAGCCTCGATGATCGACGGCATGAGGATCGACGGAATGGCGCTCGCCGGCGTGGCCGGGTTCTGTGCGGGGCCGTGGTTGCGCGCGGCGATCGTGCGGCACGCCGTGCCCGGGCCCGGAGCGCGCCGGTCCACGTGCCCACGGTGTGCGGCGCCCCTCGGCGGTTCTGCGGTCTCCGGCCGTAGCCGCTGCTGCGGGGTGCCCGTCGGCCTACCCGCGGCGTCGGTGGAGATCGTGGCCGCGCTCGCATGCGGCGTCGTCACGGCCGCGCGGGACGGGCCGGCCGCGGTGCTCGGCTGCTGGGTCGTGCTGTGCGGCATCGTGCTGGTCGCCGTCGACGCCGCCGTGCACCGGCTCCCCGCGCCGCTGACCGCCGCGACCGCCGCCGGTGCGGGGGTGGCTCTGCTGCTCACCGCCGGCCACGATCCCGCCGCGGCGGGACGGGCCGTCGCCGCCGCGGGAGTGGCCGCCGGGGTCCTGCTGCTGCTCCGCGCCCTCACGCGGGGCGGGATCGGTGGCGGGGACTGCGCGCTCGCCCCCGGCCTCGGCGCCGCGGCCGGCCGGGACGGCTGGGCCCCGCTCGCCCTCGCCGGTGTCACGACGACGGTCCTGGGCGCGGTCCACGCCGTCGCCGCGGCCGTGCTCGTGGGCCGGGCACGCGGGGTGGAGGTGCCCTTCGGGCCCGCGATGGTCGGCGGCGCGCTCGCCGTCGTCACCGGTGCCGGGCCGCCCGGCTGACCCCGGCGCACAGCAGGGACGACCGCGGCGTGAGTGCAGGTGGGCGGGTGAGAGGATGGTCGGCGTGTTGCGTTGGATCACCGCAGGGGAGTCGCACGGTCCGGCCCTGGTCGCCGTGCTCGAAGGCATGGTCGCCGGCGTCGAGGTCACGTCGAAGGAGATCGCGGCCGAGCTGGCCCGGCGCCGCCTCGGCTACGGCCGTGGCGCCCGGATGAAGTTCGAGGCCGACGAGCTGGAGATCATCGGCGGCATCCGCCACGGTCTCACGCAGGGCGGCCCTGTCGCGGTGCGCATCGGCAACACCGAGTGGCCGAAGTGGGAGACGGTCATGGCCGCCGACCCGGTCGACCCGGAGCTGATCGCCAACCGTGCCCGCAACGCGCCGCTCACCCGGCCGCGTCCCGGTCACGCCGACCTGTCCGGCATGACCAAGTTCGGCTTCGACGACGCCCGGCCGGTCCTCGAGCGCGCCAGCGCCCGGGAGACGGCGTCGCGCGTCGTGCTCGGCACCGTCGCGAAGGCGTTCCTCAAGCAGGCGTTCGGTGTCGACATCGTGTCCCACGTCGTCGCGCTCGGTGCCGCCGAGGCGCCCGACGACGTCGTCCCCGGCCCGAACGACCTCGAGAAGGTCGACGCCAACCCGGTCCGCGCGGTCGACCCCGCCGCCGCCGAGGCGATGATCGCCGAGGTCGACGCGGCGCAGACCGACGGCGACACCCTCGGCGGGGTCGTCGAGGTCATCGCCTACGCCATGCCCGTCGGCGTCGGCTCCTACGTGCACTCCGACCGCCGCCTCGACGCCAGGCTCGCCGCCGCGCTCATGGGCATCCAGGCGATGAAGGGCGTCGAGATCGGCGACGGTTTCCGCACCGCGCGGCGCCGCGGCAGCGTCGCGCACGACGAGATGGTCCCCGGCGCCCCGGTCGACCGGCTCAGCAACCGCGCCGGCGGCATCGAGGGCGGCATGACCAACGGTGAGCCGGTCCGCGTGCGCGTCGCGATGAAGCCCATCTCGACGGTCCCGCGGGCGCTGCGCACCGTCGACGTCGCCACGGGCGAGCCGGCCCAGGCCATCCACCAGCGTTCCGACGTCTGCGCGGTCCCCGCGGCCGGGGTCGTCGCCGAGGCGATGGTGGCCCTCGTGCTGGCCGACGCGGCGCTGGAGAAGTTCGGCGGTGACTCGATCGCCGAGACCGCCCGCAACCTGCGCTCCTACGAGCAGGCGGCGCCGACCTTCGGGGCGGAGGGGTGAGCGAGGGCCGGCCGGTCGTCGTGTTCGTCGGACCGCCCGGGTCCGGCAAGAGCACCGTCGGCAAGGTGGTGGCACGCCGGCTGGGTGTCGCGTTCACCGACGCGGACGCGCTGATCGAGGAGCGCGCCGGCAAGGCGATCTCCGACATGTTCACCCAGGACGGCGAGCCCGCTTTCCGGGCGATGGAGCGCGAGGTCGTGGCCGAGGCCCTCGGCCGCGACTGCGGGGTCCTCGCCCTCGGCGGCGGCGCGGTGCTGGCCCCGGAGACCCGGGAGGTGCTGCGCGGGCACCGGGTCGTCGCGCTCACGGTGTCGCTGGCCGACGGGATGCGCCGCACCGGGATGTCGACGGCGCGGCCGCTGCTGGCGGGGGTGAACCCGCGGGCCACGTTCAAGGCCCTGCTCGACGCGCGCGCCCCGCTGTACGCGGAGGTCGCGATGGTCACGGTCGACACGGCGAAGCGCAGCGCCAACCAGGTCGCCACCGCGGTACTGGCCGCGCTCGGGGAGAACACCCCCGAGCCGGAGCCGGTCGCCGACGACCCGCTCGACAAGCCCACCCCGCACGACGGCGTCGCCCTGCCCGACCCGTTCGTCCGCGACCCGTCGAGTCACTGACCCCGGCCGGGTCGCCCCGGCCCGATCGTCCCGCACGACCTCTGGAGGACCCCGTGAGCACCGCCGAGCCCGTCCGCATCCACGTCGCGGCCGAGCGGCCCTACGACGTCGTGGTCGGCCGCGGCGTCCGGGGGATGCTGCCCGAGGTCGTCAGCGGCACGGGGGCGCGCACGGTCGTGCTGGTCCACCAGCCACCCCTGGCCGACGAGGCCGAGCAGGTCCGCCAGAGCCTGGAGGCCGCCGGGCTCGACGCACACCGCGTCGAGGTCCCCGACGCCGAGGAGGGCAAGGCCCTGGCCGTCGCCGGGTACTGCTGGGAGGTGTGCGGCACCGTCGGGCTGACCCGGCGCGACGTCGTCGTCGGCTTCGGCGGCGGCGCGGTCACCGACCTCGCCGGGTTCGTCGCGGCCACCTGGATGCGCGGGGTGAACGTCGTCCACGTGCCGACGACCCTGCTCGCGATGGTCGACGCGGCGGTCGGCGGCAAGACGGGTATCAACACCGGGGCGGGCAAGAACCTCGTCGGTGCCTTCCACGAGCCGGCCGCGGTGCTGGTCGACCTGGCGACGCTGGAGACCTTGCCGCCGCCCGAGCTGGCGGCGGGGATGGCCGAGGTCGTCAAGGCCGGGTTCATCGTCGACCCGGTGATCCTCGACCTGGTCGAGAAGGACCCGGTGGCCGCGCTCGACCCGACGGGCGAGGTGCTGCCCGAGCTGGTGCAGCGGGCGATCCGGGTCAAGGCCGACGTCGTCGGCGCCGACCTGCGCGAGTCGCACCTGCGCGAGATCCTCAACTACGGCCACACCCTCGGGCACGCCGTCGAGCGGCGCGAGCAGTACACGTGGCGCCACGGCGCGGCGGTCAGCGTCGGCATGGTGTTCGCCGCCGAGCTCGCCCGCGCGGCGGGGCGCCTCGACGACGCGACGGTGGAGCGGCACCGTAGCGTCCTCACCTCGATCGGGCTGCCGGTCACCTACGAGCCGGGTGTGCTGCCCGAGCTGGTCGCGACGATGGCGGGCGACAAGAAGGCGCGCGCGGGGATGCTGCGGTTCGTCGTCCTCGACGGCCTCGCGACGCCGGGCCGCCTCGAAGGGCCCGATGCGGCGCTGATCGAGCGCGCCTACGCCGCGATCAGCGGGGCGTGAGGTCGTGCGGCCGTTCGGGGCGCGCCGCGACCGCCTCCGGGCGCTGCTGGGCGCGGCCGGTGTCGACGCGCTGCTGGTCACCGCGCTGGTCGACGTCCGCTACCTGACGGGCTTCACCGGCTCCAACGCGGCGCTGCTCGTCGCCGCCGACGGCGAGGCGCGCAGCCGGTTCTGCACCGACGGCCGGTATGTGACGCAGTCGGCCGAGGAGGTCCCCGACCTGGAGACGGTGGTCGACCGGGGCAGCGTCCTCGCGCTGGCGCGGCGGGCGCCGGGGCTGGGGATCACACGCCTCGGGTTCGAGTCCGACGTCGTCACCGTCGACGGCCTCACCGCGGTCGACGCGGCCTCGGAGGGGGTGGAGCTCGTCCGCGCCCCGGGCCTGACGCCGGGGCTGCGCGCGGTGAAGGACGACGTGGAGATCGCGGCGCTGCGCACGGCGTGCGCGGTGGCCGACGCCGCCCTGGCCGACCTGGTCGCCGCGGGCGGGATCGCGGCGGGCCGCACCGAACGCGAGGTGGCGCTCGACCTGGAGAACCGGATGCGCGGCCACGGCGCGAGCGGCCCTGCGTTCGAGACGATCATGGCCGCGGGTGCGCACTCGGCGATCCCGCACCACAGCCCGACCGACGCCCCGTTGCGCCGCGGTGACCTCGTGAAGATCGACTTCGGGGCGATCGTCGACGGCTACCACTCGGACACGACGCGCACGTTCGTCCTCGGCCCGGCCGCCGGCTGGCAGCGCGACCTGCACGACCTGGTCGCGCGGGCCCAGCGTGCGGGCTGCGCCGCCCTCGCCCCCGGCGCGGCCGTGGCCGCCGTCGACGCGGCGGCACGCGACGTCGTCGTCGCGGCGGGACAGGGGGAGCGGTTCGTCCACGGTCTCGGGCACGGCGTCGGTCTGGAGATCCACGAGGCGCCGTGGCTGTCGTCGGGCGGGGCGGGTGAGCTGGCCGCGGGCATGGTCGTGACGGTCGAGCCGGGCGTCTACCTGGAGGGCCGTGGTGGGGTCCGGATCGAGGACACCCTCGCCGTGCTCGACGGCGGCACCGAGCCGCTCACGCTCGCCCCGCACGAGCTCGTCGAGGTCTGAGCGGACCGGTCCGCGGACCGGGGCGGGTCGCCGACCAGGGCCGTCGCGTCCGTACGCCCGGCGCGGCGCTATCCTGTTCCCCGGCATTCGCGGCGGCGTCGATCAGCGGTCCGCCCGGGGCCCGGTTCCGGCCGGGCCCGCCCTCCCGGCAGCGCAGTGTTTCCTCGCTCGCCCCGTTTCGACAGTAGGAGTCATCCGCACGTGGCCACGACCAACGACCTCAAGAACGGCTTGGTGCTCAACCTGGACGGCCAGCTGTGGTCGGTCACGGCGTTCCAGCACGTCAAGCCGGGCAAGGGCGGCGCGTTCGTCCGCACGACGCTGAAGAACGTCATGACGGGCAAGGTCGTCGACAAGACGTTCAACGCCGGCACGAAGGTCGAGACCGCGACGGTCGACCGCCGCAACATGACCTACCTGTACCGCGACGGCCAGGACTTCGTGTTCATGGACGGCGACACGTTCGAGCAGCTCAACATCCCGGCGTCGGCCGTCGGCGGCAACGCCGACTACCTGCTGGAGAACCAGGTCGCGCAGATCAGCCTGCACGACGACGTGCCGCTGTTCATCGAGCTGCCCACGTCGGTGGAGCTGGTCATCTCCCACACCGACCCGGGCCTGCAGGGCGACCGGTCCACCGGTGGCACGAAGCCGGCCACGCTGGAGACGGGCGCGGAGATCCAGGTCCCGCTGTTCGTGACCACGGGCGAGAAGGTCAAGGTCGACACCCGCGACGGCCGGTACCTCGGCCGCGTCAGTTCCTGACGTGAGGGCCCGCACCAAGGCACGCAAACGCGCGCTGGACATCCTCTTCGAGTCCGAGGCGCGTGGCGACGACCCGTTGCAGGTGCTCGCCGACCGCCGGGAGACCGACGACGCGCCGCCCGTCTCGGACTACGCGGCGCTGCTGGTGCAGGGCGTGGTCGAGCACCGCGACCGGATCGACCAGCTGCTCGCGGAGCACGCGGAGGGCTGGACGGTCGCGCGAATGCCGGCGGTCGACCGCTCGTTGCTGCGGATCGGCGTGTTCGAGCTGCTGTGGGTCGACGAGATCGACGACCCGGTCGCGATCACCGAGGCCGTCGAGCTGGCGCGGACGTTGTCGACCGACGACTCGCCGCGGTTCCTCAACGGTGTCCTCGGCCGGATCGCCGACATCGCGGAGCAGCTGCGCGCCACGCGCTGACACGCACTCTCCACGGACGCCCGCGTCCCGGCCCCGGCCGGACGTGGGCGTCCGTCTTTCCCGGGGTCCACACGGGGGACCGGCTGGTAGCGTCGCGCCCGGCGTGCCAGGGCGCCACCGGGTCCGCGGGCAGGGCTGAGCCCACCTGGGAGGTCCTCGCGTGGATGCGTGTGCCGCACACCCTCCTCCCGAGCCCCCGGTACGCGGACCCCGGCGGGTGAGAGGAGGCCACCGTGCCCACCCCTGTTCCGCTCCCGCAGGATCCCGATCTCGGTCAGCTGCGCCTGCGCGCGCGTGAGCTGAGCCGCGCCGCCCGGGCCGGTGACGCCCGGGCGCTGGAGCTGGTGGCCCGCTGGGCGCCCGACCGGGCCGGCGGCGACGTCCCGCTGCACCTGGCCCAGCTGGTGCTGGCCCGGATGCACGGGTTCGACGGTTGGCCACCGCTGGTCCGCCACGTCGAGACGGTGCTGCGCCTGACGTGGGTGCCGCCCACCGGTGACGCTCCGGCGGGCGCCGATCCCGTCGACGACTTCCTGTCGCTCGCCTGCCTGCGTTACGACGGTGACGACCCGGCCCACGTGCGGGCGGCGGCCGCGCTGCTCGGCGCGCACCCGGAGCTCGGGTCGGCGTCGGTGCACGCGGCCGCGGCGACCGCCGACGTCGCCGCGCTGCGCCGGCTCGCGGGGCCAGACACGGCCGACCGGGAGGGTGGGCCGAACCGGTGGCCGCCGCTGATGTACCTGGCCTACGCCCGTCACGACCCGCGGATCGACGTCGCCTCCGTCGTCGAGGCGGCGACGATCCTGCTCGACCACGGCGCCGACCCCGATGCGGGCCGGCTCTGGCACGGGCTGCCGTCGCCGTTCACGGTGCTCACCGGGGTGTTCGGCGAGGGCGAGGGTGGGCCCGTCGCGCAGCCGCGGCACCCGGCCGAGCAGCCGCTCGCCACGCTGCTGCTGGAGCGCGGTGCCGACCCGAACGACGCGCAGACCCTCTACAACCGCATGTTCGGTGCCGACGACGCGCACCTGGAGCTGCTGTTCGCGCACGGTCTCGGACGGGGCGACGGCGGGGTGTGGCAGGCCCGGCTGGGACACACCCTGCCGACGCCGGCGCGGATGCTGGCCGACCAGCTCGACTGGGCGGTCCTGCACGGCATGACGGCGCGCGTCGAACTGTTGGCGCGCAACGGTGTCGGCGCAGAAGGGGGTCGCCGGCCGGCGGACACGTCGGTCGTGGGGACCGCCGCCCGCCTCGGCTACCCCGACATCGTCGACGTCCTCGTCGCGCACGGTGCCCGGCGCCCCGAGCTGACCCCGGTCGACGCCCTGCTGGCCGCCGCGCTGTCCGGCGACGCGGCGGCGGTGGCGGCGGCCCCGGCCGGCGTGCGGGCACAGGTCGTCGCCGAGCACGCCGGGGCGGTCGTCGTCGCGGCCGCCGACGGCCGGCCCCGCGCGGTGGAGCTGCTCCTCGAGCTGGGGGTTCCGGTGGACACCTCGGGCCGGGGCGACGCCGGGGGGCACGAGCGGTGGAACACCGCGCTGCACGAGGCGGCGTTCCGCGGCGACGAGCCGTTGGCCGCTCTGCTGCTGGACCGCGGGGCCGACCCGACGCTCCGCGACGCGCGCTTCGACGCGACCCCGGCCGGCTGGGCCGAGCACGCCGGACACACCCGCCTCGCGGCGGTCCTGTCCGAACGGGAGTCCGGCCGGCGACCCCGATGAGGCGCCGAGCTCGACGTGACACTGGCCCCGACCATGATCGGACCAGCGCCATGTCGAACTCGGCGACATGATCGGGTGCGGGAGCCGGACGACCCGGGGACGTGACGGGCCGGACACCGCGGGGCGCACGTGCGGGGTTAGCGTGGACGACGGGCCGGCGCGAGGACGGGCAGCCTGCCGCCGGGTCGCTCCGGCGGGCCCCACCGACCCCCGGAGTCCTTGTTGCGCATCGCGATCCTGCCCCTTGCGCTGGGCACGTTCGCCATCGGCCTGACCGAGTTCGCCGTCATGGGCCTGCTGCCGCAGATCGCGCAGGGCCTCGACGTCTCGGTCCCGGCGGCGGGCATGCTCGTGACGGCCTACGCGATCGGTGTCGTCGTGGGCGCACCGTTGCTGACGGCGGTGAGCCTGCGGCTGCCCCGGACCCGGATGCTGATGCTGTTCATGGGGATGTTCGCGGTGGGCAACGCTCTCGCCGCGGTCGCCCCGTCGTTCGGGGTGCTGGTCGCGCTGCGGTTCCTCACGGGGCTGCCGCACGGGGCGTTCTTCGGTGTCGCGTCGCTGGTGGCGGCGTCGCTCGTGGCGGAGGAACGCCGGGCGCGGGCGATCGCGGCGGTGTTCCTCGGGCTCACGGTGTCCAACGTCCTCGGGGTGCCCGCCGCGACGGCACTGGGCTCGGTCGTGGGCTGGCGGATCGCGTTCGCGGTGATCGTCGTCGTGGCGCTGGCGTCGGTCGCGGGCATCGCGATCCTGGTGCCGCGTACCGGCATCGGTACCCCGGCGCGGCTCGGGTCGGAGCTAGCCGTGTTCCGGCAGCCCGCGGTGCTGCTGGTCCTGGGCATGATCGTGCTCGGCTGCGGCGGGCTGTTCGCGTTCTACAGCTACATCGCGCCCGTGATGACGGGTCTCGCCGGGTTCGGCGAGGGCGCCGTCCCGGTCCTGCTGGGCGTGTTCGGCCTGGGCATGACGCTCGGGACGGTGCTCGGGGGCCGGCTCGCCGACCGGGTCGATCCACGTCGCGTCATGGCCGCACTGCTTGCGGCGCAGGCGGTCCTGCTGGCGGTCGCGGTCGTCGCGCTGCACACGCGCTGGCTCGCCGCGCTCGTGGTGTTCGGCGTCGGCCTGCTCGGGCTGGCCTTGATCCCGGCCGTGCAGTCGGTCGTGCTCGACGCGGCGCGGGATGCGCCGGTGCTCGCGTCGGCGGCGATCCACTCGGCGTTCAACATCGCGAACGCGATCGGCGCCGCACTCGGCGGGGTGGTCCTGGCAGCGGGGTTCGGCCTGGGGGCGCCGTCGGCGGTGGGCGCGGCTCTCGCGGCGGTCGGTGTGCTGCTCGCGCTGGTGTCGATGCGCGTCGCGGCGCGCCGCCCGGCCGCAGCGGTCGCCTGACGCCGCAACGACAGCGCCGAGTTCGACTCGAGACTGCTCCCGAGGTCGTGCGGAGCAGTCTGGTGTCGAACTCGGCGCAGTGTGGAAATCGGGCTCTGTGCGGGGGAGAGCCGTCAGTCGACGCGGTGCGCCGGGCGGGCCTCCGGGGGAAGCACGCCCCAGTCGATGAGCTGGTCGGTCAGCTCGCCGGGGGTCTTGTCGTAGATGATCGCGAGCGAACGGAGGTCCTCGGCGCGGATCGAGAGGACCTTGCCGTTGTAGTCGCCGCGCTGGCTCTGGATGGCCGCCGCGTACCGCGCGAGTGGCCCGACCTTGTCGGCGGGCAGCTGCTGCAGCCGCTCCAGGTTGATGACGATCTTCGTGGCGGGCTCGGAACCCGACGGCACCCGGCCCTCGGGCAGGAGCTCGGCGACCGGCACCCCGTAGAAGTCGGCCAGCTCGGCCAGCTTCTGCACGGTGACGGCGCGGTCGCCGCGCTCGTAGGACCCGACGACGACGGCCTTCCACCGGCCACCCGACTTCTGCTCGACGCCGTGCAGCGACAGACCCTGCTGCTGCCGGATGGCGCGGAGCTTGCTGCCGAGCGCCTTGGCGTAGTCGCCCATGTGGCGATCCCCTCTCGCTGGACGTCCGGCCGCGGGACCGACGTCCGTGTGCTGGTCGTGCGTGGCCGGGCCGGCCCCTCCGCCTGCCCGCCGTGCCAGCCGCCCCCGGTCGGTGCCCCCCGCTTCCGCGGCCACCCGTGAGCCAGCTGATCAATACGGAGAGTAATCATGCGCCTCGCTCCGTCGTCGGGTCAAGCCGGGTGGGCCGTCCCGGTGCCCTCCCGCGCGTTCTTCACTCGAAAGACTGGTCGACACGCCGCGTCCAGGCGCGAAACGGTGCACACAGTCCGGGCTCGCGGTGTCTGGAGTGACCTGTGTGGCTGATGTGGCGTCCGTGAGTGTTATCGGACTGTGACCGTTCGGCTCCGTGAGGATGGCACGGGCACCCGGGCCGCCGATCCGGGGTGAGGACGCCGCGTCGCCACCACGCGTCGGTCGGGTGTGACCGCCATGACGTGTGACCCGCGTCGGCGCGTCCGCGCGACACCCCCGCCACGACAGGGCCGCTGATAGCGTGACCGCGCAACCCGATCCTTTAACGACCCGTCCTGCGAGGCGGGGAAGGAGAGCGAACTCGTGGCGAACGACCGCCGCGGGGACGCCGGTGGCGAGGGGACTGGTCTGCCCGACCACGAGCTCCTCAGCGCCTCCGACGTCACCCGCACCATCGCGCGCATCGCGCACCAGATCATCGAGAAGACCGCGGACGCCGAGCACGTCGTGCTCATCGGGATCCCGACCCGCGGCACGATCCTCGCCCGCCGGCTCGCCGCCGCGGTCGCCGAGTTCGGCGGGACCGAGCCGTCCGTCGGCACCGTCGACCCGACGCTCTACCGCGACGACCTGCGCCGCCGCCCCACCCGCCCGCTCGAGGACACACAGTTCCCCGAGGGCGGCGTCGACGACGCGCTCGTCGTCCTCGTCGACGACGTGCTGATGTCGGGCCGCACGGTCCGCGCCGCGCTCGACGCGCTGTCCGAGCACGGCCGCCCCCGCGCGGTGCAGCTCGCCGTCCTGGTCGACCGCGGCCACCGTGAACTGCCCATCCGCGCGGACTACGTCGGCAAGAACGTGCCGACGTCGCGCAGCGAGCTGATCCTGGTGTCGCTCACCGAGATCGACGGCGAGGACCGCGTCGCGATCCGCAGGGGAGCCGGCGAGTGAAGCACCTGCTCTCGGTCACCGACCTCGACGCGGCCACCGCGACCGCGCTGCTCGACACGTCGGACCGGCTGCGCCAGGCGCTACTGGGCCGCGAGGTCCGCAAGCTGCCGACGCTGCGCGGGCGCACCGTCATCACGATGTTCTACGAGGACTCCACCCGCACCCGGGTCTCGTTCGAGATCGCCGGCAAGTGGATGAGCGCCGACACGGTCAACGTCAGCGCCAAGGGGTCCTCGGTCTCCAAGGGTGAGTCGCTGCGCGACACCTCGCTCACCCTGTCGGCCATGGGCGCCGACTGCGTGATCGTCCGCCACCCCGCATCCGGTGCGGCGCACCGGCTCGCGAGCTGGTCGGACAAGGACCACACGGCCACGGGCACGCACACCTCGATCGTCAACGCCGGCGACGGCACCCACGAGCACCCCACGCAGGCGCTGCTCGACGCGGCCACCCTGCGCGACCGGCTCGGGTCGGTCGCGGGGCGCCGGATCGGGATCGTCGGCGACGTGCTGCACAGCCGCGTCGCCCGCTCCAACGTGTTCCTGCTGGCGACCCTCGGCGCCGAGGTCGTGCTGATCGCGCCGCCGACGCTGCTGCCCGTCGGGGTGGCCGAGTGGCCGTGCCGGGTCTCCCACGAGATCGACGCCGAGCTCCCGGGCCTCGACGCGGTGATGATGCTGCGCGTCCAGGCCGAACGGATGACCGGCGGGTTCTTCCCGTCGTCGCGCGAGTACGCGATCGCCTACGGGCTCAACGACACCCGCGCCGCGATGCTGCCCGAGCACGGGGTCGTGCTGCACCCCGGACCGATGGTGCGCGGCATGGAGATCGCGCCCTCGGTGGCCGACTCGGCGCGCGCCGCGATCCTCGCCCAGGTCCGCAACGGCGTCCACGTGCGGATGGCCGTCCTCTACCACCTTCTCGCGGGAGCCCCCGAATGACCGACCTGTTCATCCGCAACGCGCGCCCCTACGGCGGCGATGCTGTCGACCTGGTCGTGCGCGACGGCGTCATCACCGAGATCGGCGCGGGCCTCGAGGCCCCCGAGGGCGTGGAGACGCTCGACGCCGAGGGCCGCGTGCTGCTGCCCGGCCTCGTCGACCTGCACGTGCACCTGCGCGAGCCGGGCGGCGAGGAGTCCGAGACGATCGAGACCGGGTCGCGGGCCGCGGCGCTGGGCGGGTTCACCGCAGTGTTCGCGATGCCCAACACGAACCCGGTCGCCGACACCGACGTCGTGACCGCGCACGTGCGCCGCCGCGGCGCCGAGGTCGGCCTGGTCGACGTGCACCCGGTCGGTGCGGTCACCGTGGGGCTCGAGGGCGAGCGGCTCGCCGAGCTCGGCACGATGGCGTCGGCCGCCGGGGTGCAGATGTTCTCCGACGACGGCCACTGCGTGAACGACCCGCTGGTGATGCGCCGCGCGCTGGAGTACGCCTCCGCGCTCGACGTCGTCATCGCCCAGCACGCCGAGGACCACCGCCTCACCCAGGGCGCGCAGGCCAACGAGGGCGTCGTCGCCTCCCGGCTGGGGCTGGCCGGCTGGCCCGCCACCGCGGAGGAGACGATCGTCGCCCGCGACTGCGCCCTGGCCCGCGAAGCCGGTGCGCGCCTTCACGTCTGCCACGTGTCGTCGGCCCGCACCGTCGACGTGCTGCGCAGCGCCAAGGCAGCCGGGGTGTCCGTCTCCGCCGAGGTCACCCCGCACCACCTGCTGCTCACCGACGCCGCGCTGACCAGCTACGACCCGGTCAACAAGGTCAACCCGCCGCTGCGCACCGCCGCCGACACCCAGGCGATGCGCGCCGCGCTCGCCGAGGGCGTCATCGACGTCGTCGCCACCGACCACGCGCCGCACGCCAGCCAGTACAAGGACACCGAGTGGCAGGTGGCCAAGCCCGGCATGCTGGGCCTGCAGACGGCGCTGTCGGTCGTCGTGCACACGATGGTCGAGCCCGGCCTGCTCGACTGGCACGGGGTCGCCCGCGTCATGTCCGAGCGCCCCGCCGAGATCGCGGGCCTGCCCGACCAGGGCCGCCCGATCGCGGTCGGCGAACCCGCCAACCTCGCCGTCGTCGACGCCGACGAGCCGTGGACGGTCCGCGGTGCCGCGCTGGCCAGCCGCGCGTCGAACACCCCGTACGAGGGCATGCGCCTGCCCGCGGTCGTCGTCGCGACGGTCCTGCGCGGCCGGCTGACGGCCCGCGACGGCCGGGTCGTCGAGCAGGTGGCGTCGTGAGCCCCGCCGCGGGCCCGGCGCTGCTCGTCCTCGAGGACGGCCGCATCTTCCGCGGCGAGTCCTTCGGCGCCACCGGCGAGAACCTCGGCGAGGCCGTCTTCACCACCGGCATGACCGGCTACCAGGAGACACTGACCGACCCCTCCTACCACCGGCAGATCGTCGTGCAGACCGCGCCGCAGATCGGCAACACGGGCTGGAACGACGAGGACGACGAGTCGGCGCGCGTGCAGGTCGCGGGCTACGTGGTGCGCGACCCGGCCCGGCGGCCGTCGAACTGGCGGTCCCGGAGCGCGCTGGGCGACGTGCTCGCCGAGCAGGGAGTCGTCGGGGTCGCGGGCGTCGACACCCGGGCCGTCGTGCGGCACCTGCGCGAGCGCGGGGCCATGCGTGCCGGGGTGTTCTCCGGTGCGGCGCTGGCCCCCGACGCGCAGCTCGTCGACCGGGTCCTCGCGAGCCCGGCGATGGAGGGCGCCGACCTCTACGGCGCCGTCTCCACGGCCGAGCCCTACGTCGTGGCGCCCGAGGGGGAGACCCGTTTCCGCGTCGCGGCCCTCGACGTCGGCATCAAGTCCAACACCCCGCGGATGCTCGCCGCCCGCGGTGTCGAGGTCCACGTGCTCCCGGCGGCGACGCCGATCGAGCAGATCGTCGACCTCGGTGTCGACGGGTTCTTCCTGTCCAACGGCCCCGGCGACCCGGCCACGGCCGACGAGCCGGTGGCACTGACCCGGGCGGTCCTCGAACGCGGCATCCCGACGTTCGGCATCTGCTTCGGCAACCAGATCCTCGCCCGCGCGCTGGGGCGCGGGACGTACAAGATGCGCTACGGCCACCGCGGCATCAACATCCCGGTCGTCGAGCACGCCACCGGGCGGGTGGCGATCACCTCGCAGAACCACGGGTTCGCGGTCGAGGGCGAGGCGGGGGAGCGGTTCGTCACCCCCTTCGGCCCGGCCCGGATCACCCACACCTGCCCCAACGACGGCTGCGTCGAAGGGCTTGCGGGAGAAGGTTTCCCGGCCTTCAGCGTGCAGTACCACCCGGAGGCGGCGGCCGGCCCGCACGACGCCGCCGACCTGTTCGACCGCTTCGTCGCGATGATGGCCGACCAGCCCGCCCGGGAGGGTGCCCGGCCGACGCCGACGCCCCGACCCCGCGACGAGGAGCCCGCGGCCGGGTCGGACGACGAGGCGGCGGCCGGGTCCGACGACGAGGCGGCGGCCGTGTCCGGCACGGAGCCCGCCGACGCATCGGAGCCGGCGGCCGCCGTCGGGCAGCCCGCGGAGGCCGACGAGCCCGTCGACGTCGGCGTCCACGGCGAGCCGACGATGCTGCTGCCGCAGACCGTGATCGTGCCCACGGCCGACGCGCACGACGAGCGGGAGATCGACGAGACCGTGGTCCTCCCGCGCGTGGCCCCGGCCGAGGACGATCCCGACGACGACGCCGGTGGCCGCCACCGGCTCATCGAGCGCCACGACGGGGAGGACGTCTGATGCCGCGCCGCGACGACATCTCCCACGTCATGGTCATCGGCTCCGGCCCGATCGTCATCGGCCAGGCCTGCGAGTTCGACTACTCCGGCACCCAGGCGTGCCGCGTCCTGCGGGCCGAGGGCCTGCGCGTGTCGCTGGTCAACTCCAACCCGGCGACGATCATGACCGACCCCGAGTTCGCCGACGCCACCTACGTCGAGCCGATCACGCCCGAGTTCGTGGAGCTCGTCATCGCCGCCGAGCGGCCCGACGCGATCCTCGCGACCCTCGGCGGGCAGACCGCGCTCAACACCGCGATCGCGTTGCACGACAACGGGGTCCTGGAGCGGTACGGGGTCGAGCTCATCGGTGCCGACGTCGAGGCCATCCAGCGTGGCGAGGACCGGCTCAAGTTCAAGGAGATCGTGCAGTCCGTCGGCGGCGACGTGCCGCGCAGCGCAGTCTGCCACTCGATGGACGAGGTCCGCGCGGCCGTGGCCGAGCTGGGCCTGCCCGTCGTCATCCGGCCGTCGTTCACGATGGGCGGCCTCGGCTCGGGCCTCGCCTACACGCCGGAGGACCTGGAACGCCTCGCCGGTGCCGGGCTCGACGCCTCGCCGGTCACCGAGGTGCTCATCGAGGAGTCCGTGCTCGGCTGGAAGGAGTACGAGCTCGAGCTCATGCGCGACCACGCCGACAACGTCGTGGTCGTCTGCTCCATCGAGAACCTCGACCCGATGGGCGTGCACACCGGCGACTCGATCACCGTGGCGCCCGCCATGACGCTCACCGACCGCGAGTACCAGACGATGCGCGACGTCGGCATCGCCGTGCTGCGCGCCGTCGGCGTCGACACCGGCGGCTGCAACATCCAGTTCGCGGTCGACCCCCGCACCGGGCGGCTCGTCGTCATCGAGATGAACCCGCGGGTGTCGCGGTCGTCGGCGCTCGCGTCGAAGGCGACCGGCTTCCCGATCGCGAAGATCGCCGCGAAGCTCGCCGTCGGCTACACCCTCGACGAGATCCGCAACGACATCACCGGCGAGACCCCCGCGGCGTTCGAGCCCTCGCTCGACTACGTCGTGGTCAAGGTGCCGCGCTTCGCGTTCGAGAAGTTCCCGGGCTCGGACACCACCCTGACGACGACGATGAAGAGCGTCGGCGAGGCCATGGCGCTGGGCCGGTCGTTCCCGGAGGCGCTGGGCAAGGCCCTGCGCTCGATGGAGACGCCCGACGCCGGGTTCTGGACCCGCCCCGACCCCGAGGGCGCGCCCGACGTGGCCCGCCCGACCGACGGCCGCATCTACGCCGTTGAGCGGGCCCTGCGCCAGGGCGCCACCGTCGACGACGTCGCGGCCCGCTCGGGCATCGACCCGTGGTTCGTCGACCAGATCGCCGCCCTCGGCGAGCTGCGCACGGAGATCCTCGACGCGCCGGTCCTCGACGAGACCCTGCTGCGCCGCGCCAAGCGGGCGGGGCTGTCCGACCGGCAGATCGCGTCGGTGCGCCCCG
The DNA here is from genome assembly GCF_007989085.1 of Pseudonocardia sulfidoxydans NBRC 16205. Lineage (GTDB taxonomy): Bacteria > Actinomycetota > Actinomycetes > Mycobacteriales > Pseudonocardiaceae > Pseudonocardia > Pseudonocardia sulfidoxydans. The sequence goes on from NZ_BJVJ01000027.1 coordinate 65,981, forward strand.
AGTTCGCCGGGGAGGACGGCGTCCGCGCGCTGCGGCACCGCCTCGGCATCCGGCCCGTCTACAAGACGGTCGACACCTGCGCGGCCGAGTTCGCCGCCCGCACGCCCTACCACTACAGCGCCTACGAGACCGACCCGTCGGCCGAGTCCGAGGTGACGGCCCAGACCGGGAAGCCGAAGGTGCTCATCCTCGGCTCCGGGCCCAACCGCATCGGGCAGGGCATCGAGTTCGACTACTCGTGCGTGCACGCCGTGATGGCGTTGCGCGAGGCCGGGTTCGAGACCGTCATGGTCAACTGCAACCCCGAGACCGTGTCGACGGACTACGACACCGCGGACCGGCTCTACTTCGAGCCGCTGACCTTCGAGGACGTCCTCGAGGTCGTGCACGCCGAGCAGGCGTCCGGGACCGTCGCCGGGGTGATCGTGCAGCTCGGTGGGCAGACCCCGCTGGGTCTGGCGCAGCGGCTCACCGCTGCGGGCGTACCGGTCGTCGGCACCCCGGCGGAGGCGATCGACCTCGCCGAGGACCGCGGCGAGTTCGGCGAGGTGCTGCGCCGCGCCGGGCTGCCCGCGCCGGCGTTCGGGACGGCGACGTCGTTCGAGCAGGCCCGCGACATCGCCGACCGCATCGGCTACCCCGTCCTCGTCCGCCCGTCCTACGTGCTGGGCGGGCGCGGCATGGAGATCGTCTACGACGAGGAGACCCTCGCCGGCTACATCGCCCGCGCCACGGAGATCAGCCCGTCGCGCCCGGTGCTGGTCGACCGGTTCCTCGACGACGCGGTCGAGATCGACGTCGACGCCCTGTACGACGGTACCGAGCTCTACCTCGGCGGCGTCATGGAGCACATCGAGGAGGCCGGGGTCCACTCCGGCGACTCGTCGTGCACCCTGCCGCCGATCACGTTGGGGCGCAGCGTCCTCGACGACGTCCGCCGCTCCACGGAGGCCATCGCCCGCGGCGTCGGCGTGCGGGGGCTGCTCAACGTGCAGTACGCGCTGCACGGCGACACCCTCTACGTGCTCGAGGCCAACCCGCGCGCGTCGCGCACCGTGCCGTTCGTCTCCAAGGCCACGGCGGTGCCGCTGGCCAAGGCGGCGGCCCGGATCATGCTGGGCGCCACCGTCGCCGAGCTGCGGGCCGAGGGCATGCTGCCCACGATCTTCGACGGGGCGACCACCCCCGCGTCGGTCCCCGTCGCGGTCAAGGAGGCCGTGCTGCCGTTCAACCGGTTCCGCACGCCCACCGGCCAGGGCGTCGACCCGCTGCTCGGCCCGGAGATGAAGTCGACGGGCGAGGTCATGGGCATCGACGCGTCCTTCGGGCCGGCGTTCGCCAAGGCGCAGGCCGGCGCCTACGGGTCGCTGCCGACGTCGGGCCGGGTGTTCGTCTCGGTCGCCGACCGCGACAAGCGCGCCATGGTGTTCCCGGTGCGCCGCCTCGCCGACCTCGGCTTCGAGGTCCTCGCCACCGACGGCACCGCCGAGATCCTGCGCCGCCACGGCATCGACGTGACCGAGGTGCGCAAGTGGTCGGACCGCAAGGACGGGGACACCATCGTGGACCGCATCCTCGCCGGCGACGTCGACGTGATCGTCAACACCCCGTACGGCAACGTCGGGCCCCGCGCCGACGGCTACGAGATCCGCGCCGCCGCCGTCACCAAGGGGGTGCCGTGCATCACCACCGTGCAGGGCGCAGCCGCTGCGGTACAAGGGATCGAGGCCATGATCGCGGGCAGCATCGGCGTCCGGTCGCTGCAGGACGCGCACGCGGCGCTGGCTCGGGCGGCCCGATGAGCACCCGCTTCGGCGCACGACTGGCCCGTACCGCCGACGAGCTCGGCACCCTCTGCGTCGGCATCGACCCGCACCCGTCGCTGCTGGCCGAGTGGGGGCTGACCGACGACGCCGACGGCCTCGCCCGGTTCTGCGACGCCTGTCTGACGGCACTCGGCGGCCACGTCGGGCTGGTCAAGCCGCAGTCGGCGTTCTTCGAACGGCACGGCTCGGCCGGCGTCGCCGTGCTGGAACGGCTGCTCGCCGGCCTGGCGCAGACACCGACGCTGAGCCTGCTCGACGTCAAACGCGGCGACATCGGCTCCACGATGGACGGCTACGCCGACGCCTACCTGGGCGTCGGCGCGCCGCTCGGCGCCGACGCGGTCACGCTCTCGCCCTACCTCGGGTTCGGCTCGCTGGCGCCCGCGCTGCGCGCCGCCGAGGAAGCCGGGCGAGGCGTGTTCGTGCTGGCCCGCACGTCCAACCCCGAGGGTGGGCCGGTGCAGCTGGCCGACTGGTCGGGCCGCAGCGTCGCCCAGGGCATCGTCGACGACGCCGCCGCCGCCAACGCCGCCCCCGTGTCAGGGGGCGCGCCGCTCGGCGACGTCGGCGTGGTGATCGGCGCAACCCACGAGCACGGGCTCGACCTGTCCACGCTCGACGGACCTGTCCTCGCACCCGGCCTGGGGGCACAGGGCGCGAGCCCCGCCGACGTCGCCGCGCGCTTCGCCGGGCTCTCGGGCATCGTGGTCCCGTCGGCGTCGCGGTCGGTGCTGCGCGCCGGGCCCGACCCGGTGGCGCTGCGCGGTGCGGCGGAGGCGCTGCGCGACGAGCTGGAGGCGGCACGCAGGGCGAGCTGACCCGGTGGGGGTGAGTGGTACTAGCACCCTCGTCCGACCGTCGCCGCAGGTCGATCCTGGGGACCAGACGCGAAGGAGGAGGGCCGGTTGGTGGACGTACTGATCGTCGACGACCAGCGGCCGTTCCGACGGGTGGCACGCACGGTCGTGGGGCTCGTCGGCGGTTGGCGGGTCGCGGCGGAGGCCGGGAGCGGCGAGGACGCGCTCGCCGAGGCCGAACGGCACAACCCGGCTGTCGTCCTGATGGACATCAACCTGCCCGGGATCAACGGCATCGAGGCGACGCGCCGGCTGCTGGCCAAGGCGCCGGGGACGACCGTCGTGCTGCTGTCGACCTACGCCGTCGACGACCTGCCGTCGGACGCGGCCGACTGCGGCGCCGCGGCCTACATCCGCAAGGAGGACCTCACCCCGGCCGCGTTGCGAGCCCTGTACGTCGACTGAGGTCAGTCCGCTCCGGTGCGACACGCCGGAGCGGGGCCGGGACACGGTCGGCTGAGGTCGCCGGGCTCCGGTGCGACACGCCGGAGCGGGCCGGCGCACGGCGGGCGGGCTGTCGGCAAGAACACCTCGCCGGACGGGTGAGGTGTCGGCGTGTCCCGGCGGGGCACGCCCGTTGTCGTGCGCCGGACGGCGCGACGGGCGATCCCACGGGCGTCGACAGAGCCGCGCGGTTGTGACGTATCGCTGAACGGCCGGGTCGATGACCGTCGTCCGGTCCCGTTCGTGGTATCACCCTTTGGGGGGTGGCCGATGGTAAACCGCCTGGTGCGACCCCCCGTTCACGAACCCGTAGGGGTCATGAGTACGTTCGTTCGAGTCTCTTCGGGTTACCCCGGAGGGAAGCGCCGACGCAGGTTCCGAGCAGGTCCCGGCGGCGGTCCCACCAGCGATGTGCATTACGAAAGACGGAGGAGATCGTGGCCCTTCCCCAGCTGACCGAGGAACAGCGCGCAGCCGCGTTGGAGAAGGCGGCCGCAGCGCGCCGGGCCCGGGCAGAGCTGAAGGACCGGCTCAAGCGAGGCGGGACGACCCTCAAGGAGGTGCTGGCCCAGTCCGACACCGACGACGTGCTCGGCAAGATGAAGGTCTCGGCGCTGCTCGAGGCGATGCCGGGTGTCGGCAAGGTGCGGGCGGCCCAGATCATGGAGCGCCTGGAGATCGCGACGAGCCGCCGCCTGCGTGGCCTGGGCGACCGGCAGCGCAAGGCGCTGCTCACCGAGTTCGAGGGCTGAGAACACCTGCGTGCCCGGCCGTGACGGTGGCCGGGCACAGGGTGGACGGTCGTGCGCGACCGTCGGAACGACAGTGAGGACGAGGCGTGGACGGCGCCCCAGACCCTGCCGGTAGGACCGCCGAGGCGGACCGGCCGGCCGACGGTGACGCCCCCGCGACCTCTGCCGCATCGAGGGGCCGGCTGATCGTGCTGGCCGGCCCCTCGGGCGTCGGCAAGAGCAGCGTGGTGGCCGGGCTGCGCGAGCGGCTCCCGGAGCTGCACTTCAGCGTGTCGGCGACGACACGCGCCCCACGCGCCGGGGAGGTCGACGGCCGGGACTACCGGTTCGTCTCGGCGACGGACTTCGACGGCCTGATCGCCCGCGGCGAACTGCTGGAGTGGGCCGAGATCCACGGCGGCCTGCAGCGCTCCGGCACCCCGGCGGGCCCGGTCGAGCAGGCCCGCGCCGCGGGGCTGCCGGTCCTCGTCGAGGTCGACCTGCAGGGCGCCCGCGCGGTGAAGGCCGCGATCCCCGAGGCCGTGACGGTCTTCGTCGACGCCCCGTCGTTCGAGGAGCTGGCCAGGCGGCTCAAGGGCCGCGGCACCGAGTCGGCGGCCCAGTTCGAGCGGCGCCTGCAGACCGCCCGTGAGGAGCTCGCCGCCCGCGACGAGTTCGACGTGGTCGTCGTCAACGACGACCTGCGGGTCGTCGTCGACAGGTTGGTAGGATTGGCGATCGGCCCCACGCCGCCGGAGAGCGGGCGCGGTGGCACCGACGACGATCTCTCCCCGCAGGAGTCTTTTCAGTGAGCATGCCTCTGACCGGCGCAGTCGCCGGTTCCACGCCCGAGGGCATCACCAACCCGCCCATCGACGACCTGCTCGGCCAGGTGTCGTCGAAGTACGCGCTGGTGATCTACGCCGCCAAGCGGGCCCGCCAGATCAACGACTACTACTCGCAGCTCGGCGAGGGCCTGCTCGAGTACGTCGGCCCGCTCGTCGAGCCGGGTCCCCGTGAGAAGCCGCTGTCGATCGCCATGCGCGAGATCCAGAGCGGCCTGCTCGAGCACACCGAGGGCGAGTAGTCCCGAGGTGACCGCACCCCGCGTCCTGCTGGGGGTCGCCGGCGGGATCGCGGCCTACAAGAGCGCGGAACTGCTGCGCCGGTTCACCGAGTCCGGGCATTCCGTGCGCGTCCTGCCCACCGCGGCGGCGCTGGAGTTCGTCGGCGCCGCCACGTTCGAGGCGCTGTCCGGGCAGCCGGTGCACACGGGCGTCTTCCACGACGTCCCGTCGGTCGCGCACGTCCGGCTCGGCCAGGAGGCCGACCTCGTCGTCGTCGCCCCGGCCACGGCCGACCTGCTGGCGCGGGCCGCCCACGGCCGCGCCGACGACCTGCTCACCGCCGCGCTCCTCACGGCACGCTGCCCGGTGCTGTTCGCCCCGGCCATGCACACCGAGATGTGGGAGCACCCGGCCACGCAGGACAACGTGGCGCTGCTGCGCTCGCGCGGCGCGGTCGTCCTCGACCCGGCGTCGGGCAGGCTCACCGGCAAGGACACCGGTCCCGGCCGGCTGCCCGATCCCGCCGAGATCGCCGAGCTGGCCCGGCTGTTGCTCGAACGCGGCGACGCGCTGCCGCGCGACCTCGAGGGCCGCCGCGTCGTCGTCTCCGCCGGGGGCACCCGCGAGCCGCTCGACCCCGTCCGGTTCCTCGGCAACCGGTCCTCGGGGCGCCAGGGCTACGCGCTGGCCCGGGTCGCCGCCCAGCGCGGGGCTTCGGTCACCCTCGTCGCAGGCGCCACGGCCGACCTCGGTGATCCCGCCTCGGTGCGGGTCGTGCGCGTCGGCACCGCCGAGCAGATGCGCGTCGCCATGCACGAGGCCGCCGCCGACGCCGACGCCCTCGTGATGTCGGCTGCCGTCGCCGACTTCCGGCCCGCGACGCTGGTCACCACGAAGATCAAGAAGACACCCAGGTCCTCGCCCGACCCGCTGGTACTGGCCACCAACGCCGACATCCTCGCCGAGCTCGTCGCCACCCGGCGGGCGGGCCAGGTCGTCGTCGGGTTCGCCGCCGAGACCGGCGACGCCACCGGTGACGCGCTGCACCACGGCCGGATCAAGCTGCGCCGCAAGGGCTGCGATCTCCTGGTCGTCAACGCCGTCGGGGACGGCAAGGCGTTCGAGGTCGCCGACAACGCCGGCTGGCTGCTGGCCGCCGACGGCACCGAGACCGAGCTGCCCGACGGCTCCAAGGCGCTCCTCGCCTCCCGGGTGTGGGACGCGGTCGCCCCCCGCCTGAGCTGACGGCCCCGGCCCGGACCCGGGCCCGGGCCCGTTCCGCACCGCCGAGTTCGACGCCGGACTGGTTCGATCATGGTCGAGACCAGTCTCCGGTCGAACTCGGCGACGGTTCTTGCCGTGCGGGTGTCGCCCCGCAGCGGCTCAGCCGAGCAGACCCGACCGGGCCGGGGCGCTCTCGGTCGGCTCGTCGCTGCCGGCCTGGCCGCTGCCCGACGTACCGGCGTCGCGCGCGGTGTCGGCCGGGGCCTGCGAGGAACCGGTGGTGGGCGGCGCGGTCGTGGTCGGCGAGGCCGAGCCGGTGCTGCGGCGCTCCGACGACGTCGTGGTCGCCGACGGGGTGGTCGACGGGGTGGCCGACGGGGTGGTCGCCCGGACCTGCTCGCCGCGGGCCGAGCCGCTCGTCGTCGGGATGCTGCTGGTGGTGGCCTTCGTGGTCGTCGCCGACCCGGTGCGGCCCGGGTTCGCGGAGACGTACTGCTCCGAGGCCCAGCCGTTGAGGTTGGTGAGCTGCACGAAGCCGTTGCGGCGCTCACCGATCGTGATGTCGGTGCCGCGCTTGCAGACCGTGACCACCGAGGCCGTCGCGCTGGGCTGCGAGCGGACGTTGACGTTGTCGGTGCAACGCCCCTGCTCCGCGGCGGAGGCCGTGCCGACCATGACCAGAACGGTGGTGGCGCCGGCGGCGACCAGGCCACCGACGACTGCGGCCGCGCGGCCTCGACGATGCAACAACGCCTTCATCTGGGGGCTACCTCCATTGGGGGGATGCGTCACCAGGCCCAACGAGCCCGACCGTTACCGATTCGCCATCCGCCCGAACGTCACCGTAAGCGGTGAACGATCACCGGCGCGTCGACTCGGAGGGTCACTGTGGGTGACGTGACGCAGGATGTCCGTCGTTCCAGGTCAGCGCCGGGGGAGACGCCGGTGACGTGGACTAGTCTCGGCGTCGACATCAGGACGAGACTGGACGGAGACACGCGTGACGAACCCGGCCCGCCGGCTGTTCACCAGCGAATCGGTGACCGAGGGTCATCCCGACAAGATGTGTGACGCGATCAGCGACACCGTCCTCGACTCGCTGCTGTCGCAGGACCCCCGCTCCCGCGTCGCCGTCGAGACGCTGGTGACCACCGGTCAGGTGCACGTCGCGGGCGAGGTCACCACCAGTGCCTACGCCGACATCCCGACGCTGGTGCGCGAGAAGATCCTCGAGATCGGCTACGACTCGTCGGCCAAGGGCTTCGACGGCAACTCCTGCGGCGTCAACATCGCGATCGGCGCGCAGTCCGCCGACATCGCCCAGGGCGTCGACACCGCCTACGAGTCGCGCGTCGAGTCCAGCGAGGACGAGATCGCCCGCCAGGGCGCCGGCGACCAGGGCCTGATGTTCGGCTACGCCAACACCGACACCCCGGAGCTGCTGCCGCTGCCGATCGCGCTCGCGCACCGGCTCGCCCGGCGGCTGACCGAGGTCCGCAAGTCCGGTGTGCTGCCCTACCTGCGGCCCGACGGCAAGACCCAGGTCACCATCGAGTACGACGGCGACCGCGCCGTCCGCGTCGACACCGTCGTCGTGTCCAGCCAGCACGCCGCCGACGTCGACCTCGACGCGCTGCTCGCCCCCGACATCCGCCAGCACGTCGTCGACCCCGAGCTCGAGCGCGCGGGCATCGACGCCGACGGTGCGCGGCTGCTGGTCAACCCGACCGGCCGGTTCGTCGTCGGTGGACCGAT
>NZ_BJVJ01000028.1 GCF_007989085.1 Pseudonocardia sulfidoxydans NBRC 16205
CCCCTGGGCGGCATGGACGTGCACGGACACGCCATCCCGCTGGCCTACCAGGGCGCCCCGGTGCCCAAGCGGATGAACCAGCTCGGCTCGGCGGGCCACTCGGTGGCCGGCTCGCTGCTCACCCCGGACCCGGTCGAGGAGACCGTGGCCCTGCAGACGGCGTGGACCGAGAACCACCAGACCGAGGTCGACCGGATGAACGAGCGTCGTGGCGAACCGACCCTGGCCGGCCGCCCCGACGCACGCCGTCCCGCCAGCGGAGCCGACGCTTGATGGTCTGACCGTGTTGGTGACGCGGGCAAAGTCGGCGCTGGTCCACGGTGATTGACGCGCAGCTCTCCGGCACGACCAACGCGGTCAGCGTGTCCCTCTCGCGGAGGTTCCTGATCCGGATCAGACTATGACCGGGACTCCAGCGGCAGCATGCGGCCAGGTGAGGATCACGCTGGTGGCCGCGACGATCACCGGTGGCGCGGGCGCGGCGGCGGTGAGGTCATTTCGCCAACGGACGTCACTCTGCGGGCTAGTGCAACGTTGTGCACTTCGAGGCATGATGTAGCAGAACTGTGCACTCATTGACGAAGTTGTACAGAACTGAGCTGTAGTTGTCGGAGAAGGGGGTGACCATGACCGCGGCGGTGCGAGCGCAGATGAAGGTCGCCGAGGCCGCCGAGGAGCTCTTCCACGACGACCAGCTCGTTGATCTGAAGACCCCACACCCTGAGCGCGGCCTGTCCTTCGACGACGCGATGGCCGAGATCGAGAAGCGATACTCGGTCGCCATCGACCTCCTCGGGAAGCTGTGATCCTGGACGACGGCTGGCTCTACCTCGAGCTGGACGACGTCAAGAAGATCATCGCCCAGTGGGGCCTGAAACCGATCCAGAGCACCCACAAGGTCGACTCTGCCCTGAGTCGTCCTCGCACAGCGCCCTTCGGGCACAACCCGTTCCCTGACGCCGCATCGAAGGCTGCTGCGCTCGGCTGGGTGTCGTCCGTAACCATGGCCTCGTCGACGGCAACAAGCGACTGGCCGCGATCGCGACGTTGGCCTTCCTGTACGTCAACGGCTTCGACGCTGCAATCACTCAAGGCGAGTTGGTAGCGCTCTTCATCCAGATGGCGAGGGGCCTGATGGATCAAGAGGAGCTGTGCGCGTTCCTGCGCACTCGCACCGAGCCGCGCCCCTAAGCCAGGCGCGTTTCGGCAGGTCAACGGGGCGACTCCTGCGCTGAATGCCTGCCCTCACATCCCGCGTTCTGACCGTCGAGCTAGGTGGTTCGACACCGTGGGTTCGGCTCAACTCGCACCAGGCTGCGCGGGCTCACCGCGACGAGCAGCCCGCGGCGCGAGTCGACGGTGACCGTGCGAGCCGCGATACCGGACGTTCTCGCACCGGTCGAACAGGAGGTGCGGCGGAAGCTCTGTCGTCACGCGCCCGAGGGTCCGCCGACGCAGGGGGGTCAGGGCGAGAACCGGCCGGCGAGCTGCACCCGCCGGGCGGTGTCGGTCGGGTTGCCGGAGCGGTCCTCGACGGTGATGGGCCGCATGGCACCGGCCGCCGCGGTGTTGCGCTCGAGGAGCGGAGCGAGCGCGCGCAGGTCGGCGCGCATCCCTGCCACTTGCGAGGCCAGGGCGGCGAGCCCCGTCGACGATCCGCCCCCGCCGAGCGGCGTCGCGACCGAGTCGATCCCGCGACCGGCCGCGCCGGCGAGCTCGTCACGAGTGACGCCCGCCCGACCCGAGGGGCCGGCGAAGCCAGCGGCCAGGTACCGGCGGAAGGCCCCGCGGGGGGCGAGGTCGTAGCCGAGCGCGCGAGCGGTCTGGCTGAGGATGTCGCGGGAGCGACGCGACCGGTCGTGCGGGATGAACGACTCCTTGCCCCGCAGCCGGTCTCCGATGACGCGCCAGGTGTTCGGCTCGACGACCTGGGCGATGCCGCCCCGCATCGGGCGCAGGTGGCGGATGGTGGCGCCGTTGGCCATGCCGAGGATGCCGCCCTTGGCCACCGGTGCCATTGGCGATGCTCCCGGCGCCGCCGACGTACTTGACGCCGACCGTGGTGTCCGCGCGCATCCCGGCGATGTTGCGTCGGATGGCGTCGGCGATCGGCGTGGCCGCATCCTTGGCCCCGACGGTGACGTCGGAGCGGCTCTTCGCGATCGTCCCGAGTAGTGCGTTGAGGATGTCCTGCGCGCCGGCGTGCCGTTGGCGGTCGCGTCGAAGATGCTTCGGCACTCACAGGTGGCGATCACCGCCGACCTCTACGGGCACCTGACGCGAGAAGCCTCACACGCCGCCGACGGCCCGCCGCCGTCCCCGACGCTGCCGCGGCCGAGAGGGCCGCGGAGCGTGCGATGAGCGATGCGACCACTGTGCGACCACATCAGCCGCTGCCGCACCTTCTGAGGAGGTGAATGATGACCGTTCCTGCTGGTCACCGTGGTGCGCCCGAAGGGATTCGAACCCCTAACCTTCTGATCCGTAGTCAGATGCTCTATCCGTTGAGCTACGGGCGCGTGCTCTTCAATTGTAGCCGCAGCCGACCCGGGAGTCGGACCACGCCTGCGCGGAGGCTCCGGGATTTGAACCCGGGATGGGGGGTGACCCCAAACCGCATTAGCAGTGCGGCGCCATAGACCAGACTAGGCGAAGCCTCCCGGGGCCTCTCGGCCTCAGCGAGTAGAACCTTACACGCCCCTCCGACGGCCCTCGCACACCCCCCACCCCCCGGACGATCACCCGATGTCGATCATCCGGAGGCGGCCATCTCCAGGAAGGGCGCCAACGAGTCGGGGTTCTGCAGGGCGCCGCGGCTGACGGCCTTGTCGGGGGCGACTCCGGCCAGGATCTTCTTGACCGGGACCTCGCACTTCTTGCCGTTCAGGGTGCGTGGGACGGCGTCGATGACGATGAAGCGGTCGGGCACGTGCCGGGGTGAGAGCTCGGTTCGCAGGGTCTTCCTCAGGCCGGCTTCGACGTCGTCCAGCGACGTGCCGTCGGCGAGGACGAGGAAGCAGAGGAGGGCGCCCTCGCTGCGCGCCCCGAGCTCTGTGGTGTCGATCACGAGGGAGTCGGCGACGCCGTCGACGGCTTCGACGACGGCGTAGAAGTCGGCGGTGCCCATGCGGACGCCGCCGCGGTTGAGGGTGGAGTCGGAACGGCCGTAGATGACGTAGGAGCCGCGCGGGGTGAGGCGGACCCAGTCGCCGTGGCGCCAGACGCCGGGGTAGTCGTCGAAGTAGGCCTCGCGCAGGCGGGTGCCGTCGGGGTCGTTCCAGAACATGACGGGCATGGACGGCATGGGGCGGGTGACGACGAGCTCGCCGACCTCGTCGAGGAGCTCCTGGCCCTTCTCGTCGTAGGCGACGACAGCCGCACCCAGTGCGGCGCAGGAGATCTCGCCGCGCCACACGGGGACGGTGGGCGCCCCGCCGACGAAGGCGGCGCACAGGTCGGTGCCGCCGGAGACGGACGCGATCTGCAGGTCGTCACCGACGGCGTCGCCGACCCATTCGAATCCCTCGGGCGAGAGCGGGGCACCGGTGGAGCCGACGGTGCGCAGGGCGGAGAGGTCGGCCTCGTCGCGGGGGCGCAGGCCGGCCTTGAGGCAGGACTGGATGAAGGGGGCGGACGTCCCGAAGTATTTGACGCGGTGGCGTTCGGCGAGCCGCCAGAGGGCGCCGAGGTCGGGGTGGGCGGGGCTGCCGTCGAACAGGACGATCGTCGCCCCGGCGAGCAGGCCGCCGATGAGGTAGTTCCACATCATCCAGCCGGTGGTGGTGAACCAGAAGAAGCGGTCGCCGGGGCCGAGGTCGGACTGCAGGCGCAGGGCCTTGAGGTGTTCGAGCAGGATGCCGCCGTGGCCGTGGACGATGCCCTTGGGCAGCCCCGTCGTCCCGGACGAGTAGAGGACCCACAGGGGGTGGCCGAACGGGACGGGCTCGAACGCGAGCGGCGCGGCGTCGGCGGTGAACTCGGCCCAGCCGGTGGTGCCGTCGAGGGTCGCGGCGTCGTCGAGGTAGGGGACGAGGACGGTCTCGCGGACGGTCGGCAGCTGGGAGCGCAGGGCGGTGACGGTGGGTCGGATGTCGAACGTCCGGCCGTTGTAGACGTAGCCGTCGACGACGACGAGGACGGCGGGTTCGATCTGGGCGAAGCGGTCGTGGACGGCGCGGGCGCCGAAGTCCGGGGAGCACGACGACCAGATCGCGCCGAGGCTCGCGGTGGCGAGGAAGGCGACGAGCGTTTCGACGCTGTTGGGCGCCAACGCGACGACGCGGTCGCCCTTGCCGACTCCGGCCCGGACGAGGCCCGCCCGGAACCGGCCGACGAGGTCGCGCAGCTCGGCGTGGGTGACGACGCGTTCGATGCCGTCCTCGCGCGCGAACACGAGGGCGTCGTCGGTGTCGGCGCGGCCGGGTCCGTCGGTGAGGGCGTGTTCGGCGTAGTTCAGCGTGGCGCCGGGGAACCAGTCGGCGCCGGGCATGGCGTCGGCCCCGAGGGGCGCGGTGGGGGCGTCGTGGAAGCGGACGCCGAAGAAGTCGGCGGCGGCGGCCCAGAATGCGCCGACGTCGCCCACCGACCAGGCGTGCAGGGCCGCGTAGTCGGTGTCGTCGGGGAGGTCGACGCCGCGTTCGGCACGCAGGAAGCGGGCGAATCTCGCGATCTCGCTCGACGCCGCTGCGTCAGGCGAGGGGGACCACACGACGTCGGGGGCTCCGGTTGCCATGACCCGGAGTTTTCCCTGCCGCAGAGGCGGAAACCAGTTATCGCAGGTGTGAACCGAACCAGTTGAGCATCCGCTGCCAGGCCTCGGCGGCGGCGTCGGGGTCGGCGTCGAAGCGGTGGCCGGTCAGTGGGAACGTCACGAGGTCGGTGGCGACGCGGGCGCTGTCGGTGGCGTCGCGCAGCTGTCCGATCCCGGGGTGTTCGCCGCCCTCGGCCGGGGTGCCGTAGATGCCGAGCCAGGGGCAGGTCAGCGACGACGCGGCGTCGAGCAGCTCGGGCAGGCCGTCGGACGTGGGGGTGGTGACCCCGCCGCCGCCGACGGTGACGGCTGCGCCGAGGGTGCGTCTGGCCGCGACGAGGAGGGCGACGGAACCACCGAGGTCGAACCCGACGACGCCCATGCGGTCGGCCTGGACGTCGTGCTCGGCGAGCCAGCCGAACGCGGTGTCGGTGTCGGCCATGACCTCTTCGCGGTCGAGCTTGTCGACCTGCTCCTGTACGCGCTCGTCGGAGTGCGCGGCGTCGATCTCGTCGGCACCGTCGCGGTGGTACAGATGGGGCGCCACGGCCAGCCACCCGTCACCGGCGATGCCGGAGACGAGGTTGCGGACGCTCTCGGTGACACCCCGCGCTTCGTGGAGCACGACGATCCCCCCGCGCACCGAGCCGTCGGGCTCGGCAACGGTCAGCCGCAGCCGGCTGCCGTCGAGGAGCGGGACGGTCTCCGTCCGGATCTCGGTCATGGGCGCAAGCCTGTCACGTCGATCGACGAGTCACCGGGCCGGTCTACGGTGACTCCCATGACGTTGATCCGCGCGGACCTCGACGCGCTACCGGCCTACGTGCCCGGTCGCGCCGTTCCCGGGGCCGTGAAGCTCGCCAGCAACGAGGTCCCTCTCCCCCCGCCCGCCTCGGTCCTCGCCGCCGTCGCGGAGGCCGCGGCCGGGGGCAACCGCTACCCGGATCTCGCGGTGACGACGTTGACCGAGCGGCTCGCCCGGGAGCTGGACCTGCCTCCGGAGCGGGTCGCGGTGGGGTGCGGCTCGGTGAGCCTGTGCCAGCAGCTCGTCAACATCACCTGTCTCGGGCCGGCCGACGAGGTGGTCTACGCGTGGCGGTCGTTCGAGGCGTACCCGATCGTGACGCAGGTGGGTGGCGCGACGTCGCGGCCGATCCCGTTGACCGACGACTTCCGCCACGACCTCGACGCGATGGCCGCCGCGGTGGGTCCGGCGACGCGGCTGATCATGGTGTGTTCGCCGAACAACCCGACGGGCACGGTCGTCACGCGGGCGGAGCTGGAGCGGTTCCTGGCCGCGGTGGGGCCGGACGTCGTCGTCGCGCTCGACGAGGCCTACTACGAGTACGTGACGGCCGACGACGCCGTCGACGGGCGGGACCTGGTCGACGCGTACCCGAACCTGGTGGTGCTGCGCACGTTCTCGAAGGCGTACCGGCTGGCGGGGCTGCGGGTGGGTTACGCGTTCGGCGCGCCGGAGGTCGTCGCGGCGCTGCGCAAGGTGGGGTCGCCGTTCGCGGTCAGCGTCGTGGCGCAGGCGGGGGCGATGGCGGCGCTCGAGGTGAAGGAGGAGCTGCTGGCGTCGGTGCCGGGGGTGGTGTCGGAGCGCGACCGGGTGCGCGACGCGCTGCTGGGGTTGGGGTACGTGGTGCCGCCGACGCAGTCGAACTTCGTGTGGCTGGCGCTCGGCGAGCGCACGGCGGCCTTTGCGGCGCACCACATGGATCACAAGGTGATCGTGCGGCCGTTCGCCGCGGACGGGGTGCGGGTGACGGTGAGCAGCCCGGAGGAGAACGACCTGCTGCTCGCCGCGGCGGCCTCGTTCGTCGCGAACTGAGCCGCGCAGCGCGCAGACGAACGGCCCGGGGACCGAGGTCCCCGGGCCGTTCTGTTCAGCGAAGCGGCGTTCAGGTGCGCCGCCCGTCGGTCAGCTGCGCAGCGATCAGCTGCGGACGCCGCGCCGCGCCCAGATGCCCGCGACGAGCGCGATGCCGATGATCGCGACGATGAGCTGGATGATGTGCTCGAGCCAGTCGATACCGTTGGTGTCGGCCACACCGAAGGCGCGGGCGATCCAGGTACCGATGTAGGCCGCGACGATGCCGACCACGATCGTCAGCCACACGGGGATGTTCTGCTTGCCCGGGAGGATGACCCGGGCCAGAACTCCGAGGACGATACCGATGATGATTGCGCCGATGATGCTACCGAGCATGTGATCCCCCGATCCGTCGTCGAGGCGCCGCCACCACGGCCGCGCAATTTCTCGTGGCACGAGACTGACAGCGTTCGCGTTTTCTTGCTCGCTGGACGCCACGAACAACACCGAAGTGTTATCTGTCCGTTCGAATGCCGACATACAGGACGGGGGGATCCGTCCGATCGACACGTGGGCGTCCACCGTTCGCCCTGATCATGTGGCTCCGGATGGCCCGTCGGTGTTTCCGGGGGCAACGCGCTCGGACCACTCTGCGCCGAACGTGCACGTCCCACACCGACCCGAACGGGTGGTCAGCCTCCGAGAACGTATCCGGCGCCGCGCACGGTACGAATTCTTTCGGCCCCGATCTTGCGTCTCAGGTAGGAGATGTAGACCTGCACGAGATTCGCCGACGCCGGTTCCGTCCACACGCGTTGGGCGATCCGGTCGTGCGAGACCGTCTCCCCCGCCTCGGACACGAGCGCCATGAGGAGGGAGAACTCGGTCGGCGACAGCGCGACGGGTCGCCCGTCGACCTGGACCTCGCCGAGGTCGGGGTCGACGGCGAGGTCGCCGACACGTACGACCTTCTCCTCGATCAGGCCGCCCTGGCGCAGCCGCAGCCGGATGCGCGCGACGAGCTCGTCGACGGCGAACGGGCGCAGGACGTAGTCGTCGCGGTCGGCACGCAGCAGCCCGAGCAGCGACGATCGCCGCTCGCGTGGGGTCACGCCGACGATCGGCGCGGAGGAGACCTCGGCCTGCAGGGCGCCGACGACGGTCGAGACGTCGGGGCCCGGCAGTTCGACGTCGAGGACGACCAGGGCGGGGACGCCGGCCCGGGCGGCGTCGAGCACGCCGATGCCGTCGTGGGCAGGGGCGACGTCGAGGCCGTCGGCGCGCAGGCTGCGCAGCACCGACGCGGTGGCCGCGGTCGCGGGCAGCGCCAGCAGAACGGTGTCCGGCAGCGGTCCTGGATCCGACGACCGCTGGCTCGGGACGTACGCCGACGCGCCCTCTGGGGGAGCAACAGGGAGCATCGACGAAGACCCTCCCCCGTCAGCGGTAGGTAACGATCGGCTAACGGGCCGAGCGGTCGTCCTGACCTGACCAGCGGTCACTCCTGAGACACCCCTTGCTCCGATCGGAGCAAGGGGTACGGAGGACGTGCGGCGTGGGGGGCTCTCCGGCGCGTCCCGCGGACCTGTCGGCGCGCACGCGCAACCTCGGCTCTCAGGATCGTTCCTCGACGCGGCGCGGCTTCATAGGTTCTCGGTCCATGCGACGGAACAACCGCGCAGGCGACCGGCACGCTCCCCAACCGGCCGGTCGCGAGGATCGACCGCGGCCAACGGCTCCCATCCTCGGCCGCGCGACGTCCGTACGGATCGATGTCCCCGGGTCCGGCGCCCCAAGCGGGGCCCGGGGACTCGTCCCATCCGGCACCCACCGCGGGGTCGGCGCCCCTCCGAAGCTCCCCATCGGACGGTCGTCGGCGAGGCGGTCGCCCCGGGCGGGGACGGGCGGAAACGACCTCGTCCCCGCCCGCCGGCCGGCATCGGCGCCTTTCAGAGTCCTCGGCGGGCCAGCAGCGGCGCGATCTCGGGGTCGCGGCCGCGGAAGGCCCGGTAGGCCTCCATCGGTTCGACGGCCCCGCCGCGCGACAGCAGTGCCGTGCGGAACGCCTCGCCGTTCTCGCGGCGCAGGCCGCCGTTCTCGGTGAACCACTCCACGGTGTCGGCGTCGAGGACCTCCGACCAGATGTAGGAGTAGTAGCCCGCGCTGTAGCCGCCCGCGAAGACGTGGTTGAAGTAGGTGCTGCGGTACCGGGGCGGGACCGTGTCGAGCGTGATGCCGGCGTCGGCCAGGGCGCGCGCCTCGAAGTCCTGCACCTCGTCGGCGGTGGGGACGTCGTCGGTGAGGGTGTGCCACGCCTGGTCGAGGACGGCCGCGGCGAGGTACTCGGTCGTCGCGAAGCCCTCGCCGTAGGCCCGGCCCGCGACCAGCTTCTCGACGAGCTCGGCCGGCATCGGCTCGCCCGTCTCGTGGTGGCGGGCGTACCGGGCGAGGACCTCCGGCCACAGCGACCACATCTCGTTGACCTGCGACGGGAACTCGACGAAGTCGCGCGGCACGCTCGTCCCGGAGAACCGCGGGTGGGTGACGTCGGAGAGCAGCCCGTGCAGGGCGTGGCCGAACTCGTGGAACAGCGTCGTGACCTCGTCGAAGGTCATGAGGGTGGGCTCGCCGTCGGTGGGCCGGGGGATGTTGAGGGTGTTCATCACGACGGGCCGCTGCCCGAGCAGCCGCGACTGCGACACGAGCGCGTTCATCCAGGCGCCGCCACGCTTGGAGTCGCGGGCGTAGGCGTCGAGGCCGTAGAGGCCGAGCGGCCCGGAGTCGTCGGAGACCTCCCAGACGCGGACGTCGTCGTGGTACATCGTGAGATCGTCGCGTTCGGCGAACCGCAGCCCGTAGAGGGCGCCCGCGGCGTGGAACACGCCGTCGTGCAGCACACGGTCGAGCTCCAGGTAGGGGCGCAGGGCGGCGGTGTCGACGGAGAAGCGTTCCCTGCGGACGCGTTCGGCGTGGAACGACCAGTCCCACGGCTGCAGCGGCTCGTCGCCTGCCGCCTCCTGCAGCTCCGCGGCCTCGGCCTTCGCGTTGGCGACGGCTGGTGGGACGAGGTCGGCGAGCAGCCCGCGGACGGCGTCGACGGAGCCGGCGGTGCTGTCGGCGGCGACGTAGGAGGCGTGGTCGCGGAACCCGAGCAGCCGCGCCCGTTCGGCGCGCAGCGCGGCGAGCTCGGCGAGGATCGCGCGGGTGTCGTGGTCGCCGCCGCGGGCCCCGCGCTCGACCGAGGCCCGGAACAGCTCCTCGCGCAGCGGGCGGTCGGTGAGCGATGCCAGCGCGGGCTGGCTGGTCGGCAGGACGAGCGTGAGCAGGTAGCCGTCCCGGCCCCTGGCGGCGGCCGCCCCCGCAGCGGCTGAGACCGCGCCGGACGACAGGCCGTCGAGCCGGGCCGGGTCGTCGACGGCGACGGCCGAGGCGTTCGTGTCGGCGAGCAGGTGGCTGCCGAAGGCCGTCGACAGTGTGGAGATGCGCGCGTTGAGCTCTCGCAGCCGGGACTTGCCGGCCTCGTCGACCTCGGCGCCGTCGCGGACGGCCTCGTCGACGAGCTTCTCCAGCAGCCGGTGCGCCTCCGGGTCCAGCCCCAGCGCGTCGCGGCGTTCGTGCAGGTCACGGAGGCGGGCGAACAGCCGCGGGTCGAGCGCGATGGCGTCGCGGTGCGCGGCGAGCTTCGGCGCGATCTCGGCCTGCAGCGCCTCGATGGCCGCGTTGGTGTGGGCGCTCGCGCGGCTGAAGAACACCGTCGACACCCGGTCGAGGATGCGCCCGGACCGCTCCAGCGCGGCGACGGTGTTCTCGAACGTCGCCGGCTCCGGGTTCGTGACGATGGCCTCGACCTCGGCGCGCTGCTCGGCCATGCCGGCGTCGAACGCGGGGGCGTAGTGCTCGTCGGCGATGCGCCGGTAGTCGGGCAGCTGGTAGGGCAGGTCGCTCGCGCGCAGGAACGGGTTGTCGCTCACACGTCCCAACGTAGCGCCGCGGCGCGTTCCCCCAGCATGATCGCGCTGGCAGCGGGCCCCCTTCGGGGGACGGCGGGGAACACCGAGGTGTCGACGACGCGCAGCCCCTTCGTCCCGCGGACCCGCAGCTCGGGGTCGCACACCGGGCCGATGGCCGCGGTCCCGGACAGGTGCGACGACGACGTGAGGTGGTCGCGGATCCATCCGTCGAGCCGGGTGTCGTTGCCCAGGACGAAACCCTCGGGTTCGACGCGGGTGCCGAGACCCGCCCGCAGCAGGTCGGCGGCGATCCGGACGGCCGCACGCAGCCGTCGCCGGTCGGCCTCGGTGCGCAGGTAGCGGTGTTCGGTGCGGCCGGGGGTGAGCAGCCCGCTGCGTTCGGGGCGTTGCAGCGCGCACATCACGTGCAGTGGCCCGCCGGGGGTGAACGGCCGTGTGAACAGCAGCAGCTCCAGGTCGCCTGCGGGGTCGGCGCCGGAGTCGAGGTGCAGGGCGACCTGCGCGGTGACGGCGTGCGGGTGCGGCTGCGCGGTCTCGTGGGGGCGGAAGGGCAGGAAGACGGCCGGGTGGTCGGAGAACCCGATGCCGACGGGCAGGTCGTGGCGGACGCGGATGCCGGCGTCCCGCAGTGTGTCGCCGGGCCCGATGCCGGCCCGCATCAGCAGCCGCGGCGTCGCGAGGGCCCCGGCGGCGAGGACGACCTCCCCGGCCTCGACCGTGCCGGACGCGGTCCGCACCCCGACCGCCCGCAACCGGTCCAGCTCGATGCTGGTCACCGGCGTGTCGGTGCGGACGGTGAGCCCACCCCCGAGATGCACCCGAGCGTCGTCGGCCGGCCGGAGCACCGCGCTGGTGCGCATCTCGGCGGGCTGCGCGCGCAGGTAGGCGTCGGCGGCGCTCACCCGCGCCCCGTCGACGACGTTCGACGGGACCAGGCCCGCCCCGGGCGGGCCGCCGGCGTTCTTGTCGGGTTCGTCCGGGAAGCCGAGGGCGGCAGCGGCGGCGAGGAAGGGCTCGGTGGTGGGCGCTTCCAGGGCCCCCGACGGTCTGCGGACCGGTATCGGCCCCGCGTCGCCGTGATCCTCGGAGACGAAGTCGAGGTCGCGTTCACTGTGCACGTAGAACGGCAGTGCCTCGTCGTAGGAGAGGCCGGGGACCGCCCAATCGTCGAGGTCGGCTCGGGTGGCACGGACGAAGTAGGCGCCGTTGATCGCGCTCGACCCGCCGAGTACCCGGCCCCGGGGCAGGATCGCGTCGACACCTCGCGCCAGCTCTGCGGGGTAGGCCCAGTTGAGCGGATGGCCCGGCACGGTGGCGGACAGGTCAGAGGCTCGTGAGCGGTAATAGTCGCTATAGCGACTATTACCGCTCACAGGGTCGGGGCCGGCCTCCAGCAGCAGCACACTCCGGGACCGCTTCTCCGCCAGCCGCGCCGCCAGCACACAGCCCGCGCTCCCACCCCCGACGACGACCACGTCGAACCGTTCACCGACCACGAGGGCAGGATGCATGACGTGGCCGACCTCGCGCTGGACCTCGCCGACTTCATCTCCGCGAGCCCGACCCCGTACCACGCGGTGGCCGAGGCCGTGGCCCGGCTGACCGCCGCCGGGTTCACCGAACAGGTGGAGACCGCCGAGTGGGACACCACTCCGGGCGGGCGCTACCTGGTCCGGGACGGGACGGTGCTGGCGTGGTGGCAGCGCGGCGACGTGTCACCGCTGCGGATCTTCGCCGCCCACACCGACTCCCCCACGCTCAAGGTCAAGCCACTGCCCGACACCGGCGCCGGCGGCTGGCGACAGGTCGCCGTCGAGGTCTACGGCGGCGCGCTGTGGAACTCCTGGCTCGACCGCGACCTCGGCCTCGCCGGCCGACTCTCCCTCTACGACGGCACGTCGGTGCTGGTCGACGTGGCACGGCCGCTGCTGCGCGTCCCGCAGCTGGCCATCCACCTCGACCGATCGGTCAACCAGGGCCTGACGCTCGACGCCCAACAGCACCTGCTGCCGATCTGGGGCCTCGGCTCCCACTCCGAGGGTGACCTGCTCGCATTCCTCGCCGACGTCGCGACAGTCGATGCCGGTGAGATCGCCGCGCACGACCTCGTCGTCCACGACCTCACCCCGCCCGCCCGCCTCGGCGAGCACGGCGAGCTGCTGGCCGCGCCCCGGCTCGACAACCTGTCGTCGGTGCACGCCGGGATCACGTCGCTGATCGCGGCCGCCGAGCGCGACCCGTCGACGACACCCGTCTTCGTCGGCTTCGACCACGAGGAGATCGGCAGTGCCACCGCCACCGGCGCCGCCGGCCCACTGCTCGAGACGCTGCTGACCCACCTCGCCGGCGGATTCGACGCCCGCTCCCGCGTCTTCGCCGCCTCCCGGGCGCTGTCGTGCGACGTCACCCACGCCGCCCACCCCAACTATCTGCACCTGCACGACCCCGGCCACCGCGCCCTGCCCAACCAGGGCCCGTCGCTGAAGGTCAACGCCAACCAGCGCTACGCCACCGACGCCCCCGGCGCCGCCGCCTGGCAGCGCGCCTGCCGGACCGCCGGCGTCGGATCGCAGTTCTTCGTCGGGAAGAACACCGTGCCGTGCGGGTCGACCGTCGGCCCGATCATCGCGACACGGCTCGGGATCCGGACCGTCGACGTCGGCATCCCCGTGCTGTCGATGCACTCCGCGCGTGAACTCTGCGGTGTGGACGACCCCGCCCATCTCGTCGCCGCCGCCACCGAATTCCTCACCGACGCGACCTGAGCCGAAATTCATTCACATCGACGAATACCCGGAGAATTACCGGCGACGTCACGGTGGAATCCGCCGACCCGGCGCGCGGCCCGCACGGCGTGCACTCAGGCGTGCACTCAATCGAGCGAATGCACCGTTTCCCCGGCAGGTCCGCGTCGTTGATCCACACGGTGGTGGCGAGACCGGAGGGGAGCCCCTCGCTGCCGCCCCTGAACGTTGCAGCACAGCACACCCGAGCGGCATGATCCCGCCGTGGAATTCCGGACGACGATCGCCACCGCGGGCAAGAACAACACCGGCATCGTCGTGCCCGACGAGGTCGTGGAACAGCTCGGCGCCGGCAAGCGCCCCAAGGTCACCGTCACCGCGGGCGGGCACACCTGGCGCAGCAGCATCGCGTCGATGGGTGGGCGGTTCCTCATCGGCGTCAGCGCCGAGATCCGCACGATCACCGGGATCGCGGGTGGCGACGAGGTCGACGTGACCGTCGAGCTCGACACCGAGCCCCGCGAGGTCACCGTCCCCGACGACCTCGCCGCGGCCCTCGACGCCGCCCCGGCCGCCCGCGCCGCGTTCGACGCGCTGTCCTACAGCCACAAACGTCGCCACGTCATGGCGATCGACGACGCCAAGACCCCCGAGACCCGCGCTCGCCGCATCGACAAGACCGTCGCGACACTGCTCACTCCCTGACGAGCTCCCCGCACGCCCGCCGCCTCCGCCCCGGCCGCGACGACAGCGGTACCCGTGATCGGCCGAGCGGAGCAATTTGAGACACCACGACCACCCGGCGTCGTGCAGGGTGAACTCTCTGATCACCGGGAACGCCGGCGTCGACGAGGAGGTCGCATGATCCGCGAGGCTGAACTCTTCGTGACGGCGGAACAGGTCGCGGTATGGGTCCTGGGCCGGGTCGGCCGCGAACACCGATCAACCACCGTGCCACCGCCCTTCGGCCTCCCGGACGGCACACCCGTCCCCATCTCGTCCGTGATCCGCGAGCACGCCCGGGACGACGCCACCGTCCCCGACCTGCTCGCGGGTGGTGAACCCGGCACCGAGGACCCCCTCGCCGGCGGCGACAACGACCGCGAGGCCGTCCTCACCCGGCTCGCCGAGGAGTCCGTGGCCGCCGCGTCGAAGGCCGCCGACCCCGAGGCGATCGTCCACTCCCGCCACGGCGACGTCACCGTCGCCGACTACCTGCTGCGCCAGACCGTCCTGCGCGCCGTCACCGCACACGAGGTCGCGGTGTTCAGCGGGTCCGTCTGCCCGCTCACCGAGGTCTTCGCCCGCACCATGTGGGAGATCACCGAGCCGCGGGCCGACCACTGGCGCGCCGTCGGCCTCTTCGGGCCCGCTCTCACCCCCGTGCCGTCCGACGTGTCCTGGCGCGACCGCTTCCTGATGTCCGCCGGGCGGGACCCGCATCCGCTGTGGGACCGCTGACCTCCGGTTTCACGAAAGGCACCCGGGCCAGCTCCTCCCACGGCCCGTCGAGGTAGCGACACAACCCCAACCCTGTCGCCGACACGTCCGACGGGACGAACTCGGCACGCAACGCGTCGTGCAGCGCCCGGGCCCGCTCCGGGTCCACCTTGTTCTGGACGGTGACGTGCAGGTCCGCGCCCTTCGCCCGGTCCTGCGCCGACAGCCACGGCTCCCACCGCTGCGCCAGCCCCGACCGCGCCTGCGCGAGCGCCGGCGACCGCAGTACGAACGCGACGCCCCGCCCCATGAACCGCAGACCCGCCACACGCACCGGGACCACGGCGCCCACGCGGCCCGCCACCACGACGAGGTCGTCCTCCACCTCGCGCCGGTGCTCCCCCGGCAACTCGTGGAACAACGTCACGTGCGCGGCCAGGTGGTTGCGCTCGGGCGGGAAGTGCGTGCGCCGCAACGCGTCGAACCGCTCCTGGGCCGCGTCGTCGAGAATCGCCGTGACGATCAGCGCGTCGGCCATGGGCCGAACGGTAGCCCTCGACACCGCTGGTGCGTGCCGAGCCGGCGCCGACGAGCCCAGCTCGTCACGGGGAGACGTCGACGATCGACGCGACGTCCTGGGCCCCTGGGCGATGCAACCGCATCTTCCCGTCGCGTGTCACGCGCACCATGCTGCTGGCGCGGGGGACGCGGCGCGGATCCCGCAGCGCGTCGCCGTCGATCACCGGCACGTCGGTGCCGAGCATGCGCGCGGCGTCGGCCGCACACGCCGCCGGTGGCTGCCCGCTACGGTTGGCGCTGCTGCCGTGCAGGCGCGGGAAGCGGTCCCACAGCGGAGCCGACGGGCCCCACCGTCCGTTGAACATCGCCAGGTGGCCGTCGTGCACCCCGGACCGGACCCACTCCGGCAACGACGCGTCCTCGCGTACCGGGACCAGCAGCGACAGCCGCCGATCCAGCAGGGCGAGGATCCTCGGCAGCAGCTCACGCGGCAGGTCGAGGCCCGGCGTGACCCGGTGCCACTCGGCGTGGTCGTGCAGCGAGACCGCCACCGGCTGCTCCACCGGCCGCCCCTTCGCCGCGTTGACCGCGGCCGGGTCGGTGGCGACGAGCCCGTAGGTCATGGGGCTGGGGTTGGGCACGACGACGGCCTGTCCGCGGGCCAGGGCGCGGCACGCCGCGTCGAGCCCGGGCAGCGGGTGTGGTTCAGCCATCGTCACCATGGATCGCACGCTAGGCAGCGCGACACCCGGCGGGGAAAGACCAGCTGCCCATGGACCCAGAGCCGTAGCCTATGAGTCGTCGTGCTCGTCGTAGCCGTCGTAGCCGTCGTCGTTGTCGTCGTTGTCGTCGGGGGGAGGCGCCCCTGTGGAGCCCGAGGTGCGGCTGCTGCGCTACTTCCTCGCCGTGGCCGACGAGCTCAGCTTCACCCGCGCCGCGCGTCGGCTGCACATCGCCCAGCCCTCGCTCAGCGCCCAGATCCGCAAGCTCGAAGCCCAGCTCGGCGTCACCCTGCTGCAGCGCGACACCCGCAGCGTGTCACTCACCCCCGCCGGGCAGGCGCTGCGCGCGCGGGGACCGGCAGCGCTCGCCGGGCTGACGCACGCGTGGGACGCCGCGCGCCGGGCCGGGGAGGAGCTCACCGGGACGCTGCGGCTGGCGTACACCCTCAGCGCCGGCTACGACACGGCACCGCAGCTCGTGCAGGCGGTGCACGAGCGCCATCCCGGCGTCGAGATCGTCACCGAGGTGCTGCCCACCGCCGCGATCCTCCGCGCGGTCCGGGACCGACGGGCCGACGTCGGCCTGGCCCGGGCCGCGAGGCCTGCGGACGGCGTAGACCTGCAGACCGTGCGACGCGATCCCGTCGGCGCGCTCGTGCGCGTCGACCACCCGCTCGCCGAACTCGACGCGGTCGCGCTCGCCACGGTCGCCCGCTATCCGGTCGCCATCCATCCGCGCGCCGCCAACCCGTCGTACCACGATTTCGTCACCGGCCTGTTCTCCGACCAGGGGCTCCGACCACGCCTCGTGGAACGAGACATCTCGTTCGACGTCAGCCAGCGGACGGTCGGCGACGCCGAGACCGTCGCCCTGGCCGGGCTCTCCTCGACCGGAGGGCTCGCGGCGCACCTTCGCTGGGTTGCGCTGACCGAGCCCGTGACCGTCCCGTTCGTGCTCGTGCTGCCCGCCGCCGAGGTGTCGCCGACGGCCGAGGTCTTCGCGCGCATCGCCGCGGAGCACGCCGTCACCCGGCGGTGGCTCGGCCCCGCCGCGGAATCGTCCTGAAGGTCACGTCCAAGGACCGAGATCATGCTGCGCGACGAGACCTTCGACGGCGCGCCCCCGGCGTTCACGATCCGGCTGCCCGAGCATCCGTCAGGAATCGAGAAGCAGCAGGAGCACCCCCGCTCCTAACGTCTTCCCCATGACGCGCATCGCATCCCTCACCGTCCAGACCACCGACGTCGACCGCTCCCGGACCTTCTGGGCCGCGCTCGGCCTCGACCACCTCGTCGACGTCGCCAACACCGACGAGCCCTCCACCGGGTTCCGCGGCTTCACCGTGTCGCTCGTCGTCGCCGGGCCCGCCACCGCGCTCGCGCTCGTCGACGCCGCGACCGCCGCCGGCGGCACCGTCCTCAAGCCCGCCGCCAAGTCGTTCTGGGGCTTCGGCGGCGTCGTGGCCGCCCCGGACGGCACCATCGTCAAGATCGCGTCGTCGTCCAAGAAGGACACCGGTCCCGCCACCCGCGACATCGACTCCGTCGTCGTCCTCCTCGGCTGCGACGACGTCGCCGCGACCCGCCAGTTCTACGTCGACCACGGCCTCACCGTCGGCAAGAGCTTCGGCCGCAAGTACGTCGACTTCACGATGGACGGCAGCCCGATCACGCTGGGGCTCTACGGCCGCCGCGCCCTCGCCAAGGACGCCGGCGTCCCCGCCGACGGCACCGGCTCCCACCGCATCGTCATCGGCGGAGACGTCGGCGACCTCACCGACCCCGACGGCTTCCGCTGGCACCCCGCGGCCGTCGCCGAGAAGGCGTGACCGCCGTGGACGCCGCCGCCCGGGTCGACGAGCTGATCACCGACCACGCCGACTGGCGCGGCGAGACCCTCGCCGCTGCCCGCCGCGTCATCCTCGGCGTCGACCCCGGCATCGACGAGGCCTGGAAGTACATGGGTGCGCCCTGCTGGGACCTCGACGGGCCCCTGATCGTCGGCGGCATCTTCAAGGCGAAGGTCAAACTGGGCTTCATGTACGGCGCCTCGCTCGACGACCCGTCGGGCCTGTTCAACGGCGAGCTCGGCGGCAAGCAACGCCGCTCCTACGAGCTGTACGAGGGCGACACCCTCGACGAGGCCGGCCTCGCCGCGCTCGTCCGCGCCGCGATCGCCCACAACCGCGCGAGGTAGCGCCGCGCCGCACATCAGCTGTCGACGGCCGGCTGCGCGGCGTCGGGCTCGAGCGCGTCGAGAGCCGCACGCATGGCGGACAGCACGCGCAGCGTGGTGCCGATGTCGGAGTCGCTGAGCCCGCCGGGCGTGCGCCCCATCAGCTCGTACTCCCGGGCGAGGACGGCCCCGATCGCGGCCCTCGTCGGTGAGCACGATCAGCACCGACCGCCGGTGCTGCGGGTTGTCGCGGCGTTCGACCCAGCGAAAGCCCTGGCCGACAGGTCGACTTGCCGGCTCCCGACCCATCATCTATGCATGACTCATGCATGAGAAGCGTCTCGCCAACCTTCTGGGAGCGGCATCGTTGGCACTCTCGGACCTGATGCTGACCCAGGTCCGGGAAGCGGGGCGGGTGAGCGCGAGCGGAGCAGCCGCACTGGTCGTCCTCGCCTACACACCAGGTCTCAGCGTCACCGAACTCGGCCGGAGGATCGGCCTGTCTCAACCGGCGACTGCTCGAATGGTGGACTCGCTGGAGACCTCCGGCCTGGTCCAGCGGGGTCAGAAGGCCGGACGCACGGTCTCGGTCGAGTTGACAACTGCGGGCCGGCGCACGGTTCGAGAGGTCCGCGCCACTCGCGACACGCAGATGGGCTCGCTCCTGGCCGGTCTCGACCCCGACGACCGAGCCCAGCTCGAACGTCTCCTCGAAGTGCTGCTCACCCGGCTCTACAACGACGTGGGCAGCTCAGACCTGCTGTGTCGGCTCTGCGACCGGTCCTGCTGCACGGACGGTGCGATCTGCCCCGTCGGACAGGCCGAACGCGATCAGAGGCGGTGACAGGCCGTGGGCGCACTGCTCGCTCTCGCTTCGGCGTTGAGCTACGGGCTGTCGGACGTCATCGGTGGCGTCGTCGCCCGTCGGATGCGCGCGGTGCACGTGGCTCTACTGGGTCAGCTCGGCGGGCTCGTCGCGGTCGCCATCGCCGCACCGCTCCTCACCCCCGCCCGACCCGACATACCGGACCTCGCCTGGGGCGGGCTCTCCGGTCTCGGAACCGGACTTGCCATGGCATTCCTCTTCCGCGGCATGAGCCGAGGCGCGATGTCGGTCGTGGTCCCGATCAGCGCGGTCGGCGGAATCGCGCTCCCCGTCCTCGTCGGGGTCGCACTGCTCGGCGACCGACCGGCGTGGCTGACCTGGACCGGCGTGGGACTCGCTCTGCCCGGCCTGTGGCTCGTGTCTCGGCACGCATCAACCGCCACGACTGATCCAACACGCGGATCAGTCGGTGATGGACTCGTCGCCGGCGCGGGAATCGCGCTCCAGTACCTCGCACTTGCCAGATGCAGTCCCGATGCCGGCCTCTGGCCTGTTCTCGCCGGCAGACTCACCGCAGTCCTGATCGTCGGCGTGCTCGCAGTCACGATGATGCGGCAAACGTCAGCCGACCCCGACGGGCACAAGAGGACGCGGTCCGTGCTCGCCGCTGCCGGGTCCGGGGTGCTTGCGGCGGTGGCACTGACTGCGTACGCGTTGGCGGCCCAGTCCGAGTTCGTCACGGTCGCGGTGGTGCTGTCTTCGCTCTACCCGGTCGTACCCGCGCTGGTCGGCATCGCATTCCTGGGCGAACGTCTGTCACGACGACAGGTGCTCGGTCTTGCCGTCGCCCTGACAGGCGCGGTCCTGATCGCCGTCTTCTGACGACCCGGCCCGGCACGTTCCTGTCGCCGGGTTTGCTGTCAACGCTCCGACGTGCAACACGCGCAGGTCGGTGATCATGCTGCTGACCTGGCGGAAGCGGAGGGATTCGAACCCCCGGACCCTTGCGGGACTCTCGCTTTCAAGGCGAGTGCATTCGGCCTCTCTGCCACGCTTCCGCGTAGCAGCCTAGCTGGCGGCCGCGACCGCGTCGTCGCCGCTCAGGGCACGCTGGATCCGTTCGAGCGCATCGGCGAAGCTGCTCTGCTCGGTTTTGGTGACCTGCGAGATCACGAGCTCGCGGACGGCGGTGACGTGCGTCGGGGCGGCGCGCTCCAGCAGTTCCATGCCGGCGGGGAGGAGGGCGGCGAGGACGCCGCGGCCGTCGGAGTCGCAGACCTGGCGGGCGACGAGCCCCGCCTTCTCCATTCGCGCGATCTGGTGGGAGAGCCGGGACTTGGAGGAGGCGATGAGCTCGGCCAGCACGCTCATGCGCAGCTGTCGGCCCGGGGCCTCGGAGAGGACCACCAGGATCGTGTAGTCGCTGTGCGTGACGCCGTGCGACTCGCTGAGGTTCTGGTTCAGACGGGACTCGAGCAGCGTGGCCGTGGTGATGAAGGACCGCCAGAACCGCATCTCGTCGTCGTCGAGCCACTGCGTGGTCCCGCCATCCGACATGGACTCAGCCTACTTGTCGGCACCGGCGTCGACCGGACGTCCTGGTTGTGGTGGGATCAGCGCGCTGGGCGGCACACGGTCGCGTGGGAGGCAGCGGGGATGCGGTTCGACGAGAACGCCGATCTCGACACGTCGAGCGTCGACGACCTGCGGGGATCCGGTGGTCGTGGGGGCGGTGGCGTCGGCGGCCGGGTCGCGGTCGGCGGCGGCGGGCTGGGGATCATCGGCCTGATTCTGTACTTCGTGATCTCCGCCCTCGGGGGCGGCGGTACCGGCGGCGGCGGTGGGTTCGCGTTGCCGAGCAGCGGCCTGACCGGTCTGCAGAGCGGGCAGCAGGCCGACGGTTCGGCCATCGCGCAGAGCTGTCAGACCGGCGCCGATGCGAACACCAGGCTCGACTGCGAGGTCGTCGCCGTCGTCAACTCGTTGAACGGCTACTGGTCCGATGTGTTCGCGCGGTCCGGGCAGACGTACTCCGTGCCGCGCATCAACTTCTTCTCCGGCTCGGTCAACACCGGTGGGTGCGGCAGCGCGACGTCGGACGTCGGTCCCTTCTACTGCCCGGCTGACCAGGAGGTCTACATCGACCTCTCGTTCTTCGAGGAGCTGGAGACGCGGTTCGGCGCTCAGGGCGGTCCGTACGCGCGGGCGTACGTCATCGCCCACGAGTACGGGCACCATGTGCAGAACCTGCTCGGGACGAGCCGGCGTGTCCAGGCGGGCGACAGTGGCCCGACGTCGGGCTCGGTGCGCCTCGAGCTGCAGGCCGACTGCTACGCCGGTGCGTGGGGCAACCACGCGACGCAGGTGCCGACGTCGACGGGGCGTCCGCTGATCACCGACGTCACGCAGGCCGACGTGGCGGCCGCGCTCGACACGGCGTCGCGGATCGGTGACGACTACATCCAGTCGAACCTGGGCGGCGGTCGGGTGAACGAGAGCCAGTTCACCCACGGCAGCTCGGCGCAGCGCGAGAAGTGGTACTCGACGGGCTACCAGAGCGGCAACCCGGCGCAGTGCGACACCTTCGCGCGCGGCGTGAGCCTCGGCTGACGCGACGCCACCCGCCCGGGTGAGGATCCGCCCTTCGGGGTGCGTGTGGGTGGAGCAGCCCCCGGGGGCGCCGCGGCCGCCGCTCGACCCGCAGCAGGAGGCGGCGGCTCGGGCGTTCGCCGCGCAGATGGCGCAGCAGGCGCTGGGTTACGCCGGTGCGCTCGCCCCGAGCAGCCCCGCGCAGGCCGGGTAGCTCTCGACGGCGAGGGTCCAGTCGGGCCGGACGAACTCGTCGGGCGTCACCGCGACCTGTACCTCGTCGGCGGGTTCGCCGCGTCGGACGACGGTGGCGGTGCCGGTGCGCCGGTAGCCGAGCGTGTCCGACACCCGCAGCGAGCGGACGTTGTCGGCGAACGCGGCGGAGGTGGCGCGGATGGCGCCGAGGTGGTCGAACGCGAAGGCCAGGACGGCGGCGCGCATCTCGGTGCCGATGCCGCGGCCCTGGACCTCCATCCCGATCCAGGAGCCGGAGTCGACGGTGCAGCGGCCGGGGAAGTCCTTGGCGCGCACCGTCTGCACGCCGACGACGCGGCCTTCGAACCGGACCAGGAAGTGCAGCGCCCAGTTCTCGGGGGCGAGCACGGAGCGTTGCTGCCAGAAGTACTGGAGCATGCCGCGGCCCAGGTAGCGGCGGTCGGCGTCGGTCCAGGGCACGTGGAACGGCATCTGGTCGGGCGGGTGGACGCCGCGGTAGCCGACGGCGACGAGCTCGTCGAGGCCGGCGTCGTCGTCGGGGCGCAGGTCGAGGCGCGGGGTGCGCAGGACGAGATGGCGCAGCGGCCACGGCTCGGGTACCGGATCCACCCCGCAAGCGTGCCCCACGGCCGCGACCGCAATACGGTCGACGGCATGTACGCGATCACGTTGCGGGAGCCGGGCGCGCCGGACGTCATGGAGTGGACCGAGGTCCCGGATCCGCAGGCCGGGCCGGGGGAGGTCCTCGTCGACGTCGTCGCGGCCGGGGTCAACCGCGCCGACGTCATGCAGCGGCAGGGCAACTACCCGCCGCCGCCCGGGGCGTCCGATGTCATCGGTCTGGAGTGTTCGGGGCGGATCTCGGCGGTGGGCGAGGGCGTCGTCGGCCTGGGGGTCGGCGACGAGGTGTGCGCGCTGCTGGCGGGCGGCGGCTACGCCGAGAAGGTGGTCGTGCCGGCGGGGCAGGTGCTGCCGCTGCCCGACGGGGTCGACGTGGTGACGGCCGCGGCGTTGCCGGAGGTGGCGTGCACGGTGTGGTCGAACGTCGTCGACACCGCGGGGTTGACCTCGGGTGAGACGTTCCTCGTGCAGGGCGGCAGCAGCGGGATCGGGACGCACGCGATCCAGGTCGCGAGGGCGCTCGGGGCCCGGGTGGCGGCGACGGCGTCCCCGCAGCGGCTGGACCGTTGCCGCGAGCTGGGTGCCGACATCGTGATCGACTACAACGACGACGTCGCCACGGCCCTGCTCGACGCCACCGACGGGCACGGCGCCGACGTCATCCTCGACAACATGGGTGCCAAGGGCCTGCCCAACAACGTGAAGGCGCTCGCCACGGACGGCCGGCTGATGATCATCGGTTTCCAGGGCGGGGTGAAGGGCGAGCTCAACCTCGCGGCGCTGCTGGCGAAGCGGGCGAGCGTGACGTCGCTGGGGTTGCGGGGCAGGCCGGTCGACGGGCCGAAGGGCAAGGCGCGCATCGTCGACGGGGTGCGCGAGCAGGTGTGGCCCATGGTCGCCGACGGCCGCGTGAAGCCGGTCGTGCACGCCACGCTGCCGATGCGCGACGCCGCCGAGGCGCACCGGGTGCTGGAGGCGGGAGGGGTCGTCGGCAAGCTCCTGCTGACCCGTTGAGGGCCCGGGCTGTCCTGCAGGAACCGGGCACCGACGGCGCTCGGGGCCCGGGCGCGCAATGATGTGCGGCATGAGTCAGCCGTCTGATGCCAACGAGCAGGACAGCCCGGAGCAGCAGGTCGTGGTGGTGGGCCCCGACGGGCGCCCGGTGGGCATGGCACGCGTGCCGCAAAGCGACGAGGAGACCGACGAGCAGGGCCTCTCGTCGATGGTCGAGCAGCCCGCCAAGGTCATGCGCATCGGGACGATGATCAAGCAGCTCCTGGAGGAGGTGCGGGCCGCGCCGCTCGACGAGGCGTCGCGGGCCCGGCTCAAGGGGATCCACGAGAACTCCATCAAGGAGCTCGAGGAGGGCCTCGCCCCGGAGCTGCGGGAGGAGCTGGAGCGGCTCTCGCTGCCGTTCACCGACGACTCCATCCCGTCCGAGGGCGAGCTGCGGATCGCGCAGGCGCAGCTCGTCGGCTGGCTGGAGGGCCTTTTCCACGGCATCCAGACGGCGCTGTTCGCCCAGCAGATGGCAGCGCGCGCGCAGCTGGAGCAGATGCGTCGCGGACTGCCGCCCGGCGCGATGCCGCAGGGCCAGCAGATGCCCGAGGGCATGGGTCGCGGAACCGGCCAGTACCTCTGACCGACGGTGCGGTGAACGGCGTCCCGGCCTGCTCGTCCGCAGGTCGGAGCCGTTCGTCGCGCCCCCGACGGGCCTCGGCCCACCGCGCGTTCGGCCCCGGTCACCCGCAGGTACCCTCGGCGCGTGGCTGTGACCGTGAGCGCTGAGGGGGCCCCTGCCGAGCAGGCACGCCCGCTCGACGACGAGCCCGGTCCCCGCAGCTGGGCCCGCGCCTTCAACGACCTGCGCCAGGGCTGGCGGCAGCGGCCGCTGTGGGGCTATCTCGGCTGGCAGGACATCAAGCAGCGCTACCGGCGCTCGATCCTGGGCCCGTTGTGGATCAGCATCAGCATGGCGGTCATCGCCACGGCGATGGGCATCCTCTACGGGGCGCTGTTCCAGGAGGACATCAAGACGTTCCTGCCCTACGTCGCCACCGGGCTGCTGATCTGGAACTTCGTCCAGGGCTGCATCCTCGAGGGCAGCGAGGTGTTCATCGCCAACGAGGGCCTGATCCGGTTCCTCCCCGCCCCGCTGAGCCTGCACGTCTACCGGCTGGTGTGGCGGCAGACGTTGTTCTTCGCGCACAACGTGATCATCTGGGTGATCCTGATGATCATCTTCCCGCACCCGCTGGGCTGGGCGTCCTTCATGGCGATCCCCGCGTTCGCGCTGCTGGTCCTCAACGGCGGCTGGATCACGATCCTGTCGGGCATCATCGCGACCCGGTTCCGCGACATCCCGCCGATCGTCGCCAGCCTGACCCAGCTCCTGTTCTTCATGACGCCGATCGTCTGGTCGTACGACCGGTTGCGCGACAACCCCGCCGTCGCCGAGCGCGCCCAGATCGCCGAGCTGAACCCGGTGATGCACTTCGTCGAGATCCTGCGCCAGCCCATGCTGGGCGACGCGATCGTGTGGCGGCACTGGCTCGTCGTCGGCGTGATCACCGTCGTCGGCTGGGGTGCCGCGCTGGTCTGCATGCGCAACTACCGATCCCGCGTCGCGTACTGGGTGTGACGGAATGACCGAACCGAGCATCGACATCCGCGGCGCCGCGGTCGACTTCCCGATCTTCGACGCGAAGTCGCGCTCGCTGAAGAAGGCCGTGCTGGGCAAGGCGGGTGGCCGGATCGGCACCGACAGCAAGGTCCCGATCATCGAGGCGTTGCGCGACGTCGACATCTCGCTGCGCAAGGGCGACCGCGTCGCGCTCGTCGGCCACAACGGCGCCGGCAAGTCGACGCTGCTGCGCCTCATGTCGGGCATCTACGAGCCCACCCGGGGCCGCGCCGCCGTCGTCGGCAAGGTCGCCCCGGTGTTCGACCTCGCCGTCGGCATGGACCCCGAGATCTCCGGCCTCGACAACATCCTCATCCGCGGCCTCTTCCTCGGTATGACGAAGAAGCAGATGGAGTCCCGCGTCGACGACATCGCCGAGTTCACCGAGCTCGGCGAGTACCTCGAGATGCCGCTGCGCACCTACTCCACCGGTATGCGGGTGCGGCTCGCGCTGGGCGTCGTCACCAGCATCGACCCCGAGATCCTGCTGCTCGACGAAGGGATCGGCGCCGTCGACGCCGCCTTCCTCGCCAAGGCGCGCGACCGGCTCAACGAGCTCGTCGAACGCTCCGGCATCCTCGTGTTCGCCTCGCACTCCGACGAGTTCCTCGCCGACCTGTGCGACACCGCGATCTGGATGGAACACGGCCAGATCCGCGAGCACGGCCCGCTGCGCGACGTGCTGCACCACTACAAGGGTCACGACGTCCTCGCCGACCTCGGGCGCACGTGACCGAGCCCGCGAGGTCCCAGTCGGACACAGCAACTCCGGTCACGCAGTTGCCGAGCGGCTGCGGGGCTCCTGCGTGAACGCTCTTCCCCGCGGGTCGGTCGTCGCGGTCGTCGTCACCCGGCACCGCGCCGGGATGCTCGTCGACTCCCTGGCCGCCATGGCCACGCAGACGCACCCGATCGCGCACCTCGTCGTCGTCGACAACGGGCCCGACCAGCCCGCCCGCGACGTCGTCGCGGGCTGCGGCATCCCCGCGACCTACCTGCCGTCGCACCGCAACCTCGGCGGGGCCGGCGGGTTCGCCCTCGGCATCCTGCACGCCCTCGCGCTCGGCGCCGAGTGGGTCTGGCTCGGCGACGACGACGGCCTCGCCGCCGACGACAAGGTCCTCGCCACCCTGGTCGACCTCGCGACCCGCCGGGACCTGGCGGCCGTCTCCCCCACCGTCGCCGACCGCGACGACCCCGACCGGCTCGCCTTCCCCGTTCGCCGCGGCCTCACCTGGCACGCCACCCGGTCCGGCCTGCTGTCGGAGGAGTCTGCCGACGCCGAGCTCCTGCCCGGCATCGCCGCCCTGTTCAACGGCGCGCTGTTCCGGGCCACCGCGCTCGAACGGGTCGGCGTGCCCGACCTGCGGCTGTTCGTGCGTGGCGACGAGGTCGACATGCACCGCCGCCTCGTCCGCTCGGGGCTGCCCTTCGGCACCGCCCTGCAGGCCGCGTACCTGCACCCTGCCGCCACCGGCGAGGACAAGCCCATGGTCGGCGGCCGGCTGCACGCCCGCGACCCCGACGACCCCGTCAAGCGCTTCTACACCTACCGCAACCGCGGCTACCTGATCGCGCAGCCCGGCATGCGCCGCGTCGGCATCCTCGACGTGCCGCGCTACGCGTGGTACTTCCTCGTCACCAAACGCGATCCCGCCGGCTTCCGGGAGTGGGTCCGGCTCGTGCGGGCCGGGGCCGCGGAACGCTTCGACCACCCCTCGTAGAGATCAGGCCGCGTTCTTCGGGGCGCGGAACACGACCGTCCGCAGCATGACGAAGTTGATCGCCGTCGCGCAGCCCTGCGCGATCACCCACGCCACCGACGTGCGCAGCGACATCTGCGGCAGGAACGCCAGGGCCAGGGCGTTGACACCGACGTTGATGGCGAACGTCGTCGCGTACAGCAGCAGGAACCCGGCGAACCGGCCCTTGCCGCCGCCCGCCTCGGTGAAGGTGAACCGCTTGTTGAGCAGGTACGCCGTCGTCGTGCCGAGGATGAAGCTGATCCCCTTCGCGACGTGCGGGTCCATGCCGACGGCGAGCAGGAGCAGCTGGTAAACGCCGTAGTCGACCGCGGCCGAGGCGACACCGACGGCGACGAACCGGGTGAGCTGTCCGACCAGGCTCATCCCGGCACGCTCCTGCGTCGCGGTCACGCGGTCAGGCTAGCGACCCGCCCCGGCGCCGCGCCCTCCGGTGCCCGGCGCGCCGCGTGGAACGGCTGCCGCCGGCTCACACCGGCGCCGCGCCCTCCGGTGCCCGGCGCGCCGCGTGGAACGGCTGCCGCCGGCTCGCACGGGCGCAACCTGGCTGCTGCTGCCGGCCCGAAACGCAGCAGTGAGGTTGCGCGTGGGTGTCGGCACCGGGCCCGGTCCGCACCCCTCTTGCATCCGACGACCACTTTGCGCTACAAACTAGGCGTTGCTTCAAACTGATTTGGGGGCGTGATGACGGAACGGCGGACGGACGAGCCACGGGTGCAGGAGGGCGGCGAGGACGCGCCGTCGGCGGCCGACGCGCTGGCGATCATCCAGCAGGCGCAGTCGCACGCCTCGTCACGGCTCTCGCCGAGCATCGGAGTGTTCTACCTGGTCTGGGGTATCTCCTGGGTGGTCATCGGGCTGGCGTGGTTCCTCGCGGGGATCGACGTCGTCAGCGTGGCCGTCTCGAGCTGGGTGACCGGAATCGCCGTCGTGGGGGCCGCGTGCGTGAGCGCGGCGGTCGGCATCCGAACGGGGCGGGGGGTCAGCGGGCCGTCGTCGCGCCAGGGGCTCTGGTACGGGCTGAGCTGGCCGATCTCGATGTCGCTGCTGGGCGTGCTGGTCGGCGTCCTCGGCTCGCGGAACCTGCCGGGCGACACGATGTCGGTGATCGCGCCGGCGCTGTACGTCTTCCTCGCCGGCGCGCTGTACATGCTGTCGGGCGCGGTGTGGTCGAGCCGCGTCGACTACGTCCTCGGCATCTGGATCATGGTCGTCGCCGTGGTGTCGGCGATGGTCGGGCTGCCGGCCAGTCCGTTGATCATCGGTCTCGGTGGCGGTGGCGCCCTGCTGTTCGCCGGTGTCCGGGCGATGGTCCACCGGAGTGCCCGGTGACCACGATGCCCGAGCTCGACCCGGTGATCCACGCGCAGGCCCGACTGCGGGTGACGGCCAGCCTGGCGTCGCTCTGCGACGGCGACAAGATCACGTTCCCGCGGCTGCAGGAGCTGCTCGACATGACTGCGGGCAACCTCTCGACGCACCTGCGCAAGCTCGAGGACGCGGGCTACGTCGAGATCACGAAGGCCCATCAGCGGCGCACACCCGTCACCTACGTGGAGCTGACCCGGCAGGGGCGGCGCGCCTTCGAGGACTACACCGCGGCGCTGCGGGCGCTGCTGAACCCGGTGAACGGGGCCGCGGCACCCACCGACGACTCGGACAGGAGCACGACGCCATGACCGGCGCAGACATCCATGTTCTTCCCGACCGCCACGTCGCCCGCACCCGCGGTGTGACCCGCCGGTTCGGCTCGACCGTCGCGCTCGACGGCGTCGACCTCGACGTCGCCGCCGGCACGATCACGGGCCTGCTGGGCCCGAACGGCGCGGGCAAGTCGACGCTGCTGAGCCTGCTGACGGGTCTGCGCAGGCCGGACTCGGGGGTCGCGGAGCTGTTCGGTGGCGACCCGACCGACCCTGCGCGGCGTCGGCGCCTGGGCGTCACCCCGCAGGAGACGGGCCTGCCCGACACCCTGCGCGTCGGCGAGGTGCTCACGTTCGTGTCCCGGCACTATCCGCAGCCTCTCCCGGCCGGCGAGGTGATGGAGCGGTTCGGGCTGTCGGGGCTGGGGCGGCGCCAGTGCGGCGGGCTGTCGGGCGGGCAGAAGCGTCGACTGGCGGTGGCGTTGGCGTTCGTCGGCGACCCCGCCCTGGTGGTGCTCGACGAGCCCACGACGGGTCTGGACGTCGAGGCGCGTCGCGCGCTGTGGGACGGGGTGCGCGACTTCCACCATCGCGGCGGGACCGTGCTGCTGACCAGTCATTACCTCGACGAGATCGAGGAGTTGGCGCAGCGGGTCGTCGTCATCGGTGGCGGGAAGGTCCTCACCGAGGGCGACACCGCGTCGGTCCGCCGGGTCGTCGGGTTGTCGCTGGTCGAGCTGCGGGCGACAGCGCTGCCGGAGCTGCCGGGCGTGGTGCGCGCCGAGGTCGAGGGTGAGCGCCACCGGCTGCACACCCCGGACGCGGACCAGCTCGTCCGCGACCTGGTCCGCAGCGGCGCCCCGTTCCACGACCTGCAGGTTCGCACGGCCTCGCTCGAAGAAGCGTTCCTCACCCTCACGGAGGTGGCGGCGTGACCACGCTCGCCCTGACCCGGACCCATTTCCGGTTCCTGCTGCTGGAGAACCTGCGGGTGCCGATCGCGGTCGGATCGGCCGCGATCTTCCCGGCATTGTCGCTGCTGTTCTTCGTCGTCCCGTTCGGGTTCGGCGACGACGTGGCCGCGGCGACGTCGGCGGTGATCCAGCTGGCGGTGTTCGGTGTGCTGTCGAGCTTCCTGTTCACGTTCGGCGTCGGGGTCGCCGACGATCGCGAGAAGGCCTGGGACCCGTACGTGCGGACGTTGCCGGCGGCGGCGACACCGCGGATCGTCGGCAGGTTGCTGACCGGGTTCGTGTTCGCGCTCATCGCGATCGTGCCGGTGACGATCGTGGGCGCGGCGCTGACGTCGGCGAGCGTGACGCCGCTGCGGTTCCTGGCCGGGCTGGTCGCGATGCTGGTCGCGGGGCTGCCGTTCCTGCTCGGCGGGCTGGCCGTCGGCTACTCGATGCCGGTCAAGGCCGCGCTGCCGGTCACGCAGCTGATCTTCTTCCCGCTGGCGTTCGGCGGGGGCCTGTTCCTGCCCCCACAACTGTTCCCCGACTGGCTGCAGACGATCTCGGAGCTGCTGCCCTCGCGCGGCGCCCGTGACGTCGTGATCTGGGCGGTGCAGGGCATCACCCCGAGCGTGCTGACGATCGTCTCGTTCGCGGTGTGGATCGTCGCCACGGCGGCGATTGCCGGCTGGGCCTACCGCCGCGACGAAGGCCGCCGATTCCGCTGATGAGAGGTCGTGAGTGGCAATAGTCGCTATAGCGACTATTGCCACTCACAGGTTTTTGAACATCCGGTACCGGCGGCGGACGATCACCGAGCCCATGGTCGTCCGCCCGTAGATGCGGAAGTGCGTCGCACCCCGCGACGGGGCCGACGGGACCTTCGACTTCACGGTGCCCATGCCCGCGACGAGACCGTCGATGTCGGCGGAAGCGTTGTCCGGCACCAGGACCCGCGCGGAACCGGCCCCCAGCTCGAACTCGATCTCGACGACCGGGTGCACGATCTGGGCGTCGCAGAAGTCGAGCACCACCGAGCCCATCCCCGACTGCACCCGCAGCCGGGCGGGAACCTGCCAGTTCCCGCTGCGCCGCAACGACCCCATCCCGGTGCGCAGCACGACGGGCGGCCCGGCGGGCGTCGAGAGCGCGGGCGCGGGGACGGTGACGTCGAGCGGGTTGCCCGGCAGGTCGGCCAGGGGCGGCATCAGCTCGGCGGCGTAGCGCGCCGCGTAGACGACCGCGATCCGCTCCTCCAGCTCCGCCACCGTGATCCGGCCCTCGGACAGCGCCTGGTGCAGACGTTGCGCGGCACGCTCGCGGTCGGCATCGGAGATACGCATCCCCGGGGACTCGCCTGGCGACGGCTGCACGCTCACCGTCGCGAGCCTAGTCGTCGCAGGCCCGCACGTCAGAGGCGGAACGCCCAGACGTCCTCGACCTGCGAGCCCGGGTCGCCGGTGACGGTCGCCGTCCACGACCGGACCGCGTCGGTGTCGACGCCCGTCTCCGGCACCACCACGACCACCGTGACACCGGACGCCCGCAGGGAGGCCGCGGCGTCGGCGGGAGCGACCGTGAGCGGGTTTCCGGCACCCACCTCGACGACGCCCTGCTGGTACGCCGACACTGGCGCCTCGATCAGCACCGGGTGCTGCGGGTCGGAACCGATGAAGTACCCGCCCGGGATCTTGTAGAGCATGTCGGCCTGCGCCTGCCAACGCATCGGCCGGGCGCCGCCGTCCCACACGCTCGTCACCGCCGGCACCGTCTCGACGACGTCCCCCGACCGGAGATGTCGCGCCGCATGGTCGAAGAACGCGGGTGTCGACGCCTCGCGCGCCCCGTACGCGTCGGCCGGCAGCCAGGTCAGCACGGCGAACGCCGTCGCCAGGGTGGCGAGGCCGACGCCCGGCAGCCAGGGGACCGTCGGGATGCGGTCGATCCACACCGCCAGCACGAACGCCACGCACAACGCCGTGACGACCTGCAGCCGCACCGGCTCCGCCTCGCCCAGCAGGTGCACCTCGGTGAACACCGCCCACGGCATCGGGAAGCCGGTCCCGTGGTCGGCCACCACGATCTCGGGTCCCAGCGACAGCACCAGCGACACCAGCCCGACCGCGGCGGCGAGCCGCAGCGGCGTCGACCGCACCGTCACCACGAGCACCACGACCAGCAGCAGGATCGCCGGCCCGAGATAGCCGCCCTGCTCGCCGACGTTGGCGCGCATCGTGTCCGCGAACCCCGTCGGCACCAGGCGGGCCGCGGTGAGCGGCGTCGGCACCACGACGTTGGCCAGGTCGGTGACGCCGTAGAGCGGATCGCGGATCGTCGACATCGGGCGCTGCGGACCCGCCAGGATCAGCCACAACGGGTACGCGCACACCACCGCGAACACGCCGACGCACGCCGCCCCCGCCCGCACGAGCCCCGGCAACCGCTCCCGGACCCGCGACGGGAACCGCACCGCCAGCACCACCGCCGTCACGACCAGCATCAGCACGCACAGCGCCAACGTCTGCGTGTAGAGGAACAACTGCGCCGCGAACAGCAGCCCGACCAGCGCACCCGTCCGGTACGGCGTGTCCGTGCCGCGCACGAACAACACGTGCACCAGGTACAGCAGCACCGGCGGCAGCACCGCCCACACGATGTTCAGATGCCCCGCCGACGCGTGCGCCACCTGGAACGGGCCGAACGCGTAGACCACCGCCGCGACCGTCCGCGCCGACCACCGTTGCACCCACGGCCCCAGCGCCGCCGCCATCGCCACCCCGGACACCACGGGCCCGAGGATCATGCCGACGTTGTAGGCCGCCACCGGGCCCGCCGACAGCGTGACCGGCGACAGCAGGACGCCCAGCAGGGGGACCGTCGTGTTCCACATGGCGTTGACGCCGAGCGGATGGTGCGTGACCAGCGGGTTCTCGCCGTGCAGAATCGCCCAGGGGGTCCAGGTGAGCCACCAGCCGAACAGGTCCGGGTCGCCGGTGACGTCCCCGATCGTCGACGTCGTGAACGCGCCCAGGACCCGGTGCTGCAACCCCAGCGAGATCGCCAGCAGGAGCAGCCCGACCAGCACGATCGCCGGCGGCCTGCGCAGCGGGGGGCGGCGCGTCCGGCCCTCGACCGGCGCGACGACCGCCGGCGCGTCGAGCACGCGCCCACCCTGACACAGGGTGCCGCGGCAGCGTGCCCGGGCGTGTTTGCACGAACGGCACAGTCGCGCAATTGAATGGCGCCACTGTGCCGTTCGTGACTGGGGCGGGCCGCACCCCCGGATTGCACGAACGGCCCTTTCGCGCAATTCAGTGGCGCCACTGTGCCGTTCGTTCGGGAAGGGGCGCAGGGGCGAGGGCCGCGGCAGCGGCAGACGCCGACCCGCGTAGCCTGGCCCGCGATGTCGAGCCAGCCCAGCCCCGCCGACCAGCAGCGCCGCCTGCACGGATGGGGCCGCACCGCGCCCTCGGTCGCGGAGGTCGTCACCCCGCGCGACCCCGAGGAGGTCGCCGCCGCGGTCCTGGGCGCCGGCCCCCGCGGCGTGATCGCCCGCGGCCTCGGCCGCTCCTACGGCGACCCGGCCCAGAACGCGGGCGGGCGCGTCGTCGACATGACGCGGTTGGCGCGAATCCACTCGATCGACGCCGCGTCCGGTCTCGTGGACGTCGACGCCGGGGTCAGCCTCGACACCCTGATGCGGGCGGCGCTGCCGTTCGGGCTGTGGCTGCCCGTCCTCCCCGGCACCCGGCAGGTGACGATCGGCGGCGCGATCGGCGCCGACATCCACGGCAAGGCCCACCACGTCGTCGGGAGCTTCGGCAACCACGTCGAGTCGCTGGTGCTGGTCACGGCAGACGGCGCGGTCCGCGAGCTCACCCCGGACGGCCCGGAGTCGGAGCTGTTCTGGGCGACCGTCGGCGGCATGGGACTCACCGGCATCGTGGTGCGGGCGCGGCTGAAGCTGCATCACGTCGAGACGGCGTACTTCCTCGTCGACACCGACCAGATCGACAACCTCGACGACCTGATGGACCGCCAGACCCGCGACGACGAGAAGTACGCGGAGTCGGTGTCGTGGTTCGACGCGGTGACGACGGGCCCACACTTCGGCCGCGGGATCCTGACCCGCGCGAACCACGCTTCCCTGAGTGAGCTCCCCGAGAAGCTGCGCGACAAGCCGCTCAAGTTCGACGCGCCGCAGCTGCTCACGGTCCCCGACGTCTTCCCGCCGGGGATGCTCAACAAGCTGACGGGCAGGATCTTCAGCGAGCTCTGGTACCGGAAGTCGCCGACGAAGCACGGCGTCGTCCAGAACATCACGCAGTTCCTGCATCCGCTCGACATCATCGGCGAGTGGAACCGCGGCTACGGCCCCCACGGTTTCCTGCAGTACCAGTTCGTGGTCCCGCCGTCGCGCGGCGACGTGGTGCGCACCGTCCTGGAGCGGGTCACGGCGGCGGGCAAGGTGTCGGCGCTCAACGTCCTCAAGCGGTTCGGTGAGGGCAACCGGGCGCCGCTGTCGTTCCCCAGGCCGGGCTGGACGTTGTGCCTCGACATCCCCGTCGGCCGCGGGCTCGGCGAGCTGTGCGACGAGCTCGACGCGATCGTGCTCGACGCCGGCGGGCGGCACTACCTGGCCAAGGAGTCGCGCACCTCGGCCGAGGCGATCCGCCGCGGCTACCCGCGTCTCGACGAGTGGCGCAAGGTCCGCGCTGCCGTCGACCCCGAGGGCGTGTTCGCGTCCGACATGTCACGACGACTGGAGCTCGTGTAACCGATGATCGACGCCGTGGGCAACCCGCAGAGCATCCTGCTGCTCGGTGGCACCTCCGAGATCGGCCTCGCCGTCGTCGAGGCGTTCGCCTCCGACCGGCCGATGCGCGTGGTGCTCGCCGCGCGCCCCTCCCCCCGCCTCGACGCCGCGCGCGCCCGGCTGGAGGGCCGCGGCTGCACCGTCGAGACGGTGGAGTTCGACGCCACCGACCTCGCCTCCCACACCGACGTGGTGCAGAAGTCGTTCGCGGGCGGTGACGTCGACGTCGCGGTGGTGGCGTTCGGGCTGCTGGGCGACAACGAGCAGGCCTGGACCGACGCCGCGCACGCCGTCGAGCTGGCGCAGGTCAACTACACCGCGGCCGTGTCGGTCGGGGTGCTGGTCGCGGACCGGATGAAGGAGCAGGGCCACGGCTCGTTGGTGGCCCTGTCTTCGGTCGCCGGGGAGCGGGCGCGGCGCTCGAACTTCGTCTACGGCTCGACGAAGGCGGGTCTCGACGCGTTCTACTCCGGCCTGACCGAGGCCCTGCGCCCCCACGGTGTGGTGGTCACCGTCGTCCGGCCCGGGTTCGTGCACACGAAGATGACCGAGGGCATGAAGGCGGCCCCGCTGTCGACGACGCCCGAGGCCGTCGCGGAGGTCGTCGCCGACGCGGTGCGCACCCGCAAGGAGCTGGTGTGGGCGCCGGCGCCGCTGCGGTTCGTGATGAGCGCGCTGCGCCACGTCCCGCGCCCGATCTTCCGCCGCCTGCCGATCTGACCGGTCAGAGGTTCACGACGCGGTTCGCCAGCCGGCCGGGCAGCATCTCTCGCAGCTGGGCGGCCTCCTGCGTGCGGACCGCCAGGTAGACGTCGTCGCCGGTGCGCAGCAGGCGTTCGGCGACGCCGGCCCAGGCCTCGGGTGAGCGGCCGCGGAGCTGGATGTCACCGGCGATCGTGTTGCCCTCGGTCGTCCAGGTGTCGGTCAGGGAGAAGAACCACTGGGCGGCCATGACCGGGTCGATCGGGTAGCCGTCGGTCACGTCAAGGAAGACGAGCGTGCCGGGGACCTCAGGCACCCCGGCCGGTACGAGGGTCGCGAGGTCGGCGGTGCTCGGTGGGGCGGCGATGAGCCGGATCTCCTGCTCGCGGCTGACGAGGCCGGCGGGTGCCGAGGTCTCGAGTCCGGCGGTGGGCCCCTGCGGGATCGTTGCGAACGTCCATCCGAATGCCTGTGTGGACGCGGCGGCGAGGGTGAGCGAGAGCGCTGCTCCGGGGACGATGAGCCAGCGCCTGCGGGTGATGCGCCGTCCGAAGTGGGCCAGCGGGATCGCGACCAGGCAGACGGCCACGATCGACACGGCCGTCATGAACTTGAAGCCGTAGTACGTGATCGAACCGCTGGCGTCGAGCTGCATGACGATCAGGACGACGCTGCAGGCGACCCCGGCGAGCGGTGTCCCGACGAGCGCGACGAGCCGGGGGCGCTCGGCCCGCCGGGTCGCCCGGTGCGCCACGATCGCCAGGAGGATCGCCGCAGCGGTGACACCGATCGTGAGCGGATAGTCGGGTTCGCTCGCTCCGCCGGCGAGGACGAGGGGGTTCTCGACGGCGACGGCGGAGAGGACGACGAGGGTCCTCACCAGGCAGCCGACGGCCGCGGCGAGGATCAGCAGGCACGCGAGGAGCGGGAGCGGGCGGGCACGGAACCTGCTGCGCCGCAACGGGAGCAGCGCCGCCAGGGCCGCGGGTGCGGCGAGCACCCCGAGCAGTGCCCAGCCCTGCGCGACGCCGACGACCGCACCGGCCAGCCCGAGGACGTGCACGGGCATGAAGGCACGCGGCATCGGGATCGCGACGAGCGCGACGGCGACGACCATCGCGCAGGCGAGGACGAAGTTGCCGAACCCGTCGTAGAAGGAGAGCGCGCCCGGGCCGAGGAGGAACACGGCGGCGACGAGGGTGGCGAGGGGAAGCGTGACCAGCGGCCTGCGCCGCAGCACCGGGAGCGCGCAGAGGCCCGCGACCAGCAGTGCCGTGGCCGCGATGACCAGCAGCGCGACGCCGCGCGTGTAGCTGAGCAGTTCCCCGCCCACCGAGGCGACCTGCGGCCCGTCGATGATCTCGACGATCGCGGCGACGAGGGTGTGGAAGCCCTGCGGGTAGCTCGCGAACTGCCACGTCCCGCCACCCGCGGGCGGGGGCAGCATGTCGACCGTGACGCCGGTCGAGCGGATCATGTGGAACATGCTGAAGTGCGCGGAGTTGTCCCAGCTCAGCATCAGCATGCCGAGCGTCTGCGTCGGCGTCTTGACCTGCAGCCACGGCGCGAGGACGACGCAGCCGAGGCCGACGGCGAGTGCCGGGTAGACGTCGACGATCC
This sequence comes from Pseudonocardia sulfidoxydans NBRC 16205, assembly GCF_007989085.1. Taxonomy (GTDB): domain Bacteria; phylum Actinomycetota; class Actinomycetes; order Mycobacteriales; family Pseudonocardiaceae; genus Pseudonocardia; species Pseudonocardia sulfidoxydans. Next base: position 36,574 of record NZ_BJVJ01000028.1, read on the forward strand.
GGAACCGCGGCAGCAGCGCGCGGGCGCGCGCCCGGCTGTCCTCGCCGGCCGCGACCCACGCGCCGAGGACCGCGACGGTCGCGGCGAGGGCGACGGTCATCCGGCCGAGTCCGTCGAACCGCAGGTCGATCCACCACAGGGCGGGCAGCCAGCCGACGAGCACGCAGCCGGTCAGCAGGACGCGCCGGGAGAACTCCCGCGACGTCGGGATCAGCAGCAGGACCACCATGGTGACGAGCAGGCCGGGTCCGCCGTCGAGCAGCCCGGTGACCCGTCCGAGGAGCACGAGTCCACCCGCTGCCAGGCCGACGAGCGCGCCGCGGACCCGGCGACGCCACCGCGACCGGTTCCCCTCCGGTACGACGGCGCCCGGCCCGACGGCCACGCCCGCCCCGGTTACCGTCGCCACGGCGGGAACTCCATCCGATCAAGGCCCACGAGGTCCCCACCCGGGCCTCGACGTCATGCTATTGGCGTCGCAGTCCACGGATGAGCCATTGGGACAGCGTGTCACCAGCCGTTGACGTGGAGGACCGACTCGAGCGGTTCGCGGCGCGCGGGCTTGAAGTCGGTCCCCTTCGTCCAGGCGACGGGGAGCAGGACGCCCTGCCGCACGTTCGGCGGAATGCCCAGGACCTCGGCGACCTCCTTCTCGTAGGTCAGGTGCAGCGTCGTCCAGGCGCTGCCCAGACCGCGGGCGCGCAGCGCGAGCTGCAGGTTCCAGGCCGCGGGCAGCAGTGAGCCCCACAGACCGGCCTGGTTGCTCGCGGGGAGGTCGGCGCCGGCGTGGATCGCGCCGATGACCAGGACCGGGACCTCGGCCATGTGGTCGGCGAGGTAGTCGGCGCTGGTGCCGACGCGGGCCTGCTGGGCCTGCCGCTGCGCGCTGTGCGAGGGGTCGTCGGCGCCGGCGTAGGTGGGGCTGTCGCGGTAGGCGCGGTAGGAGCGAGCGTAGAGGTCCGCGACCGATTTCCGCAGCGCCGGGTCGGTGACGACGATCCAGTGCCAGCCCTGCTTGTTGCTGCCCGTCGGCGCCTGGAGCGCCACCTCCAGGCATTCCTCGACGATCTCGAGCGGCACGGGCCGCTCGAGGTCGAGGCGCTTGCGCACCGAACGTGTCGTGGTGAGGAGCTGGTCGGGGTCGAGCGGGAGCAGTTCCGTCATGCCCCGATCATCACCCCACGAACGTCGCGACGAACACCGAGGACTCGCCGGCGCCCGCCACGAGGTAGAGCCGCCCCGACGCGTACTGCATCGCCGACGGCACGGCGCGAAGCTCCAGACCTGCGGGAACACGGCCGTAGGGCGGTCGGCTGAGGCCGTCGGTGCCGTCGTGGTCGACGCGCAGCCCACCCTTGTCCAGGAGCGCGGTCCACGCGGCGTGATCACGATCGCCGGGGGTGCGGCGCTGTTCGCGCAGGGTGGCGCCGCGGCCGCCGGCGTCGGGCACCTGGAGCAGGACGCGGCCGTCGGGGCGCAGCACCCGCCGCCACACGGCGATCGCGTCGAGGACGGCGCGGTCGTCGAGGGTGCCCATGTCGTCGACGGCGACGATGCCGTGGAAGGCGTCGTCGGCGAGGTCGGTGGCATCGGTGACGACGGGGCAGCCGGGTGCCTCCTCGCGCGCGCGGTGGGCCACGGCGTCGTCGGGGGTGAACCCGGTGGCCGGTCCGTGCTGGGCGAGCCGCCGCAGCCTGCGCCCGCCGGCGCACCGGAAGTCGAGGTACGGCCCGGCGCCGAGGTAGCGGCGCACGAGCTTGAGGTGCCACGCCAGTTCGGGGTCGTCGGACTGGACGGGCAGGTCGGGGGCGGGGGCGTCGTCGGTCATGGTTGCGCCCATCATCCCCGCGGCGAGGCGTGTCACGGAACCTGCCTCAGGACAGGGCGGCGCGGGGGTCGCGGCGGGCGTGCCGTGCGACGCCGGACGACACGAGCGCGGGGCGGCCGACGGTGCCGGCGGCGTGCCGGGGCGGCCGCTGCTTCGGCGGGCCGTAGGTGACGGTCCGGGCGAGGGGGACGGCGCCGAGCAGCGGCCCGCGGCCGCGCGACGGTCCGCTGCTCGTCGGCCGTACCTGTGCTGTCTTCTCGGAGTGCCGGGGCTCCTGCAGGAACGTCGGCATGTGGGCGCGCACGACGCGGCTGCCGGGCGCCTCGACGAAGCGGTGGAGCAGGGCGGCGGCGGGGAACGTCGCCAGCAGGACCAGGCCGCCGATGACGTGCGCGGTGACGGTCGGCCCGACGAGCACCGGGACGTGGGCCATGGACAGCCAGTACACCTCGAAGATCGGGATGTGGACGAGGTAGAGGCTGTAGGAGGCGCGGCCGCCGTAGCAGAACGCGCGCGTCGACAGCAGGCGGGCGAGGCCCCCGTCGGCGATCGCGAGCGCGCCCACCAGGACCGGGAACAGCACGATCACGGCGCCGCCGCGACCTTCTCCGGCGAACTCGCCGAGGCACAGCCCGACGACGACGAGGACGGCTGTCGCGTCGGCGATCCGGGAGGCGACCCAGCGGCCGCGGGCGGTGGCGCGGGTGCGCCGGACCACGAGGAACGCGAGGATACCGGCGCCGAACCCGCAGAGGATGCGGACGAGCCAGCTCCACGGGAAGTACGGGCTGCCGATGACGAGGTAGGACGCCGCGATGGGCGCCATCAGCAGCAGCGCGCCGAGCGCGAGCAGCGGGCGCGGGAGGCGCCGCATCCGGTACAGCACGACGGCGGCGACGGGGAACAGCAGGTAGGCGAGCCATTCGGCGCTGATCGACCAGGTGGGGCCGACCCAGGACGCGCCGTCGAAGTACGGCCGGTCCCACAGCTGGACGAGCAGCAGCTGGCGCACGACGGCGCCGACGGTGACGTCGGGCTGCTCGGCCTGGAACACGACGGGTCCGCCCCCGCCGACGACGTGCCGGGCGACGACCCACGCGCCGAACAGGACGAGCACGACGACGTAGGCCGGCCACAGCCGCGCGGCGCGGGCCCAGACGAAGCGGCCGGCGGTGCGGGCGCGGAGCCGCGGGCCGAGGACGTCGAGGTAGGTGTAGGCGATCACGAAGCCGCTGAGCACGAAGAACATGTCGACGCCGAGCGCGCCGGCGGTGAGGAGCGGGCCGGTCGCGGCCACGACGTCGGCGACGCCGCCGAGCGCGGTGAAGTGGAAGTGGAACACGACGACCCAGACGGCGGCGACGATCCGCAGTCCGGTGAGCGCCCGCACCTCGGGCTGTCGGGTCTCACGCGCCGCGGTGGTCGTCACACCCGACTGAACGATCAACGGGATTGCCCGTAACGGGCGTCCCCCGAGAGCGCCCGAACAGCCCAACCGACTACTCACTGTCGGTGACCATCGGTGCGATACCCGAGTGATCGTCACTGTCCGTCGCCCATTTCAGACGTCGCACACGGAAAGTGATCGGCCGCATCACCGGCCGCGTCACCCGGACCCGGCAGGTGTCGGCGCTAGCCTGACGCCGTGCTCTCGCCGGCCCACGCCCCCGAGACCGACGGGACCACAACGGACCCGGAACCGCCGGGCGGGCCCCGCCGGATCGGCCCCGCGCACTGGGCCCTCGTCCTCGGCCTCCTCACGATCCTCTGCGCCGTCGCGTTCCCCCTCGCGCCGGTCACCCAGCCGCAGACCACGTACACATGGGACGCGGTCGACGGCCCCGCAGCCATCCCGCTCATGCCCTACCAACCGACGTCGCTGCAGGTCACCGTCGGTTGCGGCGCGGTCCGCACCGCCGCACCGGGCACCACGCTGCTGCGGACGGTCCCGCCGCGCACCGACCCGGGCGCCGAACCTCTCGCCGGCCTGGAGCTGACGGCCGGCCCCGCGCTGACGGTGCGCTCGGCGGGGGTGGACGTCGGCACCGTCGACGTGCCCGCGGCCGACTGCACCGTCACCGTCACCTCCGGCGTCACAGCGACACAGGTGCTGGTCGACGGCCGGCCCGTACTGACCGCCGAGGGCGACCTCCGGCCGGCCGTGGCCGGTGCGTTCGCCGATGTCGACGCCGGGCAGTCGCTGAGCCTCGTCGCCGACACCCGGTGGGAGACGACGATCTCCCCGCTCAAGGCCGCGATCGGCGTCGTCTGCCTGGCCGCGCTCGTCGGGACGCTGATCGCGCTGGCCCGGTGCGACCGCGCCGCCCGGCCCCCGGTGCGGCTCGTCGCGACGCCCCGGCGACCGCGTGTCGTCGACGCCGCCGTGACCCTCGTGCTGCTCGGCTGGTGGTGGATCGGGCCCGTCACCGTCGACGACGGCTACATCGCCGGGATCGTCCGGGGCCGCGCAGCCGACGGGTTCATCGGCAACGGCTACCGCTGGCTCAACGCCCCCGAGGCGCCGTTCAGCTGGTTCTACGAGCTCTACGCGCCGTGGTCGGAGGTGTCGGCGTCGACCCTGTGGATGCGGCTGCCGTCGACACTGCTCGGCCTGGGTTGCTGGCTGCTGCTGTCGCGGGCCGTGCTGCCCCGCCTCGGCGTCGCGTTCCGGCGGCGCGGCGTGCCGTGGATCGCCGCGGCAGCCTTCGCGTCGTGGTGGCTGCCGTTCAACCTGGGGATGCGGCCCGAGCCGTGGGTGGCCGTCGGCGCCCTGGCGGTGCTCGTCGCCGTCGAGCGGGCGGTCGCCGGGCGCGCCGTGCTGCCGCTGGCCGTCGCGCTCCTGTTCGCGGGCGCCACGACAGCCGTCACCCCCGGCGGGATCATCGCCTACGCCCCGATCCTCGCCGCGGTGCTGCCGCTGGTCAGGCTGCTGCGCGCCCGTCGCGACCTGCACGTCCTGCCGCTCGTCGCCGGGCTGCTCGGGGCCACCGCCGCGCCGGTGCTGCTGATGTTCGCCGACCAGAGCCTCGCCGCGGTGCTCGAGTCGGTGCGGGTGCGGCGCGAGATCGGCGGCGACGTCCCGTGGTCACAGGAGTACGAGCGCTACGCGCTGCTGCTGACCGTCGACAACTTCCAGGGCGCCATCGGCAGACGCGCCCCCGTCCTGCTGACGCTGCTCGCCGCGGCGGCCGCGGTGTGGTCGGTGGCGGGCCGCAACCGGGCCGGGCTCGCGGCGGGCCCCGTGCGGCGCCTCGTCGTCGCGTTCGTGCTCAGCCTCGTGTGCCTGACGGCGACACCGACGAAATGGACCCAGCAGTTCGGGGTCCTCGCCGGGCTCGGGGCAGCGGTGCTGACCGTGGCCGTCGTCGGCTGGACGACGTCGGCGCTGCGGGTGCGCACCCGCGGCCGGTCGCTGCTGCCGGTGCTCGCCGCGACCGCGGCGCTGGCCGCGGCGGGCTCCCTGATCCTGGCCGGCCGCGACCTGTGGCCGTACGTCTCCGGCTGGTACCCGACCGAATGGGGACTGCACCCGCCCGGGCTCGTAGGCCGCAGCCTGTCATCGTTGTGGCTGGTCGCCGGCGTGCTGACGATCGTGGTCGTCGGCGGGACCGCGGTCTGGCGGGCCGCCGCGCCGTCGGGACCACCGGTCACCCGGGCCGGCGCGCCCCGCCGCGTCCCCGCACCCGGCTGGATCGCCCTCGGGCTGGCCGTCGCGGTGCTGCTCCTGCAGGTCGCCGGGTTCACCCGGTCCGCCCTCGAGCACCCCGGCGCCTACACCCTGGCCGCCGACGCCGCCGCCACCGTCGCCGGCGACCCCTGCGGACTGCAGTCACACCTGCTCGTCGAGACCGACCCCGGCGCCGGGCAGCTCACCACGGTCGGACCGCTCACCACGACCGCACCCACCGCGGCCGCCGACGTCGGCGGGCGGCTCGTGCCCGGCATCGCCGTCGCCGGCGGCGGCGTCACCCCCTGGTTCGCCCTCGACCCCGCGCAGCGCTCCGGCGACCTCCCCGTCGTCACCACCCTCAGCGGCACCCCCGGCGACGCCACACTCGTCGCCGAGTTCGCCGCCGGCCCCGGCCAGCCCCCACTCGCCCGCCAGGACGTCACCACCGACGCCGCCCGCCCCGCCGACGTCCGGCTCGTCGCCCCTGCGGGCGCCGCCGTCGTGCGGCTCGTCGTCGAGACCGGCGACGGCCCACCGGGCACCGAGGTCGCCTCGCTCCCCCGCGTCCCGCGCCTGACCCCGATGGCGACGCTGCTGCCCCGGGGCACGTCGGCGATCCTCGACTGGCCCGTCGCCTTCACCTTCGGCTGCCTGCAGCCCGCACTGCTGCGTGACGGCTCCGCCGGCCTCCCCGAGTGGCGCGTCGCCCCGGCCGCCACCGACCCGTCGGCCGGCATCACCTACTCGCCCACCTACGGTGGCCCGTTCGCCGCGCCCCGGCTGCTGGTCACCGAGCAACGGCTCCCCGTCTACCTCGCCGGTGAACCCGTCTCCGAGCCCGTCCGGCTCTACCGATGGGTTGCGGCACAGGACTTCACGACACTCGCACCCGTGGTCACCGACCGTGATGCCTGGGGATGGCATTCTGACGGGAGAGTTCGGACGGCGTCGGCCCGGACGACCGGTTGACCCCGGCGTCGACGACGTCCGACAGCCGCGTGACACAGACGAAGCAAAGGACGTTCTGCCGCATGCCCGCTTCCGCCGGCACCACCGAGATCCCGCGCACGGCAGCGACCGGCACGACCGCCGACCCCGCCGCCGACCCCTCGGCGACCGACGAACCGGGGGGCGCCCGCCGGCTGCTGATCCAGCGCGGCCTCTTCGACGGGCCGTCGCCGCTCGTCCCCGAGGACCTCTACTCGGTCGTCGAGCGCGGCAACGCACGACGTGAGCGCGGCCGCGTGGTCCTCACCCCCGACAGCCTGCTCACCACCAACGCCTACTTCGGCCGCGTCCACGCCACCTACTGGCAGCGCTGGACCGACGTCACCGAGCTGCAGGTCTCGCTCGTCGTCAGCGGGTCCGGCCGGATCCGGGTCATGGCGTCGGACACCAACCGCATCCCGCGCATCGCCGCGGCCCAGGACGTCTCCGAGGCGAACGCCGTCACGCTGCGCTTCGACGTGAAGCTGGACCGTTTCATGGACGGCGGTGGCCTCTGGCTCGAGCTGAGCACCGGTGGCGACGAGCTCACCGTCTCCGACGTCCGCTGGTCGGTCGCCGAGGTGGCGGCGCCGCGGCCCGCGTCGATGGTGATCTGCACGTTCAACCGCGTCGACGACTGCCTCAACACCCTCGAGGCGCTGGCCGACGACCCCGGGGCACTCGCGGCGATCCGCACGGTCTACGTCGTCGACCAGGGCAGCGACCCCGTCGAGTCCCGGCCGCGTTTCGAAACGGTCGCGGCCCGCTTCGGCGACCAGCTCGTCTACATCCGCCAGCCCAACCTCGGCGGCGCGGGCGGGTTCACCCGCGGCCTGTTCGAGGTGGCCGGCGGCGCGGACGCGAACGCCGACACCGTCTTCATGGACGACGACGTCCTGCTCGAGCCGGAGATCCTCATCCGGCTCACGGCGTTCGCGAACCGCACGCGCAACCCGATGATCGTCGGCGGCCAGATGCTCAATTTGCTGCACCCCAGCAGGCTGCACATCAGCGCGGAGTACGCGGTCCCCGAGAAGCTGCTCGCCGGCCAGCCCGTCGAGGACGGCATGCACGACGCGATGCTGCTGGGCGTCGACGAGGAGGGCCTGCCGCACGTCGTCGAACGACGCGTCGACACCGAGTACAACGGCTGGTGGTCCTGCCTGATCCCGGCCGAGGTGGTCCGGCAGATCGGCTACCCGCTGCCGATGTTCTTCCAGTGGGACGACGTCGAGTACGGCTACCGTGCCCGCGCCCACAACATCCCCACGGTCTCCCTCCCGGGTGCGGCGGTCTGGCACGCCGACTTCGGATGGAAGGACTGGGACGAGTGGCACCGGTACTTCAACATCCGCAACGCGATGGTCACGGCCGCGTTGCACACCGGATTCTCCACGCGCACGGTCGGCCGACAGCTCACGCAGATGCTGGGCCAGTACCTCGTCGGGATGCAGTACGGGCTGGCCGCGACGCTGCTGCAGGCCGTCGAGGACTTCCTGCGTGGTCCGGAGATCATGGCCGACGGCTCCGCCGCCGCCGCGGCGGAGATCCGGCGCATCCGCGCCCAGTACCCCGAGACGAAGATGCACCCGGTCGGTGACGTCGAGCAGGACTTCCGCGACCTACAGGTCGTCCGTCCCGTCGGCCCGCCCGGACTGCCCCGCGCGACGTGGCTCAAGCGTGCCGCGTACCTGGCACTCGACCGTGCGAAGGGCCGTACCGGCTACGTCACCGCGGGCGACGCGCACTGGTGGCACACGTCGACCTTCTCGAAGGCGTACGTCACCGACATGTCCGAGGGCGGCGTGCGTATCCGCACCCGCGACCGGGCGCTGGCGGCCGAGCTGGCCAAGCGGGGTGCCCGCACGCTGCGCCGGCTGCAGAAGGAGGCACCGTCGGTGGTGGAGAGCTACCGGGCGGCGATGCCGGAGCTGACGAGCCGGGAGAACTGGGCCCGGCTGTACGGGGTCGACGAGCAGGCCTGACGCCCGAGGTTCACGAACGAACGGCACAGTGGCGCAACTGAGTTGCGCGACTGTGCCGTTCGTTCGTTCGGGTAGGCGCGATCAGTCCTCGAAGATCTGCTTCCAGCCCTCGCGGCTGGTCAGCGTCGGCTGCGCCTCCCGATAGCGACGCTGCAGCTCCGGCCAGCGCTTGCCGATCTCGCGCAGCTGCTGCCCCGACTTCTTCAGCTGCGCGGCGAACAGCGCGCGGTCACGGCGGCGGAAGGTGACGCCGCGGCCGTCGGGCGTCGAGACCGTGGCCGAGTCGAGGTGCGCCAGGACGTACCAGTGCGCCTTGCGCGACGGCACGTTGCGCTGCGGCACGTCGTGGTGCGCCGGGTTGGGCGGGCGCAGGTTGGCCACCACGGCCCGGCCCAGCATCTTCACGGCCGACTTCGCGTCGCGCGGCGCGGCCGGGAACACCTGCGCGGCCAGCTCGTCGAGCTCCGCGAGCGGGACCTGCGAGGCCGAGTCGAGCGGGCGGCCGTCGTCGAACTCGGCGCGCTTGGCCCGGATCTCCGGCAGCACCGTCGGCAGCGTCGGGAACAGCGCCTCCGGGCCCGCGAGGAAGTCGCGCAACGCCATGTCCTGCAACGCCATCGCCGAGTACTCCATCAGGAGCAGGTGGCGCAGGCTGCGCTTGAACGTGTCGATCAGCAGGGCCCGCGGGTTGGCCGGGCCGTGCAGCGCCGCCGCGACGAAACGGTTGCGGTAGTGGAAGTACGCCTGCCAGTCACTGGTGTCGTCCTTCTCCAGGAACGACATGTGCCAGATCGCGATACCCGGCACCGTCGCGGTGCGGTAGCCGCGGGAGCGGGCCCGCAGGCCGTACTCGGCGTCGTCCCACTTGATGAACAGCGGCAGCGGCAGGCCCAGGTCCTCCGCGACCGAACGCGGGATCAGGCACATCCACCACGCGTTGTAGTCGACGTCGGTGCGCGAGTGCAGCCACGGGGTGCTCCGCAGCGGCTGGTCGGCGAGGTCGTGGTGCGGCTCGGTGTCGGGGGCGTTGCGCCACAGGAAGGCGTTGCGGTCGACGACCTCGCCCATCGTCGACAGCTGCGACCGCGACTGCAGCGACAGCATCTGCCCGCCGACGAGCATCGGGCTGCGCGCGAACCGCGAGAACGCGACCGCGCGGAGCACCGAGTCGGGCTCCAGCAGGATGTCGTCGTCCATGAACAGGATCTGCTCGCAGTCGGTCGACCCGAGCGCCTCGTACATGACGCGCGCGTAGCCGCCGGAACCGCCGAGGTTGGGCTGGTCGATGATCCGCAGCCGACCGCCGAGGCGCGCGGCGGCCGTCTCGAAGCCGTCGGCGTCGCGGACCTTCCGGGTGCCCTGGTCGGGCAGGATCACGGCCGTGACCTCGGCGAGCACCGCCGGGTCCTCACCGATCGCGGTCAACGTGGCGACGCAGTCGGCGGGCCGGTTGAACGTCGGCATCCCGATGGTGACAGCGGCGCGACCCGGTGCGGGGCGGTCGGCGAACCAGCCGCCCTCCAGCAGCGTCAGCTCGGCGTCGTCGGTGACCAGGTCGAACCAGTACCAGCCGCCGTCCTCGAACGGCGTGAGGTCGAGCGCCAGGTCCACCTCGCGGCGCCCCTCGACCACCTCGCCCCCGACGTAGATGTGCGTGCCGTCGGCCTTCGTCCGGTAGACCTCGACGCGGCCCGCGCCCTCCAGCGTCAGCCGCAGGTGCACCTCGGTGAGGATGGACCAGCGTCGCCAGTAGCCGGCCGCGAACGCGTTGAAGTACGCGCCGAACGAGACCTCGGAGCGGGCCGGCACCGCCGCCGACGTCCGCGACAGCACCCGCAACCGGCGGCGCCCACGCTGACCGAGCGTGAGCGTCACGGGCTGCGACGTGTCGCCCGGCCCTGGCTCCTCCGTGGCGATCTTCGCGCCGGAGCCCTCGTCGACGTACAGCGCGCGCACCCGCACCGGGTCGCCCGCCCGCGGCAGGATCACCCTCTGGAGCAGGCCGGGCGCGCTGTCGGCGGCCTCGTCGGAGACGGGGCGCGTGGTCGGGTCGGTGGCGAGCTCGGTCATCAGGGGTGAGCCTCGGTCCTCTGCTGCTCGACGTCGGGCGTGCGCGTCCACCGGTGGTGGTCGCGGCACCGAGGGTAGCGACGGACCCCGCTCACCCCGGGTCGGGGCGCGCCGTCGGGGTCACGTCGTCGTTGTCAGGTAGCCGAGGTCTCGCCCCGCACGATGCGGTCGCCGCACGACGCCCGAGGCGTCGCGCGCTGCGCCGCGTCGGCCGCCTCGGCACGCACCGCCCACTCCCGCAGCCGCGCCATCGTCGCCTCGTCAGGCACCAGATCGCGCCGGACCCAGTTCCCGCCGCCGTTGGGCGACGGCCCGATCAGCAGATAGTCGGCCTGGAACCGCGGATCGGCGTCGAACGCCATCTGCGTGCGGAACTCGCCGTGGGAGCGGATGAACGACGGCTTCACCTCGTCGAAGACGTAGTCGCGCACCGCCGCCCAGTTCTTCTCCGCCCAGAACGCGGCGATCGTCGGCTCGGCCAGCCCGGCGCCGTCGATCAGCAGCGACCGGCCCGCCAGCGCGCCGCCGCCGATCTCGGGCGCGAAGAACGTCGACTTCTGCAGTCCGAGGATGTCGGCGTAGCCGTTGAACTCCCAGCCCGTGTTCACGACGATCAGGCACATCGGCGCCGTCGGCGCGTCACGGAACGTCTGCGCGGAACCGACCCACCCGACACCGGAGAACACCGCGGCGACGACCGCGACCAGCGCGACGGTCAGCCGGCCACGCACCCGCAGCCCACCCAGGACGTCGACGGCCGCCAGGGCCACGACGAACGCGCCCAGCGCCCACACGGGCGTCGCGAACCGGTACTGCTCCATCCAGTCCGGGACGAGCACGCCGAAGGCGACGAGCCCCAGCCCGAGCGGCACCAGCAGCGCGACGATCGCCGTTCGCACCGGCGCCGGGCGCATCAGCGCGGCACCGACCAGCACCGCGCCGACCAGCACCCCCGACCAGCCCGCGTACGCCACCAGCTCGGTGACCTTGCCGAACCCCGCGACCGTGGGCAGCCCCTGCGACTTCGCGACGGCCGTCGTCGGCAGCAGCTGGTGGAACGTCGACCAGCGCCACAGCAGGTAGAGACCGAACGGGACCACGAACGCGACCACCGACAGCGACACCGTGAGCAGCGACCGCACGAACCCGCCGCGACGCAGCAGCAGGAGCGCGACCAGCGGGAACGCCCCCGCGTAGATCATCCCCTCGGGCCGGGTCAGCGCCGCCAGCGCGGCGAGCAGCCCGCAGCCGACCGCCGTACCGACCGAGGTGACCCGCTCCCGCGCCGACGCCCGGACCAGGAGCGCCCCGATCCAGGCCACCGCGAGGGCGAGCAGCGCGTTCTCCAGGCCCGAGACGCACCAGATGACGAACGACGGGACCGCCGACGCGAGCGCCCCCGCCAGGACCGTGACGACGACCGGGCGGCGCGACACCGCCGACGCCGCCGCGTAGAACGCCGAGAACACCCCGGCGACGCACAGCACGGCCAGCGCCTTCGGGAACGCGACGTAGTCCGGGACGCCGAACCAGGCACCGTGGTCGAACAGCCCCAACCAGTGCCCGACGACGAGCAGCCCCAGCCATGCCGGGTTCGACCAGCCCTCGACGGGCGGCAGCCCCGCCTGCAGCACGGGGCCGGCGCCGGTGGCGACCGAGCGGGCGTAGGCGAACGTGATGCCGGCGTCGTCGACCTCCCAGCGTCCGTAGACGAGGGCGTGCAGAACGAACAGGGCCGTCGGGACCAGGACGGCGGGGACACCCCACAGCAGGCGACCGCGGCGACGGGGCGGCTCGGCCTCGGGTCCGGGGGCGTCGAGCGGCCGAGCGACGACCTCGGCGGTGTCCGTCATGCGCGGAAGTCTGGCAGGTACCGCGGCGCCGAGGTGGGACCCCCGCGCCGGTCCCGGCGCGCAACCTCACCGTCGTCGCGGCGGCCTCGAAGAGCAGTCCGGTTGCGGCCGGAACCTCCGCGCGCAACCCCACCGTCGTCGCGGCGGGCCCCGGAGAGCAGTGGGGTTGCGGCCGAAACCCCGCGCGCAACCTCACCGTCGTCCGGCGTCGCCCCGGCAGCGGTCAGGTTGCGCGCGGGCGGGACAGTCAGTCCTCGGACTCGGTGCCGGACAGCGGCTTGCCGTCGACCAGGAAGGGGCGCAGCCGGTTGTCGAACATCGTCAGCGCCGAGCCGATCGCCATGTGCATGTCGAGGTACTTGTAGGTGCCGAGGCGACCGCCGAACAGCACGTTGTTCTCGGCGGTCTCCTTGCGCGCCCGCTCCCGGTAGCGCTCGAGCTTCGCCCGGTCGTCGGGGGTGTTGATCGGGTAGTAGGGCTCGTCGCCCTCTTCCGCGAACCGCGAGAACTCCCGGACGATGACGGTCTTGTCGGTCGGGTAGTCGCGCTCCGGGTGGAAGTGCCGGAACTCGTGGATGCGGGTGTACGGGACCTCGGCATCGTTGTAGTTCATGACCGACGTGCCCTGGAAGTCGCCCGTGTCGTGCAGGACCTCCTGCTCGAAGTCGAGCGTCCGCCAGCCCAGGTCGCCCTCGGCGGAGTCGAAGTAGCGGTCGATCGGCCCGGTGTAGACGATCGGCACGCCCGCGGGAAGCTCGTCGCGGACCGCGAAGAAGTCGGTGTCGAGGCGGACCGTGATGTTCGGGTGGTCCGCCATCTTCTCGAGCCACGCCGTGTACCCGTCGACGGGCAGGCCCTCGTAGGTGTCGTTGAAGTAGCGGTTCTCGAACGTGTACCGGACCGGGAGCCGCGTGATGATCGCCGCGGACAGCTCGGTGGGGTCGGTCTGCCACTGCTTTGCGGTGTAGCCCTTGACGAACGCCTCGTAGAGCGGGCGACCGATGAGCGAGATCGCCTTGTCCTCGAGGTTCTGCACGTCGGCGGAGTCGACCTCCGACGACTGTTCCTTGATGAGCGCGCGGGCCTCGTCGGGGGTGTGGGACTTCCCGAAGAACTGGTTGATCAGCGCCAGGTTCAGCGGGAACGCGTAGACCTGGCCCTGGTACTTGGCGAAGACGCGGTGCCGGTAGCCGGTGAAGTCGGTGAACCGGTTGCAGTAGTCCCAGACCCGTTTGTTCGAGGTGTGGAACAGGTGCGCGCCGTAACGGTGGATCTCGATCCCTGTCTCGGGTTCAGCCTCCGAGTAGGCGTTGCCGCCGATGTGGGAACGCCGCTCGAGCACCAGGACCTTCTTGTCCAGCTCGGCGGCCGCTCGTTCGGCGATGGTCAGCCCGAAGAACCCGGAACCGACGACGACCAGATCGAAGCCCGTGTCATCCACGGCGACCGAGGGTAGCGGTGTCGGCTGTGCCCACCCGGTCCGGTGTCCCGACGCCCCCTCCACCGGGCGGCGCCGCGGGCCGCGGGGCCGACCTGGCTAGCATGCGGCAGCAGGAAGCACCACCTCCCGAGGCGAAGAAGAGGCTCGTGATCATCCCGCAGTTCGGTGTGGCCGACGGCGTGGTCGTGATCGCGTACGTGGCGGCGCTGCTGCTCCCGGGCGGACTCCTCGGGTTCGTCGGTGGCCTCCGCGGCTGGACGCTCGTGGCGTCGGCTCCGCTGTTCACCTATGCCGTGTCCGGGATCGCCGGTCCGCTGTACTCGGCGATGGGGATCCGCTGGTCGCCGGTGTCGTGGGCGCTGGCGTTCGTCGTCGTGATCGTGGTCGTGGGCGGGGTCCGGCTGCTGGTGCGCCGGTTGCGCGGGGCACCCGAGCGCGGTCCGGGGCTCCCGCCGTGGAGCCTGGCCGCGCAGCTCGCCGTCGTGGTGGCGGTGGTCGTCGCCGTGGGGACGGGCCTCGTCGTCATCCTGGGCGGGATCAGGACGCTGGGGGCGATCCCGCAGGACTGGGACGCGGTCTTCCATGCGAACGGCATCCGGTACATCGCCGAGACCGGCGACGGCTCGCTGTACGGGATGGGCCTCACCAACTGGTACGAGCCCGGCGCCCCGCCGATCTTCTACCCGAACGCATATCACCTGGTCGGGACCGTCGTGTACCAGCTGACGGGCGCGACCGTCCCGACCGTCCTGAACGCCCACACGGTGCTGGTCCCGGGCATGATCGGGTTGTCGCTGGTGGCGCTGGTGCGTCGCTTCGGGGGCCGCCCGATCGTCGCCGCGGCCGCCGCGCTCGCCATCGTCGCCGTGTCGTCGGTCTACGACCTGCTCTGGCGTGGGCCGCTCCTCCCCTTCGCCACGGGCGTCGCGCTCACCCCGGTGCTGGTGGTGCTCGTCATCGACATGCTCGACGCCCGGTCGCTGCGGTCGGCTGTCCGCCCGGCGCTGCTGTTCGCGCTCGGCATGGCGGGTCTGCTGTGCCTGCACCCGGCGATCCTCATCGGTGCCGTCCTGTTCACGGTGCCCGCGCTGCTGCAGCGCTGGTGGACGGCACCGGCCCGGGCTCCGCGGGAGATCGGGCTGCTGGTCGTCGCGGGTGTCCTGGCCGCTCTCGGCTGCGCCGCGCAGCTCGCGGGCACGCTGAGCAGTGCCGGCAACCTCGCGGCCATCAGCTGGCCCGCCGACCTCACGGCGTCGACGGCCGTCGGCCAGATCGTGACGTTCGGTCACGGCAGCGACACCATCCAGCTGTGGCTGACCGCGTTCCTGGTGGTCGGGCTGCTCACCTACCGACGGCTGGGCGCGCTGCGTTGGGTCGGGTTCACCGCCGCGATCTTCGGTGTCCTGTTCGTCGTCGCCGCCTCCGTCAGCGCGCCGTGGGCCAAGACGATCACCAGCCTGTGGTGGAACGACCGTTGGCGGCTCATCGCGCTGACCGCCGTGCCGCTGTGCATCGTCATCGGGCACGGCGTCGGTGAGCTGCAGCGGCTCGTCGTCACCGCGTTGTCCCGGATCGCCGACGCGGCCCGGCACCGACCGCCGGAGGCCCTGCCGTCGCAGAGCCCGACCACCCGGCGGGTCCTCGCCGTGGCCACCTCGGTCGTCGTCCTGCTCGCGTTCGTGGTGCTCACCCGCGGCCTCTACGTGGCCCGAGACCAGGCCCGGATGATGCAGAACAGCGGTGAGGGGCCCGCGGTGTCGAGCCTCGAGATCACGGGCATGGTGGCGATCGCTGCGATCGTCCCGCCCGGCGAACGCGTCCTCAACGACCGCGGCGACGGCTCGACGTGGCTCTACGCCCTCACCGGCGTCGAGTCGGTCGCGGGCCACTACGACGGGTTCCGGACCGGGCCGGACGCCCAGCTGCTCGCGCAGAGCTTCAACCGCTACCCCGACGACCCGGCCGTCCGCGCCGCGGTACAGCAGCTCGGCATCCGGTACGTGCAGCTCGACGCCGGGTTCCTGCGCTCCGACGCGGTCCGCTCCCCCGGCCTGACCGGGCTGGAGAACGCGGACTGGCTCACCGTCGTCTACCGCAACCCCGATGTCGTGCTCTACCGGATCGACCCGCCCGGGACCGCGCAGGAGACGTCGGCCGGATCGAGGGCAGGCGTCCCCGCAGGTCCGCTGCTCTCCGACGGCTCGGGCTGACCGGGCGTCACCGTGTGCGCAGGGGCGCCCACGCCGACGACTAGCCTGGCGCGGTGACCAGCCGCGCCGAGTCGGGCAGCCGCGTCCGCCGGACCGGCGCCGCGGCGCAGGTCGCGGGCAGCCAGATCGGGCTGGCACTGTCGAACTACCTGGTCCTCGCCATCGCAGCGCGCCACCTCGACACGGCCGGTTTCGCCGCGCTGAGCTCGTACTACCTGCTGATCAACACGGTTGGTCGCGGCCTGTTCGCGGCCGTCGAGCTGGAGGCGACGCGCGCGGTCGCCGACGCCGTCGCCCGTGGTCACGACACGGCTCCCGCCGTCCGCGCGGCCCGCAACGACACGCTGCGGCTGCTCGTCGTCGCGCTCGCCCTGTCGGCCGTGGCCGGCCCCTTGCTGCTGGGCCAGGCGCTCGGCAGCGCCACGCTCGCGATCGGGATGCTCGCCGCCGGTGCGGTGACGATGGCCGCGTCCTACCTGCTGCGCGGCCCGCTCGCGGGTCGGCGACGGTACGGGCTGTACGCGGCGACGTTCTGGATCGAGGCCCTGGTCGGGCTCGCGGTGGCGGCCGTGTTCGTGATCGTCGACGTGCAGGGCATCGCCTGGTGGGTGGCCATCCTGGCGCTCGCACCGATCGTGTCCGCGCTGGTCCTGGCCCGCCCAGCCACCCGGATGCCCGCAGCGCCCGCCGACGGCGCCGCCGTCGTGCCCGCCGCCGCCCGCGGTGGCGTCTTCTGGTCGGCCGCGCTGCTGCTCGCGGGCCAGGGCGTCTGGAACCTCGCCGCGGTCTTCGTGACGTCCCGGCTCGCCGACACCCCGGCCATCGCCGCGGGCTTCGTGACGGTCGCCGTCATCCTGCGTGCGCCCGTCCTGCTGTTCCCCGCGGTACAGGCGCTCCTGCTGCCGTCGTTCACCGCGATGCTCGGCGACGGCGACCACTCCGGGGTGCGGACGATCGTGCGCCGCCTCGGCCTCGTCCTCGCCGGCGGCGGTGTCGTGTGGCTGGCCCTGTCGGTGTTCGTCGTGCCCTGGGCGGCGCGACTGCTGTTCGGGGCCACCGTCGTCCCGCCGGCGTGGGTGCTGCTGGTGCTCGCGCTCTCGACCGTGGTGGGTGCCGCCGCACAGATCGGCCAGACCCGGCTCGTCGCCGAACGCCGGCCCGCCGCGGTGGCCGTGGCGTGGATCGTCGGTCTCGCGCTGCTCGTCGTCGTCGCGTACCTGCTCGCCCCGCCCGTCGCCGCAGCCGCGATCGGTCAGCTGGCCGCCGCCGTCGCCGTCTTCGTCCTGCTCGCCGTCGCCGCGCGACGGACCCCCGACCCCGGAGCCACCTCATGAGCCTGCCCTCGGTCGGAGTCGTCGTCCTCGCCTGGCGTGCCGAGCCCTATCTCGCCGAGTGCATCTCCTCGGTGCTGACATCGAGCGACGTCGACGTCCGGATCGTGCTGGTGGACAACGGTTGCGAGCCCGACGACCTCGCCGCCGTCGCGCCCGACGACCGGGTCGAGCTGCTCACCCCCGGCGTCAACACCGGGTTCGCGGGCGGCTGCAACCTGGGTGTGGAGAAGCTCGACACCGACTTCGTGACGCTCGTGAACTCCGACTGCGTCCTGCGCCCCGACACGCTCGCGCTGCTCGTCGCCGAGGCATCGCGGCCCGACGTCGGCCCGGTCATGGCCTCGATCCGGCTCGCCGAGCCGGCCGGGTTGATCAACAGCGCCGGCAACCCGGTGCACCTCGTCGGCCTGTCCTGGGCGGGCGACATGAACCGGCCCGAGACCCGCACCGAGCCGTTCGACGTCACCGGCGCCAGCGGTGCCTGCGTGATGCTGCGCCGCGGGCTGTGGGACCGGCTCGGCGGTTTCGACGACGCCTACTTCGCCTACCTCGAGGACACCGAGCTGAGCCTGCGGTCCTGGCGGCTGGGCCTGCCCGCGCGCTGCGTGCCGCAGGCGGTCGCGACGCACTACTACGAGTTCTCCCGCAACAGCCACAAGATGCACCTGCTGGAGCGCAACCGGCTGATGCTCGTCACGACGATGTGGAGCGGCCGCGCGCTCGCGGTCCTCGCGCCGCTGCTGCTGGTCACGGAGCTGCTCCTCACCGGGTACGCGTTCGCGTCGGGCTGGGGCAGGCAGAAGCTCACGGGCTGGGTGTGGCTGTGGCGCCACCGCGGCCACCTGGCGGAGCGTCGTCGGCTGCTGCAGGCCGAGCGGGTCCGTCCCGACTCGGAGTGGATGCGTCGGCTGACCCCGAACCTCGACCCGCAGGCGTTCGGCGCGGCACCGGCCAAGGTCGCGAACGTGTTCTTCCGGGCCTACTGGGCGGTCGCGCGCCGGGTCCTCTGAGGCTCCGGCTGCTCCCGAGGGGCGTCAGCTGCGCTGCTCGACCTCGGCCGGCGTCACGACCGGCTCGGCCACGGGCTTCGCGTCGGAGGCGTTCTTCTTCTCCAGCGCGTCGACGCGCAGCCGCAGCGCGCCGACCTCCTCGGCGAGGCGTCGTGACTGCTCCTCGAGCAGCCCGACCTCGCGCGAGAGCTGCAGCGACACCGCGAACAGGACGAGCAGCGACCCGAAGAACAGCAGGTTGCTGGGGGTCTGGATGCCGATCGCACCGGCGATGCCGCGCAGCAGCGACGGGAAGATCGCGACGACCAGCGTCCCGATCGAGATGACGACCCAGATGACCGCGTACTTCTCCCGCAGCCGGCGACGTCGCAGCAGTTCGACGACGAGCACCAGCGCCGCCACCGCGACGACGACGGAGAAGATCGTGAGGCGCAGGTCGGGCACTAGCGGTGCTCGCTCTCGGGACGGCGGCGGACCAGGGCCAGACCGACGGCGACGACGACCCGCACCAGGTAGACCGCGGACCGGATGGGGTTGGTGCTGGCAACGCCGGTCTCCCGGGCCCGCATGACCACCGGGACCTGCGCGACCGACAGCCCGGCGCGGTGAGCGATGACGAGGGACTCGACGGTGTCGCCGAGGTACTCCTCCGGGTAATGCTCGGCGAACAGCGCCAGTGCGCGTTCGTGCACGAGCCGGAACCCGGAGGTGGGGTCGGCGAGCGCGACGCCGAGGATCCGGCTGAGCACGAACGACAGCAGCCGCATCGCCCAGCGGCGCGGCCCCTTCACGACGTAGCTGCCGCGGCCGGCGAACCGGGCCCCGATGACGACGTCGGTGTCGCGGACGGCGAGGAGGTGCTCGATCTCGCGTGGGTCGTGCTGGCCGTCGGCGTCGACCTGCACGACGGAGGTGAACCCGGCCTCGTGGGCGTAGCGGTACGCGGCGCGCATGGCGCCACCGACGCCGAGGTTGAACGGCAGCCGCATCACCAGGGCGCCGGCGGCGTCGGCACGCTCGGCGGTGCGGTCGGTCGAGCCGTCATCGACGACGAGGATGTGCGCGTCGGGCCGCCCGGCCCGGATCTCACCGATGACCTTGGCGACGGACTCCTGCTCGTTGAGCGCGGGCAGGACGACGAGCAGCCGCTGAGCGGGTGCCGGTGTCGACCCGTTCACCGAGATCTCGACGCGCTCGAGGCCTTCGGTGGTCACCACGGGCCCGCTGTCGCGGCGACGGTCACGAACTCGTTGTAGGTGAAGGCCTTGCCGGTGAACCGCGGGAGCGGGAACGAGAACTCCCGGCGGAAGATCAGACCGAGCTCGCCGACGAGGGCGCGCAACGCGTCGTGGTCGGTGAAGACGGTGTGCGTGGAGTCGGACGCGAAGCCCCGTTCCTGCGGGCAGATCAGCACGACCGGCGACCCGGGCCGGACGTAGGCGAGGTAGGGGCGGATGACGTCGGCGGCCGCACCCGCGTCGAGGTGCTCGACGACGTGCGCGACGAGCATCGCGTCGAACGGAGTGGTGTCCTCGGGGGCGCGGGCGAGGAAGTCCTCGCTGGTCTCGGCCTCGAAGCCGTTCTTGCGGCACACCTCGACCGAGGTCTTGTTGTGGTCGACGCCGACGCTGCCCGCGGGCAGGTTCGCGAGGTTGCGCCCGATGCCGCAGCCGACGTCGAGCGTCCGCCGTTGCCCGATGAGCCTGCGGAGGTTCCACCGGTACGGCCGCTGCACGTCGACGAGGCGCTTCCAGCGCGCTCCCGACAACGACACGAGCCGCTCGGAGTAGGCCGTCGACGTCGTATCGCCCTCTCCCGCCACGGCGCGCACCCTACCGGCCGTTGCTGAGCGGTCGCCGACCGACAGGCCGCGCCCTGATGCGAGGATGCCGCCCGACCCCACTTCTGGAGGACGCGCCACCGTGGCAGAGCTCAGCGTCGACACGACGTCGATCCCCGGACTGCTCCACGTCACCCTCGCCGTCCACGGCGACAACCGGGGCTGGTTCAAGGAGGCCTACCAGCAGGAGAAGCTGCAGGCCGCGGGGTTCCCGGAGTTCGACATCGTGCAGTCCAACGTGTCGTTCAACGCCGAGAAGGGCGTCACCCGCGGCGTCCACGCGGAGCCGTGGGACAAGTACATCTCGCTGGCGCACGGTGAGGCGTTCGCGGCGATCGTCGACCTGCGGCCGGGCGCGTCGTTCGGGGCCGTGGAGACGTTCACGCTGACGCCCGGCAACGCGATCTTCGTGCCGCGCGGCTGCGGCAACTCCTACCAGACGCTGACGCCCGACGTCGTCTACACGTACCTGGTCAACGACCACTGGTCGCCGGACGCGCAGTACACGCTGATCAACGCCTACGACCCGGCGCTGGGCATCGGCTGGCCGATCGCGGAGGCCGACGCGATCCGGTCGCAGAAGGACATCGACCACCCGCCGCTGGCGGCGCTGCGGTGAAGGTCCTGATCCTGGGCGCGGGCGGGCAGGTCGGCCGAGCACTGGCCGCCGCACTGCCGGGCTCCGTGGCACTGGCCCGCGCAGACTTCGACATCACGAGAAGCGGCGGGGAGCCTGACTGGGGCGGGTTCGACGTCGTCGTCAACGCCGCCGCGCACACCGACGTCGACGGCGCCCAGACCACCGAGGGCCGGGTCGCGACGTGGCGGGCCAACGCCGTCGGCCCGGCGACGCTGGCCGACCGCGCCCGCCGGCACGGGTTCACGCTCGTCCACTTCTCGACGGAGTACGTGTTCGACGGCGCGAAGACCGGCGCGTACACCGAGGACGACCCGGTCGCGCCGCTCTCGGCCTACGGCGCGGCGAAGGCGGCGGGCGACCTGGCGGTGCGGGGCGTCGAGACGCACTACCTGCTGCGACCGACGTGGGTGGTCGGTGAGGGCCGCAACTTCGTCGCCACGATGCTGGGGCTGGCCGGGCGCGGGATCGCGCCGACGGTCGTCGCCGACCAGGTCGGGCGGCCCACGTTCGCCCCGGACATCGCGGCCGCGGTCCTGCACCTGCTGCAGACGGGAGCACCGCACGGGACCTACCACGTCACCGGTGGCGGCGAGCCCGCGTCGTGGGCCGAGGTCGCCCGCGCGGTGTTCGCGGCGGCCGGGCGCGACGACCTCGCCGTCACCGACACGACGACGGCCGAGTACTTCGCCGGGAAGCCCGACGCCGCGCCGCGGCCGTTGAACAGCGTGCTCGACCTCGGCAAGGCGCAGGCCGCGGGCGTCGCAACCCCGGACTGGCGCACGCAGCTGGCCGGGTACGTCAGCCGTTCTTGAGCGGTTCCCACCAGTCGCGGCGGTCGCGGTAGAACGCGACCGTCCCGGCCAGCCCCTGCGCGAACGGCACCTGCGGTGCGTAGCCGAGCTCGTCGGCGATCTTCGACCAGTCCACCGAGTAGCGACGGTCGTGCCCCAGCCGGTCTGCCACCGGCTCGATCATCGACTCGTCGGCACCGACGGCGTCGAGCAGCAGGTGCGTCAGCTCGCGGTTGGACATCTCGGTGCCGCCGCCGATGTTGTAGACCTCGCCGTCGCGGCCCTTCTCCACGACGAGCTGGATGCCGCGGCAGTGGTCGTCGACGTGCAGCCAGTCGCGCACGTTGCCGCCGTCGCCGTAGAGCGGCACCTTCCTGCCGTCGAGCAGGTTGGACACGAACAGCGGGATGACCTTCTCCGGGAACTGGTGCGGCCCGTAGTTGTTGGAGCAGCGCGTGATGCACACCGGCAGCCCGTGGGTGCGGTGGTAGGCGCGCGCCAACAGGTCCGACCCGGCCTTCGACGCCGAGTACGGCGAGTTGGGCTCCAGCGGATGGGTCTCGGGCCAGGAGCCCTCCTCGATCGAGCCGTACACCTCGTCGGTGGACACGTGCACGAAGCGGGCGACGCCCGCGTCGAGCGCGGCCTGCAGCAGCACCTGCGTGCCGACGACGTTGGTCGAGACGAAGTCGCCCGCCCCGGTGATGGAACGGTCGACGTGCGACTCGGCCGCGAAGTGGACGACGACGTCGGTGCCGGCCATGACCTCGGCGACCGCGGCGGCGTCGCGGATGTCGCCCTGGACGAAGCGGTAGCGCGGCGAGTCGGCGACCTCGACGAGGTTGGTCAGCGTCCCGGCGTAGGTCAGCAGGTCGAACACGGTGACGTCGGCGTCGGCGAACGCCGGATACCGCCCGCCGAGCAACGACCGGACGTAGTTCGACCCGATGAAACCAGCCCCGCCGGTGACCAGCACCTTCACCGTGCCTGCGCTCCTCGTGCTCGCGCGACGTTCATGACGTACTCCCCGTAGCCCGACTTGCCCTGCGCCGCGCCGAGCGCGAGGCAGGCGTCGGCATCGATCCAGCCGCGTTCGAGCGCGATCTCCTCGAGGCAGGCGATGCGCACACCTTGGCGATGCTCCAGGACCTGGACGTACTGGCTCGCCTCGACGAGCGAGTCGTGGGTGCCCGTGTCGAGCCACGCGAACCCGCGGCCCAGGTCGACGAGGCGGGCCTGGTCGCGTTTGAGGTACTCGCGGTTGACGTCGGTGATCTCCAGCTCGCCCCGCGCCGACGGGGTGAGCCCGCGCGCGATGTCGACGACCTGGTCGTCGTAGAGGTACAGCCCGGTGATCGCCCGGTTGGACCGCGGGGCGGCCGGCTTCTCCTCGATGTCGATCAGGCGGCCCGACTCGTCGGCGAGACCGACGCCGTAGCGTTCCGGGTCGCGGACGGGGTAGCCGAACAGGACCGCGCCGTCCTCGCCCGCGGTGAGCCGGCGGATGCAGTCACGCAGGACCATCGCGAAGCCCTGGCCGTGGAAGATGTTGTCGCCGAGGACGAGCGCGCAGTGGTCGTCGCCGATGTGGTCGGCCCCGATGAGGAACGCCTGGGCGATCCCGTTCGGCTCGGGCTGGGCGGCGTAGTCGAGCTGCAGCCCCAGCTCGGACCCGTCGCCGAGGAGCCGCCGGAACAGCGGCTGCTCCTCCGGCGTCGTGATGACGAGGATGTCCCGGATCCCGGCCAGCATCAGCACCGAGAGCGGGTAGTAGATCATCGGCTTGTCGAACACCGGGAGCAGCTGCTTCGACACCGCGCGGGTGATCGGGTGCAGCCGGGTGCCGGCGCCACCGGCCAGGATGATGCCCTTCACAGGTATCCGATCAGCTGTAGACGGCGAGGACGAGCGTGGCGATCCACGCCAGCCCGAGCACCTGCAGGACGTGGTCCTTGATCGCGATCTCGTCGGGGGCGCCGCCGTTGCCGCTGTCGACGTCGACGGAGTACCGCAACACCGCGACGACGAACGGCACGATCGAGATGACCGACCACACCGAGTTGTGGTGCGCCTCGCGGATCTCGAAGGCCCACAGGCCGTAGGTCATGATCAGGACCGTGGCCGAGAGCGCCCACACGAACCGCAGGTAGGACGAGGAGTAGCTCTCCAGCGACTTGCGGATCTTCGCGCCGGTGCGCTCGGCGAGCATCATCTCGGCGTAGCGCTTGCCCGCGACCATGAACAGCGAGCCGAACCCGGCGGCCAGCAGGAACCACTGCGACAGCGGGATCGACGCGGCGGCGCCGCCGGCGATGGCGCGCAGCAGGAAGCCGGAGGCGACGATGCAGATGTCGAGCACCGGCTGGTGCTTGAACCAGAAGCAGTAGCCCAGCTGCACCGCGATGTAGACGGCCAGCACGATGAGCAGCTGCACCGAGGCGAGGATGCTCAGCGCGAGCGAGCCGAGGATGAGGACGACGGCGAGCGCGTAGGCCAGCTGGACCGGGACGGTCCCGGCGGCGATGGGCCGGTTGCGCTTCTTCGGGTGCGCGCGGTCGGCCTCGACGTCGTTGGCGTCGTTGACCAGGTAGATCGCCGAGGCGGCGAGCGAGAAGGCCACGAAGGCGATCGCGAGGTGGTAGGCGGAGCGGCCGTCGAAGAGGTCGCCGGCCGCGAAGGGCGCGGCCAGTACGAGGATGTTCTTGATCCACTGCTTGGGCCGCATGGTGCGCAGCAGGCCCAGGCCGATCCCGACCGGGGTCCGGGCGGCGGGCGCCGCGGTGGGTGGGGTGTCGGTGCTGGTCATCGCGTGCCCGCCCGCCGCGCCGATCGACGCAGCCACGCCCGGGCCCCGCCGGCGACGCTCGCGCCGAGCGCGGAGCCGACGAGCACGTCGGACGGGTAGTGCACGCCCAGGACCAGCCGCGACAGCGCCATGGGCGGGACGATGACCGGCACGAGGGGCTTGCGCAGCAGCCCGCCGTAGAGGACGGCGGCGGCGGTGGTCGACGTGGCGTGGGCCGACGGGAAGCTCAGCCGGCTCGGCGTCGTCACGAGGACACGGACCGAGGGGTCGGACGGGCGGCGGCGGCGCACGACGCGCTTCACCGCGATCGACGCGCCATGGGCGGCGGCGACACCGGCGACGGCGCCGAGCCAGTCCCGGCGGCGGTCGCGGTCGACGGCCGCACCGACGAGCCCGAGGGCGAGCCAGCCGGCGGCGTGCTCACCGAACAGCGACATCCCTCGGGCGACCTTCACGACGGGAGGCGTTGCGACGGCAGCCTGGACCGCGTTGAGCATCCGGACCTCCGGGGCCCGGTCGGCCGCGTCGGGGACGACCGTGAGGACGGGCGGCGGGGCGGGTTCGGTCTCGCCCGGACGGACGACGGGCTCGGCCACAGTGGTGGGCCTCCTGTGCGCCGGACCTGGGGCGGTGGCGCTGCTCGGCGGTTGTTCCGGCGCCCGATGCTACGCGCGGCGGGTTTCCGCGGCGGTGTCGGGGAGGCCGGACGGCGCCCACCGCTCCAGGACGCGGGCGACGCCGTCGTCGGTGTTGGGGGCGGTCACCTCGTCGGCGACGGCGATCAGCGCGGGGTGCGCGTTGCCCATGGCGACGCCGTGCCCGGCCCAGCGCAGCATCTCGATGTCGTTGGGCATGTCGCCGAAGGCGACGACGTCGCTCGCGTCGAGCCCGTCGGCACCCGCGACCTCGGCCAGCCCGGTGGCCTTCGTGATCCCCGGCGAGGAGGCCTCGACGAGTCCGCCGGGGTGGGAGAACGTGAGGTCGACGGCGTCGCCGACCGCGGGGCCGAGCGCGGCCACCATTTCTTCCGACGTCATGCCGGGCATCCGGACCAGCAGCTTCACCGCGGGGCGGGACAGCAGCTCGGCGCGGTCGGTGCGGCCGCTGTCGTCGTCCTCCCAGGCGTGGCTGTAGCCCGGTTCGGCGAGGAACTGGCCGTCGACGTCGTCGAAGGCACCGGTGGCGACCCGCTCGACGGCGATGCCGCAGCCCGGCAGGGCGCGGTGGGCGGCGTCGGCGATGAAGGCGAGGGTGTCGCGGTCGATCTCGCGGGCCCACAGCACCCGGTCGGCGACGGCGTCGTAGAGGACGGCGCCGTTGGCGCACAACGCGAGCCGCACCGACCCGAGCTGGGTGGCGACGGGCGGGATCCAGCGCGGCGGCCTGCCCGTGACCAGCACGAACCGGCCGCCGGCCGCGACGTGGTCGTCGACGGCGCGGGCGGTGCGCGGGGTCACCTGCAGCTGCGGGTCGAGCAGCGTCCCGTCGACGTCGGTCGCGACCAGCCGGGGTACCTGCACGTGCCCCAGCCTACGAGGCGCCTCCCGGCGCGGATCCTCAGAGGATCGCGACGGCGACGACGAGACCCAGCGCGACGTGCGCGGCGGCGACGACCCAGGCCTGCGCCTTCAGGTCGGGCGCGGCGAGGACGTGGCCGATGTCGATACCCGTCACCCACTCCAGCAGCCGCACGGCGAGCACCTGCGCGACGATTCCGACGAGGCCGAAGATCAGCGACGCCAGCAGGCCCTCGGCGAGCGCCCCGGACACGCTGTAGATCGCGGTGACGACGATGAGCGCCATGCTCACCATGCCCGCGGACGTGACGACCACGGCGTTGGGCAGCCCGTCACGGACCATCCGGTTGAGCTTGCCGGGCGTCGTCAGGTCGATGGCCCAGAAACCGAGCAGCATCAGCAGCAGGCCGATCAGCGCGTACAGCAGGATCGCGCCGATGCCGCGGCCGACGGTCCCGAAGAATCCCGGCTCGAGGGCCAGCAGGGCGGTCATGGGGATGTTCCTTCCGGGGAGCGGGATCGGACTCGGGGAGCGGGGAACGGGCTCGAACTCAGTGGATCAGGACTCGGGGATGCGGTGCGGGACGAACGCGGCACCGTCGTCGGTGACCAGCCCGACGGTCTCGCGGATGCCGAGCCCGGCGGCGGAGTCGCCGACCACCCACGCGCCCAGTGCCGGACGGAACCCGTCGAACTCCGGCAGCGGGTCGAACAGCTGGTAGACGTATCCTTCCTCGCCGTACACGCCGCCGGTGGACACCTCGCTGCCCGGTGACACGATCGAGACGTTCGCCCCTTCACGTCCGAGAAGCGGCTTCCTCACGTAGTCGGTGAGCAGCCCGGGGTGCTGCAGGTACGCGGGCAGCAGGTTGGGATGGCCCGGGTACATCTCCCAGAGCACGGCGAGCAGCGCCTTGTTGGACAGCAGCGACTTCCACAGCGGCTCGAGCCACAGCGTGTCGGGCAGGCTCCGGGCGACGTGCTTGCCGAAGTCGTCCGACAGCACCCACTCCCACGGGTAGAGCTTGAACACCGCCGCCATCGGCGCCTCGGCGAGGTCGACGAAGCGGTCGAGCGCCGCCTCCCAGCCGATGTCCTCGATGGCCAGGCCGACGGTGTCGATCCCCGCCTCCGCGGCCGTCTCCTGCAGGTAGCCGACCGTGACGTGGTCCTCGCCGGTGGTCTCCGAACCCGACCAGGTGAAGTGCACCTCCGAGCCCGGCAGCCCCGCCTTGATCTCCGTCCAGCGCTCGACGAGCTTCTCGTGCAACGAGTTCCACTGGTCGTCGTCGGGGTGGACGTCCTTGAGCCAGTACCACTGCAACAGCGACGCCTCGAGCAGCGTCGTCGGGGTGTCGGCGTTGTACTCCAGCAGCTTCGCCGGGCCGGAACCGTCGTAGCGCAGGTCGAACCGGCCGTAGACGTGCGGGTCGTGCCGGCGCCACGACGCCGCGACGGCCTCCCACGACCACTCGGGCAGCGCGAAGTCGCGGAACCGCTCCGTGGTGACGACGTGGTCGACCGCGTCGAGGCACATCGAGTGCAGCAGCTCCACGTCGGCCTCGAGGGAGAGGATCTCGTCCATCTCGAAGACGTAGTGCACCGACTCGTCCCAGTACGGGCGGGCGGCACCGCCCTCGCCACGGCCCGGGGTGCCGTAGACCATCCCCTGCTCGCCGACGATCTTCTCCCAGCCGGCACGGGGCTCACCACGTTCCCTGCGCACTACGACCCGCTGCTCTTGGAGCCGCCGCTGCTCGAGCTCTTACTGGAGACGCCGAGCCCGCCGCGCGAGATCGTCTTGCCGGACGTGCCGCTCTTGACCCTGGCGGAGTCCTTGGGCGTGACGGTCGAGCCGCCGGAGGCGACCTGGCCGACGTTGCCGGTGCCGCCGTAGTTGTAGTGGTACTGCCGGCCGCCACCACCGATGAAGATCGGGTAGAAGCCGGCGCCGGAGTGGTAGGTGGAGGTCGACGACGCGGGAGTCACGCAGTTGCTGTCGTCGACGACGACGTTGTTCTCGTCGACGCAGCGCGCCTCGACGTCGTCGCCCGCGTTGGCGATGGCGTAACCGATGGCGATGACCGCGACGACGCCGACCGTGACGCCGGTGCCGATGAGGATCCGCTTGCGCTTCTTGCTCTTCGCCTGCTCCTCGAGCACGCGGGCCGACGCCTCCTCACGCGCGCGGCGCTCGGCCTGCTGGCGGGCGCGGCGCTCGGCGAGGGTCGGCTCCCGGGGCGTGGTGTTCTCGTCCTGGAAGCTCATCCGTCCACGTGTGGGCTGATCCCCCTCGGCCGGCTGCCCGGGCTGGTCGCCGCTCGCGTCCGGCCGCTCACCGCCGGGTGTTCCCTCCGACATCACTCACCCCCGCGCGCACCATATAGGCCTGCCGATCACAGCGGAACGCCGCACGTCCGCCGCACCCGGGCGACCGATGACCGCCCGGTCGTGACACCCGCTCACTCACCCGATCCGGGTAACGGCATGATTGCGACCGACATGGCCACGCCCCTCACCGCGCCGGAGCGGCGGTCCCCCACCGCAGCCCGTCGTCGCCCCCCAGGTGCTCCCCGGCCGTCGGCGTCCCGCGCCCCGCGGGACCCCGGCCGGGCGCGCAAACGCGCCCTGCACCCGGTGCGGCGCATCGTGATCGGCGTCCTCATCGGCGCGGTGACCATGCTGGGCGTGACCCTGCTCGACCGGTTCGCCGACACGTCGGTACCCGTGCTGAGCACGCTCGCGACGCTGCCCGACCCGGCCGCGGCCGAGGCCCGCAGGCTGGCCGACCTGCCGCCCCCGCCCGCGGAGGCCGGCACCTGCCTGAACTGGACGCGCCCCGACGCGGCCGACACCGTCGCCGTCCCGTGCGCGCAGCCGCACCGGTTCGAGCAGGCCGGCTCGGTGCAGGTCACCGACCAGGCCGCGCTGCCCGACGACCGCACGTGGCGCCGGCTCGTCGGCGAGCGCTGCACCCCGATGGTGACCGCCTACCTGGGCGACAAGTTCGACCAGGACGGCAGGTTCCGGGTCGGCGCGCTCAAGCCGTCGCAGGCCAGGTGGGCCGAGGGCGAGCGGTCCATGCGCTGCGGGCTGCAGACCAACACCAAGAGCGGCAGCTTCCTGCCGATGTCCGGCAAGGTGGCCGAGCAGGACCAGTCCAAGGTCGAGGCCGCCGGCACGTGCCTCGCGATCGACGGCCGCACCGTCGGCGACCCCGTGTCGTGCGCCGGGCCGCACGCCGTCGAGACCGTCGGCATCGTCGACCTGACCGAACAGTTCAAGGACGGCACGTACCCGTCGGTCGACGACCAGGACAAGTTCCTGCAGACCAGGTGCGGCGAGATCGCCGCCCAGTACGCGGGCAGCGCCGACGCCATCGCCCAGAAGAAGCTCACGGTCTACTGGGACAACGTGGCCGAGCAGTCCTGGCAGGTCGGCTCGCACAAGGTCAACTGCAACCTGGCCGCCCTGCTGCCCGACCGCAGCGGGTTCGCCCCCGTCACCGGCACGGCGAAGGGCCCGGTCACCGTCGCAGGCACCCCGGCCCCGCCCACCGATGCGGCCGCCCCGTCCTCGCCCGGCGCCCCCGCCGACGGCTCCACCGCACCCACCAGCCCGGTCGACGCCCCGCCCCCCGGCACCACCGCCGAGCCGCCACTGCCCATCCCGACGCAGGTGCTGCCGCTGCCCGGCACCGGCGGCGGGGGCGGCAACACCTGAGCCCGATGGCCGTCGAGATGAGTCGCCGCCGCTTCGAGGAACTGGTCGGCGACGCGCTCGACGCCATCCCCCGGGAGCTGGCGTCGGCGATGGACAACGTCGTCGTCCTCGTCGAGGCGCGCCACCCCGACGACGAGACCCTGCTCGGGCTCTACGAAGGCGTCGCGCTCACCGAGCGCACCACCGACTACGCGGGCGTCCTGCCCGACCGGATCACCCTGTTCCAGGACGCGATCCTCGACATCTGCGACGACGAGGACGACGTCGTCCACGAGGTGGCCGTCACCGTCGTGCACGAGATCGCGCACCACTTCGGCATCGACGAGGACACCCTGCACCGCCTCGGCTGGGGCTGAGCCCCCACCCGCCACGGCCGTCAGCCGGTGGCGCCCGCCGTGACGTCACCCGCGAGGGTGGGGCCGCTGTCCCACAGCTGCAGCGTCCAGCCCGTGTCCGACCCCGGGTCACGCACGAGCACGACCCGTCCCGTGTTGGGCACGTAAGCCGTCTCGACGGTGTCACCCAGCAGCGCGCCCGCCAGGATGCGGATCGTCGCACCGTGGCTGACCAGCACGATCGCCGACCCGGGCGGCAGCTCGTCCGCCGCCGCGGCCAGCTCGTCGACGACGGGCAGCCCGCGCTCCCGCACGTCCGCCGCCGACTCCCCGCCCGGCATGCTGCGCGCCAGGTCGCCACCCCACCACGCGTCGTACACGTCCTCGAAAATGCGACGGGAGTGCGCGTCGGCGGCACCCTCCAGATCGCCCACCGATATCTCGTGCACACCCTCCAGGACCGTCACCGGCAGGCCGTGCGCCGCGGCGACGGGCGCGGCCGTCTCCTGCGCGCGGGTCGCCTTCGACGCGAACACCGCACGGACCGGCCAGTCGGCGAGCAGCCCCGCGACGGAACGGGCCTGCGCATGGCCACGCTCGTTCAGCGGGTAGCCGGGCAACGCCGTGTCGAGCAGGTGGCCCGCGTTGGCGTCGGTCTGGCCGTGACGCACCAGCACCAGCCGCAGCCCGTCGACGGGGACCTCCGGCAGGTCCTCGTCGACCGCAGTGTCGACACCGGCCTCCGCGTCCGTCCCGATCGTGCCCGTCATCCGTGTCCTCCAGACCGCAACGCCGCCAGCCACTCCTGGGCCGCGGCGAACTCCGCATCACCCGCCGTGCTCATCGGCACGGCCGGGGCGCCCGGGCCACGATGCGACCCGTTCCCCTCGACCCCCGCAGCCCGAGGGTACGAGCCGAGGTAGCGGACCTCGTCGCAACGGCGGTGGAGTGCGGCCAACGCCTCACCCATCGCCGGCTCCGCGACGTGGCCCGTGCAGTCGAGGTGGAACCAGTACTCGGCGTGGCGGTGCTTGATCGGGCGCGACTCGATGCGCGTCAGGTCGATCCCACGGACCGCCAGCTCCGTGAGCAGCCCCAGCAGCGACCCCGGGCGGTTCTCCGTCGTCGCGGCCAGCGTCGTACGGTCGCTGCCCGTCGGCGCCGGAGGTGCCGACGGCGGCGCGACCAGCACGAACCGGGTCACCGCTCCCGGGTTGTCGGCGATGTCGCGCACCAGTGCCTCGAGGCCGTGCCCGGTCGCGGCGATAGGGGCGCACGCCGCCGCGTCGATCTCCCCGCGTGCCACCTGGGCCGCAGCCTCCGCCGTCGACGTCGAGGTGCGGACCTCGGCGCCGGGCAGGTTCGCCGCGATCCAGCCGCGCGTCTGCGCGATGCCGTGCGAGTGCGACGAGACCGTGCGGATGTCGGCGACCCGGGTGCCCGGCCGCACGGCCAGCACGAAACCCACGGGGATGACGACCTCACGCACGATGACCAGCGGCGGGTCCTCCACCAGCCCGTCGAGCACCGGCGGCACCGCGCCCTCGACGGAGTTCTCGATCGGGACGCAGCCGGCGTCGGCACGGCCCTCACGCACCGCGGCCAGGACGGCCGGGTTGCCGGGACAGGGCAGCAGCTCGGCGCCGACGGACTCGGGGAGGGTACGCAGCGCCTGCTCGGTGAAGGTTCCGGCCGGGCCCAGGAACGCGAGTCGGGGCACGTCGCGACCCTATCCACGCGCCACCTGCCGACCGCAGGCGGTCTCGTCCGCCGTTCGGCGACACGGGCTGCTCCGTTCGACGCAACTTGCGAACCGCACACCGCGGCCGCTCGTAGTTCCGAACGAGGCGGCGTCGCCGCGACGGAGGAAGGGGGTCCGTCGAGGGGGGGCCGCCTCGCCTCTCCGTGTCCTGCCGGACCGCTCGTCAGGGTTGCTCGTCATCGGTCGCTTGTCAGCGGTCGCTTGTCAGCGGTCGCTTGTCAGCGGTCGCTTGTCAGCGGTCGCTTGTCAGCAGTCGCTTGTCAGCAGTCGCTCGTCAGCAGTCGCTCGTCAGCAGTCGCTCGTCAGCGGTCGCTCGCCGGGGCCCACTCGCCGAGGCCCACTCGCCGAGGGCCGCTCGTCAGGCCGCGAGTGCTCCCAGGGCGGCGACCTCGTCGCGGCCCGCGCCGCAGCGCGCCAGCACCCGGCGCACCGCCTCGTTCTCCCCGCCGCCCAGCTCGCGGGTCGCGGCCACGAGCTCGTCGGCATCCGTCGACGTCAACGCCGCGACCACGTCGCCGCCGTCGACCGCCCGGGCCGCCGCGACCAGCAGGTTCAGGATGCCGTGCTGCGTCGTACCCGTCTCGTCGACGGAACGGACCAGGCGGCTCAGCCCGACCACCGCGACCGCCCGCCCCGTCTCGGCGGCGATCCCGAGGAACCGCTGCACCTCCTCGACCGCGGGGACGTCGGACGGGCGCGGACCGCCGCAGCGCAGCTTCGGCTCGCATTTGTTCTCGGCGACCCGGCGCACGGCGTCGAGCCACACCGCGACGTCGTCGGGATCCCCGGTGATGGGCCGCCGGGGCTCGACGACCGCCGTCACGTCGTCGGGCACGAACTCCGCGACCCGCTCCAGCCAGACCGGATCGAGGTCGACCGGAGCCGACGTCTCCACCGTGCGCGGGATGAGCAGCGTGGCGCGCGAGAACACCGTCGACAGCGCCTTCGGGACCGACCCCAACCCACTGTCGACGACGAGCGCCAGCTCCACCGGCGCGGCCGGCGCGGAGCGCGCGAGCTCGGTCACCAGCGGCGAGAGCCGCGAGACGGGACAGACGAGACGGCCCAGCAGACCGCCGTGGTCGCCGTCGCGGGTGTCGAGGTAGCCCTCGACCACGGTGTCGACCCCGAGTCCGCCGCCCGTCCGGAGCAGGCTCGTGTCGTCGACGAACGAGGCGAACAGCGGAGGGACCGACCCGGGAGCGGCAGAGCTGCCCGATGGCACGGTCGTCACGGGTCCACACGCTAACCGTCGGCCCGCGCGCGCCGGACAAGGGGGCAGGCGCCGCGGGAAGTCCTGGACACCCGTCGATCTCCAAGATAACTTAGCCTCACCTAACACAGAGGAGACCGACGTGGGGACGACCAGGCTCCGGCGACCGCCGACGCCAACGGACGCCGAGCGCGCCCGCAGCCTCACCACCCGAGGTGGGCGCGCCGCGCTCGTCGGCACCGGTGGGCCCGAACCCGTCGTCCCCGTGTACCACCACGTGCTCGCCGACGGCTCCGCGATCCTGCTCCTCGACGAGCACTCCACCATCGTCGAACAAGCCCGCCTCGACCCACGCGGCGAGATCCCGGTGATGCTCGAACTCGCCGACTACGCAGCCGTCGACCTGCGCGAACCCGTCCGCGCCCTCCTGTGGATCACCGGCTGGCTACGCGTCCCCGCCGACGACGAAGCCCGGCACGCCGCCCTCCACGCCGCCGACGCACGCCCCCATCACCGGCTGCTCGACCTCGGCCACGGCGCCACCCTCGTCCGCATCGACCCCGGCTCCGCCGTCCTCGCCGACGCCGAAGGCACCGCCTCCCTGGCCCCCGTCGAGCTCGCCGCCGCCTACCCCGACCCGTTCTGCATGCTCGAGGAACGCTGGCTCAGTCACCTTGAAGACGTCCACCCCGAGGTGTTCATCTCCCTCGCCCGGCACCTGCCCGCACCGCTGCGCGCCACCCCCGGCGCCCGCATCCGGCCCCTCGGCGTCGACCGCTGCGGCATCCGCCTGCGCATCGAGACACCCACCGGCGACCACGACGTCCGGCTCGCCTGGCCCCAGGAGGCCACCACCGTCCAGGAGCTGCGCACGCAGCTCACCGCGCTCGTCGGCTGCGGCTACGGCAGGCCCGCCGAGGAACTCGACGCCAGCTACGCCGGCGAGGAACAGCAGGGCTGAACCACACACGCCACCAACCACCGGCCAGGGGGTCGGACGCGGCAGGCCGCCGCCGGGAACGTCAGCCGGCGGCGGCCTGACGGCTCTCGATCTGCTTCGTGACCTTGCGCTCGGCCACGAACGACGCGATCGGGATCGTCCCCGCCAGCAGGATCAGCAACGCCGTCACCGGCCGCCACCGGACACGCTCGGCCAGCACGAGCGTGCACACGATGTAGATCATGTACAGCCATCCGTGGATGATGCCGATGACCGTCGTCGGACCCGGAATGTCCCAGATGTACTTGAGCGGCAACGCCACGAACGTCAGCAACAACAGGCCGATGCCCGTCACCCAGGCCGCGATCCGGTAGATCAGCAACCGCGGGCCGACCGGCCGCATCGGCGCCTGCTTGCTGGTGTCGGCGGGCACGCTCACGCCTCCGAGTGTACGGACGGAGCCCCCGCAGCTCCGGCCAGGTCAGCGGCCCCGGTCGTGCTCGGCGAGCTTCGCCAGCATCCGGTTGTAGGCGGCCAGCTGCGGGTCCTCGTCCTCGTCCGCCGGCTCGGGCGCCCTGCGGCGCACCCCGAACGGGCCCTCCCCGTCCTCCGGCTCCTCGACCACCACCGGCGCAGCCGCCGCGGGCGCCGGCTCATGGACCTCCTGCACCGGCTCCGCCTCCGCAGGCGGTGCCGCCTGCTCGTCGACATCCTTACCCGCGATCCGACGCGCCTCCAACCGCAGGAAACGCCACCACATCACGCCGAAGAAGATCGCGAACACCGGCCACTGCAACCCGTAGCCGACATTCAGGGCCGAGCCCATCGCCGACCCCGCACGACCCCACTGCCACGCGGCGAGGAACGCGCACGTGCCCATCGCGCCGAGGGTCAGGACGTGCCAGACCCACCAGCGGGGGGACAACGCGAGGCGGAGCACGAGGCCAGGATACGTGTCCCGGTAGCGTCGGCTCCCGTGCCCGACGGCCTCCGCAGCTGGCTCGCCCCGCCCACCCCCACCGGCCCCGGATCCGGGGCGATCGAGGACCCCGCCCGCCGCAAGCTCGTCGTCACCGAGATCCTCGTCGTCCTCACCGTCACGCTCGGCCTCTCGGCCCTGCGGTCCGCGCTGTCGCTGATCGACTCCCTGCTCGCCACCACCCCCCTCTCCGAGCAGCAGGTCGCCCTCAACGCCCCCGCCGCCGCGGCCACCCTCGTCGACCTCGCCCTGCAGCTCACCCGGGTCCTGCAGCTCGTCGGCTGGGGCTCCCTCGGCGCCTACCTGCTGCTGCGCGCCGGGTTCGGCATGCGCGACGTCGGCCTCGACGCCCGCCGCCCCGCCCGCGACGCCGCCGCCACCGCCGGGCTCGCCGCGATCATCGGCATCCCCGGCCTCGGCCTCTACCTCATCGCCCACGCCATCGGCGTCAGCCTCACCATCGCCCCGACAACGCTCACCGACACCTGGTGGCGCATCCCCGTCCTCGTCGCCTCGGCCCTCGCGAACTCCTGGGCCGAGGAGATCGTCATGATCGGCTACCTGCTGACCCGGCTGCGGCAGCTCGGCTGGTCCCCCAACCGCTCCCTGCTCGCCGCCGCCGTCCTGCGCGGGGCCTACCACCTCTACCAGGGCTTCGGCGGGTTCCTCGGCAACCTGATCATGGGGCTGGTCTTCGGCCGCTACTGGCAACGCACCGGCCGCCTCTGGCCCCTGGTCGCCGCCCACGCCCTCATCGACGTCGTCGCCTTCGTCGGCTACGGCCTGCTCAAGGGCCACGTCTCCTGGCTGCCGTAACTCTTGGGGTGCGGCGCGCCGGACAAGGTACAGCCGCCCGGCCGGACGCAGCCGACGGCCCCCGCGCGCCTTGTCCGGTCGACGCACATCCCGCAGCCCGGGCTGTGTCCCTGCGGCCCCCGACCGCCCACGACGCGCGGGCCGGCACGCGGGTCGAACCGTC
>NZ_BJVJ01000029.1 GCF_007989085.1 Pseudonocardia sulfidoxydans NBRC 16205
CGTGTTCGCGGCCGTCGCCGCCCAGGGCGGTCGCGGCGCCCCAGTTCGCGGCCAGCCCGTCGCCCGACTTCCGCGCCACCCACAGGTTGACGACGGTGTCGGTCGCGGCATCGGCGATGGCGACGTGCCCGTCGGAGCCCGGCGGGATCCGCAGTGACGCTGGGACCGGCACCGTCAGCCCGGCGAGCGGGTCCGGCCCCCAGTCGGCCGACAGCGACACCGCCGACCGCGGTG
This sequence comes from Pseudonocardia sulfidoxydans NBRC 16205, assembly GCF_007989085.1. GTDB lineage: Bacteria > Actinomycetota > Actinomycetes > Mycobacteriales > Pseudonocardiaceae > Pseudonocardia > Pseudonocardia sulfidoxydans. The sequence continues at coordinate 235 of NZ_BJVJ01000029.1, forward strand.
TCGACGTCGTGATCTCGTCGGCATCCACGAGCGTCACGCCGAACTCGCCGGTGTTGAGGATGTGGTCGCCCGAGGCGAGCTCGGCGGTCATCGCCGAGGACTCCGGGTCGAGGGTCGCGCCGGCGGGGACGGGGTCCCACAGCCAGTCGGCCCGCGGGAAGAACGGACGCTCACAGCCGTCGTCCGGCAGTCCTCCGCCGCGCCGGTCGCCGCCGGTGACGCAGCCGTCGAGGAAGCCCGCCGACCCGGCGCCCGCCGCGGCGAGGCTCTCCCGCAACCGGACACCTGCCGCGTCGGTGGCGCGGGCCAGCACGTCGTGCAGCTCGGACGCGGTCTGCCGCCAGCCGCAGCTTGCGGCCACCCCGACAACGGCGGGGACATCGGTGGTCGCGACGGCCGGGCGCACCACGGCCGGGCCGGCGGCGACCGTGACGACGGCCAGCACGGTCGCGATGGCGGAGACGCCCATGTCAGCGACCGCCCGAGGTGTCGATCCCGGCCGTCGCCGGGAAGTCCCAGGCGAACGCGTCGCCGACGAGGGCGGCGAGCTGACGGGCCGCGGCGCGGGTGGCGGGCCGCAGAGCGTCGAGGCGGATACGACCACCCTCGGCGAGGTGCGGGTCGCGCGGGACGGCGACGACGGCGCGGCAGCGTCGTTCGAAGTGTGCCTTCAGTGCGACCGGGTCGACGCTGCGGGCCTGCCGGTCACAGCTGAGCACGACGATCGCGTCGCGGACCAGCTCGTCGAACCCGTGCGCCGACAGCGAGTCGAGCGTCCGGTCGATGTGGCCGGCCGCGTCGATGGTCGGCGCTCCGGTGACGACGAGGCTGCGCGTCGTCTCCAGCGCTCCGGCCATCGCGGAGTGGACGAGCCCGGTCCCGGAATCGGTGACGACGACGGTGAAGAACCGCACCAGCAACGCGAGGACACGGCGGTACTCGTCACGGTCGAACGCCTCCGACATCGCCGCGTCCTGGTCGGACGCCAGCACCTGCAGCCGGCCGGCGTCGTGGACGAACCGCGAGACCTCGGTGAACGACGCCGGCAGATCGGGGTCGTCGTGGTCGAGCAGCTGGCGCAGCGTGGCGGTGGCGGGGTGGCCGAGGAGCCGGTCGGCGAGGTTGCCGGCATCGGGGTTGGCGTCGAGGGCCACCACGCGGTCGGCGCGGTGCTCGGCGAGGGTGAGACCGAGCAGCGCCGACGTCGTGGTCTTGCCGACGCCGCCCTTCGTGCTCGCGACCGTGACCGTGTGCCACCCGGCGAGCGGGGTGCGGATGCGGTCGAGCAGTTCCTGTTCGGCGAGCTCCCGCGTCGACGTTCCCGGGTTGAGCCGCCCACCGCTGAGGGTGAACAGCCATCCGCGCGCCCCGCGCCGCGGAACGGGGCGGGCCCCACCGCCGTCGCGCAGATAGCCGTCGGCCACGGGCTGTGCCGCCGGGGGCACGGGCGGCGGTGCGACGACCGTCGGCGGGCCACCGACCATCACCGGCGCCGCAGGTCGTCGAGGCGGCGGACGCAGCAGGCCGGTGCGCCCGCCGGCGACGGTGGCCGGGCGCCGCAGCGGCACGACCGGCGCGGGCGACGGGATCGGCGCAGGGCCGGCGTCGTCGAGCCACGGGGTGAGGCCGGGCTCGTCGGCCCAGGAGCCGGCGGACCGGGTCATCGCTGCGATCCCCGCGCGGTGAGCGTCAGGTCGATCCGGAGCGCCCCGTCGGGCAGCCGGACGACGGGTGGAGCGACCCGCGTCCAGGTGGCCTCGGCCGGGACCCAGCCGGGGGAGGAGTCGGGCGGGCAGCAGGAAGCACCGGAGACATCGGAGCCGCAGACGGTGGGCGTCACGTCGGGGCGCGGGCCCGTCCGTCGGAACGTGCGGACCCGGGCCGTGACCTCGACGATCCTTCCACCGCACGGGGTGCGCAGGGTGCGGCCGGGCAGCACCGTCTCGACCCGCTGCCGGCCGGTTCCCGACCAGCCCAGCGTCGCGCCCGACGGATCCCGCAGCAGTGGGCGCAGGACCTCGGCGCGTCGGGCGGGGTCGTCCTCGTCCCACGACAGGAACTCGGCGACGAACCGGCCCGCGAACGCGGCCGCTTCGAGTTCGCCGACGGCGTCGGGACCGGCCGCGACATCAGTGGCGACGGCGGTGAGCGTGCGTCGTGGACGATCGCTCCCCGTCGCAGACGTGCAGAGGAGCGCGACACGCTGCGCCGGCCGTCGAGTGGCCGGGATGCGTACAACAGGTGCCGGCGGACCCGTGACGGGGACCTCGGCCTCGGACGCCACGCTCCGGGGGCGCGGCATGGGTGGGGCGGGTACGGGCGGCAGCGGGGGCGGTTCCGGCACGCCGCGGACGAACGCCGCAGGGACGGGCTCGCGCAACGGAGGCACGGACGGCCCGGGCGGCGCGCTGACTCCCGGTGCCACCGCCCACGCCGGGGCGACGGCCGTGCGCGAGGTGCCGTTCGACGATCGACCTCGACCCATCATGTCCGCCCGTCCCTCCTCGCACCGGGTGTCTCCCGAGCGACGAGGCGACTCTACAGAATCGCTCTGACAATTCTGGAGAAATCGTAGAACTCGCAGAAGATCGTCAGGACGCGTACGGTGACGTTGATCAGAGTTCGACGGCGCATCCCTGCGTGTCGACGGGTGAGGTCGACGGGACTGCAGCTACGGTTCAGAACGTCTGTCGTGTCGGGCGTCCGCACCGGCGTTCGGGAGAGGAGCCGGCGGTGGCGCTGACCTTTGCGGACCGGTTGAACATGCTGTTCGCCGCGTTCCTGCAACCACCCAACGAGGTGGGCGAACGCGAGGAATGGACGAACACGCAGGTCGTCCGTGCCATGGAGAAGCTGCACGGTCGGCCCGTGTGCACCCCGGGCCACCTGCGGTCGCTGCGCAACGGCAACCGCAGCAAGCCGTCGGCCGAGATCGCGAGCGGCCTCGCCCGTACCTTCGAGTACCTGTCCCGGGCGGAGCCCGAGCCCGGCAACGCGTCGGCGCTGGTGGCCTACCTCGTTCTCGACGCCGAGGGAGACGAGGGCGACCTCGCCGCGGTCCAGGCCGTGCACGCTCAGCTCGAGGCCGCGGTGGCCGCGCGTGACAGCAGACCGCAGGTCGTCGGGATCATGGCCCGGCTCGGTGACCTGCAGGACGCGGAGTCGCTCGACGCCGTCGCGCAGCTCGTCGATCAGCTGGGGCAGAAGGAGAAGGCCCGCCGCGGCGTGCTGCGGCGACGCCGGTGACCGCAGCGGTCGAGATCGCGATCCGCGTGATCGCGGCCGCGGTGTGGGCGACGTTCGCGATCGCGGCGCTCCGGGGACGTGTCCCCGGACGCATCCTCGCGGCGACGGCGGCACTCGCCCTCGCCCTGACGGTCCGCACGGGCGTGATCGCCGAGGCCGTCGACGTCGTCACCGGCCGCGTCGCCGTCGCCACACTGCTGTCCGACCTGCTGCTCCTCGCCGCGACGGCGCTCGTGGTCGACGCTCGACCGCGACGTCGTCGCCCGCGCCGGGCCCGCGCCGGCTCGATCGTCGCGGCTGCGGCTGCCGTCGTCATGTGCGGGGCGTGGGCCGTCGGCGCGGCGCCAGGACCGGCCACCGTCGCACCCGAGGGTCTGTCGGCGTCGTTGCTCGCGCGGCCCGGCATCGCGGTCGCGGTGCTGGTGTTCGGCCTCGCCGTCGTCGTGCCGGCCGTCGCGTTCCTGGCCGACGGACGCGCCGAGGTCGGCGACCTCGCTCCCGGCAGACGTCGTCGCGACCTCGTGGTGGTGCTCGTGCTCGGGGGAGGGGTGGTCGGCTGGGCCGCCGGCGTGGCAGCCGTGGCGGGCGTCGCACTGGTCGCACAGCCCTGGCCGGCCACACGGACGGTCGTCGACGGGGTCCTCGCGATGCTCGTGGCGGCCGGCCTCGCCGCCGCCGTCCGCGCGGTCACCCGCCGCGACGCCGAGACGCCCGAACAGCTCCGCGACGACGTCCTCGACCTGCATCGTTGGCTCCTCGACCGCACCCGCGGCACCGCGCCCGGTGACGCAACCGACGACCTGTTCGTCGCCGTCGTCGAGATCCGGGACCGAATCTGGACGCTGCAACGCTGGGTGCGGCCCGAGGAGGCCGACGCCGCGGTCCGGCTCGGTCGCGAGCTCGGGTTGGGAGCGGCGCAAGCGCGAGCGTTCGCACTGGCGGTGTGCCTGGAGATCGCGGTTGCAGGGGTCGCGGCGGACGACGAGGAGGAGGTCGACGTCGCCGACCTCAGTGCGCTCGGCGGTGCCGCGACCGAGCAGGCGGAGGTCGCGTGGCTGGCGCAGGTCCAACGCGCCCGCGTCACGCACGGCACCGCGGCCGCAGCGCGGGACCTGCTGACGGAGTTGTCCACAGGGGACGCGTCGTTCGGTTCCGCGGGGCGCCGGCACATGTGATCATGGTCGGGACCGGCGGTCACGGACATGGGAGGCGACGTTGACGGGGTCCCACCTGCGTCCCGCCGCGGCGACCGACGCCGACCTGCTCGCCTGGTGCCGACGCCGCCTGCGCACCGTACTGCCGGAGCTCCCGTCGAGCCTCGACGAGCTGCGCCGCACCATGGAGGAGATCCGCGGCCGGCGCATCGAGCTGACCATGACCGATCCCGGCCGGCTGCGGCTGCCGTCGGGGCTGTGGGGACAGGTGCGGTCGGGCGCTGCCGTCCACGACCTGGTCTGGGTGGACCGTCGGACCAGCCCGTTCGCGCGCACCGTCGTCGCCTGTCACGAGTTCGGTCACATGATCTGCGGGCACGAACCGGATCCGGTGTCGACGACCAGGCCGGAGCCCGTCAGAGCCCTGGCCGCCGACCTCGCACTCGACCCGGCACACGTCGCGGCCATCGTCGGACGTTGCGGCGAGCCCAGCGCTCCCGGGTCGCCGGAGTGGCGACGGGAACGGGAGGCCGAGCTGACCGGACGGCTGCTGGCGCAACACATCCTGGGGTCGCACGACCGGGCGTGACCCGGCCCCGGTCAGCCGCCCGACGCGCCCCGGATGAACTGGTGCATCTGGCCGCCGGGGGTGCTCATCGCCCAGTCGTAGGCCTGCTCCTGTGTCATGCCGGACCCGCCCGACGGACCGTCCGATGCCGCGGACCGGCCCGATGCACCGGACCCACCGGAGCTGCCGGTCCCGCCGGTCCCGCTGGAGCTGCCGGTCCCGCTGGAGCTGCCGGTCCCGCCGGCGCTGCCGGACCCACCGGAGCCGCTGGGCCTGCCGGACCCACTGGAGCTGCTGGACCCGTCGGAGCCGCCGGCCCCGCCGGACCGGCTGGAATCGCTCGAGCCGCTGCTGGAGCCGCGACCGGTCGCGGCGCTGCCCGAGTCCTCCGTGTCGCTCGACTCTCGGCCCGAGCCGCCGTCGCTGCGACCGGAAGAGTCGTCTCCGCCTGCGGACGAACTCTCGAGAACGGGGACCTCGACAGGCGGTCGCGCCGCGGCCACCGCCCGCGCACCACGTGAGGGCTCGCTCGGCGCCGCGCCGCTGTCGGCGAGGACCGTCGGATCGCGCCGGTCGGGGGCCGTCGCGGCGGGCGGCGGCGACTGCGGCGGGGGCGGCGGGGGCGGTGTGTGGTCACGCAGGTCGAGGACGCGGCGGGTCAGCGGCTCGGTCTGGTCGGCCGGATCGGGCACCGGGCTGCTCTCGGCCACGGCGACGCCCTCCTGCAAGCGCGTCACGTCGGCGTTGCGGGACGAGCGCTCCTCGACGAGCAGCCCGCGCCGGGCGGTCAGGGAGTCGCGGACGAACTGCTGGTCGGGGTTGAGGGCGCCACGGGGCAGGCTCGCGAGCGTCGCGTCGATCTCCGAGAGCTGCCGGTCGACCCCCGCCAGGAGCGTGCGGGCGTGAGCCAGCTGGTCCGCGGTCGCGAGTTGACCTTGCAACGCAGCCCGCTGCTGCTCGAGCAGGGTCTTGCGGGCCTGCATCGCCGCGACCTCGGTGGGGACCCGGCCGTCGTACCGCGCCGCGATCTCGTTGTCCCACACCGCTTGTGTCGTCGCGATCGACCCCAGCTGGGTGTCGATCGAGGTGAGCGCGATGCGGGCCTGGGCCTGCCAGTCGGCCCGCGCGACGACGCGGGGGACGTGATCGGGGTCGAACCAGTCGGGAAGCTCCTTGACGACGAACGTGCCGCCCGCCGCAAGGACACCCGCCGCGCCGACGATGGCGGCCAGCCGCCGGGTGCGTCGGGTCCGGGCGGCACGGGAGGCCTTCCAACGCTGGAACGCCTCGTGGTCCTCGGCGGAGACGTCGATGCGGCGCCGACGGCGGGGCTCACGTGTCGAGGGCAGGCCGGTGAGGGCATCGACGACAAGCGGGGCGCCGGGGCGGACGGCCGCCGGCCGCTCGCGCCCCGCGCCGACACCGCCGCCGACGACGGGTTCGGGTACGGCGTCGGCGACGGAGGGAGCGCCAGGCGAGTCGGCAATGAGCGCGGCGGGATCCGTCGGCTCGGCCTTCGACGACTCGACAGCGGGTGACCCAGAAGCAGACGGGCCGGAACCAGACGAGCCGGAACCAGACGAGCCGGAGCCGGACGAGCTGGAACCAGACGAGCCGGAACCAGACGCGCCCGAACCAGAGGCGCCGGCAACACGCGACTCAGCAACACGTGACTCCGCAACGCGCGACTCGGCGACACGCGACTCGGCAACCGGCGACTCGACAACCAGCGGGGACGAGTCGAGCGGGGACGCCATCGACGGCACGCCGTCCGAGGGTGTCGTGTCCGGCAGATCGGTGTCGGTCGCCGCGCCAGCCGTTGCTGCCTTCTGCGGTGACGGGCCGGCAACGGGCGCGGGAACCGGCGAACCAGCGACCGGCGACGCCGCATCGGGCACCATCAGCGGAGGCGCGACATCCGGTGCGGCGACTGTGCTTGTTGCCATCGCGGTGGCCGCTGTCCGGCCGCTCGCCCGGTGCGCCATGTGGTGGTCGGGGGTGCAGTACCGACGCGGCGGGCGACCGTCGGGCACCGCCGGAACGATCGTCGTGCACCCGGGCAACGCGCACTGTGGACGATCCACGGTCCCCACCTCGCCATTCGACGTCCTGCGGGACCTCCGGTCCCGTCACGCAGTGATCATCTTTGCGAGGAGGGGTCCTTCGCGGCAATATCGACCATTCGTTTACGAATGCGAACGAGGTGTCTGACGAGGACGCTCTGCGCCAGTCTGGACCAGAGCAGCGCCGTGATCCACTCTTTCGAACCGGCACGGCCCGCGGATCAGGGACGCGCCGCGACGATCTGCGGGATCGGTGCCGCGGACCGGGTGATTGTCGGATCGGTCGGGGAGAACGTTGCAGGACGATCGACGCGGACCGTCGATGGACGGCGGCGAGATCGTCGGGGTTGCGGTCGACGGGCGGGGAGTCGCAACCTGACCCGGACGCCCCGCGACCGAGCGGAGAGCCGTTCCGGCCTGTGCCCTGCGGATCTCATCCCGGAGCCACGAGTACACGAGATTCGAGGGCTCTCGGCGGTAGCTCGACGATCGGGCCGCCGCCGCCCCCGCCGCTGTCGGCGCTGCCGGCGTCGCCGACCGTGGTCGGGGTGCGCGGAGAGCCTGCCGGAGCGGGGTGCCGCGCGCCGGGCGGCCCGAACGTCGTCGGCCGGGCCGCCGGCACGCGCGGGTGCGTCAGACAGCGTCGGCCGACGCGTCGTCGGCCGGGGCCTCGTCACTGGCGGCCTCGTCGGCCGGGGGCTCGTCGCTGGCGGCCTCGTCACCGGCGGCCTCGTCGGAGGGGGCGGCGGCGTCGGCGGCCGGGGCGGCCGGCAGCGGCAGCGCGCCGAGGACGGTGCCGACGACGGCGTTGGGGTCGACGGGCAGCGGTACCGGAAGCTCGGGGAGGGCCGGCAGGTTGCTGGTCACGAGGCCGACGACCGCGCCCGGGTCGACGGGGAGCGCCCCGGTGACGGCGTCGAGCGGGCCGGGGGCCGGAGCCTCCTCGTCGGCGAACGCGAGGCCCGGGGTGAGGATTGCGAGGGGCAGTGCGGCGGCGCCGACCAGGGCGGTACGCGCGAACTTGCGCATGGGGAACTCCTCCTGTGTACGTCGCGCCCCCGTCCTGGTGACGGGGATCCGCGAGCGTCCCCGGGATCAACGCGCGCTCCGCAGTCGACGACGCGTTCTTGCACCGGATCGAGTGAGCAACCGATGCCCGGCCGGTCGACACGGTCTGGATCGAGTGAACTCCCAGTTACCGCGGGTCGTGACGAACAGTGATCGATCACCGGCCGGGTTGTTGACCTGTGCCGTGCCGTGCACTAGCCCGTTCGGGTGGGCGGCGGCACCGGCCGGCCCGTCGACGATCGGCGCGACCATTCGAGCCGGCCCCTCGCCGGCGGTGATGCCCACCCGGCCGTCACGCCGTCGTCAGGCCGACCCGTCGGCGCGTCAGGTCGAGCGCGATGATCCGTACCGTCACGATCTCGCCGGGCTGCGGCTCGCGCGCCCATTCGGAGATGTGCAGGATGCCGTCGACGCCGCCGCCGAGACGCACGAACGCCCCGAACGGGACGACGGACGTCACGACGCCCTCGATGGGTGCGCGCCCGCACTGGTCGGTGAGGAACTGCTGCCACGCCTGCTCGGGCGTGCTGCGATGGGGTTCGCTCACGTGATTCACCTCCTTCCCCCACGGAATCGTCGATCCGCGGTGGGCGGCGGGCCCCTGGCCCGCCCGGTGCTCACGTGCCTGCCGGGAACCCGTCTCGTGCGAGGCGCGAGGCCGACCCGGCAGTCATGTCGTCGACGGTAGCGCCAGCGACGACGTGGGCGCCGCGATCGTCCGCCGGCCACCGCCCGCGCCGTCGTGTGGTCGTGTGGTCGCCGACCACGCCTACGGCTACGCGGAGGCGCGGGCCGACGGCGTCGTCCGGCCCGTGGGCTCGTGAAGCCCGGCCTCACATCGCGCTGCAGGCGTGACGGGGTAGCGCAGGTGAGACGCCGCTCGCTACGGCCGGAGTTGTTCAGCACCCTCCCAGGCACTGCTGGGCGAGGTCGGCGCTCGCGAGGGAGACGATCCCGTCGCCCGCGACCTCACCCGTGCCATGTCTGCCTCCTCGACCCGTAGGCCTGCCGTGTGCAGGCCGTACGAGTCGTGGAATGCGTGCCGTCGTCGGAACTCATCGGTCCGGCGACGGCGATCTCGGGGAGGGAGGTCAGCGGCGGGCGCGGACCGCGGCGGCGAGGCCGTCGAGCACCGAGGCCGTGGTGTCCCAGTCCATGCAGGCGTCGGTGACGCTGCAGCCGCGGACCATGTCGGGGCCGATCTCCTGGCGTCCGGCGACGAGGAAGCTCTCCAGCATCACCCCGACGACGCCTTTCTCGCCCGCGGCGATCCGCGATGCGAGGTCGGCGGCGACGGTCGGCTGGCGGCGGTGGTCCTTGCCGGAGTTGCCGTGGCTGGCGTCGACGATGAGCCGTTCGGGCAGGCCGGCCTTGGTGAGTGTCCCCAGCGCGGCGGAGACGTGTTCGGCGGAGTAGTTGGGTCCGCCGCCGCCGCCGCGGAGGATGACGTGGCAGTCGGGGTTGCCGGTCGTCGTGATCAGTGACGCGAGACCGTCGGGGTTGATCCCCATGAACACGTGGCTCTCCGCCGACGCGCGGGCGCCGTCGACGGCGATCTGCACGTCGCCGTCGGTGGAGTTCTTGATCCCGATGGGCATGGACAGGGCGCTGCACAGCTGGCGGTGGACCTGGCTGGCGGCGGTGCGGGCGCCGATGGAGCCCCAGGAGACGAGGTCGGCGATGTACTGCGGGGTGATCGGGTCGAGGAACTCGCAGCCGACGGGCAGGCCGAGCGCGGTGATGTCGCGCAGCAGCGACCGGGCGATCCGCAGGCCCTTGTTGACCTGGAAGGTGCCGTCGAGGTCGGGGTCGTTGATGAGCCCTTTCCAGCCGACGGTGGTGCGCGGCTTCTCGAAGTAGGCCCGCATGACGACGACGAGGTCCTCGCGGAGGGTCTCGGCGTGGGCGGCGAGGAGCCGGGCGTAGTCGAGCGCGGCGTCGGCGTCGTGGATGGAGCAGGGGCCGACGACCACGACGAGGCGGTCGTCGCGGCCGGTGAGGACGTCGACGGCGGCGTCGCGCCCGTGGGTGACGGTGGCGGCGACGCCGGTGTCGACGGGTAGCTCGGACCGCAGGAGCGCGGGCGAGATGAGCGGGCTGATGCCCGCGGTGCGCTGCGCGTCCAGGTTCGGGCTGGCGAGGGTGTTCATGACGGGGGTCGTCCTCTCAGGGATCGGACCCGCCCGTCGTCACCGCGAGCCGGTCCGTCCGGCTCGGGGTGGTCGATGGTTAGCGCAGCAGATCGCCCGCCGACCCGTCCCGGGCCGGTCGCGTAAACCAGTACTGGCGCTGCACGGGCGCGACAGTAGCCGACGCGGACCTCGCACCGCCAGGGAGCATGGTCACCTCGCGCGGGTGAAGGCCGTGGTGGCGGGGTCAGCCGCCGGCCGCGGAGACGCGTGCGGAGATCTCCGCGGCCAGCGCGGTGTCCTTGGCGGTGAGGCCGCCGGCCGAGTGCGTCGACAGGCGGAAGGTCAGTGTCCGCCAACGAATGTCGATGTCGGGGTGGTGGTCGGCGCGCTCGGCGTCGTCGCCGACCTCCCCGACGACGCGGATCGCCGTCGGGAAGTCGGGCAGCTTCGCGGTGCGCACGATCGAGTCGCCGTCGCGCTCCCACCCGGGGAGGTCGGCGAGGGCCGAGGTGATGGAGGCGTCGTCGAGGAGATCGGCCATGCCCGGCAGTCTTCCGCAGCAGGGCAGCCCTGCGCAGCGGGGAAGGTGCCGAACGGCCGTGTGCCTCGATGCCGGCGCCCCGGACGGCTCACGTCAGGCGTCGCGCGTGAGCATCCGGCTCGTGGTGATCCCGCCACCGATCGCCATGTAGCACAACGCCCGCAGCGTGCTGCTGCCCAGCTCGCCCCAGGTCGTCGGGTCGCGCAGGACGTCGGCGCCTGCGGAGAAGCCCGTCGTCAACAGGTAGGGCTGCAGCCAGTCGAGCGCGGGGATCGCGCCGAGCACACCGAACACGATGAGCCCGCCCAGCACCGACGCGAGCACCACCAGCGGGTGCTCGGTGAACGCGGAGATCGCCAGCGCGACCGCGCCCACCGCGGCGAGCTGGCCGACGGTCCACAGGGCCGCGATCCCGACCCGGCCCATCGCCTCGCCGAGGCCGAGCGTCGTGCCGGACAACGTGACCAGCGTGCCGTCGGCACCGCCCACGACGACGAGCCCGGCGATCACGCCGACGACGGCGACGACCAGTGTCGCCACCACGGCCACGACGAGCACCCCGAACGCCTTCATCACGACGAGCCGGCCACGCCCCACGGGCGCGAGCAGCAGGCCACGCAACGTGCCGTGCGCGGCTTCGCCCGCGATCGCGTCGGCCGCCGCCATCGCGACGGCGAGCGGCAGCAGCAGCGCCAGCATCAACGTCATCGCCGCGACGGGCAGCACGAGCCCGTTGCCCGCGATCGCGCCGATCAGCCCGCCACCGCTGCGGTCGGCGACGACGACACCGACCGCGATCAGGATCGGGACCAGCGCGAACAGCCCGAGCATGACGAGGGTGCGCGGGCGGCGCAGCACCCAGCGCAGCTCGGCGCCGAGCAGCCGGCCCATGGGCGCGGACCTGCGGTGGGGCGTCGTGGCGCTCTCGACCAACGTCATGGCGACTCCTCGGTCAGGCGCGCGAACAGCTCCTCGAGCCGGGCCCGGCGGCGGCGCGCCTCGTGCACCGCCACACCCGCCCGGACCAGCAGCGCGACGACCTCCGGCGCGGGTGGGCCGCCGTCGGCGACGACGATCCCGTCGCCCTCCCGGAACGCCGTCGCACCGATACCGCGCAACGACTCCAGCGCGGTGTCGACGTCGGGTGTGGTGACGACGAGCCCGCCGGTCCCGGCCTCCAGCAGCGCGCTCAGCTCACCCGAGGCCACCAGGGTGCCCGACTGCAGCACCGCGACGTGCGTGCACGTCGCCTCCACCTCGGCCAGCAGGTGCGACGACACCAGCACGGTCGCGCCGCCCGCGTGCAGCTCGGCGACGATCCGGCGGACGTCGCGGGTGCCGGCGGGGTCGAGGCCGTTGGTGGGCTCGTCGAGCACCACCAGCCTGCGCGGCACCAGCAACGCCGCCGCCAGGCCGAGCCGTTGCTTCATGCCGAGGGAGTAGCCGCGGAAGCGGCGGTCGGCGGCGTCGGCCAGCCCCACGCGCTCCAGGGCGGTACCGACGGCCTCGCGGATCTGGCTTGTCGCCAGCAGCGGCTCGGTCGCGGCGACCCGGCGCAGGTTCTCCCGCCCCGACAGGAACGGGTGGAACCCCGGCCCCTCGACGAGCGCGCCGACGTGCGGCAGCGCCTGCTCGGCCGCATCCGGCACCGCGTGGCCCAGCAGCTCCGCGGTGCCGGACGTGGGGCGGGTCAGCCCGAGGAGCATCCGGATCAGCGTGGTCTTGCCGGACCCGTTGGGGCCCAACATGCCCAGTACCGAACCGGTGGGCACCTCGAGGTCGATCCCGTCGACGGCGACGGTCCTGCCGAACACCTTCCGCACCCCGCGGACGGCGGCCGCGGGAGGTGCAACCCGGGCCGCCGTGCGCTCGTCGGTGGATGCGGTCACTGTGGAGTCGTCACTGGGACAGGGCCTCGGTCAGCACCTGGGCGGGCACCGCGCCCGCGGCGACCCGGCCGTCGGAGGTGATGATGGCCGTCGCCACCGCGGTGTCGATCTCGCGGCCGCTGCCCCACGGGCCGCTGACCTCCTTGCCGATCGACGAGAGATCGGGAGCGCCGTCACGACCACCCTGCTGCTGCGCGTCGGCGGGCGGCATCGTCGCGATCACGACGGTGTCCCAGCCGTCGCCGACGACCTTCGGCTCCGGACGCTGCGGCTTCTGCGCGTCACCGGGGCGATCGGGCGCCTCGGTCACCGTCGCGCCGGGCGGCGGGGTGAACGTGAACATGCCGGGATCCTGGGCCCCGAACTCCAGCTCGGTGAAACCGACCTGCAACGCCGGGTCCGACGAACCGTTGGCCAGCACCGTCAGCCGCAGCGGGAGCCGCTTCTCCGAGTCGACCGCCACCCGCACCTCGCGCAGCAGCGTCCGCTCCGTCGGCAGGGGACGCAGCACCAGCTCGTAGGCCGGGCGGCCCGCCACCTCGGCGGTGCCGTCGACCGCGACCGTGCTCGTCGCCCGCAGGTCCGCGACCGCCTTCTGCGCCGCAGCGGCCGGGTCGGTCACGTCGGCCTGCGGCGGCTTCTGTTCGGTGCCGACGGCCTTCTTCGTGACGGTCTTGTCGGCGGAGTCCCACGCCCACACGGTCGTGCCGTCGTCGACGATCGTCTTCTCGCCCTGCCCGCTCGGCACCGACAGCCGGCCCTTGCCGGCGCCGTCGGACCACACCTGCGCGGTCGACGTCCCGTTCGCGGCCTGCGGCACACCCGGGATCGCGGGCAGCCCCAACGCGTTGTCTAGGGTCACGGTGGCGTGCAACGGACCCGGGTCCTTCGCCTCGACCACCGACGTCACCAGATCCTCCGCGCTCACCGGCGGCAGCTCCGGCGCCGCACCCGCGCCGGCCGGGACGGCCAACAGGCCCAGCCCCACCGCCCCCGCGACGGCGACCCCCATGCCGACCCGTGCCCAGCCACGTCGTGATGCCATGCGCTCAGCCTGACGTATCGGCCCTGAGAAGCCACTGAGTGCGCTGAGAAGCCCCTGAGCCCACTGTCGGTGCGGACCAGTAGCGTCCGGCGCGATGGCGAGAGTGCTGGTGGTCGACGACGAGCCCGGGGTGCGCACGGCGCTGCACCGCGGGCTCACCGCCGAGGGCATGGAGGTCGTGTCCGTCGGCGACGGCCAGTCCGCCCTGCGCGCCGCGCTGACCGGCAGTTTCGACGCCGTCGTCCTCGACATCATCCTTCCCGGCCTCTCCGGCTACCGGGTCCTCGAACACATGCGCGCCGCCGGCGTCGACACCCCCGTCCTGCTGGTGTCGGCCAAGGACGGGGAGATCGACCAGGCCGACGGGCTCGACCTCGGCGCCGACGGCTACCTGATCAAACCCTTCTCGTTCGTCGTGCTCGTCGCGCAGCTCAAAGCCATGCTCCGCCGTCGCGACGCCACCCTCGGCCGCACCGGGCAGCGGGTCCGCCTCGGCGGGCTCGTCGTCGACCCCGCCGCCCGCAGCGCCTCCTACGAGGGCAACGCCATGGAGCTGTCGCCGCGGGAGTTCGCGCTGCTGCACGCGCTCGCCAGCCGGCCCGACACCGCCGTCGCCAAGGACGAGCTGCTGCGGCTGGTGTGGGGCGACGCGCAGGCCGCGAGCCGCAACGTCGTCGAGGTCTACGTCGGATACCTGCGACGCAAGCTCGAGGCCGTCGGCGCCGGGCACCTGCTGCGCACCGTCCGCGGCTTCGGCTACCTGGTCGGTTCCGGGACGTGACCCGCCTGCTCCGCTGGTGGTCGCGGCGTTCGCTGCGGTTCCGGATCACCCTCGTCGTCGGGGTCGTGGCCGTCGTCGCGCTGGTCCTGCTGTCGCGGCTCGGCGCCGGACTCGTCGCGTCCACACTGACCGGAGCGGCCGACGCCGAGCTGCGTGTCCAGGCCACCTCGGTCGCCGGGGACCTGCGCACCGACGGAGCCGCCGTCGGCGGCCCGGCCGTCCGGGTCGTCGACACCGCGGGCGACCCCGTCGACGGGCGTGGGCCACTCCCGTTGCGCGACAGCGAGATCCGCCGCCTCGCCAGCGGCACCGCCATCACCACGTTCGCCGGCGGCGAGTTCCGCCGCTGGCTCGCCGTCCCCGCCGTGGTGCCCGACGGGTCGACGCGGCTCGTCGTCGCCGGCGGCACCCTCGTCGGCGGTGCCACCCTGCTCGCCCGCGCGGCCGTCGGGTTCCTGCTCGCCGCCCTCGCCGTCGCCGCCGTCATCGCCCTCGCCGCGTGGGCCGCCACCCGCGCCGCGCTCCGCCCCGTCGACCGCATGCGCGCCTCCGCCGCCGCCCTCCCACCCGGCGAACGGCTCCCGCTGCCCGAGTCCCGCGACGAGCTCCGCTCCCTCGCCGAGGAGATCAACGGGCTGCTCGCCCGCCGCGACGACGCCGTCGCCCGCCTCGAACGTTTCACCGGCGACGCCGCCCACGAGCTCCGCTCCCCGGTCGCGTCCATCCGCGCCCAGGCCGAGGTCGCCGTCGCCCACCCCGACCCGGCACTGTCCGACGACACGTTGCGCGCCATCGCCGGAGAAGCCGAACGGCTGACGACGATGCTGTCCGACCTGCTCGCCCTGGCCCGCGCCGACGCCGGCCGCCGACCCGCCCCCGAACCCGTCGACCTCGTCGCCGCCGTCCGGGCCGCGACATCTCGGCTCGCCGAGTCCGACTCCACCCCGGTCGTGGAAGTCGTCGCGCCCGCCCCCGCGTCGGTCGCGGCCGGCCCCGGTGAGGTCGCGCTCGTCCTCGACAACCTCCTCGGCAACGCCGTCCGCTACGCCCGCACCGTCGTCCGCGTCGCCGTCCTGCCCGCCGGACGCACCGTGAGGCTGCTCGTCGACGACGACGGCCCCGGCGTCCCCGCCGCCGACCGCGCCCGCATCTTCGACAGATTCACCCGCCTCGCCCCCGAACACGCAGGCGACGGCGGCGGCGCCGGGCTCGGCCTCGCCCTCGTCGACGGGCTCGTCCGCGCCCGCGGCGGCACCGTCACCGCGGGCGCCGCACCCGACGGCGGCGCCCGGCTGGAGGTGCGCTGGCCCGCCGCCGGGTGACCTTTGCGACGATCTGCGCGTGCCCGCCGAACGCCTCTCCTACGTCGTCACGGCCGGACCCCGCACCGTCGCCGGACTGCTCCGCGACTCGACCGTCTCCGCCGCCGCCCTCGGCGCCGCAGGCCACCGCTTCGCCACCGACGCACGGCTTCTCGCGCCCGGCGACCACGTCCGCCTCGGCGTCCGGGGCGTCCCGTGGCTGCCGGTCCGGCTCCCCGCGGTCACCGTCGTCGACGAGGTCTCACCCACCCGCATCTCCACGTCCCTGCTCCGCGGCCCCCTCCACGCACTGACCCACGTCACCGATCTTGTCGACGTCCCCGCAGGCACCCGGGTCACCGACACCCTCACCTGGCGCGCGCCCCTCGGCCTGCTCGGCGACCCCCTCGTCGTCCGGCCCCTCCTGCGCGGCGTCCTCACCGCCAGGGCCGCGGGTCTGACGTCGGCGGTCGCCGGTGCCGCGGACGCCCGGGTCGTCGTCGCCACCGCCCTGATCGACGACGGCCGCCTCCTCGCCGCCCGACGCACCCGCCCGGAAGCGCTCGCCGGGCGATGGGAACTGCCCGGTGGGAGCGTCGAGGCCGGGGAGGACGAGGCCGACGCAGTCGTGCGGGAGTGCAAGGAGGAGCTCGGCGCCGACGTCGAACCCTGCGGCAGGCTCGGCACCGACCTCCCCATCGACGCCGGCCTCCTCCGTGTCCACCTCGCCCGCCTGCGCCCCGGCTCCGCCCCGCCCCAGCCCCTGGACCACTCGGCCCTTCGCTGGGTGTCGGCCTCCGAGCTCGACGCCCTGCCCTGGGTCGACGCCGACCGCGCCGTCCTCCACGACCTGAGAGCAGCCCTGCCCTGAGAACGGTCCACCCGAGCCCGGGCCCGACCCGGGTGGGAGGACAGGCCCGGGTGATCGCCGTTCCTGGCGCTCAGGCGACGTAGGTGTCGCTTCAGCGCCAGGTCCGGTGATCATGCCGACAGGCCCCCCGGGTTCAGCGATCACCAGGTCGGGGCCCGCCCTCGGCGCAGCCGGCACCCGGTGACGAGCCGTCGGGCGACACACCCCGCGCGCAACCTCACTGCTGCCCTAGCGGCGCGGGATAGCAGTGAGGTTGCGCGCGGGTTCTTGCTCGCCCGCGGCCCACCCGGTCGTTTGCGGCTGCGACCGATCCTGGGCGGGGTGGAACCGGGCGGGGGTGCGAGGCGTCGGAGCGGCATGTGTCTCGACGACGTGCTCGCCACGCAGGCCGGGGTCGTGTCCCGGGTCCAGGCCCTGGAGTCGGGGCTGACCCCGCAGGAGGTCGACCGGCGGGTCGCCCGGAGGCGGTGGCATCCCGTGCACCCGCGGGTCTATCTGGTCGGCGACGCCCCACGTACCGACGAGGCCCGGGTGTGGGCCGCGGTGCTGTGGGCGGGGGAGGGGGCGGTGCTGTCGGGGGTCGCGGCGGCGTGGTGGCTGGGGTTGCCGGTGCGGGCGCCGTCGACGATCGCGGTGACGGTGCCGCGTCGGCGCGCAGTGGGGCGGCGGCCGGGGGTGGTGGTGCGGCGGCGGACGTTGCCGGTCGCTGATCTCGGCGAGCATCGGGGCCTGCCCGTCACGGCGCTCCCGTTGACCGTGCTGGAGACCGCGTCGGAGATCGGTGTCGCGTTCCTGGACGCGGTGCCGGCGAGGACGGTGCCGCGGGAGGAGGTCGTGGCGGCTTCCGAGCGTGCCGGGGTGGGGGAGCGGTTGCTCGCGGAGGCGGCGGAGCGGGCGGAGCTGCGGGCGCGGTTGCGGCTGGCGGGGATGCTGCGGCGGGCGGGGGTGCCGGCGCACGTCGTGCCGGGGCGGAAGGCCGTGGTCTGTCCGGTCCACCGCGTCCTGGTGTGCGGCAGCGGGGAGCCGGCGCCGCGGGGCTGGGCGACCGTCGTCGGCACGGGGGAGGACGCCGAGGTCGTCGCGATGGTGCGGGAGAGGGCCTGGATCGCGGGGTGATTCCGATCACCGGGGTGAGACGCTGGGGGAGTCGGCGCGCACAGCGTCGCGAGAGCGGTTCCGGCGAGGCGCGGCGCGCGCGGGCGCCGCGGCGGGGAGGAGGGGGCGGGCAGGCGAAACCGCTGGTCGGGACTAGTACACGCGCGCCAGCTTGACGGCCTTCTTGAGTGCTTTGCCGCTCAGCTCGTCGGCCGCCATGCGGTGCAGGCGCTGCGCGACGACCGGGCAGTTGCGGCACCGTTTGGGTTTCGAACGGCAGCACTTCTTCTTCACTTTGCCCATCGCCAGGCGAGCCTAACCTCACGCCGGGGGAAGGGCCAGGGTCGCGCCGGGATACCGTGAAGTGTGAGCACAGCTGGGACCACCCTCGACGCTGCACCGGCGACCGCGGACCGCGGCCTGCCGGATTCGCGCGGAGGGCTGCGCAACATCGCCATCGTGGCGCACGTCGACCACGGCAAGACGACGCTCGTCGACGCCATGTTGCGCGCGTCCGGTGCCTTCGGTGAGCGCGCGGAGCTCGTCGACCGGGTGATGGACTCCGGTGATCTCGAGCGCGAGAAGGGCATCACCATTCTCGCGAAGAACACGACGGTCAACTGGCACGGCACCACGATCAACGTCATCGACACCCCCGGGCACGCGGACTTCGGTGGCGAGGTGGAGCGCGGTCTGTCGATGGTCGACGGTGTCGCCCTGCTCGTCGACGCGTCCGAGGGCCCGCTGCCCCAGACCCGTTTCGTCCTGCGCAAGACCCTCGCGGCCGGCCTGCCGGTGCTGCTGGTCGTCAACAAGACCGACCGGCCCGACGCCCGGATCGAGGAGGTCGTCGACGAGTCGCTGGAGCTGCTGCTCGAGCTGGCCGACGAGCTGGAGCTCGGCGAGGACCAGACGGCGCACCTGCTCGACCTGCCGGTCGTGTACGCGTCGGGGCGGGCCGGTCGCGCGAGCCGCAGCCGCCCGGCCGACGGCGAGATGCCCGACTCCCCGGACCTGCAGCCGCTGTTCGACGTGCTGCTCGAGACCGTCCCGCCGCCCGCGGACGACCCGACCGCGCCGCTGCAGGCGCACGTCACCAACCTCGACGCGACGAACTTCCTCGGTCGTATCGCGCTGTGCCGCATCCGGGCGGGCGAGATCCGCCGCGGTCAGCAGGTCGCGTGGATGCAGGACGGCGGCAAGGTCACCCGCGTCAAGATCACGGAGCTGCTGCGCACCGAGGCGCTGACCCGGGTGCAGGCCGACGTCGCCTACGCGGGCGACATCGTGGCCGTCGCGGGCATCCCGGACGTGATGATCGGCGACACGCTGGCCGATCCGGAGAACCCGGTCGCGCTGGAGCGTATCCACGTCGACGAGCCGGCGATCTCGATGACGATCGGCATCAACACGTCGCCGCTGGTGGGTCGTGACCCGCACCCGGGCCAGAAGCTGACGGCCCGGCAGGTGAAGAGCCGGCTGGACTCGGAGCTGGTCGGCAACGTGTCGCTGCGCGTGCTGCCCACCGAGCGACCCGACACCTGGGAGGTGCAGGGCCGTGGCGAGCTGGCGCTCGCCATCCTCGTGGAGACGATGCGCCGCGAGGGTTTCGAGCTGACCGTCGGCAAGCCGGAGGTCGTCACCAAGGTGATCGACGGCAAGCTGCACGAGCCGTTCGAGCAGCTCTCGATCGACGTGCCGACCGACAGCCTCGGCGCGGTGACGCAGCTGCTCGCGGCCCGCAAGGGCGACATGAGCCAGATGGTGCACGGGGAGAACCGGGTCCGGCTGGACTTCCGAGTTCCGAGCCGGGGCCTGATCGGCTTCCGCACGGAGTTCCTGACGATCACGCGCGGCGCGGGCATCGCGAGCCACGTGTTCGACGGCTACGGACCGTGGGTCGGCGAGATCTCCAGCCGCCTGCGCGGTTCGCTGATCGCCGACCGGTCCGGCCCGGTGACGGCCTACGCGGTCGATGCGCTGGCCGACCGTGGTGTGCTGTTCGTCGGCCCGGGCACCCAGGTCTACGACGGCATGGTCATCGGTGAGTACACCCGCAACGAGGACCTCGAGGTCAACATCGTGCGGGAGAAGAAGCTCACGAACATGCGCAAGTCGACCGGTGACGAGCTGGTGAAGCTCACGCCGCCGACGATCCTGACACTGGAGCAGTCGCTGGAGTTCTGCGCCAACGACGAGTGCGTCGAGGTGACCCCGGAGAACGTCCGCATCCGGAAGGCGGAGCTGGACTCGCACCTGCGGGGCCGGGCGCGCGCCCGCGCCAAGGCAGCGGCCGCCAACTGACCCGCCGCACCGGCCTCCGGTCCCGATGCGACGATGGTCGCGGGGGTCGGAGGACTCGGGCGCAGGAGGAGCGCGTGGCACGCAGGGGCGGTGGTGTCGGCCCTGGTTTGCTGCGTGCCCTGATCGTCGTGGTCCTGGCGGGTCTGCTGGCGGCGTGCGTGAACGAGCCCGCGCCGCGGGTGGTCGCCCCGCCGCCCACGACGACCACGGCGCCGGCTCAGCCGGAGCCGACGACGGTGACGGTCGGTGTGGAGTCGATCGGCGCCGGGTTCAACCCGCACCTGTTGGCGCACCAGTCGCCGGTGACGACGGCGCTGGAGACGTTGGTGCTGCCGTCGGTGTTCCGCCCGGACGTCGACGGCACGCTGCGCCTGGACCGGACGGTCGCGACGAGCGCGCGGGTGACGTCGACGGATCCGTTCACGGTGAGCTACGAGCTCAACGTGGAGGCGTCGTGGACGTCGAACGCGCCGATCGCGGCGGAGGACTTCGTCTACCTGTGGGAGCGGATGCGCTCCGAGCCGGGGACGGTCGACGCGGCGGGCTACTCGTTGATCACGGACGTGCGGTCGCGAGCGGGTGGCAAGGCTGTCGACGTGGTGTTCTCGAGGCCGTACGACCATTGGCAGGAGCTGTTCTCGGGGCTGCTGCCCGCCCACATCCTGAAGGACGCACCCGGCTCGTGGACGGGCGCGCTCGCGGGCGGCCTGCCGGCGTCGGGCGGGCCGTTCCGGGTGGTCACGGTGGACCGGGCGCGCGGCGAGGTCGTGTTGGCGCGCAACGACCTGTACTGGGCGACGCCGGCCGGGCTGGACCGGATCGTGCTGCGCGCGGTGGACGACTCCACGATGGTCGACGAGCTGCGCTCGGGCGATCTCGACGCGGCGCTCCCGGAGGCGGACCCGACGGTGCGGCAGCTGCTCGCGGCGCTGGGTCCGACGGTGCGGACGCAGGACGCGCCGCTGCCCGTCGTGACGGGGCTGGGGTTCCGCTCGGACGTGGGGCCGTTGTCCGACGTGCGGGTGCGCCAGGCCGTGGCGGCGATGCTGGACCGGGACGCGTTGCGCGCGCAGGTGGCGCCGGGCTCGTCGGCGGCCGACGCGTTCGGGCTCGCGCCGTCGGAGACCGGGTACGCGTCGACGGCACCGGTGGGGGCGCCGGCGACGCCGAATCCCGCTGAGGCGCAACGGCTCATGCTGGCGGCGGGCTACGTGCGCGACGCGCAGGGCCGGTGGACGGTCGGTGGGCAGCCGTTGGAGATCGTGGTCGCGGCGGCGGCGGAGCGTCCGCAGGACGTGGAGCTCGCGCAGGCGGTGGCGATGCAGCTGACGGCGGGCGGGATCACCACGACGGTGCTGGCCCCGCCGGCGGCGGACCTGTTCGCCCAGCCCGACGTCCCGGCGACCCCGCCGACGACCGACCCCGCCGCCCCGGGCGCGACGGTGTCGGCAACGGGGTCGGCGCCGCCGACGACGTCGACCAGGTCGAGAACGACGACCCGGACGACCCCGCCGCCCACGACGACCACTCCGCCGACGAGCGGCGCCACGAGCACCACGCAGGCGCCCCCGACGGGCCGGGTCCGGGCCGACGTGATGGTCCTGCCGCGTCCCGTGGGTGGCGACGTCAGCGCCCGTTATGCCTCCGACTACGGCTGTCCCGTCGCGCTGCCGGGCGGCGCGACGGCGGCCACGAGCCCGACGCGGTTCTGCTTCCCGGCGCTGCAGTCCCTGCTCGACGGCCTGGTCGACGGCACCGCCGAGCCCGGGACGCAGGCCGTCGTGGAGAAGGTGCTGTGGGCGCAGCTGCCGGTGCTCCCGATCTACCAGCAGGTGTCCATGGTCGTGAGCACCACCGCGACGGACACGTCGACCGGGATCTCCCCGGGCCCCCTCCGCACGGGCCCGTTGACGGGCGCTCAACGCTGGACGGCGCCCCCGGGTTGAGCGGGTGAACGTCGAGGGCTAAGTTACCCGGCGGTAGCGCGCGCTGTCGCGGGCAGTCACCGGCCAATCACCCTTTGGTCACGATCATGCCGGTGTCCGTGACGAGGCAGAACGGGCTTCCTACCGTCCGGGGATACGCGGGTCCGCCCGAACATGGCGCGACCGGCGGTTGCTCGTCCGGGCGCCGCGGCGAACCCGCGGACCGGCAGCGTCAGCAGAGAGGCATGGAGTCGATGAGGAGATCGAGGACGGCCCTGTCGGCCATCGCGCTCACCGCGGTGGTCGGGATGGTCCTCACGGGGTGCAGCCAGAAGTCCAACACGGGGACGAGCGGGAGCGGTCAGGCCTCCGTCGGGTTCCCCGAGACCCAGGACCTGCCCCCGGTGGCGGGCAAACCCGGTGGGACGTTCCGGCTGGGCATCACGGAGCCGACGGCGATCGACCCGTACAACGCCCAGGAGTCCGAGGGCATCCTCGTCAACAAGGCGCTGTTCACCGGCCTGGTCAACGTCAAGCCCAACGGTGACGTCTACGACGGTGTGGCCTCGAAGTGGGAGCCCAACGCCGACTGCACGGCGTGGACGTTCACGCTCAAGCCGAACCAGACCTTCTCCAACGGTGAACCCGTCGACTCCGCGGCGTTCAAGCGTGGCTGGGAGCGCACCTCGGCCAAGGACTCGGGCTCCGACGTCGCCTACCACCTCAACGAGGTCAAGGGCTTCGACGAGATGCAGGCCGGCTCCGCGACGACGCTCTCGGGCGTCGACGCGACCGACCCGGCGAGCCTGAAGGTCGCCCTGTCCAAGCCCGACTGCGAGTTCAACCTGCGCACCGCGGCCCCGCCGCTCGCCCCGGTCCCGACCGTCGCGGGCGCTGCCGACAACAAGACCTACAACGACCAGCCCATCGGCAACGGCCCGTTCAAGATGGACGGCCCGTGGCAGCACGACCGCGGAATCAAGCTGGTCCGCAACGACACCTACGGCGCCGGCCCGAAGGCGAACCTCGACGCCGTCGAGATCACCATCACCCCGGCCGACACCGGCATCCAGGCCGAGTACGACGGCTTCAACAACGGCCAGTTCGACTGGGCCCGCGTCCCGACGCCGCTGCTGTCGCAGGCGCGTTCGGCGCAGGAGCCCAAGAACCAGTGGATCTCCAAGAAGACGGCGGGCATCAACTACCTGCTCGTCTCGGTGACCACCAAGCCGCTCGACACCGCCGACGCCCGCAAGGCTATCTCGATGGCGATCGACCGGGCCGCGATCACCCAGGGCGTGTTCCAGGGCTCGCAGGTCCCCGCCGACGCGTTCGTACCGGCCTCGTTCACCAAGGTCTACCAGCCGGGTGTCTGCGAGGCGTGCAAGTACGACGTCGACGAGGCGAAGAACCTGGCGCAGAAGGCCGGCCTGACCCCCGGCACCGAGGTGAACTTCCAGTTCAACACCGGTGGTGGCCACGAGGAGTGGACCGCGGCGGTCAAGCAGCAGCTCGAGACGAACCTGGGCCTGAAGGTGAACTACTCGGGCGTGCCGTTCCGCGACCTGCTGGTCAACGAGCAGCAGCCCGACGCCAGCGGCCTGTTCCGCGCCGGCTGGACCGCCGACTACCCGACGGCCGGCAACTTCCTCACGCCGCTGCTGTCGACCGCGGCGATCGGTGCCGCCACGCCGCAGGACGTCGCCGTCGGTGACAACCGTGGCCGCTACAGCAACCCGCAGTTCGACGACCTGCTCGCCAAGGCCGCCGCGACCCAGGACGAGGCCGAGCGCGACGACTTCTACAAGCAGGCCGAGAAGATCGCGATCGGTGACGACCTGGCGCTGATCCCGCTGTTCGCCCGCCAGCAGTTCCGGATGGCCAACACCGCGACGTTCGGCAACGTCCGCATGGACTTCTGGGAGAACCCGACGCTGTCGGAGATCACGCTCAAGTGACCGTCAGGGGTGGTTCCCGGCCCGTGACCCGGGCCGGGAACCGCCTCCCCGTGCGTCGAAAGCCGGTTACATGGCTCGCTTCATCGTGCGGCGACTGGTCCAGGCCGTCCTGGTCATCCTCGCCGCCACCTTCCTGATCTTCCTGGCCACCTTCGCGCTCGGCGACCCCTTCGCGTCGTCGGGGGAGAAGGCGGTCCCCCCGGACATCGCGCAGGCCAACCGCGAGAAGTTCGGCCTCGACAAGCCGCTGCCGCTGCAGTACCTGATCTACGTCGGCAACATGGTCCGCGGCGACTTCGGGATCGACTACGACCAGCACCGGCCGGTGTCGCAGCTGCTCGAGGCGGCGGTGCCCAATACGGTGCGGCTCGCGATCGTCGCGATCATCATCGACATCCTGATCGGCGTCATCGCCGGCGTCATCGCCGCCGTGAAGCGCTACTCGTTCTGGGACGTCCTGGTCACCGTGATCGCGACGCTCGCCATCGGCATCCCCGTGTTCGTCATCGGCGTCGTGCTCGTCGCCAACGTCTCGGGATGGGGTCCTTTCCCCTCGGTCCCACGAAGTTTCACGGTCCAGGTCCCCTGGTACCAGGAGGTGCTGCTGCCGGCGTTCACGCTCGCGATCATCGACGCGGCGTTCATCGCCCGGCTCATGCGCGGATCGATGCTCGAGGTGCTGCGCGCCGACTACATCCGCACCGCGCGGGCCAAGGGCCTGTCCGAGCGGACCGTCATCGGCAAGCACGCCATGCGCAACTCGATGATCCCCGTCGTCACCTACGTCGGCGTGTCGCTCGGCGTGCTGTTCGGCGGCGCGATCATCACCGAGACGATCTTCCAGTACAACGGCGTCGGATATCTGTTGTCGAGAGCGATCGTGAACAGCAACGCCCCGATCATCATCGCGGTCGTCGTGTTCAGCGTCGTCGCGTACGTGCTGATCAGCATGCTCGTCGACATCCTCTACGCCTTTCTCGACCCGCGGATCCGGCTCAGCTGAGCCGGCAGCGGTGCTGAGCGACCTGAAGAGGGCGGTCCCACCACATGACCACACCGACCTCAGCCGGGGGATCCCCGGCCGACGCCGACGCCACGAGCAGCGGACTGGTGCTGCCCGGGGCCGACGCCGCGGCGGGCGGCACCACCGTGCCGCTGGCCGCGCGCGGGTCCGGGCAGCTCGCCGACATCCGGCGGCGGTTCGTCCGCAACCGGCTCGCGATGGTCGGGCTCGCGATCGTGACCGTACTGATCGTGCTCGCGATCATCGGCCCGTACGTGACGCCCTACGACGCGTTCGAGCAGAACCTCGCCAACACGCTGCAGCCGCCGAGCGCCGACCACTGGTTCGGCACCGACGTCCTGGGCCGTGACCTGTTCTCCGGGATCGTCTACGGCTGCCGGCTGGCCATCCTCGTCGGCCTGCTCACCGTGGCGTTCTCGCTGCTCATCGGCCTCACCCTGGGTGCGGTCGCCGGGTTCAAGGGCGGCGCCTGGGACGGGATCATCGCGCGCTTCATCGACGTCTTCCTGGCGTTCCCGCCGCTCGTCGGCGCGATCGTCATCGTCCGGGCCGTCGGCGGCGGCGTCACCCCGGTGATCGTCGCGCTCGTCGCGCTGGGCTGGATGACGACGGCGCGGCTCACCCGCGGTCAGGTCCTGGCCCTGCGCGAGGCCGAGTACGTCGAGGCGGCCCGGTCGATCGGCGCGGACAACCGGCGCATCGTCATGCGCCACGTCCTGCCCAACGCCATCGCGCCCGTGCTCGTCTACGCGTTCACCAACATCGGCGTCGTCATCGTCGCCATGGCCTCGCTGTCCTACCTGGGCATCGGGGTGCCGCCGGACGTGCCGGAATGGGGCCGGCTGATCTCGCAGGCCACGCCGTTCCTGCGGGTCGAGGGCAAGGCCCACCTGTGGCTCGCCCCGGCGCTGGCCATCGCGATCACGACGCTCGGGTTCGCGTTCGTCGCCGACGGCATGCGCGACTCGCTCGACCCGAAGCTGCGGGGAGGCAACTGATGGCGCGCGACGAGAACGCCGGCGCTGCGGCCACGCGGGCGCAGCACCTGCTCGAGGTGCAGGACCTGCGCGTCCACTTCCAGACCGGGGGAGGCGTCGTCAAGGCCGTCGACGGCGTCAGCTGGCACGTCGACGCCGGGGAGACCCTCGCGATCGTCGGCGAGTCCGGATCGGGCAAGTCCGTCTCCGCGATGACCCTGCTCGGGCTGGTGCCAAGCCCGCCCGCGACCTTCCCCAGCGGCCGTGTGCTGCTGGAGGGCCGTTCGCTGCTCGACATGCCCGATCAGCAGCAGCGCCGCCTGCGCGGCAAGGACATCGCGATGATCTTCCAGGACCCGCTCACCGCGCTGAACCCCGTGTTCCGCGTCGGGGAGCAGATCGCCGAGATGATCCGCGCCCACCAGAGCGTCGGGAAGTCGGCCGCGAAGAGCCGGGCCGTCGAACTGCTCGCCGAGGTCGGCATTCCCGACCCGCGGCTGCGCGCCACGCAGTTCCCGCACGAGTTCTCCGGCGGCATGCGCCAGCGCGCCATGATCGCGATGGCCCTGGCCAACGACCCCAAGGTCCTCATCGCCGACGAGCCCACCACCGCGCTCGACGTCACCGTGCAGGCGCAGATCATGAGCCTGCTGGAGAAGCTGCAGGCCGAACGCGACACCGCGATCGTGCTCATCACCCACGACCTCGGCCTCGTCGCCGCCCACGCCGACCGGATCATGGTCATGTACGCGGGCCGGGTCGTCGAGGAGGGCAGCAACGACGAGATCTTCACCGCGCCCCGGCACGCCTACACCCACGGCCTGCTGTCGAGCCTGACGCGGATGGACCACGCCCGGCCGGAGAAGCTCGAACCCATCCCCGGCCAGCCGCCCAACCTCGCCCGCGTCCCGCAGGGATGTGCCTTCCACCCGCGCTGCCCCTTCGCCACCGACGCCTGCCGCGCCGAGGTCCCCCTGCTCGTGCCCACGAGCCCGGGCGCGGCGCACCGGCACGCCTGCGTGCACCCCGACGAGGTCGCGGTCGCCCACGAACGGCCCCGCGAACCCGCACCCGTCGTCACCGCCGACACCCCCGTCGACGAACGCCCCCCCATGCTGGAGGTGCGCGAGCTCGTCAAGCACTTCCCGATCAAGGTCGGCACCTTCGTCAAGCGGACCGTCGGCGAGGTGAAGGCCGTCGACGGCGTGACCCTCGACATCACCGAGGGCTCCACGTTGTCGCTGGTCGGGGAGTCGGGCTGCGGGAAGTCGACGGCCGCGCGGGCCATCCTGCGGCTGCACGAACCCACCAGCGGCACCATCGAGCTCGGTGGCGTCGACGTCACCGGCCTGTCACAGACGAAGCTGCGTGCGGCCCGTCGCGACATGCAGATCGTCTTCCAGGACCCTTACGCGTCGCTCAACCCGCGCATGACGGTCCGCCAGATCCTCACCGAGAAGTACGAGCTGCTCGGCGGGCAGGTCACGTCGTCGACGATCCCCGACCTGCTCGAGACCGTCGGGCTCGCGCCCGAGTACGCCGACCGCTACCCGCACGAGTTCTCCGGCGGGCAGCGCCAACGCGTCGGCATCGCCCGGGCCATCGCGCTCAACCCGAAGTTCGTGGTGCTCGACGAGCCCGTCTCCGCCCTCGACGTCTCCATCCAGGCGCAGGTGCTGAACCTGCTGGAGGAGCTGCAGCAGGAGTTCGGGCTCACCTACCTGTTCATCGCCCACGACCTGTCGGTGGTGCGCCACATCTCCGACCGGGTCGCGGTCATGTACCTGGGCGGGATCGT
This sequence comes from Pseudonocardia sulfidoxydans NBRC 16205, assembly GCF_007989085.1. Lineage (GTDB taxonomy): Bacteria > Actinomycetota > Actinomycetes > Mycobacteriales > Pseudonocardiaceae > Pseudonocardia > Pseudonocardia sulfidoxydans. The sequence goes on from NZ_BJVJ01000029.1 coordinate 27,975, forward strand.
CGAGATCGCGGATCGAGACGCCCTGTTCGAGCGGCCCCACCACCCGTACACGCAGGCGCTCATCTCGGCCGTGCCGATCCCCGACCCGGCCGTCGAGCGCTCGCGGGAGCGGATCGTGCTCACCGGCGACGTGCCCAACCCGGCCAACCCGCCCTCGGGCTGCCGGTTCCGGACACGCTGCTGGAAGCACCTGCAGCTCTCCGACGACGACAAGCGCCGCTGCATCGAGGAGCCCCCGACCCTGCAGCCCGCCTCCGGCTCCGACCGCCACCAGGTGTCGTGCCACTTCGCGGGCGAACGCGAGGTCCTGCGCGGCTGAGCCCCGCTCCGGGGCGCGGCCACCACCCGAACGAACGGCACAGTCGCGCAACTGAGTTGCGCGACTGTGCCGTTCGTGACGTGGGCCGGGGCGGCGAACTGCCGTGACCCCTGCGATATTGGCGCCGTGACCGCTTCCCGACGGCTCGTCCTCGTGCACGCCCATCCCGACGACGAGACCCTCGCAACGGGCGGAGTGATCGCCCGCTACGCCGCCGACCCGGACACCGACGTCACCGTCGTGACCTGCACCCTCGGCGAGGAGGGCGAGGTCATCCCCGCCGAGCTGGCCGAGCTCGCCCCCGACCGCGCCGACCAGCTGGGCGGCTACCGCATCGGTGAGCTGGCCCGCGCGATCGAGGCGCTGGGCGGGCCGCGGCACCTCTACCTCGGCGGCGTGGGCCGGTTCCGCGACTCCGGGATGGCGCTGGCCGGCGACGGCGGGGTCCGCGCCACCGCCCGCGCCGACCTGCACCCCCGTGCCTTCGCCGACCCCGCGAAGCTCGCTGAGGAGATCGACATTCTGGTGGAGCTGCTCACCGATCTGCAGCCCCAGGTCGTCGTCACCTACGCCGACGACGGCGGCTACGGCCACCCCGACCACGTCCGCGCCCACGAGATCACCGTGGCCGCGGCGGCGCGGGTGGCGTCGGTGGCGAAGGTCTACTTCGTCGTCCGGGGGCGGTCCACGTTGGACGCCGGGCTCGCCGGGCTGGCCGCGGAGGCGGGCATGCCGTACCGGATGCCCGGCCCGGGGGAGCTGCCGTCGGTGCCCGACGAGACGATCACGACGCGGATCGACTGCACCGCACAGCGCGCCGCCCGCATCGCCGCGATCCGGGCCCACGTCACGCAGGCCTACCTGTGGGAGAAGGAAGACGGGCTGGTGGCGTACGCGATGAGCAACGACGTCGCGCAGCCGCTGATCGACGTCGAGGAGTTCGTCCTCGCCGGTGCGCCCGTGGGCCTGTCGGAGACGGACCTGTTCTCCGGTGTCGAGTCGGAGGGGGTCGGCCGGTGAAGGTCGTGACGCTCGTCCTCATCCTGTTGTGCTCGGTGCTGCTCGCGGTGTTCGAGCTGGTCCTGCAGCCGCTCCACGCCGGGTCGGTGCCCGTTCCTGCGGGGACGATCGTCGCGATCGTGACGATGCCGTGGCTGGTCCGCGGCGCCGGTGCGGAGTTCGGGTCGGCCGCCGCGGCGGGCCTGCCGATCGTGGCGTTCGTCCTCACCCTCGGCGTCCTGGGCACCGTCGCCCCGGGTGGCGACGTCATGCTCCCCGCGACGTGGCAGTCCGGTCTGCTGGCGATCGCGGGCATCGGCGCGGGGCTGGTGGCGTTGCGCGGCATCGTGATGCGACCGGGCACGCCGTGATGGCCGAGCCCATTTCCGACGCCGCTGTCGTCGCGGTCCTGCGGCCCTTCGTGCGGGCCGCCCGCCCGGTCCTCGCCGGGCTCCGCGACGCCGACCCCTTCGGCCTGCGGGTCCGCCCCGCGCGGGAGGCCGACGCCGACCGTGATCTGCGTGACAAGCTCCTCGACGGCCTCGCGAAGGTGAAGGTGCCGGGAACGGCACGGTGGGCGTCGATGAGCGTCCAGGACCGGTGCGAGTGGTGGGTGTACCGCGTCGGGCGGGTGACGACGATCGCCGCCGCGGTCCCGGGGCTGGGCGGCGCGTTGGCGCGGAGCCTGCCGGTGTCGTCGACGGTCGGGGCGGCGGGGCAGGGGCTGCTGCTCGTCGCGATCGCCGGGGAGCACGGTGTCGACGACGAGAACGAGGTCATCGCGCTGCTGGGGCACATCCTGTTCGAGCGGGACCTCGCCCCGCGCACCGCCGACGCGCAGGCCGACGCGGCCGCCGACGCCCGCGCCGACGAGATGACCGGCGACCTGCGCGACGACGACGGCCGGTCCACGGCGCGGCGGGTCACGACGGCGCTGTGGCGGATGGGCCGGGCGCTCTACGCGGTGGAGGACGAGCTCGACAAGCGCCCCCACGGCCGCTTCTACCACGACGCGGTCGGTCTGCTGCCCGGCGTCGGGGCCGTCGGCAAGTACTTCGGGGAGTGGTCGGGGCTCAAGCGGGCGTCGAAGAAGGCGCACCGCCGGCTGGCCGCGCACCGCTGAGGGCGCGCAACCTCACTGCTGCGAAACCGCTCGCGGAGGACCGTGAGGTTGCGCGCGGTTGTTCGGCTCGAGCCCGCGGCGGCCGGGGAACGGTCAGGCCGGGACCAGGTAGTGGTAGCGGTGGTGCTCCGTGGTCCCCAGCGACGCCCAGAAGGCCAGGCCGCCGGGGTCGGCCGTCGACACCTGCAGGACGAGCCAGCGGGCGCCGTGTTCCAGCCCCCAGCGGGCGGCTCCCGCGACGAGCGCGGTGCCGACGCCGCTGCGGCGGGCCGCGGGGGCGACGGCGAGCCGGGAGACGTGCAGGTGGTCGTCGACGACGGCGAGCCGGACGACCCCGGAGAGGTCGCCGGTGCTCCCGAACCCGAGGTGCGCGATCCGGGTCCCGGCCGAGGCGAGGACGTGCCGTTGGGCCGGTGTCGGGGACGACCCGAGTACGAGGTCCCACCAGCCGTCGGCCGGGGAGTCGCGGACCGGCAGCGGCGCGTCGGTGGCCAGGGCCTCGCAGGCCGCGACCTGCGTCGACACCTCGGGGCCGGGCTGGTGGGCGGCGTCGGGCACCCAGCCCTCGGCGCGGACGGCGCGCGACCACGGCGACCCGACGGGTGCGAGCACGCGCGGCGCGATGCCGTGCTCCTCGGCGAACCCGCGGACGATCGAGAGCGCCGCCGCGGTGCCGACCCCCGGGTCACCGACCGCGACGGCGGCGTTGGCGCGGCCGCTGAACCCGCCCGCGGCCCGCAGCCGCCACGCCCCGAGCGGCCGGTCGACCAGGGCGGGCCAGGCGTCGGCACAGAGGTTCTGCAGGCGTGCGACGTCGGTCCAGGGCGCCCGGCGGGGCACGGCGGGGGGCACCTCCCGGACGGCGACGACGGCGTCGCGGGCCACGACGACGTCGCCCCGGCGGGTGGCGACGACCACGGTCGCGACCCCGTCGCGGACGCCGCCGTCGGACAGCGTGCCGACGGCGTCGGTGTAGAGGGGGCGGCCGTCGCGCTCGCCGACGTGGTGTCGCAGCGCGACCCGTGAGCCGACGAGCGGGTCGAGCGCGGCGCGGCCGGGTGGTGCCGGTGGGGGCGCGTCGGTCATGGTGAGGCAATCCTCTCCCCACGGGTGACGAGGCCGCCGGGTTACTGTGGCAGCCGGATCGTCGCCCACCCTGGGACGATCAGTGCGGCAAGGGATACTGGCAGCAGTCTTGCTGTCCCGAGTGGAGGACTTCGAAGTGACCTACGTCATCGCCGAGCCATGCGTCGACCTGCTCGACAAGGCGTGCATCGAAGAGTGTCCCGTGGACTGCATCTACGAGGGTGGCCGGCAGATGTACATCCACCCCGACGAGTGCGTCGATTGCGGCGCCTGCGAGCCGGTCTGCCCGGTCGAGGCCATCTACTACGAGGACGACGTCCCCGAGCAGTGGGGCGCCTACCAGAAGGCGAACGCCGAGTTCTTCGACGAGCTCGGGTCGCCGGGCGGCGCGTCGAAGGTCGGCAAGGTCGCGCGTGACGCGGGCCCGGCCCTCACGTTGCCGCCCCAGTCGCACGACGAGTGAGCTCCGCGGGGACGGTCGACCGGACCGGCCTGCCGGACTTCCCCTGGGACTCGCTCGCGGGCGACCAGGAGCTGGCGCGGGCGCACCCCGGCGGGATCGTGGACCTGTCGATCGGTACGCCGGTCGACCCGGTCCCGGCCGTGGTGCGTGCCGCGCTGACCGGTCCTGCCGCCGACATCCCGGGATACCCGACGACCTACGGGCCCGCGTCGCTGCGTGAGGCGATCGCGGACTCCCTGAGCAGGCGGTTCGGCATCACCGGGGCCGACCCGGCTGCCGTGCTGCCCACGATCGGCTCGAAGGAGCTGATCGCGTGGCTGCCGACGCTGCTGGGCCTCGGCGCGGGTGACCTCGTCGTGATCCCGGAGCTGGCCTACCCGACGTACGAGGTCGGGGCGCGGCTCGCGGGTGCCGATTTCGTCCGTTCCGACGGTCTGCTCGGCATCGGACCGCGCCGGACGGGCCTGGTGTGGCTGAACTCACCGTCGAACCCGACGGGCCGGGTGCTGCCCGTCGACCATCTGCGCAAGGTGGTCGCGTGGGCACGTGAGCGGGGCGCGGTCGTCGCGTCCGACGAGTGCTATCTGGGCCTGCCCGGCGTGGCCGATCCGGCGCCGACCTCGGTGCTGCACCCCGACGTGTGCGACGGCGACCACACCGGCCTGCTGGCGGTGCACTCGCTGTCGAAGACGTCGAACCTGGCCGGGTACCGGGCGGCGTTCGTCGCGGGGGACCGGGCGCTGGTGTCGCGGCTGCTGGAGATCCGCAAGCACGCCGGACTGATCGTGCCGCATCCCGTGCAGGCGGCGATGGCGGCGGCGGTGGCCGACGACGCGCACGTCGACGCGCAGCGCGCGATCTACGACGCGCGCCGGGTCCGGTTGCGGGCGGCGCTGGAGTCGCGCGGGATGCGCATCGAGCACTCCGAGGCGGGCCTGTACCTGTGGGCCACCGAGGGGCGTCCGGGCCGCGACACCGTGCACGGCCTGGCCGAACAGGGTGTCCTCGTGGCGCCGGGCGAGTTCTACGGCCCGGCGGGCGACGAGTTCGTCCGCGTCGCACTGAGCGCGAGCGACGAGCGGATCGACGCCGCCGTGGAGCGCCTGTCGCGGTGAGACGGTCGGGGTGAACGTCGCCGGACCCGCCACGAAGCGGGCGGGTGCGGGGGTCGTCCTGCTGGGCGTTCTCGCGGTCGCGGCCAACCTGCGGGCGTCGCTGGCCGGATACCCGCCGCTGATCGAGAGCGTCCGTACCGACCTCGGGATCGGCGCGGGAGCGGCCGGCCTCGTGCAGTCGGGCGCCATCCTGATGATGGCCCTCGGGTCGTTCGTCGGGCCGGCGGTGAGCGCGCGTACCGGGCGGGAACGCGGGCTGGGCTGGTCGGTCGCGCTGATCGCGGTGGGCAGCCTGCTGCGCGCGGTGCCGACGCTGCCGACGCTCGTCGTCGCGAGCCTGCTGATCGGGCTGGGCATCGGCCTGGCCGGGGTGCAGCTGACGGGCGTCGTGAAGCACCACCTGGCCGACCGGGCCGGGGCGGTGACCGGCGGCTACGTCGTGTCGATGATGGTGGGCGCGACCGTCGCGTCGGCCATCGCGGTGCCGCTCGCCGTCGGCCTCGGCGGCTGGTCCTGGTCGATGGCGGTGTGGACGGTTCCGGCGGTACTGGCCTTCGTCGTCTGGATGCCCATCGCCGGGCGCATCGCCGAACCGGCGACGGCCGCGCCGCGGCTCGCGCTGCCGTGGCGGGACGCGTTCGCCCGGCGCTGCGCCTGCTACCAGGCGGGCACGTCGACGATGTTCTACGGCTGGATCACCTGGCTGGCGCCCTACTACGAGGGCCAGGGCTGGAGCCCGCAGCGGGCCGGGATCCTGCTCGCGGCGTGGAGCATCACCCAGATTCCCGCCGCACTGCTGGTCCCGGCGCTGGCCGAACGGCGCCGTCGGTGGCGGTTCTGGGCGACGACGACGGTCACCTGCGGGATCGCGGGCACGCTGGGCGCGATGCTGCTGCCGCAGCCGCCCGGGGTGGGGCCGTGGGCCTGGGCGGTGCTGATGGGTGTCGGGATGGGCGCCGGGTTCCCGCTGGGCCTGGCCGTCATCGCCTGGCGGACCCCCGACGGGCACGCCAGCGCCGCGGTGAGCGGGCTCGCCCTCGGTGTGGGCTACGTGGCCGCGGGCCTCGCCCCGCTGCTCATGGGACTGCTCATCGACGTCACCGACGGCTACCGGGCGGCGATCGCCGTCCTCGTCGCCGGTGGTCTGCTGCAGGCGGGCGCGATCTGGCGGATCGGCGACGAACCGCGGTCCCGCGTGCTCAGCTCGACGCCGGACGGCCCAGCGTCGCGGCCCGGTCCCTGACCGCGACCCACGCGGCCCACCACTCGGCGCGCTTGGCCTCGGCGCGGTGCCGTTCCCGCTCGACCAGCCGCCCGGCGACGAACACCACGTGGGCGTCGAGCTCACCGGCGGCGTCGGGGTGCTCGCCGAGCCGGTCGAGCAGCTCCCGGATGCGCTGTTCGGCGACGCAGGCGTCCTGGTGGTCGCCGAGGACCTCCTGCAGGTCGGCCGTCGCCGCCATGAGCCGCTTGACCTGCTTGCCCTGCGCGGTGCCGCGCAGGCTGGGCTCGACCAGCTCACCGGTGTAGCGGACCCGCTTGCCCAGGATGCGCAGCGCGTGCAGCGTCTCGTCCTCGGGATCGGGGCCGGCCTTCCTCACCGCACTCGCGAGCTTGCGGGCCTCGGTGCGGACGAGGTCGATCAGGGCGGGCTGCTGCTGCATGGCCGACGGCGTCGGCAGCGGCAGCCGCACCGCGTCGGCGATGCGTTCCAGCAGCGCGCTGTAGCGGGGGGCGTCGAGCGCGGAGAGCATCTCGGCGCGGGCCTCGTCGTGCTCGCGCTCCAGCTCGGCGACGAGGACCTGGCCCGCCTCCTCCTCGGCGGCCGGCAGCGTCGCCACCTCACCGCGCAGCCGCAGCAGCATCACGTCGAGGTCGCGGACCGGGCCCAGCGCACCGCCCAGCCAGCCCAGCTCGCCGCGCAGCGCGTCGGCCCACTGGGCGTCGAGCAGCGGGCGGGCCGACCGCAGCGCGGCCCGCATCCGGCGCACCGAGACCCGCATCTGGTGCAGGTCCTCGATGTCCTCGCCGCTGCGGGTCCCGGGGTCGTGCGCGATCAGGGCGCGCAGCCGGGTGTCGAGCGCGACGCGGACGTGGTGCACCGGCGAGTCGCCGGGGGCGGCGACCAGCGGGTTCTGCGTTTCGAGGACGTGGGTGACGTCGGTGCGGACCCGCGGGGCGGGACGCGTGGGAGCGGGCGACACGGGGTGCAACCTTAGGGCAGCAGGGTGACCGGACCGGACATGCCGCCGCTCACACGTTCAGTTGGCGTGCAGGGCCGCGTTCAACGTGATGCCCTCGCCGGTGCGCAGCAGCGCCTCGACCGCACCGGTCTGCGAGTTGCGGCGGAACAGCAGCCCGTCCTGCCCCGACAGCTCGCGCGCCGCGGTGACCGTGCCGTCGGGCAGCGACACCTTCGTGCCCGCGGTGATGTAGAGCCCGGACTCGACGACACAGTCGGCGCCCAACGAGATGCCGATGCCCGCGTTGGCGCCGATCAGGCAGCGTTCGCCGACGGAGATGACCTGCTTGCCGCCACCGGAGAGGGTGCCCATGGTCGACGCGCCGCCGCCCAGGTCCGCGCCCTCGCCGAGGACGACGCCCGCGGAGATGCGGCCCTCGACCATCGACGCGCCCAGCGTGCCGGCGTTGTAGTTGACGAAGCCCTCGTGCATGACCGTGGTGCCCTCGGCCAGGTGCGCGCCCAGGCGCACGCGGTCGGCGTCGGCGATCCGCACCCCCGGCGGGACGATGTAGTCGACCATCCGCGGGAACTTGTCCACGCTGTACACGGTGACGGGGCCGCGGGCGCGCAGCCGGGCGCGGACCGCCTCGAAGCCCTTGGGCATGCACGGCCCGTGGTTGGTCCACACGACGTTGGCGAGCAGCCCGAACACGCCTTCGAGGTTGACCTCGTGCGGGCGCACCAGCCGCCACGACAGCAGGTGCAGCCGCAGGTAGACGTCGGCGGCGTCGACGGGCGCGTCGGCCAGCGACCCGATCGTCGTCCGCACGATCGTGACGGTGACGCCGCGGGCGTCGTCGTCGCCAGCGGCGGGGGACAGGTCGGCGGTCGCGTCGGGGGCGTCCGCACCCAGCGCCGGGGCCGGGTACCAGACGTCGAGGACGGTCCCGTCGCTGGTGACGGTGGCCAGGCCCGTGCCGGACGCGCTCTCGGTGCGGAATGCGGTGCTCACCCCCCAACGGTAGCCGCTCGTCGGTGGTGCGCCCCACCCCGCCGGGTACCGTCCCTGCGCGTGACGACCACCGCACCCGCCCTCGACCTCACCGCCGATCCCGTCGAGCTCACGGCCGCGCTCGTCGACGTCCCGAGCGTCTCCGGCGACGAGGGCGCGCTGGCCGGCGCGATCGAGCACGCGCTGCGGACGCAGGCCCCGCACCTGGAGGTCGTCCGGTCGGGGGCGTCGGTGCTGGCGCGGACGAACCTGGGCCGGCCGCGGCGGGTGCTGCTGGCCGGGCACATCGACACCGTCCCGATCGCCGGCAACGTTCCCTCCCGCCGCGACGGCGACACGCTCTTCGGCTGCGGGACGTCGGACATGAAGGCCGGCGACGCCGTCATCGCCCACCTGGCCGTGACGCTCACCGAGCCGGCGCATGACCTGACGGTCGTGTTCTACGACTGCGAGGAGATCGAGGCGGCCCGCAACGGGCTGGGCCGCATCGAGCGGGAGCTGCCCGAGTGGCTGCGCGCCGACCTCGCGATCCTGGGCGAACCCACCGACGGCATGGTCGAGGCCGGCTGCCAGGGCACGCTGCGGGCGGAGGTCCGCACCATGGGACGACGCGCGCACTCGGCCCGGTCCTGGCTGGGGGACAACGCGATCCACCGCGCCGGACAGGTGCTGTCCCGGCTCGCGGCCTACCGCCCGCGCCGCGTCGACATCGACGGCTGCGAGTACCGCGAGGGCCTGCAGGCGGTGAAGGTCACCGGCGGCGTCGCGGGCAACGTCGTGCCCGACGAGGCCGTCGTCACCGTCAACTTCCGCTTCGCCCCCGACCGCTCCGCCGACCAGGCCGTCGCCCACGTCCGGGAGGTCCTCGACGGGTTCGACGTCGAGGTCACCGATCTCTCGCCCGGTGCGCTGCCCGGGCTCGCGGCCCCCGCGGCACAGGAGTTCCTCGCCGCCACCGGGGCGACGCCGCGGGCCAAGTACGGCTGGACCGACGTCTCCCGGTTCGCCGCGCTGGGCGTCCCGGCGATCAACTACGGCCCCGGCGACCCCAACCTCGCCCACACCCGCGAGGAGCACGTCGACGTCGCGAGGATCCGTGAGGCGACCGAGGTCCTCCGTCGATTTCTCACAGGCTGACCCGCGTTCACCTGCCCGTCGCCACGTCGTCGATCGCGCGGGGCCGCGCGTCCGTATCGTGGTCTGATGACAGCAAGTGGGGGTCGTCGACCCGAGGAGAAGCAGCGCGGCCCGGTGGTGCTGCGCCGGGAGCACCGCAACGAAGCCACCACCACCGACCAGCGACTTCTCGACTCGCGCGGCCCGTCCGACTGGGTGCACACCGACCCCTGGCGGGTGCTGCGCATCCAGGCCGAGTTCGTCGAGGGCTTCGGCGCCCTCGCCGAGGTGCCGCGCGCGGTCACCGTGTTCGGGTCGGCCCGCACCCCGCGCGACCACCCCGAGTACGAGCAGGGGATGCGACTCGGCGCGGCGTTGGCCGACAACGGTTTCGCGGTCATCACCGGCGGCGGGCCCGGGGTCATGGAGGCCGCCAACCGGGGCTGCAACGAGGCGGGCGGCTTCTCCGTCGGCCTCGGCATCGAGCTGCCGTTCGAGCAGGGCCTCAACGACTGGGTCGACCTCGGCATCAACTTCCGCTACTTCTTCGCGCGCAAGACGATGTTCGTGAAGTACTCGCAGGCGTTCGTGTGCCTGCCGGGCGGGTTCGGCACCCTCGACGAGCTGTTCGAGGCGCTCACCCTGGTGCAGACGAAGAAGGTCACGAAGTTCCCCGTCGTCCTGCTGGGCAGGGCGTACTGGCAGGGCCTCTACGACTGGATCTCCGGGCCCGTCCTCGAGAGCGGCAAGATCGGGGAGAAGGACCTGGCGCTGCTGCACGTCACCGACGACGTCGACGATGCCGTCAAGGTGGTGCACGAGGCGTACCGGGCGTGGGAGGACGCGCACTGATGGCGGCCCCGCACCTGGAGGAACCGAGCGGCGCACGGTTCAGCGTCGCCGTCTACTGCGCGTCGTCGCTCGCGGTCCCGGCGCACTACCTCGACCTGGCGACCGACGTCGGCAGCGGCCTCGCCGCCCGCGGCTGGGACCTGGTTTCCGGCGGCGGGCGCGTCTCGATGATGGGGGCGGTCGCCGTGGCGGCGCGGGCGGGCGGGTCGCGCACCCTCGGGGTGATCCCGCGCTCGCTCGTCGACCGGGAGGTGGCCGACACCGCGGCCGACGAGCTCGTCGTCACCGACACGATGCGCGAGCGCAAGGCGCTCATGGAGGCCCACGCGGGCGCGTTCCTGGCGTTGCCGGGCGGCATCGGCACGTGCGAGGAGCTGTTCGAGGTCTGGACGGCCGCGACGCTCGGCATGCACGACAAGCCGGTCGTCCTGCTCGACCCGGACGGTCACTGGGACGGGCTGCTCGACTGGGTCCGCGGGCTGGTCGACCGCGGGTTCGCGAGCGGCGCCGCGGTCGAGCGGCTGATCGTCGCCACGAAGGTGACGGAGGCGCTGGACGCCTGCGCCCCGCGTCACGACGTGACAGCATCGATGTCGTGACGATCGACGGTGTCCGCGACCGCTCCGTGCTGCGCTTCGGCACCCGACCGGTCGCGGGGGACCGGGCGCTGGTGATGGCCATCGTGAACCGGACCCCGGACTCGTTCTACGACCGCGGCGCCACCTTCACCGACGACGCCGCGATGGCCGCCGTCGACCGGGCGGTCGCCGAGGGTGCCGACGTCATCGACATCGGCGGGGTCAAGGCGGGACCCGGCCCGGACGTCGACGTCGACGAGGAGGTGCGTCGCGTCGTCCCGTTCGTGGTGGCCGTCCGCGACCGCCATCCCGACGTCGTGATCAGCGTCGACACGTGGCGCGGGGAGGTCGGGCGGCTCGCCGTCGCGGAGGGCGCCGACCTGCTCAACGACACCTGGAGCGGCGCCGACCCCGCCCTCGCCGAGGTCGCGGCCGCGACCGGCGCGGGCATCGTGTGCTCGCACACGGGCAAGGCGGTGCCGCGGCTGCGCCCGCACCGGGTGCGCTACGCCGACGTCGTCACCGACGTGATCGACGAGGTCACCGGGCAGGCGGAGCGGCTCGTCGCGATGGGTGTGCCGCGGGAGGGCATCCTGGTCGACCCGACGCACGACTTCGGCAAGAACACCTTCCACGGCCTGGCCCTGCTGCGCCGGCTCGACGAGCTGGTCGCGACGGGGTGGCCGGTGCTGATGGCGTTGTCGAACAAGGACTTCGTCGGGGAGACGCTCGGTGTCGCGGAGGTGACGGAGCGGCTGGAGGGCACGCTCGCGGCCACCGCGCTCGCGGCGGCGGCGGGGGCGCGGATGTTCCGGGCGCACGAGGTCGCGGCGACCCGGCGCGTCGTCGAGATGGTCGCGGCGATCGCGGGGACACGGCCGCCCGCACGTACCGTGCGAGCCCTGGCATGAGCGACGACTGGTTCTCCCGGCGCACCTGGCAGCGGCCGCCGTGGACCGTCGACGAGCTGGTCGCTGCCAAGGCCGGCCGACGGGTCTCCGTCGTTCTCCCGGCCCTCGACGAGGAGGCGACCGTCGGTGGGGTCGTCACCGCGATCGCGCCGCTGGCCCAGGGCCCGGATCCGCTGGTCGACGAGCTCGTCGTCATGGACTCGGGGTCGACGGACCGCACCGCGGCGGTCGCGGCGGCGGCGGGCGCGCGCGTCGTCGCCCGCACCGATGTGCTCGGCGACCTGACGCCGGTCGCGGGGAAGGGCGAGGTGCTCTGGCGCTCGCTCGCCGCGACCACCGGCGACGTCCTGTGCTTCATCGACTCCGACCTCGTCGACGTCGACCCCGCGTTCGTCCCCGCGCTGCTCGGGCCGCTGCTGGCCGAGGACGGCGTCGGGCTGGTCAAGGGCTTCTACCGACGGCCCTTGCGTCTCGAGGTCGGCGACGCCCAGGCGTTGGACCACGGCGGTGGCCGCGTTACCGAACTGGTCGCCCGGCCCCTGCTCGCGGCGCTGCGCCCGCCGCTGACGGCCGTCGTCCAGCCTCTCGGCGGCGAGTACGCCGCCACCCGGGACCTGCTGGAGACGCTGCCCTTCGCCACCGACTACGGCGTCGAGATCGGGCTGCTCATCGACACCCTCGACGCCCAGGGCATGGACGCGATCGCGCAGGTCAACCTCGGTGTGCGCAAGCACCGCAACCGGTCGCTGCTGCAGCTCGGGGCGATGGCGCGCCAGATCACCGCGACGGCGCTGCGACGTTCGGCCGCGCACGACAGCGGCGCCCCGCTCGTGCAGTTCGTGCAGGTCGACGGGGAGTGGGTCCCACAGCCGCGGGAGATCACCGGGATCGAACGGCCACCCATGAGGGAGGTGCGCGATGCTGCCCGTCGGGGGCCCGTGGTGTGATGCAGGACTATGGGAACCGCGCTGATCTACCTGCTGGTGGTCGTCGTGGTGGCCGCTGTCGTCTACGCGCTCGCGGTCGCGGTGTTCGGTCGCGGCGAGGAGCTGCCCCCGCTGCCGGAGGGGGAGACGCCGACGCGGCTGCCCGTGGGCCGCGTCTCGGGTGCCGACGTGCGGGCGCTGCGGATCCCGCAGGCCGTCCGCGGCTACCGGATGGTCGAGGTCGACTGGGTGCTCGACCGGCTGGCCGGTGAGGTCGAACGGCTGGGCTCCGAGCGCGACGAGCTGGAGGCCCGGCTGCGCGCGGTCGAGGGCGACGAGCAGGCCCCGGCCGACACCCCGACCGGTGGGTGGGTGCGTCCCGACGGCGAGGACGCGGGACGGCACAGCCGTGCCGCCGGAACCGGGCCCGAGGCCGATGCGGAGACCGGGTCCGAGGCCGATCCCGACGCCCCGGCCGCGGCGTGGACCCCGGAACCACCGGCACCCGGGGCGGGCCGCCGGATGAACGGGCAGGCCGACGGGTCTGCCGTCGGCGCGGGCAGGCCGGGCGGCGCGCACCGCGCCCAGGAACCGACGTGAGCGCCGAGCTGGTCGTCGAGCTCGACGTCGCCGCCCCCGCGGAACTGGTGTGGGACACCGTCATGGACTGGCCGCGGCAGGGCGACTGGATCCTCGCCACCCGCGTCGAGGTCACCGCGGGCGACGGCCGGTCCGTCGGGTCCCGGGTGAGCGCGGTGACGGGCGTCGGGCCGCTGGGCGTCGTCGACACGATGGTCGTCACGGAGTGGACGGAGCAGCGCCCCTCGGGGCCGTTCCGGTGCGTGGTCGACCACACCGGCAAGGTCGTGCGCGGCGACGGCGTGTTCGAGGTCGTCGACCGCGGGCCCGGGCGTTGCCGCTTCCGTTGGGTCGAACGGCTCGACCTCCCGCTCGGTGCGCTGGGCCGCCTCGGCTGGCCGGTGGTGCGCCCGGCGATGCGGGCCGGCGTCGCGCACTCCATGGGGCGCATGGCCCGCGAGTGCGAGCAGCGTCACCGGTCGGGGTCGGGCGCATGACGGTCCCTACCGACGAGCGGCTGCGGTGCGGATGGGCCACCTCGGCGCCCGACTACGTCGCCTACCACGACGACGAGTGGGGCACCCCGCTGCGCGGCACCACCGCGATGTACGAGCGGCTGAGCCTCGAGGGGTTCCAGTCGGGGCTGTCGTGGCTGGTCATCCTCCGCAAGCGGGAGACGTTCCGCGCCGCGTTCGAGGGCTTCGACCCCGCCGCGGTGGCCGAGTTCGGCGACGCCGACGTCGAGCGGCTGCTCGGCGACCCGGGGATCGTCCGCAACCGGCGCAAGATCGAGGCCACGATCGCCAACGCCCGCGCGGTGCTCGACCTCGACACCCCGCTCGACGATCTGCTGTGGGGCTTCGCACCCGACGCGACGGCACGGCAGCGGCCGGCGACACTGGCCGACGTCCCCGCGACGACGCCCGAGTCGGTGGCGATGGCGAAGGAGCTCAAGCGTCGCGGGTTCCGCTTCGTGGGCCCGACGACGTGCTACGCGCTGATGCAGGCCACCGGCCTCGTCGACGACCACGTCGCGACGTGCTGGCGGGCCGCCGGGGTTTGACGACGGTCACGCGACGTCGCCGCCCGGTCGCGGACCGTCGGCGTCCACTCGCGACAGAGGTGTCCGTCGTGGTCGGGCGAGGTGCGCGGTCGGCGCGTCCAGGCGCCGTTGATCGCTCCGGTTGTGCTCCCGACGGGGCCATGGGGGAGAATGGGCCGCAGCATCCCCGCCCGTGCGCTGCTCCCCATGCGCACCGGCCCTGGACGAGAGTGACGGAGGGAGCAGGAGATGGCGGCGATGAAGCCCCGGACCGGCGACGGTCCCCTCGAGGTGACCAAGGAGGGCCGGGGCATCGTGATGCGTGTACCGCTCGAGGGCGGTGGACGTCTCGTCGTGGAGATGACCCCTGACGAGGCGGCCGATCTCGGTGAGGCTTTGAAGGCAGCGTCCGGCTGATCCCGCCGTCCCCGGTGGCTGGGTCCGCCGCCGGGGACGTGCGGAGCCCGGGTCAGGCCGGGGCGGCCACGGCGCCCCGCGCCGGCAGTGTCCCGGGACCGGTGTGTCCGGAGGTCGACGCGAGGGCGTCGACCTCCGTCGTGTGTGCGCCGAGCGTGACGAGCTCGATGGAGACCTCCCCGCAGGCGCACCGGCGGTAGCGAACCCAGCCCTCCGACGTCGGGTGCGTCGACAGCACCCGCGCCTCCGTGCCCGGCCATCCACAACGCGTGCAGCGCGGTTCCACGCCAACTCCTCTGTAATATGCGTCTTGAGTTCGTTCCTTACGACAACAGGGTAGCAGGTGTAAGAGGCCAGTGGACTTCATCGGTTACAAGAGTGACGCACTCGGCGCAGCCGTCGCGCTCGTGAACGCTGTGACCGCCGAACCGGACGGCGACGCCGACACCCCGCCCGAGCAGTCCGGCCGGCGGCTGCGCGACCTGCTCGTCGAGCACCGCTACCTCGCCGCCCGCGCCCCCGCCTCCGCCGAGCCTGCCCTGCGCGCGTGGGCGCGGCGGCTGCGCACCGTCTTCGACGCGACCTCCTCCTCCGAGGGCGCATGCTCCGCGCTCGACGTCACCGCCGTCGCCGTCAACGCCCTGCTCGCCGACGTCCAGATCGGCCCGCACCTGTCCGACCACGACGGTCAGGGATGGCACTTCCACTACGCCCCGCCCGAGGCCTCGCTCGTCGAACGGGTCCGGTCCACCACGGCCTTCGCCGTCGCGATGCTGGTGTCGGAGTACGGCGTCGACCGGCACGGCGTGTGCGCGGCCGAGGGCTGCCGGCGCGTCTACGCCGACACCTCCCGCAACGCGGCCCGGCGCTACTGCTCACCGGCCTGCGCCAACCGCGCCGCCGTGGCCGCGCACCGGGCCCGCGCGAAGCTCAAGGCCGGCGCGGGAGAGCCGTGACACCCACGCCGAGTGACGTGGGACTGGTGCCGACCATGATCGAACCAGTCTCCTGCCGAACTCGGCGGGGACCACGCGGGGGCCCGTTCAGGGGCGCAGGGACCGGTAGATCGCGACGGTCCGATCCGCCGCCTGACCCCAGGAGAACTCCCGCACCGCGCGCTCCCGACCCGCCGCGCCCATCGCCGCCGCCCGGTCCGGGTCGGCCAGCAGCTCGTTGACCGCCGACGCCAGCCCCGCGCGGAAGGTGTCGACGTCGTGCTCGTCGAAGTGCACCAGGAGCCCCGTCCGGCCGTCGGCCACGACCTCGGGGATGCCGCCCACGTCGGACGCCACGACCGCCGTCCCGCACGCCATCGCCTCGAGGTTCACGATGCCCAGCGGCTCGTAGACCGACGGGCACACGAACACCGTCGCCGCCGAGAGCAGCTGGCGGATCTCCGTCGTCGCCAGCATCCGGCGCACCCAGACCACGCCGGGCCGCGCCTCCTGCAGCTCGGCGACGGCCTTCTCGGTCTCCTCGGCGATCTCCCGGGTGTCCGGGGCGCCCGCGCACAGCACGATCTGGGCGTCCGCGCCGATGGCGTGCGCCGCCGCGACGAGATGCCCCAGCCCCTTCTGCCGCGTGATCCGCCCGACGAACACGACGCTCGGCCGGCCGGGATCCACCCCGGCCTCGACGACCGCGTCACGACGCGCGTCCGGCCGGTAGAACTCGGTGTCGATCCCGTTGTGCACCACGTGCACCCGGGCCGGATCGAGGCTCGGGTAGCAGTCCAGCACGTCGGCGCGCATGCCGTCGCTCACGGCGATGACGGCGTCGGCGGCCTCGTAGGCGGTGCGCTCCACCCACGACGACAGCCGGTAGCCCCCGCCGAGCTGCTCGGCCTTCCACGGCCGCCGCGGCTCCAGCGAATGCGCCGTCACCACGTGCGGGACGCCGTGCAGCACCTTGGTCAGGTGCCCGGCCATGTTCGCGTACCAGGTGTGGGAGTGGGCCAGATCCACGCCGGGCATCGAGGCGACCATCGACAGGTCGACCCCGATCGTCTGCAACGCCGGGTTGGACCCGGCCAGCGCGTCGGGCACCGGGTGGGCGGTCACCCCGGGCGCGTCGCGCGCCGGATCACCGAAGCAGTGCACGTCGACGTCGACGAGCCCGCGCAGGGCGGGCACGAGGTGCTCCACATGGACACCCGCGCCCCCGTAGACGTCGGGCGGGTACTCGCGGGTGAGCAGTCCGATGCGCACGAGCGCAGACGCTACTTGCTCCGCCCCCGACAGGCCCGCCCCTTCCACGGAGATCGCCGGGCGGTGACATACGGGCGAACGCCACGTTCCCGCGGTGGCCCGGCGGCGCCGCGGAGCACTAGGGTTCGCCCTGTGAGCGCGCACCTCCCGGCGGGACTCGGCTCCGCCGGAACGAATGCCGACGCCGGAACCGGGGTGGTCCGATGACCGCGCCGCGCTTCAGCTCCGGCCCCGCCATGCTCCCGGCCAACGTGCTCGGGATCGTGCTCGCGGGTGGCGAAGGGAAGCGGCTCTGGCCGCTCACCGCCGACCGTGCCAAGCCGGCCGTGCCCTTCGCCGGCAACTACCGGCTGATCGACTTCGTGCTGTCGAACCTGGTCAACGCCGGCCTGCACCGCCTCTGTGTGCTCACCCAGTACAAGTCGCACTCGCTCGACCGGCACATCTCCACCACCTGGCGGCTCTCCAGCGTCCTGGGCCAGTACATCACCACGGTCCCGGCGCAGCAGCGGCTCGGCCGCCGCTGGTACACCGGCAGCGCCGACGCGATCTTCCAGAGCCTCAACCTCGTCTACGACGAGCGCCCCGACTACATCGCGGTCTTCGGCGCCGACCACGTCTACCGCATGGACCCGGGCCAGATGATCGCCCAGCACATCGCGAGCGGCGCGGGCGTCACCGTCGCGGGCATCCGGGTGCCGCGCGCCGAGGCCAAGGCGTTCGGCTGCATCGACTCCGACGCCGACGGCAAGATCCTCGAGTTCCTCGAGAAGCCGTCCGACCCGCCGTCGGTACCCGACGACCCCGACGTGACCTTCGCCTCCATGGGCAACTACGTCTTCACGACGGAGGCGCTGCTCGACGCGCTGCGCGCCGACGCCGAGGACGGCGACTCCGACCACGACATGGGCGGCGACATCATCCCGCGCCTCGTCGGCCAGGGCGACGCCGCGGTGTACGACTTCGCCGACAACGTCGTCCCCGGCGCGACCGACCGCGACTCGGGCTACTGGCGTGACGTCGGCACGCTCGACGCCTACTACGACGCCCACACCGACCTCGTCTCGGTGCACCCGATCTTCAACCTGTACAACGACCGCTGGCCCATCCGCACGTCGGTGACGACGTCGCTGCCGCCGGCCAAGTTCGTCGAGGGCGGCATCGCGCAGGACTCCGTCGTCGGCGCGGGCACGATCATCTCCGGGGCGATCGTGCGCCGCTCGGTGATCAGCCCGAACGTCCGCATCGAGGCCGGGGCGGAGGTGTCCGACTCGGTGGTCCTGCCGGGCGTGCACATCCGCCGCGGCGCGGTGGTGCGCGGCGCGATCCTCGACAAGAACGTCGAGGTCCCCGAGGGCGCACTGGTCGGTGTCGACCTGGCGCTCGACAGGGCCCGCTACACCGTCAGCCCGGGCGGGGTCGTCGTCCTCGGGAAGGGCGCGACGGCGCTGTAGGAGCCCCCTGAAGGGCCCCGGCCGTAGCGAGCGGCGGTCAGGGGGTGTCGTCGCAAGGCGGGCAGGTGCGGCGATACCGGGGTTGTATCGACGTGCCTGCCCAACGCGGCGGAGGCGCCGCCTGGGCGTCGCGCAGTAGGTCAGGGTCCTTCAGGGGGCTCCTAGGGTCAGGGGCGTCGGGTCGCGCACAGCAGGCCCGCGCCCAGTGGCAGCAGCACCGGCACCAGCCGAGCGTCGCCACGCACCAGGTCGAGCGTCTCGCGGACCGCGGCCGACTCCGGCCCGTCGCCGGCGTCCTGCTCCTGCACACCGTGCAGCGCCAGCACCCCGCCGGGGCGGAGCAGCCGGATCGCCTCCACGAGATGGCCCGGGTAGTCGGTGCGCACCCCGTCGACGACGACGAGGTCGTAACCCCCGTCGGTCAGCCGTGGCAGCACCTCGCCGGCGAGCCCGACGATGAGCCGCAGCCTCGACTGCCCGTAGCCGGCGTCGAGGAACGTGCGGCGCGCGGCGCGCTGCTGCTCCGGGTCGACGTCCATCGAGGTGAGCACGCCGTCGGGGGCCATGCCGCGCAGCAGCCACAGCCCACCCCAGCCGGTGCCCGTACCGACCTCGACGACGGCCCGCGCGTTCACCGTCGCCGCCAGGAAGGCCAGGCCGGGACCCAGCCCGGCCACGGGTGGGGCCTCCCGCACGTCGGCGTGCGCGGGCTCGGGGCGGGTCATGGCGCGAAGGCTACCCAGGAGCGGGGACGAGACCGGCGCGACGGCCCGGCGGGTCGCTTTCACAGGTTCTTCTCAGACCGTTCTCACACCTCCTTCACGACATTGGGGAACTCTTGACGTGCGGGGTCGGGGTCGTCGACCCAGCCGTCGCCGGAAACCCGGGCCGAGCCCGGGAACGAACTCCCCCGGCGGGACGTTCAGCCAGTGCACGACCCGCTCCCTGGAGGCGCACCCACCGATGACCGACCGCCCGACCGCCGTGCAGGCAGGTTCCGCGACGACGACCCACGAGTCGTCCGCGGTCGCCACCGTGCTGCCGGGGGACGGGGCCGACTGGACGCCGCCGAGCTGGGACGAGATCGTCCGCGAGCACGGCGACCGGGTCTACCGCCTCGCCTACCGGCTGACAGGCAACCCGCACGATGCCGAGGACCTCACCCAGGAGACGTTCATCCGGGTGTTCCGCTCGCTCGCGTCCTACAAGCCCGGCACCTTCGAGGGCTGGCTGCACCGCATCACCACGAACCTCTTCCTCGACATGGTCCGCCGTCGCGCCCGCGTGCGCATGGAGGCCCTGCCCGACGACTCCGACCGCATCCCCGGCCAGGGCCCCGAACCCGAGGTCGTGTTCTCCGAGACCCACCTCGACCCGCTGCTGCAGGCCGCGCTCGACGAGCTGGCCCCGGAGTTCCGCGCCGCCGTCGTACTGTGCGACGTGGAGGGGCTGTCCTACGAGGAGATCGGCGCCACACTCGGTGTGAAGCTCGGTACCGTGCGGAGCAGGATCCATCGTGGGCGCGCCGCCCTGCGCAACGCGCTCGAGCGGCGCCGCGCCGAGGCAGCAGAGCTCGACGCCATGGTGGGCGTTCGGAACGGACTGACAGTGGAGGCAGCGGGATGACCGACGCGCGCCGGCGCTTCTCGGTGAACGCGCCCGACTGGGGAGAGGACCACCTCACCCTGGACGCGATCGTCGCCTTCACCGACGGGGAGCTCACAGCCGGCGCGCACGCCCGGGCCGCCACGCACATCGCGCACTGTCCCGAGTGTGCCGACGAGGTCGTCGCCCAGGGCCAGGCCAGCCTCATGCTGCGCTCGGCCGCCGCGCCCTCGATGCCGTCGTCGCTGCTGTCGTCGCTGCGCTCCATCCCGCTCGACGCCGACCTCCCCGAACCTCCCGCCGGGCTCGCCATGAGTGCCGACGGTCAGCTCGTCTCCGTCATGCGCCCCCTCGGCGGCACCGCCGCCGACCCGCGCCCCGCCACCGCCGAGGTCCGCCTCGGACACGGCCGCAGGCTGCGCATCGGCGCGGGCGTCGCGGTCAGCGGCCTCGCCCTCGGCGCGCTCGCCCTCGCCGCGCCGTCGGCGTCGCTCGACATCCCGGCCGCCGCCGCCAACACCAACCCGGCCTCCCTCGGCCCCGCCGCAGGCGCGGTGACCTCGGCGTTCGACACGAACGTGACCGAGCGCGGGACGTCCGACGCCCCCGCGGCGGCCGACCCCGCACCGGTCGAACCGGGCGACGCCGAGGTCACCGCGCAGCTCGACGGCATGGCGCCGTCGTTCCGCGCCGCGTCGCGCTGACCGCAGCTACGCGGACTTCACCGGGCATACGGCAGGCTGGGCGGCGACCTTTCCGTTCGACCCCAGGAGCCGGCCGGCGATGACCGACGAGCACGACGGTGCCGCCGACACACCTGCTCCTGGTGACTCGGCGGTCGAGGGGTCGGGACGCCACCACCGCGTGGAACCGTCGGACCCCGCGCCGGCCGAGCCACCCCGGCTCGCCCCCCGCCCCCTGCAACGACCGCCGGTCGACCCGGGCGAGACGAGCGTCTTCGGCCGCCCCACAGGCGTCGACGGCGGGTTCGCCCCCCAGCACGGCGCCGCGTCCAACGGCAACGGCCGCATCGCCGCCACCGCGCCCCCGCCCGCCGCGCTCGCCGCCGCGTTCTCCCGCAGCCCCGGCGAGGGCACCGACCTGCAACGCCCGCCCACCCCCGCCGGACCCGCCGGCGAACCCGGTGGCCCCGCGTTCTGGGACGACCCCGACAGACCCGCCGACGCCGACCCCTGGCGCAACCCCGCCAGCCCCGCCCACCTCGGCGAACCCGCCCCCGGCGACGACGAGGCCCGGCCCGTGCCCGGCCCCGGCGCCCGGCTCAGCGTCCGCGAACTGCTGTTCGGCCGCCGCGTCCATCCCCGCGCCCTGATCCTGCTCGCGGTGCTGGCCCTGGCCATCGGCGCGGTCGGCGGCATCGTCGGCCGGCTCACCGCCGACGGCGCCGAAGGCCTCACCGAACCCGGCGCCACCCTCACCTCCACGTCGGAGTCCAAGGAACGCCCGCCCGGCAGCGTCGCCGACATCGCCGCCCGCGTCCTGCCCGCCGTCGTGTCCATCGAGATCAAGGTCGGCGACCAGGGCGGCACCGGCTCCGGCGTCGTCATCGACGCCGCCGGCTACGTCCTCACCAACAACCACGTCGTCTCACCCGCCGCGCAGGGCAACGACGCCACCATCGAGGCGGTCTTCAGCAACGGCCAGCGCGTCCCCGCCCAGATCGTCGGTCGCGACCCCAAGACCGACCTCGCCGTCGTCAAGGTCGGCGTCGCCAACCCGACCGTCGCCCAGATCGGCTCCTCGTCGTCGCTGGCCGTCGGCGACGGGGTCCTCGCCATCGGCTCCCCGCTCGGCCTGGCCGGCACCGTCACCGACGGCATCGTCAGCGCGCTGAACCGGCCCGTGCGCCTCGACGGCGGCGGCAGCGACACCAAAGCCGTCATCGACGCCATCCAGACCGACGCCGCCATCAACCCCGGCAACTCCGGCGGCCCCCTGGTCGACTCCACGGGCGCGGTCGTCGGCATCAACACCGCGATCCGCAGCCTCGGCCAGGGCAGCGAGGGCGGCTCCATCGGCCTCGGCTTCGCCATCCCCATCGACGACGCCCGCCGCATCGCCGAGGCCCTCATCCGCGACGGCTCGGTCAAGCACGCCGAGCTCGGCGTCAACGCCAAGTCCGTCACCGACGGCACCACCGACGGCGCCCAGGTCCAGAACGTCGTCGCCGGCGGATCGGCCGCCGCAGCGGGCATCGTCGAGGGCGACGTCATCCTCAAGGTCGGGGAACGCTCCATCGCCGGAGCCGACGAGCTCGTCGTCGCCGTGCGGGAGCTCGCGCCCGGGCAGAGCGTGCCGATCGAGATCGTGCGCGACGGCCGGCCCCTCACCGTGACCGCGGTACTGGCCTCGGATTGAACCGCAACTCGTCCGGGTAGCATCGGGGCCGTGTTCGACAGTGTCGGCTGGGGCGAGATCCTGGTGCTCGTCGTCGCCGGGCTGTTCATCCTCGGCCCCGAACGGCTCCCCGGTGCCGCCGCCTGGCTGGGCCGCACCATCCGGCAGGTCCGCGAGTACGCCACCGGCGCCCGCGACCAGCTGCAGAAGGAGCTCGGCCCGGAGTTCGACGAGCTCCGCAAGCCGCTCGAGGACCTGCGCGGCCTGCGCAACCTCAACCCCCGCGCCGCGGTGAAGCGCACCCTGTTCGAGGGGGAGACGCCGAACTTCGGCGTCGACGTGTCCAAACCGCCCCTGCGCGGTGGCCTCGACATGACCAAGCCGGTCAGCAACGGCAACGGCTCCGCTCCCGAACGCCCGGCGGTCACCCCGCTCGCCCCCGGCGAGCGCCCCCCGATCGACCCCGACGCCACCTGACTCCGGCGCGGCCGCGGTGGCCCCTCCCGAACGAACGGCACAGTCGCGCAACTGAATGGCGCCACTGTGCCGTTCGGGCAGCACCGGGGTCGGCAGCGGCTGCGGTGCCCTCCGCGAACGAACGGCACAGTGCCGCAACTGAACTGCGCGACTGTGCCGTTCGTGCAACTCCCCGACCGGGCGCGTGGTGTCAGCCCTGCAGCAGCGGTGGGCGGCGCAGGTGGTGGTCGGTGGCCTGCTCGAAGGCATGCGCGGCGGCGAGGACGCGGGCGTCGCCGTGGCGGGGGCCGACGATCTGCAGCCCCACCGGCAGGCCCGCCGACGTGAAACCGCAGGGCACGCTGGCGGCGGGCTGCTGTGTCATGTTGAACGGGTAGGTGAACGGCGTCCAGCTCGTCCAGCGCCGCCCGTCGGGTGACTCCCGGCCCCCCTCGAACGCGGCGATCGGCAGGGTCGGGGTGAGCAGCAGGTCGTAGCGCTGGTGGAACGCGCCCATCAGTGTGCCGAGCTCGTTGCGGACGGCCATCGCCGTGAGGTACTCGATGGCGCTGTAGCGGGCGCCCTGCTCGGCGATCTCGACCAGACCCGGGTCCATCTTCGCGCGGTCGTCGCGGCCCAGGGCCTCCGTCGACTTCGCCGCGCCCGCGAACCAGAGCGTCTCGAAGGGCTCGACGGGGTCGGCGAACCCGGGGTCGGCGTGCTCGACGGTGGCGCCGAGCGTCGTGAAGACGGCGGCGGTGGCCTCGACGGCGGCGCGTACCTCGTCGTCGACCTCGGCGAACCCGAGGGTGGGGCTGAGCGCGATCCGCAGCCCGGCGACGCCGTCGTTGAGGGCGGCGGTGAAGGTGCGGGGTGCGGCGTCGAGGGCCCAGGCGTCGCGGACGTCGAAACCGGAGATCACGTCGAGCAGCAGCGCGGCGTCGGCGACGGTGCGGGTCATGGGGCCGACGTGCGCGAGGGTGCCGAAGGGGCTGGCCGGGTGGTGGGGGACGCGGCCGTAGGTGGGTTTGTGTGCGACGGTGCCGGTGAACGCGGCGGGGATGCGGACGGAGCCGCCGCCGTCGGTCCCGAGCGAGAGCGCGCCCATCCCGAGCCCGACGGCGGCGGCGCTGCCGCCGGAGGAGCCGCCGGCGGTGAGCGCGGGGTTCCACGGGTTGCCGGTGACGCCGGTGAGTGGTGAGTCGGTGACGCCCTTCCAGGCCAGCTCGGGCGTGGTGGTCTTGCCGATCAGGACGGCGCCTTGTTCGCGGACGCGGGCGACGGGCGGGCCGTCGACGTCACCGGGGGCGGGGTCGGTGGTGGCGGAGCCGCGGCGGGTGGGCCAGCCGACGGTCAGCAGGATGTCCTTGATGGAGGTGGGGACGCCGTCGAGGACGCCGCGAGGGGTGCCGCGGCGCCAGCGTTCCTCGGACTCGGCCGCGGCGGCGAGCGCGCCGGCCTCGTCGACCAGGCAGAAGGCGTTGACGTGGCTGTCGAGCCGGGCAATTCGGTCGAGCGCGTCACGGGTGGCCTCGACGGGGGAGAGGTCGCCGGTGCGGTAGGCGGTGAGCAGTTCGGTGGCCGAAAGATCGGCAGTGCTCTGACCTGCGGAAACGGGCACGCGAGGGTCCTTTCGAGTCCGATCCGGCGGCATTGACACGCTAGGAACCGCTCGTATGATTGTCAACAATCCGCGGCGTCGACGCCGGTCCGGACCTCCCAGAACCATCCAGCGTGGGGTGATCGTGTGTCCAAATTCATCAAGATCGAACTCGCGAAGCGGGGCGTCTCCTGCGTCGCGGAGCTCCTGGAGAAGGACGCACCGCGCACGACGGCCGCGGTCTGGGAGGCGCTCGGCAGGGGCGACCTCGCCGGCGACGCGCAGCACGCCAAGTACGCGCGCAACGAGGTCTACACGATGGTCCCGCGCTTCGGCGACGAGATCGGCCAGGAGAACCCGACGGTCACGCCCATCCCCGGCGACGTCGTCCTGTTCTCGTTCCCCGGCGGGATGCTCGACCAGTCGTTCAAGGCGGACCAGGGCATCGACCACCTTCCCGGCGTCATCGACCTGGCCATCTTCTACGGACGTAACAACCTGTTGATCAACGGCGACGTCGGTTGGGTACCGGGCAACGTCTACGGCTCCATCGTCGAGGGGCTCGCCGAGATGGCCGAGGCGTGCCACGACGTATGGCGGTCGGGGAGCGTCGGGGAACGCCTGGTGTACTCACGCCTCACAGACCGCTCGAACTGACCACATCGCACCGATGGCGTACTGACCGAAGGAGGGCGCGCATGCCCACAGAGCCCTCCGTCGGACTCACCGCGCCCTCCGCCGGCTGTGCCTCGTCCGACGACCAGCCCGGCATCGGCGTCGTCGCCCCGTTCGACTTCGCGCTCGACCGCGAGCTGTGGCGCTGGGCGCCCGACGACGTCTCGCTCTACCTGACGCGGCTGCCGTTCTTCACGACGCCCGTCACGGTCGAGATGGCTGTCGCGATCGGGGACCGGCGGGCGCTGCGCCGCGCGACCCGCGACGTCCTCACCCCACGACCCGGGGTGGTGACGTTCGCGTGCACGTCCGGCAGCTTCGTCGGCGGGGCGACCGGCGAGTTCGTGCTGCGCCGCACCATGCTGGAGGCCGGCGCGCCCACGGTGTCGACGACGTCGGGTGCGCTGGTCGAGGCCCTGCAGCTGCTCGGTATCCGGCGCCTGGCCGTCGCCACCCCCTACATCGACGCCGTCACCGACCGGCTCACGTCGTTCCTCGGCGAGCACGAGGTGGAGACGGTCGCGCGGCAGGGCCTCGGCCTGCTGGGCAACATCTGGCGCGTCAGCTACGACGAGGTCGTCCAGATCGTGCGGGCGGTGGACCGCCCCGACGCCGAGGCGCTGTTCATCAGCTGCACCAACCTGCCGACCTACGACGTCATCGAGCCGCTCGAGCAGGCCCTCGGCAAGCCCGTCATCACCGCGAACCAGGTGACGATGTGGGCCGCGCTGCGCGCGATCGGCCGGGCCGCCGTGGGCGGTGGGGCGCTGCTGGCCGAGCAGCGCAGGCTGTCCGTCGCTTGACCCGGACCCCGCGTTCGTAGGATTGTCGACAATCATGAGCACCACCGTTGGGATCCTCTACCCGGGCTACTCCGCCGAGGACGACTACCCGCGCGCCGAGACCGCCCTCGGTGACGGCACCAGACTCCCGCTCGTCCACACCGAGATGCGCGAGGACGCCCACCGCGTCGACGCCCTCCTCGACATCGGTGGCGAGGACGTCCTCGCCGCGGGCGCCGCCCAGGTCGCCGCGCAGGCCGGCCCCCTCGACTCCATCGTCTGGGCCTGCACCTCCGGCAGCTTCGTCTTCGGCTGGGACGGCGCCGCCGCCCAGGTCGCCGCCCTCCAGGCGGTCGCCGGCGTCCCCGCCTCCAGCACCTCCTTCGCCTTCGTCGACGCCTGCCGCGCACTCGGCATCACCCGCGTCGCCGTCGGCGCCACCTACCCCGACGACGTCGCCGGGGCGTTCGTCGAGTTCCTCGGCAAAGCCGGCATCACCGTCCTGTCGCTGTCGGCACGCGGCATCGTCACCGCCGCCGAGGTCGGCACCCTCCCCGGCGACCTCGTCCTCGACTTCGCCGCCGCCGCCGACCACGCCGACGCCCAGGCCGTTCTGCTGCCCGACACCGCCCTGCACACCATCGAGCTGCTCGACGCCCTCGACGCGCGCGTCGGCAAGCCCGTGCTGACCGCCAACCAGGTCAGCATCTGGCAGGGGCTGCGGCTCGCGGGCGCCGAACGCGTCCGCAGCGGACTCGGCGCACTGTTCGCGGCAGGCTGACACAGGAGGAGCGGTGGAGCTCGACCTCGACGATCTGGAGCCCGTCAGCCGGCGCTCGACCGCGGCCATCGTCGCCGACCGGCTCCGCCACGCCATCATGCGCGGAACCTTCCCGCCCGGCGCCCAGCTCGGCGAGGTCGAGATCGCCACCCGGCTCGGCGTCAGCCGCGGCCCCCTGCGCGAAGCCATGCAACGCCTCGTCGCCGAAGGCCTGGTCCGCAGCGAACGCCACCGGGGCCTGTTCGTCCGCGACCTCGACGCCGCCGACGTCCGCGACGTCTACACCGCCCGCGCCGCCGTCGAACGCGCCGCCGGCCTGCTCGTCGTCGCCGGCGACCGCACCGAGGCCGTCGTCGTCCTCACCGCCGCGCTCGCCGACATGGAGGCCGCCGCCGCGGCCGGCGACGCGGTGGCCCTCGCCGATGCCGACCACCGCTTCCACCAGCAGTTGGTCGCTGCCTCCGGAAGCCCCCGGCTGCGGCGCATGGCCGACACCCTGCTCGTGGAGACCCGGATGTGCCTGGCCGCGTTGCAGGACAACCCGCCCCCGCCCGCCGAGCTCGTCGCCGAGCACCGGGCCCTGCGCGACGCCGTCCGCGACGGCGACGAGGCCCGCCTCGTCGCGACGTTGGAGAAGCACATGACCGACACCGTCGCCCGCATCCTCGACGTCACCCCGTCACCCCGATCGAGCCGCCCCCACCCGCCGGCGCCGCCTGACCAACCCCTGTGAGTGGCGATAGTCGCTATAGCGACTATCGCCACTCACAGGCGCATTAACGTCAGGCGTCGTGACGCAACGGTGAGTGGGGTTCTCCAAGGGTTCCTGGTCCTCGCCGTCATCGTGGCCGTCGGCTGGGGGATCGGGCGGTCGGACCTTCTCGGGCCCGCGGCCGTGGAGGTGTTGTCGCGCACGGCGTTCTTCGTCGCCAGCCCCGCGCTGTTGTTCTCGACGCTCTCGGTCGCCGACGTCCACGCCGTGTTCTCCGGCGCGTTGGCGGTGACGGCGGTGTCGTCGAGCGCGGCGTGCGTGCTGTACCTGGTGTTCGCGATGCTGCGGCGCCGCCCGGCGGGGGAGTCGGTGGTGGGCGCGATGTCGTCGGGCTACGTGAACGCCGGGAACCTGGGCCTGCCGATCGTCACCTACGTCCTCGCGGATCCGACGGCGATCGCCCCGGTCCTGCTGTTCCAGCTGGCGGTGCTGGGCCCGCTCGGCGCGACGGTGCTCGACACGCTGACCCGTCGCGAGGACGGGCGGCCGCCGTCGTTGTGGCGGACTGTGGTGGCGCCGCTGCGGAACCCGATCTTCGTCGCGACGGTGGCAGGGCTGGTGGTGGCGTTCACGGGGTGGCAGGTGCCGGAGGTCGTGATGGCGCCGGTGCACCTGGTCGCGGGGATCGCGGTGCCGGGGATGCTGCTGGCGTTCGGAGTGTCGCTGCACGGCGCTGCCCGGCCGGGGCAGGGCGAGGTGGGCCCGCCGCTGGTGGTGGTGTCGTTGCTGAAGAACGTGGGGCAGCCGGCGATCGCGGTGGCGGTCGGGCTGCTGCTGGGGATGACGGGTCCGCGGCTGCTGGCGGTGGCGATCTGCGCGGCGTTGCCGACGGCGCAGAACATGTTCGCCTACGCGGTGCGCTACCGGCAGGGCGTGACGCTGGCGCGGGACGCGGGCCTGGTGACGACGGTGCTCAGCGTCCCGGTGATGATCGGCGTCGTCGCGCTGCTCGCCTGAGCGAACGCGAACGAACGGCACAGTCGCGCAGCTGAATTGCGTGACTGTGCCGTTCGTTCGGAGAAAGGGGCTCAGCGCCCCGCCGGTGAGATGCCCAGGCTCATCCCGGCGAGCCCGCGGGCGCGGGTGGCCAGCTTGTCGGCGACGCCGCGCAGCGCGGTCCCGGCGGGCGACTCGGGGTCGGCCAGCACGATGGGGGTGCCGGTGTCGCCGCACTCGCGGAGCTTGGGCTCCAGCGGGATCTGGCCGAGCAGCGGGACGGGCGCGCCGAGGGTCCGGCTGAGGGAGTCGGCGACGGTGGTGCCGCCGCCGGAGCCGAAGACCTCCATGCGGGTGCCGTCGGGCAGCTCCATCCACGACATGTTCTCGACGACGCCGGCGAGGCGCTGACGGGTCTGCATGGCGATGGAGCCTGCGCGTTCGGCGACCTCGGCGGCCGCCTGCTGCGGGGTGGTGACGACGAGCAGCTCGGCGTTGGGGACGAGCTGTGCGGTGGAGATGGCGATGTCGCCGGTGCCGGGGGGCAGGTCGAGCAGCAGGATGTCGAGGTCGCCCCAGAAGACGTCGGCGAGGAACTGCTGCAGGGCCCGGTGGAGCATGGGGCCGCGCCAGACGACGGGGGTGTTGCCGTCGACGAACATGCCGATGGAGATGACCTTCACGCCGTGGGCCTGCGGCGGCATGATCATGTTGTCGACCTTGGTGGGCCGGGCCTCGGTGCCGAGCATCCGGGGCACCGAGTGGCCGTAGATGTCGGCGTCGACGACGCCGACGGAGAGCCCGCGGGCGGCCAGGGCGGCGGCGAGGTTGACGGTGACCGACGACTTGCCGACGCCGCCCTTGCCCGACGCGACGCAGTAGACGCGGGTGAGGGAGCCGGGCTGGGCGAAGGGGATGACGGGTTCCTCCGAGTCGCCGCGCAGGCTGCGGCGCAGCTCGGTGCGCTGCTCGTCGGACATGACGTCGAGCTCGACCTGGACGGCGCGGATGCCGGGCACCGCGGAGACGGCCTCGGTGACGCGGGTGGTGATCGTGTCGCGCATCGGGCAGCCGGCGACGGTCAGGTAGACGGCGACGTCGGCGACGCCGTCGTCGGAGACCGCGACGCTCTTGACCATGCCGAGCTCGGTGATCGGTTTGCGGATCTCCGGGTCGTCGACTTTCGCGAGCGCGGCCCGGACCGACTGTTCGAGGGTCTGCGATCCGGTGTTCCCCATGACGGACATCAGGTCTCCGTTGCACCTTCCTGAGGGCGGCCGGGGGTGTGGCAGGACCCGCGGCGAGAAACCACCATCGTACGTGTGTCCCCACCGGGACCGGCGCATCCGTAGCATCTGATGACGTGACGGACATCGCCGACGCCGCCCCGGGCACTGCCCGCGACGGCGATCCGGGGGGACGGCGGGCCGTGCCGACCGACGAACAGCTCGCTTCCTGGCGGGCGTTCCTCAAGGCGCACGCCACGATCACCCGGGTCCTGGAGACGGAACTGGTCGCGGAACAGCGCTTGTCGTTGGCCGCCTACGACGTGCTGGTGCAGCTGGCCGAGGCCCCGGGGAGACGGCTGCGGATGACGGAGCTGGCCGACGCGGTGTTGTTGTCGCGGTCGGGGGTGACGCGGCTGGTCGACCGGCTGGAGCGGGCGGGGCTGGTGAGCCGGTCCCCGGTGGCCGGCGACGGGCGCGGGGTGGCGGCGTTGCTGACCGAGGCGGGGGTGAGCCGGTTGCGGGTGGCGTCGCGGACGCATCTCGCGGGGGTGTTGCGGCACTTCGTCGACCGGTTGGACACGGCGGAGATGACGCAGCTGGAGACGATCGGCGAGAAGCTGTCGGGCTGACGCGCTACTCGAACGTGTGCGGGTAGGTCCGGCCCCGGGCAGGGGGGTCGGCGCCGATCCGCTCGGCGAGCTTGTCGAGCTCGCTGCGCAGATAGTCGCGGGTGGCGACCTCGCCGATCGCGATGCGCAGCGCGGCGAGCTCCCGGGCGAGGTACTCGGTGTCGGCCTTGGTGCGTTCGGCGCGGGTGCGGTCCTCCTCGAGCGAGACGCGGTCGCGGTCGTCCTGCCGGTTCTGCGCGAGCAGGATCAGGGGCGCGGCGTAGGCGGCCTGGGTGGAGAAGGCCAGGTTGAGCAGGATGAACGGGTACGGGTCCCACTGCAGCCGCCAGCTGATCATGTTCAGCGCGATCCAGGCGATGACGATGATCGTCTGGATGGCGAGGAACTGACCGGTCCCGAGGAACCGGGCGATGCGTTCGGAGATCCGGGCGAAGCCCTCGGGGTCGACCTCCAGGCGGCGGCGTCCGGAGCGCGGCTGGTCGAGGCGGCGGTTGCTGTGCAGCTCAGGCACGGTCGGCCCCCGTGTCCCCGGTCCCGATCTGCTCGACGTCGCCGATGCGGGACCCGTTGCCGACGTAGCCGTCGCCGGGTTCGGTCATGTCGTCGCGCCAGCCGGCGGGGAGGATGTGGTCGAGCAGGTCGTCGACGGTGACGGCGCCGAGCAGATGGTCCTCGCTGTCGACGACGGGCCCGGCGACGAGGTTGTATGCCGCGAAGTAGCGGGTGATCTCCGGGAGGGTGGCCTCGGGGGTGAGCCGGGCGAGCTCGCTGTCGACGATGCCGGCGACGAGCTCGAACGGTGCCTCGCGCAGCAGCCGTTGGGCGTGCACGCAGCCGAGGTAGCGGCCGGTCGGTGTGGCCGAGGGCGGCCTGCAGACGAACACGAGGCTCGCGAGCGCGGGCGGGATGTCGGGGTTGCGGATGTGGGCGAGCGCCTCGGCGACGGTGGCGTCGGGCCGCAGGATGATCGGCTCGGGCGTCATGAGACCGCCGGCGGTGTTGCTGGAGTAGCTGAGCAGCCGGCGGACCGGCTCGGACTCCTCGGGCTCCATCAGCGACAGCAACCGATCCGACTCGTCGGGGGACAGCTCGCCGAGGAGGTCGGCGGCGTCGTCGGGGGACATCGCCTCGAGGACGTCGGCGGCGCGTTCGGAGTCGAGGTGGGCGAACAGGTCGCGCTGGTCGGACTCGGACATCTCCTCGAAGACGTCGGCGAGGCGTTCGTCGTCGAGGGCGTCGACGACCTCGTACTGACGTTTGGTCGGCAGCTCGGTGAGGGCGGCGGCGACGTCGGCGGGGCGCATGGCCTCGAAGACGGCGAGCAGGCCCTCGGTGCCCTGGCGGTCGGTGAGGGTAAGGCCCTCGGCGGCGTTCCACGGCACGACCCGCACGGATCCGCGGCGGGACAACCGGTTTCGGCGGGCGCGGACGGCGAGCCTGCCGACGACCCAGTCGCGGGAGCGGGTCGGCTCGATCGCGGCGTCGACGACGACGACCTCCTGGCCGGACTCGGTCAGCACGACCGTCGCGTCGAGCATCTGGCCGAGGACGAGCGCCTCGTTGGGGCGCTGGTGGAAGCCGCGGAGGCTGACCGAACCGGTGGCGAGGGTGATCGCGGCGGGGTCGACGCCGGTGACGCGCAGCATCGGTACGAAGATCCGCCGGTGGGTGGCGAGCTCGACGACGAGGCCGAGGACCCGGGGCGGGCTGGGGTCGACCCGCAGCGACACGACGACGTCGCGCACCTTGCCGATGCGCTCTCCGTCGGGTCCGAACACGGCGAGTCCCGCCATGCGGGCCACGAACACCTGGGTCGCCGCCATGGGGGAAGCCTAGAGCGACGGCGTCGACGCACAGCCTAGGGTCGCGGCATGCCCGAGCTGCGCTTCGACGTCGTCGACGTGTTCACCGACCGGCCCTACGCGGGCAACCCGTTGGCCGTCGTGCACGGCGCCGCCGAGGCCGGGCTGACCGGTGCACAGATGCAGGCGATCGCGGCCGAGTTCGGGTTGTCGGAGACGACGTTCACGCTGCCGCCGACGAAGCCGGGCGCCGACTACCGGGTCCGCATCTTCACCCCGGCCGTCGAGCTGCCGTTCGCGGGCCACCCGAGCGTGGGGACGGCGTGGGTGCTGGCGCGTGACGGGGTGATCGGGGCGGGCGACGTCGTGCAGGAGTGCGGCGCGGGGCTGCTTCCGGTCCGCGTCGAGGCGGCGGGGGCGACGGTGTCGGGCGGGCACCCGGCGCCGGGTCCGTCGGCCGCGGCCGACGAGCTGGCCGCGGCGGTCGGGCTCACCGAGGCCGATCTCGACGAGCGGGTGCGGGCCGGGTCGGCGACGGCGGGGGTGCCCTACGTCGTGCTCCCGGTGCGTGCCGACGCGGTCGCCCGCGCGGTGTGCGACCACGCCGAGGTCACGGCCCTGACGGCCGGCATGACGGGGCTGGTCGTGGTGTCGGTGGGCGAGGTTCCGGTGCGGCACGTGCACCTGCGGATGTTCGCGCCCGGTGCGGGTGTGGTGGAGGACCCGGCGACGGGGTCGGCGGCCGTCGCGCTGGCGGTGTTCCTCGTCGACCGCGGGATGCTCCCCGGCGACGGCGGCTCGGCGTTCACGATCGACCAGGGCGCGGAGATCGGGCGTCCGTCACGGCTGCACGTGACGGTCGAGGCGACGGACGGCAAGGCGGTGTCGACGACGGTCGGGGGCGGCGTCGCGGCCGTCTCCTCAGGGGTGCTCTCGGCGCTGCCGTGAGCCGCGAACAGGGCTTTCACCTGTGGTGGGTGAGAAACCAATCACCTATGAAGGGTGTTCTCGGCGGTTGCGTGCCAGCATCGACCCAGCTGTCCGCGTCGACCCAACGAGGAGTCCGTCAGTGAGCACCCGCAACCGTGCCCGCCGTTCCTGTCTGGCGGTGCCGGGCTCGAGCCAGAAGTTCATCGACAAGGCTCGGACGCTGCCCGCCGACCAGGTGTTCCTCGACCTCGAGGACGCGTGCGCGCCCCTGGCCAAGCCCGGCGCCCGCAAGACGATCGTCGCCGCCCTCAACGAGGGAGGCTGGGGCGAGCGCATCCGCGTCGTGCGCGTCAACGACTGGACCACCGAGTGGACCTACCGGGACGTGACGGAGGTCGTCGAAGGCGCGGGCGCCAACCTCGACGCGATCATGCTGCCCAAGGTGCAGACGGCCGAGCAGGTCGTCGCACTCGACCTGCTGCTCACCCAGATCGAGAAGTCCATGGGCTACGAGGTCGGGAAGATCGGCATCGAGGCGCAGATCGAGAACGCGCTGGGCCTGACCAACGTCAACGCCATCGCCGCCGCGTCGCCCCGCGTGGAGACGATCATCTTCGGCCCGGCCGACTTCATGGCGTCGATCAACATGAAGTCCCTGGTCGTGGGCGAGCAGCCGCCCGGCTACGACGTGGGCGACGCCTACCACCACATCCTGATGAGCATCCTGATGGCGGCGCGCGCCCACGAGAAGCTCGCCATCGACGGCCCGTACCTGCAGATCAAGGACGTCGACGGGTTCCGCCGCGTCGCCGGCCGCAGCGCCGCGCTGGGCTTCGACGGCAAGTGGGTCCTGCACCCCGGCCAGATCGACGCCGCCAACGAGACCTTCAGCCCGTTGCAGAGCGACTACGACCACGCCGAGAACATCCTCGACGCCTACGACTGGTACACCTCCGAGGCCGGTGGCAAGCGGGGCGCGGCGATGATCGGCGACGAGATGATCGACGAGGCCAGCCGCAAGATGGCGCTGGTGATCTCGGGCAAGGGCCGGGCCGCCGGCATGGAGCGCACCGACCGGTGGACCCCGCCGGAGGCGTGAGCCCCCTCGTCCGCCCCCACCTTCGCAACCCCAGGAGCACCGCATGGCACGGCTTGCCCAGACGGCCGGTCTGACCGAAGTCCAGCAGGAGATCCTGTCCACGGTCCGGACGTTCGTCGACAAGGAGATCATCCCGCACGCCACCGCGCTGGAGCACGCGGACACCTACCCGCAGGACATCGTCGACGGGATGAAGGAGATGGGCCTGTTCGGGCTCACCATCCCCGAGGAGTTCGGTGGCCTGGGCGAGTCGCTGCTGACCTACGCGCTGGTGGTGGAGCAGATCGCGCGCGGATGGATGAGCGTCTCCGGCGTCATCAACACCCACTTCATCGTCGCCTACATGCTCACCCAGCACGGCACCGACGAGCAGAAGCAGCGGCTGCTGCCGCAGATGGCCGCCGGTGAGGTGCGCGGAGCGTTCTCGATGTCGGAGCCCGACCTCGGCTCCGACGTCGCCGCGATCAAGACGAAGGCCGTGCGCGACGGCGACGACTACGTCATCGACGGCGCGAAGATGTGGCTGACCAACGGCGGCACGTCGAACCTGATCGCCCTGCTGGTCAGGACGGACGAGGGCAAGCCGAAGGCGCACCAGAACCTGACGGCGTTCCTCGTCGAGAAGCCGACCGGCTACGGCGAGGTCGCGCCCGGGCTCACCATCCCGGGGAAGATCGACAAGATGGGGTACAAGGGCGTCGACACCACGGAGGCGGTGTTCGACGGCTACCGCATCCCGGCGTCGGCGATCCTCGGCGGGGAGACGGGCAAGGGCTTCTCGCAGATGATGGACGGGGTCGAGGTCGGCCGCGTCAACGTCGCGGCGCGGGCGTGCGGCATCTCGATCCGGGCCTTCGAGCTCGCGGTCGAGTACGCCCAGCAGCGCAGCACGTTCGGCAAGCCGATCGCCGAGCACCAGGCCATCGCGTTCAAGCTGGCCGAGATGGGCACCAAGGTCGAGGCCGCGCACCACATGATGGTCAACGCGGCGCGGCTCAAGGACGCGGGCACGCGCAACGACGTCGAGGCCGGCATGGCCAAGCTGATCGCGTCGGAGTACTGCGCCGAGGTCACCCAGGAGTCGTTCCGCATCCACGGCGGCTACGGCTACTCCAAGGAGTACGAGATCGAGCGGCTGATGCGCGAGGCGCCGTTCCTGCTGATCGGGGAGGGCACCTCGGAGATCCAGAAGACGATCATCTCGCGCGGCCTGCTGCGCGAGTACAGGTCGCGCTGACCTCCGGCGCCGGGGCGGAGTCGCCCGGCCCGGCGTCGCACACCCTGCAGGTCCGCCGCACCCCGTGCAGCGTGTGCGGCACCTACGCAAGGTGTGCGGCGCGTCGAGGTCGGACCGCCGCGCGGGTTCCGCCGGTGCGTGGCGGCCGGTCGACGCGGCGACGTAGGACGTGCGCGACGTCGCCGGTCAGCTGCTGACGCCGAACGCACCCAGCGGCTCCCGCGCGGCAGGGGAGCCTGCCCGGCCGGGTGCGCTCGGCCGTCGAGATCGTCGCGCGGTTCGTACGGCCGGCGCGTGGGCTGTAGGTGAGGCGCCGCCCGCGGAACCCGCGCGCCGCCGGAACTCAAGCACTGCCTGGAGCCCATGCGGCGGGGTGCAGCGCATCGAAATTTCGATCGGCGCGTGGGTTCTGGGCGCGGGCTGTGGGCTGTGGGCAGCGCGACGATCGCGAAACCCGCGTAGCGACCACGAAATCAGCGGGCGCAGCGCAACCACGCGGTGCGGTCACACACGATGCCGAACTGCCGTGCGGCGGGACCGCCCGCCCGCCGGCTGTGCCGGGACCGGTGCGGTGGGCACTCAGCCCTCTCCTGCCCCGAACCGCCGGATCCGGCCGCTGCCGCCGCAGCGGGAGCACAGCCGGAACGACTTCGTGTAGATCGCGCCGTAGCTGCGCGGGCTGCTTTTGCACGTCGGGCAGTGCTTGAACGGGTGCAGGATCACCGAGAGCCCGTAGCCGCCGCCCGCGAGGAGCAGCAGGACGACGATCGTCAGCCATCCGTCGGATCCGTCCGCCGCTGCCTGGCCCAGGAGCGCAGCACCCACCAACGCCGTCATCGCACCCACCCCGATGTTCCCCCGACGAGCGAACATCAGACGGTACGTGACCGAAACGTGATCGTGCGCAGCCGAACGGTCTAATCGTGCAGGTCGCAGGGCGCGTCACGCTCTGCAGTTCGTTGCACAGTGTGATCGAATGGCGACGCCGCGCCAGCCTGCGCACTGCGGCGCAGGACACCGCCGCCCGGGGCACTGCGCCACCGTCACGCTCGTTGGCATGATGAGACGTCCGCACCACGTGTCCTGATTTTCCCGGGACCGCAACAGCTCTCACGAGGGAGGATTCGGTGACCGCACCGTTCGGCGGCGCGGGGCGCACTGCGCCCGGCCTGCCCAACCTGCCCACTCCTCCGACCGGCTGGCCCGTCGGCTCCTACGCCACCTACGCCGAGGCCCAGCGCGCCGTCGACCACCTGGCCGACAGCGACTTCCCGGTGCGCGACGTGACGATCGTCGGCGTCGACCTGATGCTCGTCGAACGCGTCATCGGCCGCCTGACCTGGGGCCGCGTGCTGGCTTCCGGTGGCGCGTCCGGCGCCTGGTTCGGCCTGTTCTTCGGGCTGCTGCTCGTGGTCTTCGGCACGACGACGCTGCCGCCGTTCGTCGCGGTCCTCATCGGCCTGCTCGGCGGCATGGTGTTCGGCATCGTGCTCGCGGCCGTCGGCTACGGGGCCTCCCGCGGTCGTCGGGACTTCACGTCCGCGAGCCAGATGGTGGCCGGCCGCTACGACGTGCTCTGCCAGCCGCGCAACGCCGAGAAGGCCCGCGAGATGCTCGCGAAGCTGGCCATGTCGGGCGACGGCCCCCGTCCGGCCCACGGCTCCTGAGGGATCCGTTCCTGCATTCGTTCGTCCCCACCCGGAGTTTGGTCTCGGTCCGGTCTCGGTCTCCCGGGCTCGAATTGCGGGTATCGCCGCACCTCCTTATGTTCATGCGACCGGCGCGATCTCGTGACCGGTGTCACAGGCTGAACATGCCGAGGTGTCGCCGCCGGTCACGCGGGGCCCCATCGGCTCACGACGGGAGGCCGGTATGGGGCAGCCGCTCGCGACGAGGCGGCACGGAATGGGACGGTTCAGGTCGCTCTGCGTCGGTGGGGCGGCACTCCTGGCCGCCGCGACGATCGCCGGCTGCGGAAGTGCGGCCGCAGGGCCGCCCGTCCTGAACTTCTACACCCCGGCGGACGGGGCGAAGCAGTACGCGGCAGCGGCCGCGGCCTGCACACAGCAGGCGGGTGGCAGGTACTCGATCGTCCAGCAGACGCTGCCGAAGAGCGCCGACGACCAGCGGCTGCAGCTCGCACGCCGCCTCGTGGCGGGCGACACGGCCGTCGACATCATGGGCATCGACGTCACCTGGACCGCCGAGTTCGCCGAGGCCGGCTGGCTGGAGAAGTTCCCGGCCGACCAGGCGGCCAAGGTCAAGGACGGCACCCTCGCCGGCCCGCTCGACACCGGCACCTACCAGGGTGAGCTCTGGGCCGCGCCGCTCAACACGAACACCCAGATCCTCTGGTACCGCAAGGACCTCTCGCCCAACCCGCCCGCGACCTGGGACGACATGATCGCCCAGTCCGAGGCGCTCGCCGCCAAGGGCCTGCCCGCCGCCATCGAGGTGCAGGGCGCCCAGTACGAGGGCATCACCGTCTGGTTCAACACGCTGCTCACCAGCGCGGGCGGCCAGGTCGTCAACGAGAAGGGCGACGTCCTGATCGACCAGGGCGACGCCGCCATCAAGGCCACGACGATCATGCAGAGGGTCGCCACCGCCAAGGGTGCCG
Source organism: Pseudonocardia sulfidoxydans NBRC 16205 (assembly GCF_007989085.1). GTDB lineage: Bacteria > Actinomycetota > Actinomycetes > Mycobacteriales > Pseudonocardiaceae > Pseudonocardia > Pseudonocardia sulfidoxydans. The sequence continues at coordinate 65,870 of NZ_BJVJ01000029.1, forward strand.
ACCCCTCGCTCTCGGTCGCCAAGGAGAACGACGGCCGCCTCGCGATGGAAGCCGGCGAGGCCGCGTTCCAGGTCAACTACCCGTTCGTCTACGCCTCGATCAACACCCCGCCCCCGGACGGCGGCGGTGGCGGCACCTTCATCGACGACCAGGGCAAGGCCACCTCGCAGGACACCGGCAGGCGCGTCATCGACGTGTTCGCCTGGGCCCCCTACCCGTCGGTCGTCCCGGGCAAGCCCGCGACCGTCACCATCGGTGGCCTGAACCTCGGCGTCAGCAGCACGTCGCTGCACAAGGACCTCGCGTTCGAGGCCGTGCAGTGTCTGCGCAACCGCGACAACCAGCTGACCAACGCGGTCGACGGCGGTGTCCCGCCGACACTGGAGTCGCTGTACTCCGACCCGTCGTTCCAGCAGAAGTACCCGGCGTGGGAGGCCATCAAGCAGTCCCTGGACAACGCCAGCGTGCGCCCCAAGACCCCGGCCTACCAGAGCATCTCGATCGTGCTGTCCGACGCTCTGAACCCGCCCGGTGACATCAACCCGCAGGTGACGGTCGCCGGACTCGCCGACCAGATCCGCAAGGCGGAGAACTCGGAGGGGTTGGTCCCGTGAGCCTCGACAGTGGAGCGCTCGCCGCGTCGACGACGAAGCAACCGCCGTCGCACCGTGCGGGCAAGCTGGCCCTCTCCGAGGGCAAGAGAGCCGAACGGCGGCTCGGGCTCTGGTTGTGCGCCCCGGCCGCGATCATCATGGTCGCCGTCACGGCGTACCCGATCATCTACGCCATCTGGTTGTCGCTGCAACGCTACGACCTGCGGTTCCCGGCCGACCGCGAGTTCGCCGGCCTGTCCAACTACGGCGCGGTGCTCACCTCCGGCTACTGGTGGCAGGCGTTCCTGATCACGGTGATCATCACGGTGGTCTCGGTGGCGATCGAGTTCGTGCTCGGCCTCGCGCTCGCGCTGGTCATGCACCGCACGATCGTCGGCCGCGGGCTCACCAGGACCGTCGTGCTCATCCCGTACGGCATCGTCACCGTCGTCGCGGCGTTCTCGTGGCAGTTCGCGTGGACGCCCGACAAGGGCTACCTCGCCGCGATGCTGTCGGAAGGATCGGCGCCGCTCACCGGGCAGGCGTCGGCCATCGCGATCATCATCCTCGCCGAGGTCTGGAAGACGACGCCGTTCATGGCGCTGCTGCTGATGGCCGGCCTCGCCCTCGTCCCCGACGACCTGCTCAAGGCCGCCCAGGTCGACGGCGCCGGAGCCTGGCAGCGCCTCACCCAGATCATCCTGCCGATGATGAAGCCCGCGATCCTCGTCGCGCTGCTGTTCCGCACGCTCGACGCGTTCCGGGTCTTCGACAACATCTACATCCTCACCCAGGGCTCCAACGGCACCGGGTCGGTGTCGATGTTGGGCTACGACAACCTGTTCAAAGCCTTCAACCTGGGCATCGGCTCTGCCATCAGCGTGTTGATCTTTATCGCGGTCGCGCTGATAGCCCTGCTCTTCATCAAACTCTTCGGGGCTTCGGCCCCGGGGTCCGAGCCGGCGGGGAAGAGGTGACCTGAGTGGCGACGATGACGGCGACCGCTCCGGCCAACAAGAAGGTCGGCTGGAGCGTCATCAACCTGATCGTGATCCTCTACGCACTGATCCCGGTGCTGTGGATCGTCAGCCTGTCGTTCAAGACGGCCGACACGATCACCGACGGCAACTTCTTCCCGCGCAGCTGGACCTGGTCGAACTACGCGCAGATCTTCGAGATCGACCTCTTCACCAGCGCCCTGCGAAACTCCATCGGCATCGCCATCATCTCGACGGTCATCGCCGTCGTGATCGGGACCATGGCGGCCTACGCGATCGCCCGGCTCGACTTCCCGGGCAAGAAGGCGCTCGTCGGGGTCTCACTGCTGATCGCGATGTTCCCGCAGATCTCGCTGGTCAGCCCGCTCTTCGACATCGAGCGCGCCGTCGGCCTGTTCGACACCTGGCCCGGTCTGATCCTGCCCTACATCACGTTCGCGCTGCCGCTGGCGATCTACACGCTGTCGGCGTTCTTCCGCGAGATTCCGTGGGAGCTGGAGAAGGCGGCCAAGATGGACGGCGCCACACCGCTGCAGGCGTTCCGCTCCGTGATCGTGCCGCTGGCCGCGCCCGGCGTCTTCACCACCGCGATCCTGGTGTTCATCTTCTGCTGGAACGACTTCCTGTTCGCGGTCTCGCTGACCTCGACGTCGCGCTCGCAGACAGCCACCGTCGCGATCTCGCAGTTCACGGGCGCCTCGCAGTTCGCCGAGCCCACCGGCTCCATCGCGGCGGCCGCCGTGCTGCTGACCATCCCGATCATCATCTTCGTGCTGTTCTTCCAGCGCCGGATCGTCGCCGGCCTGACCTCCGGCGCAGTGAAGGGGTAGGACACCCATGGCAGAGATCGTTCTGGACCACGTCTACAAGCGGTACCCCGACGGCACCCTCGGTGCCGACGACGTCAACATCGAGATCGCCGACGGCGAGTTCATCATCCTCGTCGGCCCCTCCGGCTGCGGGAAGTCGACGACGCTCAACATGATCGCCGGACTGGAGGACATCTCCGAGGGCGAGCTGCGCATCGGCGGCGAGCGCGTCAACGAGAAGGCGCCCAAGGACCGCGACATCGCCATGGTGTTCCAGTCCTACGCGCTCTACCCCCACATGACCGTGCGCGAGAACATGGGCTTCCCGCTCAAGCTCGCCAAGTGGTCGAAGGCCGACATCGACAAGAAGGTCACCGAGGCCGCCGAGATCCTCGACCTCACCCAGCACCTCGACCGCAAGCCCGCCAACATGTCCGGCGGTCAGCGCCAGCGCGTCGCCATGGGCCGGGCCATCGTCCGCAGCCCCAAGGCGTTCCTCATGGACGAGCCGCTGTCCAACCTGGACGCCAAACTCCGTGTCCAGATGCGGACCATGGTCTCCAAGCTCCAACAGCGCCTGGAGACCACCACGGTCTACGTCACCCACGACCAGACCGAGGCCATGACGCTCGGCGACCGCATCGTCGTCATGAAGAGCGGTGTGGTGCAGCAGATCGGCTCGCCGCAGCACCTCTACGACGAGCCGGCCAACCTCTTCGTCGCCGGGTTCATCGGCTCGCCCGCCATGAACTTCCTGCCGGCCACACTGGAGAACGGCGCGCTGCGCACCTCGCTGGGCGACCTCGCCATGGCCGACCGCATCCGCCGCGTCCTCGAAGGCGCCGACGCGCCGCGCGAGATCATCGTCGGTATCCGGCCGGAACACTTCGAGGACGCCGGCGTCGTCGAGGACCACGTCCGGGCGCGGGGCTCGGTGTTCACCGCGGAGGTCGACGTCCTCGAGTCGATGGGATCGGACAAGTTCGCCTACTTCAAGATCGAGGGTGAGCAGGCCGTCTCCGACGACCTCGCCGAGCTCGCCGCCGATGCCGGTACCGCCGACGTCCCCGACGGCGGGGGGCAGTTGGTCACGCGGCTGTCCGCGACCTCCACGGCGCAGGAGGGGCAGCGCTCCGAGGTGTGGGTCGACACCGACAAGATCCAGATCTTCGACCCGCACTCCGGCGCGAACCTGACCAGCAAGGACCCGGCCACGGCCAACGCCTGACGCTGGGCTCCCTCCCCGACCCTGTGAGCGG
>NZ_BJVJ01000030.1 GCF_007989085.1 Pseudonocardia sulfidoxydans NBRC 16205
GGTCGAGACGACCGTCGAGACCACCGCGACGTCGGCGCGCCTCGCTGCCACCGGCCCGGTCGCCACACCCGACCGCCCCGCCGGTGCCCACCGGCTGGCCGACGACCACGACCCGACCTGGGACGCACCGGCCGACGTCCGCGAGCCGGGCGACACGCCGTCACGCGCCCCGGGATCGGAACCCGTGTCGCTGACCCCGCGGTCCCGGTCGCGCCACACCGCGCTCGTCGTGCTGTTCGTGGTGCTCGCCGTGGTCGCCGTGCTCGTCACCCTGCTGCTCCTGCTGCCCCGGCTCATCGGGTCGACGAGCGCGATGTCCGAGCCGTCCGGGTTCGCCCCGGGTAGCGTGTCCCGCCAGGAGGGCGTCGCGATGGGCTGGACGGCGCATCGGGACGGAGGGACCGGGAACGATGTCACGGAGAATGTCCGGTGAGCCCCGGGAACACGCTGTCCGGCGACCGCGCGCCGAGCGAGCGGACCGACGCGCGGCGCGACCAGGCATGATGATCCGACCCTCGACACGACTCAGGAACCGGCACCGATGACCACCCCCCGCCTGCTGTCCGAGCGCTACGAGCTGGGCGACACGCTCGGCTACGGCGGCATGTCCGAGGTTCACCGCGGCCTCGACACGCGCCTGGGCCGCGACGTGGCCGTCAAGGTCCTGCGTGCCGACCTTGCGCGCGATCCGCAGTTCCAGCTCCGGTTCCGTCGTGAGGCGCAGAACGCCGCGGCGCTCAACCACCCGGCGATCGTCGCGGTCTACGACACGGGCGAGACGGTCAGCGAGTTCGGTCCGCTGCCCTACATCGTCATGGAGTTCGTCGACGGGCAGACGCTGCGCGAGATCGTGAAGACGCAGGGCCCGATCGACCAGGCCCGCGTCGTCGACGTCATGGCCGACGTGTGCGCGGCGCTCGACTTCAGCCACCGGCACAACATCATCCACCGCGACGTCAAGCCCGCCAACATCATGATCAACACCCAGGGCGCGGTGAAGGTCATGGACTTCGGCATCGCCCGCGCACTGGGCGAGGGCCAGAACGTCACGCAGACGGCCGCCGTCATCGGCACCGCCCAGTACCTCTCCCCCGAGCAGGCCCGCGGCGAGGCCGTCGACGCGCGCAGCGACGTCTACGCCGCAGGCTGCGTGCTCTTCGAGCTGCTCACCGGCGACCCGCCCTTCACCGGCGACACCCCGGTCGCCGTCGCCTACCAGCACGTCCGCGAGGACCCGCGGCACCCCTCGCAGCTCAACCCCGGGGTGCCGCCCGAGCTCGACGCGATCGTCCTCAAGGCGCTGAGCAAGAACCCGGTCAACCGATACCAGTCCGCGGCCGAGATGCGGTCCGACCTCATCCGCGTCCGCAACGGCCAGCGCCCGCAGGCGCCGCTGGTGATGAGCGACGACGAGCGCACCGCCCTGCTCGCGTCCGACGCGGGACCCACCCGCCGGATGAACCCGGCCGCCGGCGGCCGCCAGACCATCCCCCCGGGCGCCGTCCCCGCCTGGCGCGACGACGACGACCAGGGCGCCGGCACCGGCCGCAAGGTCGCCATCGGCGTCGGTATCGCCGTGGTCCTCGGGCTCATCGCGTTCGTGGCGTTCCAGTTCTTCGGCAGCCCCTCGGTCAAGCAGGTCGCCGTCCCCAACGTCGTCGGCCAGCCGCAGGACACCGCCCGCGCCGCGATCGTCGCCGCCGGGCTGCAGGTCAACGTCCAACAGGACGAGTCCCCCGTCGACCAGGTCAACAAGGTCGTCCGGACCGACCCCGCCGGCGGCTCCCAGATCGACGAGAACAAGACCGTCACCATGTTCATCGGGAAGGGCCCGGCCCAGGCTGCCGTCCCACCGCTCATCGGGCAGACGGTCGCGCAGGCGCAGCAGCTGCTCACCGAACGTGGCCTCACCCTCGGCAAACAGACCGAGCAGGAGACCAGCAGCTCCTCCGACGTCGGAAAGATCATCTCCTCCGACCCGCAGGCCGGGGCGAACGCGCCCGGGGGCAGCGCGGTCAACGTCGTCGTCGGCAAGGAGCTGTCGACCGTGTCGGTCCCCGACGTCACCGGGCAGAGCGCCGACGCCGCGAGCACGACGCTCAAGCAGGCCGGCTTCCAGGTGAAGGTCTCCGGCGACACCGGCAACGACGCCACCGTCGCGAGTACCAACCCGTCGGCGGGCACGAAGGTCGCCAAGGGCACCACGGTCACGATCACGATGAGTTCGAGCGACCAGGTCCAGGTGCCCGACTTCAGCGGTATGGACCTGCAGACAGCACAGGCGGCCGCCCAGCAGGCAGGCCTGACGAGGCTGAGCCAGCAGAGCGTCCCCGTCACCGACCCCACACAGAACGGCAAGGTCGTGGCACAGACTCCGCGAGCCGGTCAGACCGTCGACAAGGACCAGCAGGTCGTCCTCGGGGTCGGCCGCGTCGGTAGCAGCGGCGGCAACTGACATGCGCGTTCTCGTCGTCGACAACTACGACAGCTTCGTCTACAACCTGGTGCAGTACCTCGCGCAGCTGGGTGCCGAGAACACGGTGCGCCGCAATGACGAGGTCGAGCTCGACGAGCTCGACGACGTCGACGGCGTCCTGATCAGCCCCGGCCCCGGCGTCCCCGAGGAGGCCGGGCGCAGCGTCGACGTCATCAAGGCGTGCGCCGAGCGCAACCTCCCCCTGCTCGGGGTGTGCCTCGGCCACCAGGCGATCGGAGTCTCCTGGGGGGGCGTCGTCGACCGTGCCCCCGAACTGCTGCACGGCAAGACGTCGTTGGTGCACCACGACGGGGTCGGCGTCCTGCGCGACCTGCCCGACCCGTTCGTCGCGACCCGCTACCACTCGCTGTCGATCCGTTCCGAGACGCTGCCGCCCGAGCTCGAGGTCACAGGCCGTACCGACGGTGGGGTGATCATGGCGCTGCGCCACCGTGACGCCCCGCTGGAGGGTGTGCAGTTCCACCCCGAGTCGGTCCTCACCGAGGGCGGGCACCGGCTGCTGGCCAACTGGATGGGCTCCGCCGGCCATCCCGTGCCGGAGGCGCTGGTCACGGAGCTGACGGCCGAGGTCGCGGCCCTGGGCGCCCAGCAGGCCTGACCACCCGCCGCCCGGCTCGCGGGCCGGTCACGAATCAGCGCCGGATCGGGCGTTCGCGCACGCCACAGGCGGTTCACGTTACGGTGGAGGAACGCCCGGGCGCGCCGTTCCGGACGCGCACAACCGTCTCGCGAGGTTTCGATGCCCAAGTCCAAGGTCCGGAAGAAGGCCGCCACCTACACGCCGCCGGCGCAGCGCTCGGCCGCGAAGGAGGCCGGGCCGACCAGTCCGGTCTACGTGGTCGTCATGCTCGGACTGATGCTCGTCGGGCTGGCGTGGCTGGTCGTCAACTACATCGCGGGCGACAAGATCGCGCTCTTCGCCGCGCTCGGCTCCTGGAACTTCCTCGTCGGATTCTCACTCATCGTAGTCGGCTTGCTGATGACGATGAGATGGCGCTGACCAGCGGAAACACACCCCTGTAAGCAGTCCACACTGTGGATGAACGCTGTGGACAACCTCACAAGAACTACTCTTCGTGATCATGGGTGACGGCGAACCCGCAGGTGACGCCGCCGATCTGCCCGCCCGCTCGTGGAGTACCCCGGCGGGCCTCGTCGTCGTCGCGTGGCTGTGCACAGCTGCCGCCGCCGGCTGGCTCGCTGTGTTGCTCGTCACTCACTCGGATCCCACTGGTTCGCTGCTCGCCGCCGTCGCCACTCTCGGTCTCCTCGTGGCCTCCGTCTGGGCCAGCCGGGCCCGGCCGCGGCTCGCCGTCACCCCCGAGGGCGTCCACGTCCGCGGGCTGCTGCACCGCCGCAGCTACCCGTGGTCGACGGTCACCGACGTCCGGGTCGTCCAGGCCCGCAGACTCGGCCGCGAGACCTTCCTCCTCGGCGTCGACGTCCGCGACGACGCCGCCCTCGACGGCGAACGCCTCCTGATCTTCGGCCGCCTCGACCTCGGCGCCGACCCCGTCGACGTCGCCGCCACCGTCATGGCCGCCCGCCACTGACCCAGCTCCGCGCGCAACCTCAGCGCTGTCGGGGACCGGATTCGGAGCAGTGAGGTTGCGCGCGGATCGTGGTCTTCCGCGCCGCTGTCCGGCGGATGTGCCCCGCCCGGGCGCCGGGCCACCGCGCACCGGCAGAGGACCGCGCCACCCGGTTCCCACTGTCGACGCGCAACTTCCCCGGTCGCCCAGCACCCTGCAGGACAGGCGCCGACCCAACAACGCAGCCGACGTGCGCAGAAACTGTCCGGCGAGCCCAGACGACGAGCACGGGGCGTTTCGCACGGCCTGCGCCTGCACGGCCAGGAACAACGCCGCGCGGTTCTGACGGTCGACGCGCGCCATCCCCGATCACCTGGTGCCCTGCAGGGCGGGCGCGGGCCCCACAACCCGACCGGCAGCCGCAGAGACCGCGCGGCGATCCCCTCGCGCGAGGGCGGCTGCGACCTACGCCACCGGCCGCGGCGCCAGCCGAACCGCGTCACGCGGTTCTCACGATCGGCGCGCGACTTCCCTCGTCGCTCAGCACCCTGCAGGACGGGCTCCGACCCGACAACATGGCGGACGTCCACAGAAACCGCGCGGCGATCCCGGACGCGCGCCGTCTGCGCTGTCTGCGCTGTCCACGCCGTCCACGCCGTCTGCGCTGTCTGCGCCGTCCACGCCGTCCACGCCGTCCACGCCGTCTGCGCTGTCTGCGCCGTCTATGCCGCCTGCGCCGCTTGCGCCGTCTGCACAGACCGCACCGGTCCGGGCCGGGAAGCACTCGGCACGACCTCCGCGGCGGGCAGCGGCAGGGACGGCGCGATGCGGTTCCTTGGGTCGACGCGCACCTTCTCCGGTCGTCTCACGTCCGGAAGGACGCGCGGCCACCCGACAACGCAGCCGGTGTGCGCCGGAACCGCGCGGCGGCTGCGGGACTCCGTTCCGAGCGGACAGATCGCGCGCAACCTGACTGCTGTCCGGCGCCGGATTCAGAGCAGTGAGGTTGCGGGCGGATCGTGGTCGCCCCCGGTCTGCCCCGCTGCTGGTCGAGCGGAGCCGGGCCCCGGGCGCGCGGAGGGTCAGGCTGCGATGAGCATCAGCACGATCGAGAGCACCGCGAGGAGGGCGAGAGCGCCGGCCTGGATGGCGTTGCGGTTGCGGGCGGGGGCGTAGACGACCGCGGCCGTCGCGACGGCGCCGACGACCAGACCGCCGACGTGCCCGATCAGCGAGACGCCGGGCAGCGTGACGCTGAGGACGATGTTGATACCGATGACGACGATGACCTGCGTGGCAGGGATGTTCATCCGGCGCAGGACGACGGCGAGGCCGCCCATGAGCCCGAACACGGCGCCGGAGGCGCCTGCGACCTGCACGGTCTGCCCGTAGAACAGCAGGGCCGCGGCGGAGCCACCGAGCAGGGCGACGAGGTAGATGCCGAGGAGCCGGGCGCGGCCGAGGAACACTTCCATGTCGCGGCCGATGACCCACAGCGCCAGCATGTTGAACAGCAGGTGCAGCGGGCCGAAGTGCAGGAACCCGGCGGTGACGACGCGCCACCACTCGCCGCCGGCGACGGCCGCGGGGATGAGCGACCAGTCGCGGAACAGCGGGGACGAGCTGTTCTGGTTGAGGCTGCCGGCCTGGACGACCGTCAGCAGGAAGACGACGACGTTGACGGCGATCAGCGACGTCGTGACGACCGGGACGCGGGAGGGCCGCGCCGCCGGCCGGACGGTGCGCCGGGCCGCCGGGCGGCCCTCCGCGACGCAGTCGACGCACTGGTAGCCGACCGACGCCTCCCGCAGACACTCCGGACAGGCCGGGCGGTCGCACCGGGTGCAGCGCAGGCCGGTGGGCCGGTCCGGGTGCCGGACGCACACCGCCGGGGCGGGTGCGCCCGGCGGCGGACCGGGCCGGTCGTGCGGGGGACCTGCGGGGTCGGTCACGTCGGGGGCGCTACCGCTCTCAGCCGACCTCGATGCGCTGGATGACGACCGGGGTGAGCGGGCGGTCCGAGCGGTCGGTGGAGGTGGTGGCGATGGCGTCGACGACGGCGCGCGACTCGGCGTCGGCCACCTCGCCGAAGATGGTGTGGCGGCGGTTGAGGTGCGGCGTCGGGCCGACGGTGATGAAGAACTGCGAGCCGTTGGTGCCGGGGCCGGCGTTGGCCATGGCCAGCAGGTAGGGCCGGTCGAACTGCAGCTCGGGGTGGAACTCGTCGGCGAACTGGTAGCCGGGGCCGCCGCGGCCGGTGCCGGTGGGGTCGCCGCCCTGGATCATGAAGCCGCTGATCACGCGGTGGAAGACGGAGCCGTCGTAGAACGGTCCGCTGTCGCCACCGCCGGCGTTGGGCTGGCTGTAGTCCTTGGTGCCCGTCGCGAGACCGACGAAGTTGCCGACGGTCTTGGGGGCGTGGTCCGGGAACAGGTTGATCCGGATGTCGCCCTCGGACGTCCGCAGGGTCGCGATCTGCTTCGAGTTGCCTGGGTCAGTCACATGGCCCATCGTGCCAGCACCGTAAATGGACGCCCACGCGGGAAGCAGGTCGAGGATGATGGCGAGCATGAGGACCACCAGAAATGCCCCCGACCACCTCGCCGCGATCGGTGAGGAGCTCGGCGAGCTGGCGGCGGATGCGTTCGCGGACGTGCGGGACCGTGTGGAGGTGGGGGGCGGTGCCGTGGCCGAGGGGGCGCGGCGGCTCGTGGAGGTCGCGGCGGACGCGTTGAGCGATGCCCGCGAGGAGCTGGTCGCCCGGATCGAGCCGGAGAAGCCGTCGCGGAAGTGGCGGTGGTTCCTCGCCGGCGGGATCGCGGCGGCGGTCGCGGTGGCGTTGTGGGCGGTGTTGTCGCGGCGTCCGCAGCAGGTCGACGAGCCGATCCGCGCGGTGCCGGAGCCCCCGTCGCCGGGTGGTGGGGGTGGGTCGCAGGCGGCCCCGGCGACGCCGACGCCCTCTGCCGCGGCGCGCAACGGCCACAGCTCGGGCTGAGCCCCGGGAGCGGCTCAGCTCCTGTGTCTGCCCAGGAACTCGACGACGGCGCGTTCGTAGCGCGCCGGGTCGGCGTTCCACGACGAGGTGTGCTCGACGCCGGGCACCTCGAGCAGTTCGACCTCCCAGCCGATGCTCGGCGCGGCCTGCGCCAACATCCGGCTCGACGTGACGGGCACGGCAGTGTCGGGCGTGCTGTGCACGATGAACGTCGGTGGGCGGACTGCGGGCGGGCTCTCGCGCAGGGCGAACCGGTCGAAGTCGATGCCGATGCGGCGGCTGGTCCAGCCCGCGGCCACCGGGGTGAGGGCGGGCGGCAGCTTCCGGTTGCGGGCCTGCTGGCGCAGGGTGGCGCGCCAGTCGACGAGGGGGGCGTCCCAGACGGCGGCGTCGATCCGGCCTGCCTCGGTCGACCGGTCGAGGAAGGCGCCGGAGATGGCGGCGCCCATCGACCAGCAGAACAGCGACAGCCGTGACGCCCCGCCGGCGACGAGGTGGCGGACAGCGGCCTCGAGGTCTTCCCACTCGGTGTCGCCCAGGTGGTAGTGACCGTCGGGGCTGGGTGGGGCGACGTCGTCGTTGCGGTAGGAGATGACGAGCTGTGACCACCCTGCGCGGTGCAGCGCGGGCAGGATGCGCAGTGCTTCGCGTCGGGCGCCGCCGCGGCCGTGGACGTGCACGATCCAGGGGGCGCCCGGGTCGGCGGCCGGGACCGACCAGGCGGGCGCGGGGCCGAGCGGGGTCGGGATCGCGACCTCGGTGAACGCGAGCCCGCGGGCGCCGGGGTCGGGGTCGTAGGGCCCGGTGTCGACGACGGCGGCCGTGCCGGGCGCCGGGACGGGCCCCTCGTCGAGGGCCCGGACGACGATGTCGCGTTCGGTGCGCAGCACCGGCCCCATGACGGCGAGCCCGTCGGCCCAGCGCAGGCCCCATACCCCGGGTTGTTCGACGAGCCGTGAGCGGCGCAGCGTGACGGTGCCGTCGCCGGCGTCGACGACGCGTTCGGGCAGCACGAGTTTCTGCCGGGTGTCGAGCAGGACGCTCGAGTAGAACCAGCCGACGCCGAGCACTCCCGCGCCCAGCCCGGCACCGACGCCGGCGATGCCGGCCCGCAGCCATCCGTTCCCCCGCACACCCCGATGATGACGCAGTCGGGGCCGCGCGGTCGCGTGGATCCCTCACGTCACGTCGCACACGGTCATACGGTTCGGTGGAAACGCTCCGACCTGCGCTTTCACCGCCACCGGAACGGGTGAAAACCAAGTTGCGGGGACAACCGTAGGCGGGGGGTGTCGTTGGGCGTGCAGATCACCGTCGCAACGTCCGAGACCCCCGATCGGAAGGATCCACCTGCGATGAGCAGCCTTGCTCGGCGCACCTTGCGCACCACCGTGACCGCCGCGGGCATCGCGGCGCTCGGTGCGGGCCTGGCGGCCCCGGCCTTCGCGGCCCCGGCCCTGCCTGCCGTCCCGTCGCTCCCCGGCGCCGACGCACTCCCCGGTGCCGACGCGCTGTCCACGGTCCCGGGTGCCGACGCCGCCCCCGGTGCCGATGCGCTGCCGCCCGCGTTCACGTTCGAGGCGCCGACGGTCGACACCTCGGCCGACGCCGCCGACGCCGACGCCGCCGACGCCGCGGATGCCGACGCCGACGCCGACACGGATGCCGCGGACGCCGATGACGCGGACGCCTCGTCGGCCGACGACGTCGCCGTGAACAGCGCCCTCCCGGGCGTCCCGCAGCTCCCGCCGGTCCCCGGCACCGAGGCTGTGTCGTCGCTGCCCGGCCCGGCCGACCTGCCGCTGCCTCCGCTCCCCGGCCCCGAGGCGCTGGCTCCGGTCGTCAACGCGGAGGGCACCGGTCTCCCGGACCCGACGGCGATCAGCCCGGCCGACTTCGTCAACAGCAACGCGGTCGTCCCCACCCCGCCGACGGTCGACCCGGCGCAGGTCGCGGCCCTCGCGGCGAACCCGACGCAGGTCCAGGGCCTCGGCGTCAGCTGACCCGGGCCCGTTTCGCGAACGGCGCGTTCCTGCCGCGGGCCCCAGCGTTGTGGCCGGCGGCAGGACGCGCCGTTCTCGCGTGTGCAGGGGCGACCCCCGAACCGTTCACCCGCGGTATCTGGTCAGCGGGGCATCGGCTGGTGCGACAGCAGCCGGCCGGCGGGGTCCAGTGCGGCGGTGGCGGCGGCGATGCGGTCGGCGTCGGCCGGTGACCAGCACTCGCGCACCTGCTCGGGCGTCATGGCGCCGTAGCTGAAGTTGAGCGAGCGGCCGAGCGTCACGTCGTCGACGAGCGCGAGCGCCGTGGAGTGCAGGCCCTCGACGACCGCGGCGTCGCCCGGCGCTTCCAGTGGCGACAGCACCATCACGGAGTAGGCGGCGTCGCGGTGCCCGACGACGTTGGGTACGGCGGGCGGCCGGGCGAGGGCGCCGCCGAGGTGCCGGATGCCGACGACGGTCATCACCGGCGCGGACGGTCCGGCGAGCCCGGCCAGCTCGCCGAGCGCGGCGGGGTCGAGGCCGCTGACGAGGCGGTTGGCGGAGCGGTACGCGTGGGGCCGGTCGGGCTCGTCGAACACGGTGGCCGACTCGGTGAAGGGGAGCCCGCGGACGGTGTCGCGCAGCACGGTGCCGAGGTCGCGCAGGGGTGCGATCACGTCCGCACCGGTAGCGGGGTCACCGCACCAGGCCAGCTGGATCTGGGCCACGTGCCGGCCGCGCAGCGGCTCGGGGACCATCGGCAGGTCGGGGAAGACGAGCATGGCCGCGGCGGAGGTCATCTCCTCCGGGACGTTCTCGGTCCAGCGGCGCCACCCGTCGAGGACGTCCGGCGCGGCAGGCAGGTAGAGCCCACCGCCGAGGATATCCGTCAGGTTGACGAGATCGATCTCCATCCCGGTGACCACGCCCAGGCCGGCGCCACCGCCGCGCAGAACGGCGAACAGCTCGGGGTCGGACTCGGCGGTGACGGTCCGCGGGGTGCCGTCCATGGCGACGAGGTCGATGCGCCGGACGTGGTCGGCGGCGAACCCGTGCCGACGCGCGAGGAGGCCGGTGCCGCCGCCGAGGGTGTAGGAGATCGCGCCGACGCCCGGGGAGCTGCCCGACAGCGGGGCGAGCCCGTGCGGCGCCGCGACGTCGACGACGTTCTGCCACGACGCCCCTGCCTCCACCCAGGCCGTCCTGCGGGCGGGGTCGACGGTGACGCCGGTGAAGGCGTGCGTCGAGATCAGGATGCCGCCGTCGAGGACGCGGCCCTGGCCGTGCCCGCTGCTCATGACGGCGACGGGCAGGTCGTCGACGGCGAGGGCGGACCGGATGTCGTCGGCGGAGGTCGCCACGAGCACGCGGTCGGGCTCGTGACGGGCAGCGCGCTGGAACCCCAGGAGGGTGTCAGTGATCATGGCATCGACGCTATGACCCCTTGCGGACACTGAACGTCCTCGTTCCGTGCCAGTCTGGGACGCGTGACAGAGCGCAGGGACATGCCCGCCCGGCTGCTGCGGCTGCTCGCGCTGCTGCAGACACGCCGCGAGTGGCCCGGTCCCGAGCTGGCCGGACGACTCGGCGTCACGACCCGGACGATCCGCCGCGACGTCGACCGCCTGCGCGCACTCGACTATCCCGTCGCCGCGACGACCGGCACCGCGGGCGGGTACCGGCTCACGTCCGGCAGCAACCTGCCGCCGTTGGTCCTCGACGACGAGGAGGCCGTGGCCGTCGCGATCGGGCTGTCGACGACGGCCGGCGGCAACGTCGCCGGGATCGAGGACGCCTCGATGCGGGCGCTGGGCAAACTGGAACGGGTGCTGCCGGCGCGGCTGCGGCCGCGGCTGGCGGCACTGACGTCGGCCACCGAGGCGGTGCCTGGCGGCGAGGTTCCGCCCGCCGACCCGGCCGTGCTCGCCGTCCTCGCCTCCTGCGCGCGCGACCACGAGCTGGCGACGTTCGGCTACCGCAGCCGGGCCGGCGCGCCGACGCTGCGCCGCGTCGAGCCGCACGCGCTGGTCACGGTGAAGGGCCGCTGGTACCTGCTGGCGTTCGACCCGGACCGCGACGACTGGCGCAGCTTCCGCGTCGACCGCATCGCCGAACCGGCGACGACGCACCGCACGTTCACGCCCCGGGAGCTCCCGGCGCAGGACGCGGCGGCGTCGCTGGCCCGGTCGTTCGCGACGGCCACGTACCGGTGGACAGCCGTCGTCACCGTCGACATCGATACAGCCGAGTTGCGGGAACGTCTCCCGGCCGCACTGGTGGGCGAGGTCGAGGAGGACGGCACGGGGGCGCGGGTGCGGATCAGCGCGGAATCGGCCGACCTGGTGGTGCACGACGTCGCGACGGTCGCCGCCGTCGCGGAACCCCGCACCATCGACGCTCCACAGGAGATCCGGGAGCGCCTCGACGTACTCGCGCAGCGGCTCGCCGCGTCCACATCCCCCGCGCGCACCGGATCTCGGTGACAATCGAGCCCGTGACGACCGTCGACGACCCCACCACCGGCCGGCGTCGTGTCGCGCCGCTGCGCGTCGACGCCGGCCCGACCGAGGTCGCGGCGCTCCCCCGGGTCGACGGCGGCTGGGCGACGGTCTACGCCGACCCGCCGTGGCGGTTCGCGAACCGGACGGGGAAGGTCGCGCCCGAGCACCGCCGCCTCGACCGCTACGACACGATGACGACCCCGCAGATCGAGGCGTTGCCGATCGCCGAGGTCGCCGCCGCGAACTCGCACCTGTACCTGTGGGTGCCCAACGCGCTGCTGCCCGACGGCCTCGCGGTGATGGAGGCGTGGGGCTACCGCTACGTGTCGAACATCGTGTGGGCCAAGCGTCGCAAGGACGGAGGTCCCGACGGCCGTGGCGTCGGGTTCTACTTCCGCAACGTCACCGAGCTGATCCTGTTCGGGGTGCGCGGCACGCTACGGACGCTCGATCCCGGCCGTCGGCAGGTCAACATGATCGAGACCCGCAAGCGGGAGCACTCCCGCAAGCCCGACGAGGCGTACGGGCTGATCGAGGACTGCTCCCCCGGCCCCTACCTGGAGCTGTTCGCCCGTTACCCGCGCCCGGGATGGACCGTCTGGGGCAACGAGTCGGACGCGGAGATCACTCCACGCGGCCGTGTCTACCCGGCATACCGTTGACCTCGCCCAACACTGGATCCGTGGTCGTCGCGGGTGGAAGATCCGCGCCATGGCCAAGACTCCGGACCTGAAGCGCGGCCAGCGCCTGTCGGACGCGCAACGTTCGACGATCGGCGCCGAGCTGCTCAAGCGGTACGAGACCGGCAAGAGCGTCCGTGAGCTGTGCGCCGAGACCGGCTACAGCATCGGCCGGGTGCGCCGGCTGCTGGAGGACGCCGGAGTGACCTTCCGGGCCCGGGGCGGGGCGGGCCGGCGGCGCACGGGCTGACCGCTACCGGTCCATCACCAGCGCGGCCCGGTTGACCTTGCGCGCCTTGGAGTCCTCCATCGCCTGCAGGACGTCGTCGAGCGGGTAGGTGGCGTCGACGAGCTTGTCGAACGGCAGCCTGCCGACGTTGCGCGAGATGAACTCCAGCCCTGCCTTGAGGAAGCGCTGGTGGTAGCGGATGACAGGGTGGATCGTGACGGCACGCCGGGTCATCGAGCCGATGTCGAGGGTGATCTCCACACCGGGCATGACGTTGCCGATCTCGATGTAGGTGGCGCCGGGCCGGACCATCTCGATGCCCTCCGGGACGGCCGAACCGACACCGGTCAGTTCGAGCGCGACGTCGGCGCCACCGTCGGTGAGCTCCCGGACCCGGGCGATCCGGTCGGCAGCCTCGGGAGCCTCGTCGAAGGAGACGGTCTCGTCGGCACCGAAGGCCTTCGCCGCGTCGAGGCGGCGCTGCACGGCATCGACGACGACCACGTGCGCGCCGCGCTCCTTCGCGACGGCGACGCCCCACAGCCCGAGCCCGCCCGCGCCCTGGATGACGACGGTGTCGCCTGCCGTGACGCCACCGCGGTCGATGCCCGCCGACACCTGGGCCAGCGCACAGTTCGCGCTCACGGCGGCGAGCGGGTCGACGTTGCCGGGCACCTTGAACACGTGCTGGAAGCGGCCGACGTAGTAGTGGGTGCCGAAGGTGCCGGTGAAGTGCGGGAAGTCGTCGGGCGAGGCGATCCAGTGGTTGTAGGAGTTCTCGCACAGGTGGGTGCGCCCGGCCTGGCACTGCCGGCAGTGCTGGCAGAACGCGAAGTAGACGACGGACACCAGGTCGCCGGGGTGCAGTTCCTGGCCGGCGGAGTCGGTGGGCCGCGTGGAGGGGTCGACGACGCGGCCGATGACCTCGTGCCCGAGCACGATCGACTTGAGCGGGTGCTTGTCGGCGAACATGTGCACGTCGGAGCCGCACACCCCGGCCGCGACCGTCTCGATCAGCAGCGCGCCCGGCCGGGGCGTCGGGAGGTCGTACTCGCGGAGCTCCACGCTCCCGGGCTTCGGCATGTACGCGAGACGTCCGGTGGCCATGAGGACTCCTTCCGGTCGAGTCCGACGGTGGGCCCGCACGCGACGCTAAACATCAGACCTTTTCGCGTCAACGCGGGACCGATGAGTTGCGGCGCCGGACCCGGTCTGCTCTGACAACATCAGCATCCCCGATCGAGGAGCATTCCCATGGGCGCCATCAAGGTCCACGAGTTCATCACCCTCGACGGCTGCATCGGCGCTCCGATGTGGACGTTCGACTACCCGTTCACCGACGAGATGACGGCGTCGGTCGGGGCGTTGACCGGCACCGCGACGGCACTGTTGTTCGGCCGGACCACCTGGGTCGAGATGGGCCCGGCCTGGTCGTCGCGCAGCATGGCGGACGACCCGGGCGTCCCCTTCTTCAACAACACGGCCAAGTACGTCGTCTCCAGCACGCTGACCAGCGCCGAGGGCTGGAACAACTCCCACCTCCTCGGCGGCTACGACGCCGACGCCATCCGCACGTTCAAGACGGACAACGAGGGCGACGTCTACGTCAGCGGCAGCGGCACCCTGGTCCGGGCGATGCTCGCCGACGGGCTCGTCGACGAGCTGCACCTGTTCGTCTACCCGGTCGCGCTCGGCACCGGCCCGAAGCTCTTCCCCGAGGGCACCGAGAACACGCTGAGCCTGCTGGGCTGCGAGTCGTACACCAACCAGGTCGTGCACCTGACCTACGGCCCGCGCAGCGCCTGACCGGGGCTCAGCCCGGCATCGCGCCGAGCGACCGAGGACATCAACCCAGTTCGGCGAGCTTGCCCTCCAGCACCGTCCGTTCACGGGCGTTGGCGCACAACGACACCGCCCGTTGCAGCTCGGTGCGGGCGTCGTCGGTGCGGCCGAGGCGGCGCAGCAGCTCGCCGCGGACCGTCGGCAGCAGGTGGGAGCCGGCGAGCGCGTCGTCGGCGAGGCCGTCGACGATGACGAGCGCCGCGGCGGGACCCTGGGCCATCGAGACGGCCACGGCCCGGTTGAGCTCCACGACCGGCGACGGCGCGAGCCGCCCGAGCGCCTCGTAGAGGACGACGACACGGTCCCAGTCGGTGTCGGCCACCGATGCGGCGACCGCGTGGCACTCCGCGATCGCCGCCTGCACCCCGTAGGCGCCCAGGCCCGTGCCGACCTGCCCGGCGCGCACCAGTGCGGCGCGGCCGCGGGCGATCGCGGACCGGTCCCAGCGACGGCGGTCCTGGTCCTCGAGCAGCACCGGTTCGCCGTCGGGGCCGGTGCGGGCGGGGAACCGGGCCGCGGTCAGCTCCAGCAGCGCGAGCAGCCCGTGGACCTCCGGCTCGGCCGGGACGAGCCGAGCCAGGACGCGGGCGAGGCGCTGGGCCTCCGCGGCCAGGTCGAGGCGGATGAGGTCGTCGCCGGAACTGGCCGAGGAGCCCTCGGTGAAGATCAGGTAGACGACGCTGAGCACCGACCCGAGCCGGGTGCGCCGCTCGTCGGCGGGCGGGAGCGCGAACGGCACCCGCGCCGCGCCGAGCGTCTTCTTCGCGCGGGTGATGCGGGCCTGCACGGTGGCCGTCGGCACCAGGAAGGCCTTCGCGATCTCGTCGCTGGTCAGGCCGCCCACCACGCGCAGGGTGAGCGCCACCTGCGCCTCCGGCGACAGCACCGGATGGCAGGCCGTGAACATGAGCGCGAGGACGTCGTCGTCGATCTGGTCGGGGTCCCAGAGCACGTCGTCGGTCACCTCCACCGGGTCCGCGGCACCCGTCACGACACCGCCCTCGGCCAGCCCGTGGGCGAGGGCGGCGTAGCGCTCGTCGCGGGCGGACCGGCGGCGGAACGCGTCGATCGCACGCCGCCGGCCCGTGGTCAGCAGCCAGCCCGCCGGGTTGCGCGGCACCCCGTCGCGGGGCCACGAGACGAGCGCCTCGGCGAGCGCCTCCTGGGCGAGGTCCTCGGCCAGCGCGAAGTCGCCGGTGTAGCGCGCGAGCGCACCGACGATCCGCGCCGACTCGATCCGCCAGACCGCCGCGACGGCCTCGCGGCCCGGGTTCAGAGCTGGCCCGTCGCCTCTCGCCACGCCCGCTCCTTCTTGATCCACTCGTTGTCCTGCGGGAACTCGTCGATCGACGTCACCCGTCGGATCTCGGCCTTGACGCCCGGGCCCTGCATGGGGGCGCGCCTGGCCCACTCCACGGCCTCCTCCTGGGAGGCGACGTCGAGGATCCAGTAGCCGCCGAACAGTTCCTTCGTCTCCCCGTACGGCCCGTCGGTGACGACGGGCGGCTGCGACGAGTAGTCGACGACCACGCCCTTCGCGGCGTCGTCCAGACCCTCGGCGGCGACCAGGACGCCGGCGCGGATCATCTCGTCGTTGTAGCGACCCATCGAGTCGATGATCTCGCCGAAGTCGACGTCGCCCATGGCGGCCCAGGACTCGTCGGTGGCCCGCATGATCAGCATGTACTTCACGGTGGTTCTCCCTGTTCGTCGGGTCCCGTGCGGACCCTCTCACCCACAGGTCGAACGGCGCTGGCCCCGGATCGACAACCACCCCGAAGAATTTTCCGGACGTCGTCGCAGCGGCCGGGTCCCGGCTGTCGGTCAGGCGCTGCGGCGGGCCGTCACCACCAGGTACTCCCAGTTCAGGACCATGGCGCCCGGGGTGCCGCGGTCGTAGCGGGCCGCCAGGGCGGTGAGGTCGGCGTCCAGCGCGGCGACGTCGTCGGTGTTGTCGGCGATGTGGCGGTAGATCGCCATCGTCGGGCCGTACACGGTCTTCCAGTAGGCCGTCCACGCCTCCGGCGTCGCCCAACGGTCGGTGCTCAGCACCTGCCGGCGGGCCGTCACGTCGGTGACCCGGTCGCCGAGCAGCGCGCGGACGTGGTCCTCGTCGCCCCACAGCGGCGGCGGCTGCGCCCCGGGCGGGGACGGCGGCGCGTAGGGCTTCATCGTGCGGAACAGCTCCCCGACGAACCCGGTGGGCGTCCAACTGATCAGACCGATCGTGCCGCCGGGGCGGACGACCCGGACCAGCTCGTCGGCCGAACGCTGGTGGTCCGGCGCGAACATGACGCCGACGCACGACGTCACGACGTCGAAGGAGCCGTCGGTGTAGGGCAGGTTCTCGGCGTCGGCCTCCTGCCAGTCGACCGTCACGCCGTGGCGCGCGGCGTACTCGCGGCCCGCGACGAACAGCTCCGGCGTCAGGTCCGACGCCACCACCCGGGCACCCGTCGCGGCGGCCGGCACCGCGACGTTCCCGGTGCCGGCGGCCACGTCCAGGACGCGGTCACCGGCGCGGATGCCGGCGGCCTCGACCAGGACCGGGCCCAGCTCGGGGATCAGCTCGATCGCGACCTCGGGATAGTCCCCCATGGCCCAGATCGCCCGGTGCCTCGCCTTGACGGCGCGGTCGGCGGCGGGATCGGTCGTGATGCTCATCGTCGTCTCCTCGTCGTGTTCCGCCTGGTAGCCGCGGTGGTCGATGAGAAGGACGCTATGAGCCGGCCCCCATGGATCGCGTCGGGTGCGGCACCCCACATCTCCGGCGGCACACCCCATCTCGGGCCCGGCGCGCCCTCAGCCGGGCCCGCCGCCCACGCCGATCTCGTTGCCGTCGGGGTCGGCGAACAGCAGCTTGCGGACGCCGTTGCCGTAGGTCTCCCGCGACACCGGCTCGACCCCGCGGCCCGCCGCGGCGGCCTCGAACCCGTCGAGGTCGTCGACGAACAGCGTCACCACCGAATGCCCCGCCGCCTCGGGCCGGACCAGCACGTAGACGTAGCGGTGCTCGGCGATCGTCCACACGTGCTCGACGTCGTTGGGCACGAACGTCTCCACGTCGCCCAACAGCCGGTCGAACCAGCCGACGGCCCGCTCCAGGTCGCTGACCGACACCCCCGCGAACAACTCCATCGATCCCCCTCGACACCCGCGCATCGTTGTGCGATCTCCCCAGGCCGCCGAGGATGACCACCGGCCCGGAGAGGAGGACGCGTGACAGCGCTCGTCGCCATCATGCTGATCCTGCTCGTGTGGGGGCTCGTCGCGGGCCGGCTCGCGCGGGTCAGCGTGACGATGCCGCTGGCGCTGCTCCTCGCCGGCATCCTGCTCACCTCCGGCTCCGACCCCTACTTCGTCTTCATCATCGACTTCGAGGCGGGCGAACACATCGTCGAGGGGATCCTCGCGATCCTGCTTTTCGTCGACGCCACCGAGGTCCCGGGCGGGATCTTCGGCCGCGAACCCCGCGTGATGCTGCGGCTGCTGCTCATCGCGCTACCGTTGTCGCTGGTCATCGCGTGGGTCGCCGGCATCGCCCTGTTCGGCGGCACCGGGCTGTGGCTGCTCGCCGTGCTGGCGACGATCGTCATGCCCGTCGACCTCGCACCCGCCGCCGCGTTCATCCGCGACCGCCGCGTGCCGGAACGACTACGCCGCCTGGTCAACGTCGAGAGCGGTCTCAACGACGGCCTCGTCGCCCCCGTCTTCCTCCTCGCGATCGCCGGCGCGGCCGCGCACGGGGAGGACAGCCTGGCCGACGCCGCCGCCGACGCGATCCCCTCCCTCGCCGTCGCGGTCGTCGTCGGCGCGGTGATCGGCACCGCCGCGGCGTGGCTGCTCGGGAAAGCCCTCGACCGCGGGTGGACACTGCCCTCGGCGCTGCGGATCGCGGTGCTCGCGCTGCCGCTGCTCGCCTACGGCACCGCGATCCTCCTGACCGGTAACGGGTTCGTCGCCGCCTTCGTCGCCGGGGTGTTCTTCGAGCCGGCCGCCCGACGGCTGCCCACGGGCACCCTGCATCTCGCCGAGGACATCGGCGAGATGCTGTCGCTGGCGTTGTGGTTCATCTTCGGCACGATCGTCAACCAGGTGGTCTCGAGCGGCGCGATCACCTGGCGGGTCGTCGTCTACGCGCTGCTGGCGCTGACCGTGGTGCGGGTGGTACCCGTCGTGCTGTCGCTGATCGGCACCGACGTCCGGGTGCCCGACCGGTTCACCATCGGCTGGGTCGGGCCGCGCGGGATCGCGACCCTCGTGTTCGGGATGCTCGCCGTCGTCGAGCTCCCCGGCGACAAGGACTTCGTCCTCGCCGTCACCGTCGTGACCATCGTGGCGAGCATCGTGGTCCACGGCCTGTCGACGGGCGTCGTGATCCGGCTGTACGACCGCGCGGACCGGAAGTCGGCCGGCCCGGGCCCTTCCGAGAACCCGGACGAGCCCGGAGCGACCGCCGACCGATGAACCTGCCCGCCCCGGGCGGTCGCTGCTGAAGCTGACCCGCCGGCCAAGCCCGACGTCCTGCACCGCCGCTTACCGCGTCCTTTCCCGAGGGACGTTGCCGGCGGGCCGCCCTGTGTGTTGACGACAATCCACCCGCGCGGGACGTAACACCAGATCGCACGTGTCCGAATGGTTCTTGCAGCCCCACACACAGGGCGGCCGGTTCGACGACTCGAACACCTCTGTGAGGGGGACCCACGATGACCACCACGCCCAGTACCCGCAGGACCCGTCGATGGTCGCCGGCCGCCTTCGGCCTGGCCGCGGGGGTCGCACTCTGCGTTGCCGGCTGTGGTGCCGGGCCGACCAGCACGCCGACGACCCCCGCGGCGGCCAGCGTCCCCCCTGTCACCACCGCGCCCGCCGTCACCACCACGCCCGCCGTCACCACCACGCCTGCGGTCACCACCACCGTGCCCGTCGTCGAGGCTCCGCCGGCACCCACCACCCCGGCCATGACCACGTCCCAGGCCAACGCGGTCCGCATGGCGAACAACTACCTGGAGTTGATGGCGTTCTCGCGGACGGGGCTGATCAAGCAACTCCAGTACGAGAAGTTCTCGGCGGCCGACCGAACAGGCGGACAAGAAGGCCGCCGAGTACATGGAGCTCCAGGCGTTCTCCCGCGACGGGCTGATCGCGCAGCTCAAGTACGAAGGGTTCACAGCGGCCCAGGCCGCACACGGGGCGAAGTCGGTCGGCCTGTAACCCACTCACCGGCCCGCCGGGCCTCACCAGCTGACCTGCAAGGACTCCAGGCCGCGGAAGAAGAAGCTCGCGATGTAGGTGGGTTCGAACCCGTCGGTGAGCCGGACGTCGGGCAGCCGGTGGAACAACGTCTCCAGCGCCACCCGGATCTCCGCTCGCGCCATCGGCGCACCGGGGCACACGTGCAGTCCCCGACCGAAGGCGAGGTGGTCGCGCACGTTCGGGCGGTCGAGGTCGACCTGGTCGGGCTTCGGGAAGCGGGACTCGTCGCGGTTGCCCGACCCGAACAGCAGCAGCAACGGTGCCCCCGCCGGCAGAGCCGTCCCACCCAGCTCGGTGTCGCGCGTCGTGATCCGGAAAAGGCCGCGGTGCGGGGCGTCGCGGCGCAGCGCCTCCTCGGTGGCCTTCGGGATCGTCTTCACCGGGTCGGCGAGCAGCCGTGCGCGGACGTCGTCGTTCTGCAGGATCAGCAGGACCGTCGCGGTGATCGCGTCGCGGGTCGTGTCGAACCCGGCGACCCGGGCGGCGCCGCGGACGATGTTGTGGACGTACTCGTCGGGTAGGCCAGGGAAGCCGTTGGCGCCGTGGACGAGATCGGACAGCAGGTCCTCGCGGGGCCGGCTGCGCCGGTCGTCGATCAGCGCCTGCAGGAGCGCGTGTACTCGGCCATCCGGCGCGCCGAGGTCACCCTGTCGGCGACTGGCGCCAGCGGGTTCCACAAGGTGTTGACGTCGTCGGTCCAGCCCTGGACACGGGCGGTGTCCTCGGCCGGGAAGCCGATGATCGCGCTGATGACGGTCTGCACGAACGGGATCGCGTAGCCGGCGACGAGGTCGGCCTGGTCGCCGGCGAACCCGTCGATCAGCTCGTCGGCGCGGGCGCGCATCGTGGGCAACATGGCGCGGACCCGGGCGCCGGTGAAGCCGGCGTCGAACACGCGGCGGAAGCGTTCGTGGTCGGGCTCGTCCTCGTTGACGACCATCGTCGTCTCCGGCACCCCGCCCCGGCGCAGCTCCTCGACGACCTCGGGCGGGTTGTCGTAGATCATCGGGAGCGCGGCTTTCGACGAGTACGTCTCCCGGTCGTCGATGACCGTGAGCAGGTCCTCGTAGCGGGTGACCATGTAGGCGCCGAGGGTCGCGCTCAGCGCGGGCGGACGTTCCCGGGCCGAGCGGTAGAACAGGTGCGGGTCCTCCCGGTGCGGGCTGACCATGGGGTTGAAGTCGAACGCGGCGTCGTCGACGGACGTCTCGGTGGTGGTCACGACGGGCACCTTCCGTGGTGGGGGCGGCGTCGAGCGACGCTACGAAGTGATCCCGGTCACGGTCGATCCGTTAGGCGCAGATCGGCGATCCGATTCCCGCAGCTCAGGCGCGGCGCAACGTCTCCGACGGCGCGCAGCCGTACCGGCGCCGGTACTCGCCTGCGAACCGGCCTGTGTGCGTGAACCCCCAGCGCGCGGCGACCTCGGTCACCGATGTCCACGCCGGGTCGGCCGCCACCAGATCGGCGTGCGCGCGGCGCAGCCGCACCTGCCGCAGGTACGCCGTCGGTGTCTCGCCCACGTGGCGGGCGAACCCGTCCTGCAAGGCCCGTGTCCCCACCCCGACGCGGCGCGCCAGGTCGGCCACCGTCCACGGCGTCGCCGGTTCGGCCTCCAGGAGCTCGACCGCCTCCCGCACCGTCGAGGACCGCGGCGCTGCCGGCCGCACCGCCATCGCGTCCCGGTACGGATGGTCGAGAGCGTGCAGCAGCGATACCAGCACGGTGCGCGCCAACGGCCGCGTCACCATCGGCGACGCCAGCGGGCCCTCCGGCTCCTCCACCAGCGCCACCAGGCTGCGTGCCAGCGCCCACCACTGCCGTCCCGCCGGCGACCGGAGGTCCAGCCGCGGTTCCAGCGGCACCACCGCGCGGACGGGCCGGTCGCTGAGCTCCGCCACCGCTGACTCCAACGCGTCGCGCTCGATCTTCAGCCCGAACAGCCGCCCACCCCCGGCCCAGCCGTGCAGCCGGGTCCGCCCGTCGGGCCGGTACACGGCTGCCACCTGCGGCGACACGCAGACATCGGCATGCCCGGTCCAGGTCCGCAGGTCGCCGTCGAGCGGCACGTTGACCTCGTAGCCGGTCTCCAGCTCGCCGGTCTCCAGGCTGACCTCGCCCGAGTACGCGAGCAGCCCGGCCGACACCGACCCCAGTGTCACCGCTGCGAGCGACATCGCGAACCCGGCGCCCTCCTCGAGCACCGCGAGCCGGTGCGGGAAGTAGACGCGCGCGACCGCCTCCTGCGCCTCGTCCCGGGCGCGGGTCGTCATCGAGATGGCCGGCATCCTCGCCTCCGCTCCCGACCAGGATGCGGGGCGGACCGGCACCGTCAACCGTGGCGTTCGGCGGCGGGGAACCGGGGAAGGGGCCGCTACCGGGCGGCGCGCCATTCGTCGGCCAGCAGGGCGTAGGTCATGCCGTCGAGCCAGCGGCCGTCGCGGTGCAGCGAGTCGGCCACCGCGTACTGTTCACGCCGCATCCCCAGCCGCTCCATGAGCCGCCACGACGGCTCGTTCGCCGCGAAACACGACGCGAACACCCGCCGCAACCCGAGGTCGTCGAAACAGATCCGCAGCAGCTCACGGGCGGCCTCGGTGGCGTAGCCGTGGCCGGCGAACCGCGGGTCGAGCGACCAGCCGATCTCCGCCTCCGCGCCCGCGGCCTGCTCCTTCACCTCGTGCTGCGCCCACCCGTCCTGGACCCGTAGGTACAGGTCACCGATGACGTCGCCGTCCTCCTCGATCATGATCGTCGTCGGCAGCCGCTCGGCGAACCGGACCCGCCATGCGTCGAGGTCGTCGGGCAGCCGGGTCAGCCATTGCCCGACCTCGGGGAGCCGTCGGTAGCCGAAGACCGCGGCCACGTCGAGGATCGTCGCCGCGCGCAGCGACAACCGTTCCGTCGTGACGGGCCAGGGCAGATCGGCGAGAGTGCGTGCCACCCCCGGCATTCTGCCGATGTCGCGGCCACGGGTCAGGCCGCGGCGCGGGCCCGGCGCGTCGCCAGCACCATCTTCGCCAGGTAGACGGGCCCCGGCGGCACCCAGCCCAGTTGCTTGGCCATGCCCATGTCGTCGCGGTTGGCCCAGTGTTCGACCACCATGCCGTCGACGAGCCGCAGCCAGTGCGTCTGCGGAGCCGCGAAGGCGCGGCCCGTCGCCGGGAACACGGTTTCGATCGCGCCGTCGGCGGTGTGGACGTGGAATGGGCCGGTCTGCCTGCCGCTCATCGTCGTGTGGGCGACGACGAGGTCGCCCTCCTGCACGACCTCCCGCACCTCCCACCGCAGCCCCGAGTGCGCGGTGGCGAGCCAGCGGGCCGTGGCCACGAACGCCGCCGGGCCGCGGCCGCGGCAGGCGAGGGGCTCGCGGACGGCCTCCCGGTTGGTCGCGTCGGGATGGATCACCTCGGCCAGCGCGGCCTCGTCGCAGGCCGACAACGCATCGAACATGCGGCGGAGGAGATCCTGGACGTCGGTGGAACTCGCGGTCATGGCTCCCCAGGGTCGGCGGCGTCGACGGTCGGAGTATTCCCCCGCACCCCCGCAGACGACCAGCAGCCCGACCCGAGCAGGACGAACGTTGCGACCATGGGCCGTCCTTCACGCGCCGAGGACGTCGGCGATCATGCGGTGTCCCTGCTGTTCGAACGCCTCGTCGCCCACCCGGAACGCCCACACCGCGGTGCCGATGGCCTCGCGTAGCAGCTCCCGTCGCCACCCGGGCTGCGTCCGCGGGTCGTGGCCGTAGCCGTCGACGAACGCCGCCTCCAGGTCGGGCCGGCCGCGGAACTGCTGCACCTGGAGCCGGCAGAGGTCGGTGTGCGCGGGCCGCAGGTCGGCGCGGCCGAGGTCGATCACCGCGACGACCCCGTCGTGGACGAGCCAGTTGCGCGGCTGCCAGTCGCTGTGGGTGGGGACGAGCGTCGCGGGCTCGTCGGGCCACGCCGCGACCTCGCAGCGCAGCCGGGCCGCGGTCTCGGGGTCGACGCGGTGCGCGGAGTCGAGGTGCGCTTGCGACCGCTCGCGCATCCGGCGCTCGTAACCGGTGTCGACGGTGCTGGCCTGCTCGTGCAGCCGCGCCAGCAACCGTCCCGCCTGCCGGTACGTGTCCGGGTCCGTCTCCTCGGGCCGGCCCTCGACGAGCTCCCCCGGAAGGTACGCGGTGACCAGCAGTTTCGCGGCGGGATCGCCGTGCAGCAGTTCCGGGGCGCTGCCCCGCCACGGCCGCAGCCACTCCTGGTGCGCGCGCAGCTCCCGCGCGATGTGGTGATCGGCGTCGTCGCCCGCCTTGACGATCACGTCGCGACCCTCGTGGCGCAGTTGCAGGACCGTGGTGCCGACGATCCCCCACGACAGGTCGCGCACCAGCTCCGCGCCGGGGAGCCAGGCCTGCAGCAGCGCTGTCTGGCGGGGGTCGAGGCCTGTCACCGTCGGACCCTAACCGGCGCCCCCGAATCGTTTGCCGGGCGTTGGCTTTCGGCTGGTGATCCGCTTCCGGTCCGCTCCATAACCTCGGTGATGTGATCGTCACGCCCCCGGCACCCTCCCCCGTTCTCGTCGACCCCCGATTGCTGCCGACGGGCCTGCGCCGATCCGCCGCCGTCGTCGCGGCGGGGTGCGCGGTGGCGCTCGTGCTGCTCGGCGTGCTCGTGGCCCACACGGCCGCGCCGACGTCGTTCGACGCGTGGGGCGAGCACCTGGTTCGGGGCCTGCACGTGCTTCCCGACGGCTGGACCGATGTCGCCGTCGCCGCGGGCGAGCCGGTGTTCGTGGTCGCGGTCGCGGTCCTCGTCGGGGCGTGGTGCGCGTGGCGGCGGCGGTGGCGCCCCGCCGCGGTCGTCGTGGCCGGTCCGGGGCTGACGGGTATCGCCGAGCTGGTGCTCAAACCGCTGGTGGGGCGCACGATCGCCACCGGCGACCTGGCGTTCCCCAGCGGCCACACGGCGGGGGCGACGGCTCTCGTGCTGGCTCTGACGCTCGTCGTCGCCGGGGTGGTGCGGGAGCGTCGCGTACTCGCGCTGACGGTCGGCGCGCTGCTGACCGTCGCGGTGGCGGTGGTCGTCGCGGTCGGGCTGGTCGCGGAGCGGGCCCACTACCCGACCGACACGATCGGCGGATTCTGCCTGGCCGTGGTCATGACGGTCGTCGCCGCCGCCGCGATCGACCGTGCTGGAGATCGTCGATCGGGTGCGTGAAGCGACGGATCCGTCGCCGTACGCACCCGATCAGGGTCGGGTCGTCGGGCGCTTCTCCTCGGGGCCGGTCGGCGGGACACTCCGGCGGTGGCTGCCGTCGTGGTGAGGATCGTCGGCAGCTTCGCGGTGGAGTCGCACGGTTCCGCCGACGTCACGCTCGGCAGCCGGAAGGCACGCAGGCTGCTCGCGGCGCTGGCCGTGCACCGCACCCGGACCGTTCCCGCCGACGAGCTGGTCCACGTCCTGTGGGGTGACGCGCCGCCGGCCCGGCCGGTCGAGAACGTCGCGACGCTGGTCAGCCGGCTGCGGGCGGCGGTGGGACCGGCCGTGGTGCTGGGTGGGCGGGACGGGTACCGCCTCGGCGGCCCGCCCGAGGTCCGTGTCGACGTCGACGACGCGGCACGGTTCGTCGCCGAGGCCACCGCCCGGACGGCCACCGAGCCGGGTCTCGCGGCCGCGGCGGCGCAGCAGGCGTTGCGGCTGCTGGGGACGGGCGCCGTGCTGGTCGACGAGGCCGACGCCGACTGGGCGGCACCGGCGCGGGCCGAGGCGGAACGGCTGCTGCGCGCGGCCCGGCTGGTCGCGGCGGACGCGTCGACACGCTGCGGGGACCACGTCACCGCGGTGGCCGCCGCGGCCGCGGCGCTGGCCGACGACCCGCTCGACGAGTCCGCGGCCCGGCTCGCGATGGCCGCCCACCAGGCGTCGGGCGAGCCCGCGCACGCGCTCGCGGTGTTCGAGCGGCTGCGCGTCGCGCTCGCGGACTCGCTCGGCGTCGATCCCGCGCCGGAGACGCGTGAGCTGCACCTGGCCCTGGTCCGCGGGCGGCGCGCGCCCCCGGGCCGGACACCGCCGACGAGGCCGCCCACGGGCCGGCCCCCGACGGGCCGAGACCGTGAGTCCCAGGTCCTCCTGGATGCGTGGACCGCGGCCGTGGCCGGCCGGGGCGGGCTGGTGCTGCTCGTCGGGGAGGCGGGGATCGGGAAGACGACGCTGGCGGACCGGCTCCGGGACACCGCCACGTCGACGGGCGGGCGGGTTCTGTTCACCCGCTGCTACGCGGCGGAGCGGTCGCTGTTCCTGCAGCCGTTCGTCGACGCGCTGACGACGACGTTGTCCGGGATGTCCGCACCCGACCTGGTAGCGGCCGCGGGCCTCCACGCGTCCGCCCTCGTCGACCTGTTCCCCCCGCTCGCGCCCGTGCTCGGCCCGCCGGCCGCGGAACGGACCAGCACCGACGTCGCCACGCGCCGCACGTTCGAGGCCGTGACCGGCGTCCTCGCCGCGCTCGCCGCTGGGCAACCGACGCTGCTCGTGCTCGACGACCTGCAGAACGCCGGCGCCGCGACGGTCGAGCTGGTGCACTTCCTCGCCCGGCGCACCGCGGACACGCCGCTGCTGGTCGTCGCGACGGTGCGCGTCGAGGAGGGCCACGATGTGTTGGCGTTGCTGGGGCCGGTCGGGTCCCAGCTCGCGGTGGGCCCGCTCGACGCCGCCGCCGTCGCGACGCTCGCCGCTGCGGCGGGGCACGCCCCGATGGCCGACGCGATCCTGGCCCGCACCGGCGGGCACACGCTGTTCGTCGTCGAGACGCTCGGCGGGCTGCGCGCGGGGGCGTCGGACGTGCCGGCGTCGCTGCGGTCGGCGGTCGTCGACCGGCTGGAGCCTGCGGGTGCCGACACCACCGACCTGTTGCGGGCGGCCGCGGTGGTCGGGGCGAGCGTCGACCCCGAGGTCGTCGCGGGGATGCTCGGCGTGGCGGCGCACGTCGCGGTGCAGCGGTGCGAGCGGGCCGTCGCCGCGCGGCTGCTCGTGCCCGCAGGGTCGCGGTACGAGTTCGCGAACGACCTGCTCCACGAGATCCTCTACGCGACGACGCCGGAGCCGCTGCGGCGTGCCCACCACCACCGTGCCGCCGACCTGCTCGCGGACACACCTGAGGCGGTCGCGGTGCACGCGGCCGCGGTACACGACCTGGTCCGCGCGGCCCGCGCCCTGGAGGCGGCCGCCGCGGAGGCGACCCGACGGGGTGCCATGACCGACGCCGAGATCCTGCTGGGCCGCGCGCTGAGCCACGCGGAGCAGGCCCGGGCGACCGGCGACGTCGCCCGCGTGTACCTGGCCCGGGGCCGGGTCCGGGAGGCGATCGGTGAGTACCGGCGCGCGGCCGGCGACGACCACGCCGCGCTCGCGACGGCCCGTGACGTGGGTGACCGCCACAGCGAGATGCTGGCGTTGCGGGCGCTGGGCGGGCACGCGTCGCTGGCCATCGGGGTGCCGGCCGCCGAGTGCGCGCGGTCGTTGCGGGCCGGGCTGGTGATCGCGGAGTCTCTGGGCGACGACGCCGTGACG
Source organism: Pseudonocardia sulfidoxydans NBRC 16205 (assembly GCF_007989085.1). GTDB lineage: Bacteria > Actinomycetota > Actinomycetes > Mycobacteriales > Pseudonocardiaceae > Pseudonocardia > Pseudonocardia sulfidoxydans. The sequence goes on from NZ_BJVJ01000030.1 coordinate 27,065, forward strand.
GCGGAGATCCTCGGCTGGTCGGCGGTGCTGTCCACCAACCGGCTGCGGTTCGCCGATGCGCTCGCGTCGAGCGAACGGGCCGTCGCGGCGGCCAGGAGGTCGGGATCGGACACGGCGCTGGCGGTGGCCCTCGACGGGCGCAAGAACGCCCTGACCTACCTCGGGCGGTTCGCCGAGCTCCCGCCCGTGCTGGCCGAGCTCGAACCCCTCCTGCGCCGGTCGGGTCATCTGGAGCTCCTGCAGTGGTGCGTGTTCGAGTCCGCCTTCCCGGCCGTGGCGCGCGGCGACTGGGCGACCGCGCAGTGCCGCATCGACGACGCGTTGGTCGTCAACCGACGCAGCGGGCACCCCGTGCACGAGTCGTGGTTCGTCGCCCATCTCGGCTGGGTCGCCCGTCTGCGGGGTGACATCGACGGTGCGCTGGCGCACGGTCGGCGGGCCGTCGCGCTGGCCTCGTCGCTGTCGCACCGGTGGTTCGTCTCCGACGCGGGCGCGGTGCTCGGTGCGACGTTGATCGAGGCCGGTGAGCGGGCCGAGGCCGTCCGGGTGCTGGAGCGGTCGCTGGAGCGGGCCGGCCCCAACGGCGCCGAGGCGCACCTGTTGCGCTGCCTCGGCCCGTTGGCGGAGGTGACCGGGTCGGCGACCGTCCTGGCCGACGCCGACGCGTTGCTCGGCTCGATCGACGCGCCGCCGGGCTCGGCCTGGTTCGGTGGGTGCGACGCCTACCTCTCGATCGGGCGGGCCCACCTCGCCCGCGGCGACCGTGACCGGGCCGCGGCGGCGGTCGCGCCGCTGCTCACGGCGTCACGCGACGAGGGATGGACCGCGCTCGAACCCCTCGCGCGCGCCGTCGCCGACCGGGCGGGCGCGGACCTCACTGACCGGGCCGGCGCGGACTAGACCAGCTCCGCGAGCAGTTCCGCGACCCGCCGCGCTCCGTCCGACCGGACCGGCGGTGGGTGGACGTCGCGCGCCAGCTCGCCGGCCAACGCGGCCGCGAGCTGCTCGGGGCCGGTGTCGGCGTAGTCGAGGCGACGGCCGGCTCCGTGCCGGTCGAGGCGGTGCCGGACGTGGATGTTCTGCTCGAAGTGGTTCTGTACCGGCACGTGGACGAACGGGCGCCCGCTCACCGTGAGCTCCATCGTCGTCGTCAGCCCGCCCTGCACGAGCGCGACGTCGCACGCGGCGAGGTACCGGTGCAGGTCGGGAACGTAGCCGTGAACCTCGACGCCCGGCGGCGCGGCGAGCGCCGCAGGGTCGATCCGCGGGCCCGCGACGACGACCATCCGCAGCCCCGGGATCGCCCGGGCGATCGCGGCGTGGGCGTCCAGGGCCCGGCGCAGCAGGTGCAGGCCCACCCCGGAGCCGCCGACGCTCACCACGCAGACCCGGTCGTCGCCACCCCAGCCGAGCTCGGCGCGCAGCGCGTCGCGATCGGTGACCGGTTCGAACCCGGACACCCACCCACCGAAGTCGTAGTTGCGGGCGGTCCACTCGCGGATGGGCGGCAGGTCGGGGCCGAAGTCGAGGGGCACGACGTCGTCGGGGTCCCCGATGAACACCGCGCGGTCGCGCAGCCGCGGCGTCCGCGCCACCTGGTCGAGCATCTGGGCGTTCATGTCGGCGGTCAGCGCGGCCTCCCTGCCGCCGCCCGCGGGCATCGGCAGCCAGCCGACGAAGTCGGTCAGCCAGGCGTAGGCGGCCGTCTTGAGCTCGGGGTTCTCGTGCAGGAAGTGGTCGACCTCCCAGCCCTCGTCGGCGATCCACAGGTCGTAGGGGTCGTCGCGGACGACGTCGGCGAAGACCATGAAGTTGGCGACGAGGATCTCGTCCATCCGGCGCACCGCCTCGAAGACGCGCAGGTCGTGCTCGCCGGCCTCGGCCTCGATGTGCGCGGACTCCCCCGCGAGCCACGCGCTCGCCGGGTGCACGCGTTCCCCTGCCTCGGCGACGACGCCGGCGACCGGTGGTTGGGCGAGCCAGTCGATCTGCAGGCCGGGCCGGGCACGGCGCAGCTCGGCGGCGATCGCGAGGTCGCGGCGGACGTGCCCGAGACCGATCGGCGAGCACACCAGGAGGGCGCGTTTCGGCCGGTCGAGCGGGCGCCGCCACCGCCGGACCGGCTGCGGTGGCTCGAAGCGGGCCGCGAACCCCCGGATGGCCGTGTTCACGACGACGGGTTCCCGCGCCATCGGCAGGTGCCCGGCACCGTCGAGGACGAGCAGCTGCCCGTCGACGAGCTCGGCGAGCCGTTCGCCGCGCTCGGGCGGCACGCAGCGGTCCTCGGTCGCGGTGATCACCAGCACCGGGCACTCGACGGACCGCGCCACCGCACGGGTCGCGGCGAGGTCGAGCGCGCCCGGGGCCCGGCCCACCACGATCAGCACCTCGGCCGAGGTCCCGAGCCCCCACTCGACGCCGTCCTCCCACACCTTGGTCGAATGCGGCTCGACGAGCAGCTCCCCGAAGAAGAACTCGAGGAATCCGCGCAGGTCACGTCGCCAGTAGTGCCAGTTGTCCTTCGCCCATCCGTCGTCGGTGTCCAGCGGTGCCCGGTGGTCGTGGACGGAGCGGGCGGGCAGCCCGGGCGCGAGCGCGACCGGGTTCGGGCAGATCGCGACGACCCTGAGCACCCGCTCCGGGTGCCGGGCCGCGGCGACGATGCACCGCCATGCCGCCGAGCAGTGCCCGACCAGGACCGCCTGCTCGACGTCGGCGGTGTCGAGCACCGCGACCAGGTCCGCGACGAGGGCGTCGAGACCGAGCCGCGCGGGGTCGGTGCACCGGTCGGAGCGCCCGTTGCCCAGTGGGTCGACCGTCACGACCCGGTGGTGGCGCGCCAGGAACGGCACCTGGGCCTTCCAGAGGCGTGAGTCGACGATCGGGCAGGGCGGAACGAGGAAGACGGTCGGTCCGGCCGACTTCGCGCCGAACACCTCGTAGCCCAGCCGGTAGCCGTCCCGCTCGACGAACCCCGCGATGTCGGGTTGCAGCGCGCGCATCGCCCACCTCCCGGTGCCAGTGTCGGCGCGGCCATTGCAGGCCCATTGCAATCCCGGCGCAACCACCGTCCGGACGCTTCCCCGGCACACGACCGATACGACAGGGGGCACGTCGATGGCACTCGACCAGGACAAACTGATGGATTTCGTCTTCAGGTTCGCCGGTGACCTGGGCGCGACGATGGCGGCGGGAAACGTCGTCGTCGGGCACCGGCTCGGGCTCTACCGGGCTCTGGCCGACGGCCCCGCCACCGCCGACGAGCTCGCCGACCGGACCGGCTGCCACCCCCGCTACCTCGCCGAATGGCTGCGCGGGCAGGCCGCCGGCGGCTACCTCACCTACGACGCGGACGCCGGCAGGTTCGCCATGACCGAGGAGCAGGAGTTCGCCCTCGCGAACCCCGACGGACCGGTGTACCTGCCGGGCGCGTTCGTCCTGGCCCTCGGCGCGCTGAAGGCCGAACCGCGGATCACCGAGGCGTTCCGCAGCGGCGCCGGGGTCGGCTGGAACACCCACGACGACGACGTGTTCGACGGCTGCGAGCTGTTCTTCCGGCCCGGGTACGTCGCCAACCTGGTCGGGAGCTGGCTGCCCGCGCTCGACGGCGTCGTCGGGAAGCTCACGGCGGGCGCGCGGATCGCCGACGTCGGCTGCGGGCTGGGCGCCTCCAGTGTCCTGATGGCCGCCGAGTACCCGCGGTCGACGGTCGCGGCGTCGGACTACCACGCGGGGTCGATCGAGCAGGCGCGCAAGCGGGCGGCGGACGCGGGCGTCGCGGGGCGGGTGTCGTTCGAGGTGGCGGCGGCGCAGTCGTTCACCGGGACCGGCTTCGACCTGGTGACGACGTTCGACTGCCTGCACGACATGGGTGATCCCGTCGGCGCGGCCCGCCACGTCCGGGAGGCGTTGGAGCCGGACGGCACCTGGATGATCGTGGAGCCGGCCGCGACCGACACCGTGGAGGGCAACCTGAACCCGGTCGGCCGGGTGTACTACTCGTTCTCCAGCTTCCTGTGCGTCCCGAACGGGCTCTCGCAGCCGGGCGGCTACTCGCTCGGGGCCCAGGCGGGCGAGGCCGCGATCGCCGCGGTCACCCGGGACGCGGGGTTCACCCGGTTCCGGCGGGTTGCCGAGACGCCGTTCAACAACGTCTTCGAGGCCCGCCCCTGACCGTGACCGTGCTGGAACTGCCCTGTGAGTGGCGATAGTCGCTATAGCGACTATCGCCACTCACAGGGCATCCGGCGGCCGGCAGTGAGATCGCCATCGTGACGCCGCCGCCGGGGGTGTCCTCGGCGGTCAGCCTGCCGCCCATGACCTCGGTGAGGCCCCGGGCCACCGACAGGCCGAGGCCGACACCGGTCGCGTGCCGGTCGCCGAGCCGCTGGAACGGCGCGAACAGCTTGTCCTGCTGCTTCTTCGGGACGCCGGGGCCGGAGTCGACGACGCGCAGCTCGGCGCGGCCGTCGTGGACGCTGGCCCGCAGCACGACCGGGGCGCCGCGGCCGTGGCGCAGCGCGTTGTCGACGAGGTTGGCGACGACGCGTTCCAGCAGGCCGACGTCGGCGACGACGTCGGGCAGGTCCTCCGCCAGCTCGACGACGACCCGCTCGGCCTCGGTGAGCCCGAGCAGGGCGCGGGCGGCGACCTCGTCGTAGCCGATGGGTTCGAGCAGGGGGTCGACGGCGCCGGCGGCGAGCCGGGACGAGTCGAGGAGGTTGTCGACGAGTCCGGTGAGCCGGTCGGCCGACTCCTCGACGGTCGCCAGGAGCTCGGTCCGGTCGTCGCCGGAGAGCGGCAGCGACGCGTCGCGCAGGCTCCCGACGGCAGCCTTGATCGAGGTCAGCGGGGTGCGCAGGTCGTGGCCGACGGCCGAGAGCAGGGCGCTTCGGGTCTCGTTGGCCTCCGCGCGCCGCTGGGCGCGGCGGGCCTGTTCGTCCGAGCGCTGGCTGCGCAGGGCGAGCAGGGCCTGGCCGCCGACGGTCTCCAGCAGCCGACGGTCGTAGGCGGGCAGGGAGCGTCCGGTCCCGACGAGGTGCAGCCCGTACTCGACCTGGACGTCGACGTCCGCGTCCTCGGGGCGGGCGCAGTCGGGCGGCCCGGAGACGGCGACCCGCCGCCAGTCACCGCCGTCGCGTTCCAGCAGCGCGACGCTGCCGAGCCCGAACGTCTCGCGCACCTGGGCCAGGAGTCGCGGCACCGGGTCTGCCCTGGTCAGGACGGTGCGCGCGAACGAGGCCAGCAGCGCCGCCTCGGTCCGGGCGCGGGCGGCCTGTTCGCCGCGGCGGGCGGCCCGGTCGACGACGAGCGCGACCAGCACCGCGACGACCAGCATGACGACGAGGGTGACCGCGTTCTCGGGCTCGTTGATCGTCAGCGAGTACCGCGGCGGGGTGAGGAAGAAGTTCAGCAGCAGGCCGCCGAGCAGCGCCGCGAGCAGGGCCGGCCCGAGGCCACCGACCAGGGCGGCGACGATCGTCGCCAGGAAGAACAGCACGACGTCGGTCGACAGGCCGATGACCTCGCCGAGGGTGGCGCCGAGGACGGTCGCGACCACCGGCCCGACGACGCCCAGCACCCAGCCGAGGAGCCGCCGGTTCGTCGGCAGGGCAGTGCGCACGCGTGGCACGCGCAGGGCGGACCCGGCGGCGCCGTGGGTGACCATGTGGATGTCGATCGACCCGGACTCGGCGACGACGTGGGCGCCGATGCCGGCGTCGAAGAGCCGGGCGAAGCGGGAGCGTCGCGACGTCCCGAGCACCAGCTGGGTGGCGTTGGCGCCGCGGGCGAACTCCAGCAGCGCGTCGGCGACCCCGGCGGCCCCGGAGTCGCCGACGACGGTGTGGAAGCTGGCGCTGACGTCGTCGGCGAGGCGCCGCAGCGCGGTGCTGGCCCCGACGGGGGCTCCGGCCAGGCCGTCGCCGCGCAGCACGTGCACGGCGAGGAGATCGGCCTGACCTGCGCGTTTCGCGATGCGGGTGGCGCGGCGCAGGACGGTCTCCGACTCGGGTCCGCCGGTGAGCGCGACGACGACCCGTTCGCGGGTCTCCCAGGTCTCGCGGATGTGGTTGTCACTGCGGTAGCGCTGCAGGGCGACGTCGACCTCGTCGGCCACCCACAGCAGCGCCAGCTCGCGCAGCGCGATGAGGTTGCCGACCTGGAACCAGCTGGCGAGCGCGGCGTCGACCTTCTCGGCGGCGTAGACGTTGCCGTGCGCGATCCTACGCCGCAGCGCCTCCGGGGTGATGTCGACGAGCTCGATCTGCTCGGCGCGGCGCACGAACTCGTCGGGCACGGTCTCGTGCTGGCGGACGCCGGTGATCCGTTCGACGACGTCGTTGAGCGACTCCAGGTGCTGGATGTTGACAGTGGACAGGACGTCGATCCCGGCGGCGAGGATGGTCTCGACGTCCTGCCAGCGTTTCTCGTGCACGCTGCCGGGGGCGTTGGTGTGGGCGAGCTCGTCGATCAGGACGACCTCGGGGCGCCGGTCGAGGACGGCCGCGACGTCGAGCTCCCCACCGACGCGGGTGTCGCGCCGCGGCAGGACCTCGAGCCCGTCGAGCAGCTCGGCGGTCCGCGCCCGGCCGTGGGTCTCGACGACGCCGACGACGATGTCGGTGCCGCGGTCGCGTCGGCGCCTGGCCTCGCACACCATGGCGTAGGTCTTGCCGACGCCCGGCGCCGCGCCCAGGTGGATGCGCAGCTCCCCCGGTGTGCGAGGCCCGGTCATCCTCACTCCTGTCGTGACGTCGTCGCTGCCGCGATCGCGGCGTTGAGCTCCGGCACGTTCACCGTGGGCTCGCCGAGGAAGCCGAGTATCCGCCCGTCCGTCGCGTCGGCGACGAGCTGCTGAACCCGGTTCTCCGACAGGCCGGTCACCCGCACGACCCGCACGGTCTGCAGCGCCGCGTAGCCGGGGCTGATGTCGGGGTCGAGGCCGGACGCCGACGCCGCGACCGCGTCGGCGGGCACCGCGGCGGGGGCGACGTCCTCGCGCTGGGCGATGAGCGCGCGGCGTTGCGACACCACCGTCAGGAGGTCGACGGAGTCCTGCGCCTTGTTCGACCCGCCGGACGCGGGAAGCGACGCCACCGAGGGCCGGGTGTGGAAGTACGGGTCGGCGGCGGCGTCGGCGGCCACGGGGTCGACGGCGACCACCGGGACCGGGCCCTGCCCCTCGGCCGTGGCGGACAGCCCCGGAATCCGGGACACCCCCCACACGAGCAGCGGGTACACGAGGCCGCAGAGCACGGTGAAGACGATCAGCACGGCGAGGCCGGTGCCGGCCTGCCTGCGCAGCGTGGTGAACACGTCACATTCCCGGGATCAGTCGGACGAGCAGGTCGATGAGGAAGATGCCGACGAACGGCAGCACGACGCCGCCGAGTCCGTAGACGAGCAGGTTGCGCCGCAGCAGCCGGTCGGCGGAGGTGGGCCGGTAGCGCACGCCGCGCAGGGCCAGCGGGATCAGCGCGACGATGATCAGCGCGTTGAAGATCACCGCGGACAGGATCGCCGACTGCGGCGAGTGCAGCCCCATCACGTCCAGCGCGCCCAGCGACGGGTAGAGCGTCGCGAACATCGCCGGCAGGATCGCGAAGTACTTCGCGAGGTCGTTGGCCACCGAGAACGTCGTCAGCGCACCGCGGGTGATGAGCAGCTGCTTCCCGATCTCGACGATCTCGATCAGCTTCGTCGGGTCGGAGTCGAGGTCGACCATGTTGCCGGCCTCCTTGGCCGCGGCCGTCCCCGTGTTCATGGCGACGCCGACGTCGGCCTGCGCGAGCGCGGGCGCGTCGTTGGTGCCGTCGCCGGTCATCGCGACGAGCCGGCCGCCCTCCTGCTCCCGCTGGATGTAGGCCATCTTGTCCTCGGGCGTGGCCTCGGCGATGTAGTCGTCGACGCCGGCCTGCGCGGCGATGGCGCGGGCGGTGCGGGGGTTGTCGCCGGTGACCATGACCGTCCGGATCCCCATGGCCCGCAGCTCGGCGAAGCGGTCCGCGATACCCGGTTTGACGACGTCGGAGAGCCGGATGACGCCGAGCACGCGGTCGTTCTCGGTGACGACGAGCGGGGTGCCGCCCTCGTCGGAGATGGCGTCGGTGACGGGGTCCGGGACGGTGACCGCTCCCTTGCGGATCCGGCGCCCGCCGATGTCGATCCCGGACGTCCGGGTCTGGGCGGTGAAGGGCACGAACTGGGCCCGCGCTTCCTCCGCCGACGCCTCGCGGGGCAGCGCGAACTCCCGCACGCAGAGATCGACGACGCTGCGCCCTTCGGGGGTCTGGTCGGCGAGGCTCGACAGCCGGGCCACCGACGCGAGCTCCGTGACCGACACCCCGTCGTCCGGGATCAGCTCGGTGGCCTGCCGGTTGCCGAAGGTGATCGTGCCCGTCTTGTCGAGCAGCAGGGTGTCGATGTCGCCCGCGGCCTCGACGGCGCGACCCGATGTGGCGAGGACGTTGCGCTGCACGAGCCGGTCCATGCCCGCGATGCCGATCGCCGAGAGCAGGGCACCGATCGTCGTCGGGATGAGGCACACCAGCAGCGCCACCAGGACGACGACGCTCTGCGGCCCGCCCGCGTAGGCGCTCATCGGCTGCAACGCCACGACGGCCAGCAGGAAGATGATCGTCAAGGCGGACAGCAGGATCGTCAACGCGATCTCGTTGGGTGTCTTCTGCCGCGACGCCCCTTCGACCAGCGCGATCATGCGGTCGACGAACGACTCCCCCGGCTTCGTCGTGATCTCGACGACGATGCGGTCCGACAGCACGGTCGTCCCGCCGGTGACGCTGGAGCGGTCGCCGCCGGCCTCCCGGACGACGGGTGCCGACTCGCCGGTGATGGCCGACTCGTCGACGGTCGCGATGCCCTCGACGACGTCGCCGTCGCCGGGGATGGTCTCGCCCGCCTTGACGACGACCCGGTCCCCGACCGCGAGCTGCGACGCGCCGCGGGTGGTGCCGTCGACCATCCGGGCGACGGTGTCGCGCTTGGTCTTCCGCAGCGACTCGGCCTGTGCCTTGCCCCGGCCCTCGGCGACGGCCTCGGCGAGGTTCGCGAAGAGCACGGTGAACCACAGCCAGCCGGCGATCAGCCAGCCGAACAGCGTCGGCTGCCAGATCGCGTCGAGCGTGACCAGCACCGAACCGGTCCACACGACGAACACGACCGGGTTGCGCAGCTGGGTGCGGGGGTCGAGCTTTCCGAACGCGTCGGGGACCGAGGTCCACAGGCTGCGCGGGCTGAACGCCCCCGCGTCCACCGATGCGGGTCTCTCCAGGGTGGTCGTCATGCCAGTGCCTCCGCGATGGGCCCGAGCGCGAGCGCCGGGAAGAAGGTGAGTGCGGCGACGAGGACGACGGTCCCGGCGACGAGCACACCGAACAGCGGTTTGTCGGTCGCGAGGGTCCCGGGGTCCGTCTCGACGCGGCGTTGCCGCGCGAGGGAACCGGCGAGGGCGAGGACCGCCAGGATCGGCACGAACCGGCCGAGCAGCATCGCGATCCCGAGCGTCGACTGGAAGAAGTCGCTGGTCACGGTCATCCCGGCGAACGCGGAGCCGTTGTTGTTGGCGGCGCTCGCGTAGGCGTACAGGACCTCGGAGAAGCCGTGCGCACTGTCGTTGTTGAGCGCGTCGAGGGTGCCGGGCAGGGCGATCGCGAGGCCGGCGCCGACGAGGACGACCGTCGGCATCACGAGGATCGACACCGCGGCGGCGGTGACCTCGCGTCGGCCGAGCTTCTTGCCCAGGTACTCGGGGGTGCGGCCGACCATCAGCCCCGCCAGGAACACGGCGATGATCGCGAGCACCAGCAGCCCGTAGAGCCCGGCGCCCACGCCACCCGGCGCGACCTCGCCGAGCAGCATGTCGAGCAACGTCACGCCGCCCGCGCCGCCCGACCAGCTGTCGTGCAAGGAGTTGACCGCGCCGGTGGAGGTGCCGGTCGTCGACACCCCGAACAGGATCGACGACGGGATCCCGAAGCGGGTCTCCTTGCCCTCCATCGCTCCGGCCGCGATCCCCGCCGCGCCGGTGGGGTGCGTCTCCGCGAGCCAGGCGAGCGTCAGCATGATCGCCCACAGGCCGCCCATGACGGCCAGCAGGACCGAGCCCTGCCGGCGGTTGCCGACCATCGTGCCGAACGTGCGGGTCAGCGACACTGGGATGACCAGCATCAGGAAGATCTCGAACAGGTTCGACAGTGCGTTCGGGTTCTCGAACGGGTGCGCCGAGTTGGCGTTGAAGATGCCGCCGCCGTTGGTGCCGAGCTGCTTGACCGCCTCCTGGGAGGCGGTGGGAGCCAGCGGGAACGTGGTGCCACCCACGTCCGCACCGGAGCGCAGCGACATCGTCACACCCATCACCAGCAGCAGGACGGCGGCGACGAACGCGAACGGCAGCATGATGCGGACGACCGCGCGGGTCAGGTCGACCCAGAAGTTGCCGATCCGGTCGGTGTTGCTCGCGACGAACCCCCTGACCAGCGCCACGGCCACCGCGATGCCGACCGCCGCCGACAGCACGTTCTGCACCGTGAGGCCCGCCATCTGCACGGTGTTGCCCAGCGTCTGCTCGGGGACGTAGGACTGCCAGTTCGTATTGGTGACGAACGAGATCGCCGTGTTGAACGCTGTCGCCGGACCCACCGAGCCGCGGTCGAACGATGCGGGCAGCAGCGGCTGGAGCCGTTGCAGCAGGTAGAGCAGCACGATCGAGACGAACGAGAAGCCCAGCACGCCGGCGGCGTAGACGGGCCACCGCTGCCCGGACGACGGGTCGACCCGCACCACCCGGTAGATCAACGCCTCGACCCGCCAGTGCCGCTGCGTGGTGAAGACCGTCGCCATCCAGTCCCCCAGCGGAGCCCGACAGGCCGCGAGCAGGACCAGCAGCAGGGCGACCTGGAGCAGACCGGCGAGGGTGTCGTTCATGACAGTCCCTCCGCGGGGCCGCGCACGTCGGGACGCACGTCAGTACCTCTCCGGCCGCAGCAGCGCGACCAGCAGGTACACGAGCAGCGCGAGCGCGACGACGCCGCCCACCACGTTCGTCACGACGTCGGCGGTGCTCACAGCCGCTCCAGACCGCGCAGGCACAGCACCAGGACGACGAACCCGCCCACCAGCAGCAGTGCGTACAGCACATCGGCCACCGGACAACTCCCTCGGACACCCTCGCCAGACCCTCTGGCGCAGACGTCGCCGAGTGTCGGTCCGGCCGGCGGTCCGCAGCGGTTTCCCGACGCGACCTTGACGCCCTCACCGGCGGTCTTGACGCGATCCTGACGCCCGCGAGACCACCGTCACCCGTGAGCCGATCACTGGCCTGACCACCACACCATTGAGCACATAGTCAAGTATTGACCTCAGCAAGTATCACGCCTTACGGTCCCGCCCGTCCTTGCTCTGCCCGTTGGGAGACCAGTAGTGCACATCGCCGAGGGTTATCTGCCGCCGCTGCACGCAGCGGCCTGGGGAGTGGCGGCCGCACCGTTCGTGATCCACGGCGCCCGAGCCGTGGTCCGGCAGGTCCGCGAGGAGCCCGACACCAAGCTGCTGCTCGGCGCCGCCGGAGCGTTCAGCTTCGTCCTCTCCGCACTGAAGATCCCGTCGGTCACCGGCTCCTGCTCGCACCCCACCGGCACCGGCCTCGGCGCGGTCCTGTTCCGACCACCCGTCATGGCCCTGCTCGGGACGATCGTCCTGTTCTTCCAGGCCGTGCTGCTCGCCCACGGCGGGCTCACCACCCTGGGCGCCAACGTCTTCTCGATGGCGATCATCGGTCCCTGGGTCGCCTACGGCGTCTACCGGCTGACCCGCCGCCTCGGCGGCGGCCTCGGCCTCGGCGTCTTCCTCGCCGCGGCGCTCGGCGACCTCGCCACCTACTGCGTGACCAGCGTCCAGCTCGCCCTCGCGTTCCCCGACGCCGCGTCCGGCATCGGCGGCGCGATCGTCAAGTTCGGCTCCATCTTCGCCATCACCCAGATCCCGCTCGCGATCAGCGAAGGTCTCCTGACGCTGCTCGTCGTGCGCCTGCTCGTCCGCATCAGCCCCGACGAGCTGCGCCGCCTCCGCATCCTGCCCGCGGCCACCCCCGCCGCCTCGAAGGAGGTCGACGCGTGAAGCGGTCGACGCTGCTCAACTGGCTCATCGTCGTGGCCGTGGTGGCCCTCGCCGCCATCCCGGTGCTGTTCATCGAAGGCGAGTTCGGAGGTGCCGACGGCATCGCCGAAGAGTCCATCACCGAGTCGCACCCGGACTACGAGCCGTGGTTCAGCTCCCTGTACGAGCCGCCGTCGGGCGAGATCGAGTCGGGGCTGTTCGCGCTGCAGGCCGCGATCGGCGCCGGCGTCGTCTGCTACTACTTCGGCGTCGCCAGGACGAAGCGCCGCTTCGCCCGCGAGGCCGCTGCCGCCGCCGCGGCGGCGGAGGGTGAGTCCGACCGTCCACAGCCGGTCGACGCCCGCGACTCCTGATGCTGCCGCTCGACGCGGCCGCCTACACCAACCGCTGGCGCACCCGCCACCCCGGCGAGAAGGCCCTGCTGTCGCTGGGCCTGCTCGTGCTCGCCGTCGCCCTGCCGACCTGGCCCGGCGCCGCGATCGTCGGCGTCGCCGCGCTCGTCCTCGTGCTCGGCCCGGCCGGGCTCGCACCGCGGGCGCTGTGGCGGGCCGTGCGGGTACCGCTCGGGTTCGTCGTCACCGGCATGCTGCCACTGCTCGTCGCCATCGGCGGGCAACCCTGGATCGCGTGGGACCCCACCGGCTGGCCCAGAGCCCTCGAGCTCGGCGGCCGCGCCGTCGCCGCACTGCTGTGCCTGCTGCTGTTCGCGGCGACGACACCACTCGCCGACCTCCTGCCCCGGCTCGAGAAACTCGGCGTCCCGCCCGCCGTCACGGAGATCGCGTCGCTCATGTACCGCATGCTGTTCCTGCTCCTGGAATCGATCCGGGTCATCCGCGACGCCCAGGCCGGCCGGCTCGGCTTCCGCACCTGGCCGACGACCTTCCGGTCCCTCACCGGCCAGGGCGCCGCCGTCTTCGTCCGCGCCTTCGACCGGGCCCGCCGCCTCGAACACGGCCTCGCGTCCCGCGGCTACAACGGCGCGCTGCACGTCCTCGTCCCGGCCCGCCCGATCTCGCCACCGTTCCTGATCGCGACGACCGCGCTGCTCGCCGCGATCGTCGCCTCGACCCTGCTCCTGGCACCCTGATGGCCACCCCCGTACTGCAGGCCGCCGGCCTCGTCTTCTCCTACGAACCCGGCCGGCCCGTCCTCGTCGGGGCCGACCTCGAGATCCACGAGAACCGCCGCCTCGCCGTGCTCGGCCCCAACGGCGGCGGCAAGACCACCCTGTTCCGGCTCCTGCTCGGCCTCCTCGAACCCACCGACGGCGCCGTGATCGTCGACGGCACCCCCCTGCGACGCAAGCGCGCCGACCTGACCCGGCTGCGTGAACGCGTCCAGCTCGTCCTGCAGGACCCCGACGACCAGCTCTTCGCCGCCGACGTCGCCCAGGACGTGTCCTTCGGCCCGCTCAACCTCGGGCTGCCGCGCGCCGACGTCGAGCAGCGCGTCGACACCGCGCTCACCGCGCTCGGCGTCGCGAACCTCGCCGACCGCCCCACCCACCTGCTGTCCTTCGGACAGAAGAAGCGCGTCGCGATCGCCGGGGCCGTCGCCATGCGCCCGGGCGTGCTGATCCTCGACGAACCCACCGCCGGCCTCGACCCCGAAGGCGTCGAGGAGCTCGTCGCCACCCTCGACGACCTGCACCGCGCCGGGACCACCATCGTCCTGTCGACCCACGACGTCGACCTCGCCTACCGCTGGGCGCAGGAGGTCGCCGTGGTGCACGACGGCCGCGTCCACACGACGACCGCCGACGCCGCCCTCACCGACGTCGAGCTCCTGCGGTCGGCACGGCTGGGACCGGCCTGGGCGCCGGCGGTACGGGAGCTGCTGCGCGCCCTCGGCTCCGACGCCGCCCCCCTCACCGCGACGGACCTGCACGCCGCCGTCGCAGCGCTCCGGCCCGACCGCGCCGCAGGCGCACCCCCCGCCCCTGCCCACCGGGTCAGAGACGCTGCGCGTCCGTCGGCGGCGTCCACGGGACCCGGTCGAACACCTCCGTGATCTCGGGCTCCCCGACCACGTTGCTCGGCGGGAGCCAGCCGAGCTGATCGGGGATCTCCCGCACCTCGACGCCCGCCAGTCCCGCGCCGCCGTCCACCCTCAGCACCGGGTGGTAGACACCCACCATGGAGCCCGCCGGATCCATCACCGTGAAGTACACCCCCACCTCCCGCTGCTCCAGGAACCGGTAGGTGACGTTGAAGGCGATCTCCTCCTGGGGATGCACGACCGCGTCGGGGAACGGGAGTTCGTCGTCCGGATGGGTGAGGTCGTAACCCGCCAGCGCGAGCGTGTAGCTGCTGTTGTTGATCACGGTGAAGGTCCGGTGGTAGACGGCCCGCGACGACGCGTTCCCGTCGACCACCCCGGCCGTCCGGGAGACGCCTGTGGCGTCGGTCGAGGGCGCGGCAGCGGCCGCGGACACCCCGGCCGTCCCGAGCAGCGCGGCCGCCATCACCGTGGCGGCACCGAACGTGGTGATCATGCGCATGACGACTCCTGGTTCGAGGCGCCGGGTCGCGGTGCGTCCCCCGGCGCGGTGGTTGCGGCTGCTGCCGCTACGACCACCGTGCCGTCCCCCGGCGCCGCCCGCGGTCGGTCGACCGAAGGGTGCGGCGGTGGACAGCTGCCCCGGCCGATCGGGGGACCATCGGCTCCGCAGGTCCGGAGGCGGGGTGGCCCGCCACCCCGCCCTCCGCGAACAGCTCCGGCACCGCGTCGCGGATCCGTACCCGGGCTGCGCGGGCCCTCCTCCCGGGGTGCGCGGGCCCCGATCTTCAGACGAGGCCCGCGCTGACCCTGAAGTCTTACTTCTTGCCCCAGATGCCGGCGAACATTGCCTTGTAGTCGAATCCCTCCGGCTCCCAGAAGTTCGGGAACGAGGCAGCGTTATCGGCGGTGACCAGACGTGCCGGGACGGCAGTCGCGTCGTAGAGCGGGAGGCCGGCCATCCTGCGAGCGGCCTGGTCGATCGCGACGTAGCCGAGGTAGCCGAACGGCGAGGTGACGGAGACGGCCTGCTCACCGCTGGCGATCAGCTTGACGTTCTCCGGAGCACCGTCGAATCCAGTGATCTTGACGTCCTCCCGGCCCTGGTCGGCAGCCGTGCGGGCCATCGGGGCCGACACCGAGTCGTAGGGCGTAACCGCGAAGTCCATCGAGCCGCGCGGGTTCTGCGCGAGCGCAGCGGTCCAGAAGGGCGGGCCGGGCTTGGCCAGGTCCGAGGTCGCGATGTCGGTCGAGTCCATCTCGATGCTGTCGCCGCACTGCTGGAGCTGCTCGACAACCGAGTGGACCTGCAGTGTGCTGACGGGGTACGCCGGGTCGTCGTAGACCTGCACCGTGCCCTTGCAGTTCGACTGCGTGATGATCCAGTCGCCGATCAGATGACCACGCTGCACGTTGTCCGGGGTGACCTGGATGACGGCGTCCTTCAGGGCGTCGCCGACCGGGTTGTTGAAGGCGACCTGGACGATACCGGCGTCGGCCGCGGCCCTGGCCGTGTCGACGATGTCGTTCGGGTTCGCGCTCGCGTAGACGATCGCGTCGTACTTCTGATTGATGGCCTCGTTCACGAAGCCGGCCACCTTGTCCGCCCGGAACTCGGAGTCGAGGATGGGCGAGGGCGTCCAGCCGGCCAGCTCCGCGGCCTCGACGACCGCTGCGGACTCCGCGGCACACGCCGCGGCGGCTTGCGAGCAGCTGATCACCATGACTTTCTTCGTGCCCGGGTCGAACGGTTCGGTCGGCGGCTTCTGGATGTCGTCGGCGGTGGTGCGCAGGGCCTGGTCGATCCGCTGCTGGGCCGCGGCGACGATCTCGGCCTTGGCAGGGTCGGCCGCCGAGGTGGCGGTTGCGTCACCGGCGGCCGACCGGTCGCCGGAGCCGCATGCGCTCAGCAGGAGCATCCCGGCGGTGGCGAACACCGCCGCCGCGATTCGGGCGCGTGGATGGTTCATCGGTTGAGACTCCTTCGATGGTGTGTCGGTGCGAGTTGCCCGGTCAACGCCGGTCCTTGGACGTGAGTAGGCGCGAGGCGGCGACGGCGGCGACGAGCACGCCGCCGTTCACGACCTCGGCCCAGGTGAAGGGGACCCCGCCGATGATCAGTGCCTGGCGGATCCAGACCACGAACAGACCGCCCAGGATGCAACCCCAGACGTGCAGCCGGCCGGTGGAGAGCAGGACGGTCGAGAGGAAGGCCGCGGCGTAGGCCGGCAGCAGCATCGGCTGCGCGACGTCGACCGCGACCGAGCCCTGGTTGGCGGCGAGGACCACGCCGGCGACCGACGCGAGCAGGCCGGTGATGACGAACGCCATCGTGGTCTGACGCTCCACCTTGACTCCGGCCAACCGGGCGGCCCGCGGGTTCCCGCCGGTGGCGTACAGATACCGCCCGAAGACGGTGCGGGTGAACATCAGCCACATCACGATTGCCACCAACAGGACGAACGCGACAGTAAGGGGCACCAGACCCGTGATCGTGGGCCAGATCGCGATCGCGACGGCGGCGCCGACAACAACACAGGCGACCCGGATCGACCTGAGCGATGGGGTCGCGGCCGGCGCCCGGAGGGTGCGGACCACGTACGCGACGGCACCGACGAGGAGCAGCGCGAGCACCACCCACATCACGACGGCGGGCACCTTCGACGAGAAGCTCCCGAACGACTCGCGCCCGGCGAACCAGCCCGGGAGACCCTCGTCCGGAACGAGCACCGTGCCGTTCCCGTACACCCGGGACGCGCCGAGGAAGACGCCGCCGGTGCCGATCGTCGCGATGAACGCGTTGATCCGCATCTTCACCACGAGCAGGGCGTTGACCAACCCGCCGACCACGCCCACCGCGAGGCTGGCGACGATGGCCAACCACATCGGAAACCCGTTGTCGGCGTAGAGCCCCGCGCTCAGGTACGCGGTGAGGGTCGCCATCCCACCGATGGACAGGTCGAACTGGTTGACGCTGAGGATCGTCACGGCGGCCAGGCCGAGCACCAGCAGCGGCACGTTCTGGTGGAGGTCGAAGATGCGGTCCTGCGCACTCAGGAACGAGCCGCCGAGCCACAGGCTCAGCACGGCGAAGAGCACGAGGAACACGATGAACGTGATGCTCGACCGCAGGAAGTTCGACAGGCCGAGCCGGTTCGCGCCGGAACCGGCGCGTTGTTGCGTCACCGCGAGTGTCGCGGACATTGAGGAACTCCTTGGCTGGTCAGTTCTCAGAGGACGAGTGCCATGGACTCAGCGTCGAGCTCGCTGCGGGGCCACGGTCCGCGGACACTGCCCTCGTGCAGGACGCCGACCCGGTCGCAGACCGCGAACAGGTCCTCGGCGTCGGAGGTGACGACAAGGATCGCGACGCCACCGGCGGCGAGTTCATGGATGACCCGGTAGAGCTCGTGCCTGGTCGCGATGTCGACGCCCCGGGTCGGCTCGCAGATGATCAGGAAGTCGGCACCGGTCACGAGCGCCCGCCCGAAAAGGACCTTTTGCTGGTTGCCGCCGGAGAGGGCGCCGAGGGGCAGGTCCGGGTCCGGGGGCTGCACGTTGAGGGCATCGACCTGGTGTTCGACGTCGCGTCGCTCCCGACGCAGCGAGAGCAGCCCCCGCCTGCGCCACTGTGGCAGGGCCGAGAGGGTGAGGTTCTCCGACACCGAGATGTCGGCGATGGTGCCCTCGGTCTCGCGCTGAGGCGCGACGATCGCCAACCTTCGGCCGTGGAACGTCCGCGCGCCCGAGCGCGGGCGGGCGATTCCGGCGGCGAGATAGGCCACGTCGTGCAAGCCGGAGCCGACCAGGCCCGTCAGGCCCACGACCTCGCCCCGCTCGACGTGCAGGTCGACGGGTCCCACCTGGCCGACAAAGGCCCGATCGAGAGCAAAGACCGCCCGGCCGTCCGCCGCACGGCGGACCCGGGCGGTGTCCGAGGGTGCGGCCGTCTGATGGCCGAGGATCTCGGCGAGCTGACCTTCGTTGTCCGGGTCCAACTCCTCGTCGAAGGCGATCGCGCCGTCGAGGAGGAGCACCACACGGTCGCAGCAGCTGCGGACCTCCGAGAGCTTGTGGGATACGAAGAGGACCGTCGCACCGTCGCTCGTCAGGTCCTTCAGGGTCGCGATGAACCGGCGGGCGTCGTTCGGGGGCAGCGTCGAGGTCGCCTCGTCGATGACCAGGAACCGCGCGCCTGTGCTCAGCAGTCGTGCGACGGCGAGGAGCGCCTTCTCCCCCGCGGAGAGCTCACGGGCGGGAAGATCCAGCGGCACGTCGAGGGCGACCCGTCGCAGGGCCTCGGACGCCGCTCCACGCTCCGCACCCAGGTCCAGCAGGGGGCCGGCGCGTCGTAGCGGGGGCAGCCCGAGGCGCAGGTTCTCGACGACCGTGAGGTCGTCGACGATGCCGAGGTCCTGGTGGACGAAGCCGACCTCGGGCAGTGTCGTGAACGAGCCGACGGGGCGGCCACGGAACTCGATCGCACCCTCGTCAGCGGCGTGGACGCCATCGAGAATCTTGATCAGCGTGCTCTTGCCGGCGCCGTTGGGGCCCATCAGACCGACGAACTCGCCCTCGCGGATCGTCAGGTCGAGCCCGACGAGGACGGCGTTGGGGCCGAACGACTTGCGCAATCCGCGGAGGGTCACGACGGGGGTCGTCCGGGGAGGTGCATCGTCGCTCGTCATGAGGCCTGCCTTTCTTGCAGCTCCGGTCAGAGCGCAGGTCGCGGCCGGAGGGGCACGAGGTCGACCGAACACCCTTCACCGGGTGTGTCGGCGAGAACTGGAAACCGATCGGGCGGCACGCGGACGGGGCCGTGGCGCGCGTGGGTTCGAGAGTTGCGGACGGGTCGGTACCGTATCAGTGGCCCATGTCACTAGCAACGGTCCGTGGCGAGACGTGGACCATAACGCCGCTGATGAGCAGCCCTTTCACCGAGATGTCGACCAGTTCTCAGATGTCGAGCCGCTTGTCGGTGATCGGCGCCACTGTTACGGTACTGACTGGTCCGCAACTGACCGGTCACAGCCTCCGGCCAGATACGGAAGCGGACGTCCGAATCTCCGGCGTCCGTGTCACCCGCACCTGCGTCCCGCCCGGAAGGGCGTCTCGCCGGATCGTCGACAGTCCCAGTCCGACCCAGCAGGAACTCCGGGAGGTACCCACACCATGACCACAGGGCAGCCCGCGCGCACCACAACCCGTCCGACGATCGCGGTCATCGGCGCCGGCCTGTCGGGCCTGTTCATGTCCAAGGTCTGCCAGGACCGCGGGATCAACCACGTCGTATACGAGAAGGCGTCCGAGGTGGGCGGCACGTGGCGCGACAACACCTATCCCGGAATCGGCGTGGACAGTCCGGGCGGCTGGTACAACCTCCCCTTCGAGGAGAAGTACGACTGGAGCCGCCAGTTCGCCCCGGGCGGGGAAATCCAGGACTACCTCGTCGGCGTGGCGGACAAGTACGGCCTGCGCCGCAACATCCGGTTCAACACCGAGGTGTCCGAGTGCCGCTGGCAGGGCGGTCGGTGGTCCATCGAGTTCGCGGACGGTTCCTCCGCCGTCGCCGATGTCCTGGTGGTCGCGACCGGGTTCATCCGGGTCCCGACCATGCCCGACGTCAAGGGGATCGAGGACTTCGCCGGCCCGTGGTTCCATACCTCGAAGTGGGACCACTCGGTAAAGCTGGAGGGCAAGCGGATCGGGGTGGTCGGCACCGGATCGAGCGGCATCCAGATCACCACCGCACTGGGCAGGCGCGGTCTCGACGTCACCCAGTTCATCCGCACCCCGCAGTGGGTGTGGTCGGTGAAGAACCCCGAGAACCCGCAGGTGGTCCGCCGGCTCTTCGACCGGGTACCCGCTGTCGGTCGCTGGGTGCAGAAGAAGCGCCTGGAACGGTTCACCTCCAACGTGCGGGCGGCCAAGTACGGCACCGACTGGCGGCTGCACCGCGGTATCGGCCGGGAGGAGGCGATCCAGGCGTTCCAGGCCGACCTGGCGTCGATCCGCGACCCCGAACTGGCGGCCAAGATGAGGCCGCGCGACCTGCCCGGCTGCAAGCGCATCCCGCTGGCGCCGGGCTACTACGACACGATCCAGCGTCGCAACGTCACCATCGTGCGCGGCTCGATCGACCACGTCGAGGAGCGCGGCCTCGTCACCGACGACGGCACGATGCACGAGCTCGACGTCATCGCCTGGGCGACCGGCTACGACACACACGGCTACTTCAAGCCGATCAAGATCTACGGCACCGGTCCCGAGGAGCTCAGCGAGCTCTGGGACGGCAACCCGCGTTCCTATCGCGGAATGATGATGCCCGGCTTCCCGAACCTTTTCGTCGTCCACGGGCCCTACGCGCCGGTCAACAACATCCACACACCGCTCGCGACCGAGGACATGATCGGCTTCATCATGAAGGCCGTCGACTACATGGTGCAGCACAAGGTCGCCGTGATGCCGACCGTCGAGGCGATGGAGACCTACCTGTCCTGGGTACGTGCTCCTGCTCCACACACGACGTGGGGTTCCAAGCAGTGCGAGAACTGGTACACGGCCGCCGACGGCCACACCGTCCTGTTTCCCTACGAGCGGCCCGAGCACATCGCGATGTACTGGTCCTTCGACGCCGGCGACTGTGAACTGATCCCGGTGGGCGCCGGCGGCCGCGTCGCCGAGCACGCGTGAACGGGCCGGCCATGACCACCGACCTGCAGCAGGCGCGCCTGGAGCCGCGTGCACACACCCGAGCCAGCGTGGAGGAGCTCGCCCGGCGCTACTCGACATGGGGCCGGTGGGGCGCCGACGACGAGCTCGGCGCGGCCAATCACGTCACCCAGGAGACAGTCCGTCACGCGGCCGGCCTGGTGCGCCGGGGTGCGGTGTTCCCGTTGGCGCTTCCCCTCGAGGGCGACGGACCACAGCTCGGCGCAGGCGGCCGGGTAAACCCGCAGCACGTGATGCTCCGGACGCCGGCGGAGGAGATGTTCGACGACGGCGGCCTGGTCCGGTTCTCCGACGACGCCGTGTACATGGCACTGCAGTGCTCGACGCAGTGGGATGCGCTCTGCCACATCTTCTACGACGGACAGGCCTACAACGGCCGGGACTTCTCCTCGGTCGGCGCGGTGACGGGTGCCCGCCACAACAGCATCACGAACCTGACCGACCGGGCCGCCGGCCGCGGGGTGCTCCTCGACGTCGGCCGTTTCGTCGGCCGCGAGCTCGAGCCGGGCGAGAGCATCCAGCGCGAGCACCTCGAGGCGTGCGCGCAGGCACAGGGCGTCCAGGTGGGCACCGGCGACTTCGTCCTCGTGCGGACGGGCCAGATGACGCAGCGCCGCGGCGCCTGGGGCGACTTCTCCGGTGGCCCGGCGCCTGGGCTGGGTGTGAGCACCGCCGACTTCCTCTGCCCCCGCGACGTGGTCGCGGTCGCGACTGACACCTGGGGGATCGAGGCACTGCCCTATGAGGCCCCCGACGTGGTCGCTCCCCTGCACGTGATCCTGCTGGCCTACGCCGGCATCTACATCGGCGAGATGTGGGACCTCGACGCGCTCGCGGCCGACTGCGCCGCCGACGGTGTCTACGAGTTCTTCCTCACCGCGCCACCCCTGACCATCACGGGATCGGTCGGTTCCCCGATCACCCCGCTCGCCATCAAGTGAGGGACACGATGACCGACAGCAACCGGGCCGACGCGAAGTACGTCGCCTACGACACTGTGGACGACGGCACGATCGCCCTGATCACGCTGAACCGTCCGCGCCAGCGCAATGCCCAGAACCGCGGGCTGCTCGTGGAGCTCCACGACGCGTTCCTGCGCGCCGAGGAAGACGACCAGGTCCGCGTCGTGGTGCTCCGCGGTGCCGGCCCGACCTTCTCCGCCGGCCACGACCTCGGCTCGTCGGCCGCGGTCGCCGAGGAGACCCCCGGTCCCGACCAGCACCCGTCATTCGGCATCAACGGCGGCACCCGTGGGCCCGTCGAGCGGATGATGTTGCAGGAGTGGCACCACTTCTTCCAGAACACCAAGCGCTGGCGCGACCTGCGCAAGATCACGATCGCGTCGGTGCAGGGCCAGGTGTACGCCGCGGGGCTGATGCTGGCCTGGTGCTGTGACCTCATCGTGGCGGCCGACGACACCGACTTCGCCGACGTGGTCGGCACCCGGCTCGGCATGTGCGGCGTGGAGTACTTCGCTCATCCCTGGGAGTTCGGGCCGCGCAAGGCCAAGGAGTTGTTGCTCACCGGCGACTCCATCGACGCCGACGAGGCGCATCGCCTCGGCATGGTCAGCAAGGTCTTCCCCGTCGACGAGCTCGAGGATCGGACCCTGGAGTTCGCCCGCCGCATCGCCTCGGTGCAGACGATGACCGCGCTGCTGATCAAAGAGTCTGTGAACCAGACCGTCGACCAGATGGGCTTCTCCAACGCGCTCGCCTCCTGCTTCTCGATCCACGAGGTCGCGCACGCCCACTGGATGACGATGACCTCCGACCGCTCCGTCGTCGCGACCCCCGAGGTCGGGATGCCCGAGTGGCGCGACGCACTGCCGATCGTGCCCGCAGAGAAGGGCACCGTCCGCGCGGCCGACCGGACGGCGACGAGCTGACCATGGGGCAACCGAACCCAGACGCCGCGAGTCTCACCCTCGGCGAAGCGATGCGCTCCGCGGTAGCTGCGCACGGAGACCTCGAGATGGTCGTGAGCCAGGAGCGGCGCATGACCTTCACCGAGGTGGACGCCGCGTCCCGAAACCTGGCCGGCCGCCTGCTGGCCGCGGGCGTCGGCAAGGGAACCCGGGTCGGGTTGTTCTTCACCTATGGCCACGAGTGGGTGGTGTGCTTCCTCGCGGCCGTGAGGATCGGCGCGCTGGCGATGCCGTTGAGCACGCTGTCGACGCCGGCCGAGCTGGGGGCGCTGGTGCGGCGCGGCAACGTCGACACACTGCTGGCGGCCGGCTCGTTCCTCGGCCGGCGCGTAGCCGACGAACTCGCCGAGGCACTGCCCGCGATCGGCGCTTCCGGCTCGCCCGAGCTGGCGATCGAGGACGCGCCATACCTGCGGCGGGTGTGGCTGACCGGGGACACGGCCCCGACCTGGGCCTCACTCCTCGACCTCGATGCCGCCCCGGGGCCCGGGCGACACCTCGTCGAGACGGCCGAGCAGGCGGTCGTGCCCGCGGACCTCGCAGTCGTCGTGCACACCTCCGGCTCGACCGCGGAACCGAAGGGCGTCGTCCACACTCACGGGTCGGTCCTACGCGGCTGCGTGCCGATCCGCGACGACTTCCGGGTGACCTCCTCGGGTGATCCGGCGCGCGTGCTCTGCGCGATGCCGTTCTTCTGGGTCGGCGGGGTGTTGACCGTGGTGTCGGCCGTCCTGGCGCCTGCCACCCTCTTGACGATGCCCCGGGTCGAACCGGGCGAGGGGCTGCGGATGGTCGAGCAGGAACGGGCGTCCCACCTGATGGGTTGGTCGACCGTCACCCAGTCCATGCGCTCGCATCCCGACTTCGCCACCCGCGACCTCCGGTCGCTGCCGCACCTGCTCGAGGGCCCTGCTGAGATCGCCCTGATAGACGTCCCGGTCCCTGGCGTGCCGCGGCACCGCGGGATGAGCGAGACGATGGGCACATTCGCCGGCGTCGAGACCCGGGTGGTGGACCCGACGACCGGGGAGCGGGTCGCCGCCGGGACCGAGGGCGAGCTGCACGTCCGCGGTCCCGGCCTGATGAATGGTTACTACAACCACGAGCGGCATGAGGTGCTCGACCCCGACGGGTGGTACGCCACCGGGGACCGCGCCTATCTGCTCGACGGGTACCCAACACCGTTCTACGTCGGCCGCTTCTCCGAAATGATCAAGACGGCTGGCGCCAACGTCGCCCCGCGCGAGGTCGAGCTCGCCCTCGAGGCGCTGCCCGAGATCAAACACGGCATCGTCGTCGGGCTGGAGAGCGCCGACCGGGGCGAGGAGGTCGTCGCGGTCGTCGTGACGGAGGACGGGCACGACTTCGAGCGGGCCCTCGTCGTCTCGGCGGCCCGACGAGAGCTCGCGCCGTACAAGGTCCCGACCCGATGGTTCGTCACCGCGACGGACCGCATCCCCTGGCTCGGCTCGGGCAAGCCCGACAAGCCGGCACTGCGTGCGGAGCTGCGTTCGGGAGCGCTCGACGCGGACGAGGTCCGCTCCGATCCCACCAGCTCGAGGAGCCTCGTATGACCCTGACCGAAGACGTCGCCCAGGACCGGCATCCCGTCGAGACCCCAGAGGAGTTCGGGGCCCGGCTGCGCCGATGGCTGCGATCGGCGACGGAGAACCTCGCCCCCTCGGCCACGACGTTCGCCGACCGTGCAGCGACCCACGCGGCCATGTACGACGCGGGCCTCTTCGGTATGACCTGGCCGATCGAGCTGGGCGGCCGGAGCCTGCCCACGACTTACCAGACCGTCTTCAACCGCGAGGTCGCCGGGTTCGAATGGGCCATCCCGGACTCGTCGGTGACGGTCGGCATCTGTGCGCCCACGATGGCCGACCACGGCACACCGGAGCAGCAGGCGAGGCACATCAGCCGGATGCTGCGCGGCGACGAGGTCTGGACGCAACTGCTCTCCGAGCCTGGGGCGGGCTCCGACCTCGCGGCGGTGAGCGTGCGGGCGATCCGCGACGGCGACGACTTCGTGCTCGACGGCCAGAAGATCTGGACTTCGGACGCGGTCGAGGCCGACTACGCGCTCGCGCTGGTGCGCACCGACCCCGGGCGGCCTCGGCACGGCGGGCTCAGCATGCTGATCGTGCCCCTCTCGGAGCCTGGGGTGGACATCCGCCCGCTACGTGACATGACCGGCGACGCGCCCTTCAACGAGGTCTTCCTGAACGAGGCCCGGGTTCCGGTCGCCAACCTCGTCGGCCGGGAGAACGAGGGCTGGACCGTGCTCACCACGATGCTGCGTCACGAGCGGATCGCGCTCAGCGCCGGCACGGCCGGGGCCCGGATGGACGTCGACGCCTTCGGTGCACTCGTGGCGCTCGCGCGGGCCCGCGGGGTGCTCGACCGCACGGACGTCCGCGACACCCTGGCCGAGGTCTTCGTGCAGCAGCGAATTCTCGACATCACGGGCCGCCGGATGCGGGAGGGGCTGGAGAGCGGCGAGCTCCAGGGCCCCGCCGGTTCCCTCGGCAAGATGGGCACCGCGATGGCCGCCCGGGCCGTCGCGGAGGCGACCCTCAAGATCGAGGGCATGGAGGGTGTCGCCTGGCGCCCCGACGACGGGCAGGTTGCCCGGCGGATGCGCGAGGTCCTGCAGTTCCCGAAGCCGGGCATCGCCGGCGGTACGACCGAGATCCAGAAGAACGTCGTTGCCGAGCGCCTGCTCGGGATGCCACGCGACCGCTGACCGGCTCTCTTCCGATCTCCACACCCTCCTGGAGCGACATGTACATCCCTGTCACGCTGACCGAGGAGCAGAAGGCGCTCCGCTCCGCGGTACGCAGCCTGTTCGACGCCCACATGGACGAGGATCGCCGGCGTGCAGCCATCGACAGTGAGCGCGGCTACTCCGAGGACCTCTGGCAGCTGATGGCCGAGATGGGTCTGCACGCGCTCGTCGTGCCCGAGGAGTACGGCGGTGCGGGCGGCGACATGAACGACCTGCGCGTGGTCTTCCACGAGGCCGGCCGGGTCCTGCTGACGGGCCCGTTCTTCGCCTCCGCGGCAATGGCCACGCCGCTGGTGATCGAGGCGGCGACCGACGAGGCCCGCCGGCACCTGCTCCCGGCGCTGGCGGCCGGTGAGCTCGTGGCCGCGCCCGCCATCTGCGAGGAGTCCGGCAGCTGGAATCTCGACGACGTCCGGTTGCCGGCGACCGTGCGCGGCGGCGAGGTCGTGTTGGAGGGCACCAAGCATTACGTCCTCGACGCACTCGTCGCCGACGTGCTGCTGGTAGTCGTTCGCACCGGGGACGGACTCGCCCTCGTCTCGGTCGCGGCCGACGATCCGCGCGTCGAGATCGAACGGCTCGAGACCCTCGACCTCACTCGCCGGGTGGCTGCCGTTCGGTTCCACGGATGCACGGGCCGGCTGCTATCGGCGCCCGGGCAGGACGTCATCGAGCAGCTGCGGAAAGCTCTCGACGCGGCCGTGGTGGCGCTGGCCGCCGAGCAGAGCGGCGCGATGGAGGCGCTGTTGGAGTCCGCGCTCTCCTACACCGGCCTGCGCCATCAGTTCGGCCGGCCGATCGCGACGTTCCAGGTGATCAAGCACAAGCTCGCGGACATGACGCTCGACGTGGAGCGTTCGCTGTCAGCAAGCTCCGAGGCCGCGCGGGCCTTCGTCGACCCGGCCCAACGGGCGGTTGCGGCCAGCACCGCCAAGGCGTTCGCCTCCGACGCGTTCGTGAAGGCGGCAACCGAGCACATCCAGGTGCACGGCGGCATCGGCTTCACGTGGGAGCACCATGCTCACCTGTACTACCGGCGTGCTGCCAGCAGCCGCGAGATCCTCGGGAGCCCGCAGGAGCACCGAGGCCGGATCGTGTCGCTGCTCCTCGATGACATGCCGGAGCTCGCCGAGACCGCTGGAGTTGCCGGTGTCTGATCTCGAGGAGATCCAGCGGCTGGTGACCGTCTACAGCTTCCTCTTGGACGACCAGCGCTACGACGCGCTGGCCGCCCTGTTCCTCGAGGATGCGGTCATGTGCTTCGGCGCTACGACACTGCACGGGCCGGAAGAGATCGCCCGCGGTGTCGCGGCGATCCAGCCCACCCCGCCCGGCAAGCACCTGACCGGTCCTGCTGTCGTTGACCTCGTGGACACGGGCTCGGCACACGCGTGGGCCGACATGTTCACCCTCCTGCCGGGACCCGACGGGTTCATCCTCGGAGGCACGTTCCGATACCACGACAGGATTCGTCACACCGACGCCGGCTGGCGCTTCGCCGCCCGGTACATGACCACGCCGGGGTCCGCGCCGCGCCTCGACGCGCCGCCCGTCCCGTTGCGCTGAACGTTCGACACGAGAAGGTGAGCACCACCATGTCCCGCGAGGAGTCTCCGCTCGCCGTGCAGTTCAGCGCGGCTCCCGAGCGGGTGCCGTACGAGGCCCCGGCGCCCGAGCCGGAGCAGCCTGCCGACGGCGTGGACTCCGACGGGCCGCCTGAGGAGGACGTCTCGTCGAAGCCGCCGCAGCGGCAGCGGCCGGCAGGGGGCCGGCCCCGCGACCCGCGGGTGGACCGGGCGATCCGCGATGCGGCGACGCAGATCTACGCAGAGGAGGGCTGGGCCGGGTTTCAGTTCGACGCGATCGCCAAGCGCGCCGGGGTCGGCAAGTCGGCGGTCTACCGACGCTGGGCGACCCGCGAGGATCTCGTCATCGAGGCCATCCGCGGCATGGACACCGCCGCCGTGGTCGGCGACGCCGCCACTTTGCGCGAGGCCCTGACCCGGATCGCCCGCGAACAGCTCGAGTGGTGGGGCGACACCCCCGGCGCGGCGTACCTCCGGCTACAGATGGACCAGGTCAAGCTGCCGGCCCTCGGGGACCTCTACTCGACCCGGGTTCGGGGCCCGCTTCTCGACGTGGTCCGCGGGATGGTCGGCAAGGCCGTCGCCAGCGGCGAGGTGCCGCCGGGCACCTCCACGACCCTGCTCGTCGAGATGCTCAGCGGCGCCATGATGATGCGGATGGGCTCCAGCAGCCGCGCCAATCGGCAGAAGCTGGTCGACAACCCGGACGAGTACATCGCGCTGCTCGTCGACTACGTCCTGGCTGCCGCCACGGCCGGCGGCAAGCGCCGGTGACGGCCGTCACCCGTCGCGTTCGTATCGCCTACGGCGAGCACGGGCTCGACATCGACGTCCCGGTCGACGCGACCGTCATCGAGCCGCTCTTCGAGCGGGCGGCCGACGACCAGGAAGCCGTGCTCCGCGACGCGCTACGCCGCCCCGTCGCCGGCCCGCCCCTGCGAGAGCGCGTCCGAGGCCGCGGCTCGGTGGCGATATCGATGTGTGACCTGACCCGCCCGCAGCCCCGGCAAGCCATGGTGCAGGCGATCCTCGACGAGATCGAGGGGCTCGTGCCGCTGCGCGACGTCGTCGTGCTCGTCGCGACGGGCACCCACCGTGGAAACACGGCCGAGGAGATCCGGGAGATGCTCGGCGACGAAATCCCGCGACAGGTCCGCGTCGTCAACCACGACGCCCGGGACCGGAGCACGCTTCTGTGGTGCGGTGTGCGCGGCGACGGCGTACCGGTCTGGCTCAACCGGGAGTGGATGGACGCCGGCGTTCGCATCACGACCGGGTTCGTCGAACCGCACTTCTTCGCCGGCTTCTCCGGCGGACCCAAACTCGCCGCGCCCGGGCTGGCCGCGCTGGAGACCGTGATGGTGCTGCACGACGCGCGTCGGATCGGCCATCCGGACGCACGGTGGGGAGTCTGCGAGGGCAATCCGGTGCACGACGACATCCGCGCGATCGCGGCGGAGACGGGAGTCGACTTCGCCTTGGACGTCATCCTCAACCGCGACAAGGGCATCGTCGCGGCATACGGCGGCGCCCTGGCCGAGATGCACGCGGCCGCCCGGTCCCACGCCCGCCGGCTGAGCATGCGCGAGGTCGACGCGCCGGCCGACGTCGTGGTGACCACCAACTCCGGCTATCCGCTCGACCAGAATCTCTATCAGGCCGTGAAGGGCATGTCCGCTGCCGCCCAGGTGGTGCGCCCGGGTGGGACGATCGTGTGCGCGGCCGAGTGCCGTGACGGGTTCCCCGACCACGGGGAGTACCGCGAGATCCTCCAAACGGCACCGTCGCCGCAGGCGCTGCTCGACAGCATCCGGAGCCGCAGGGATACCGTGCCTGACCAGTGGCAGGTGCAGATCCAGGCGCGGATCCAGGTGCAGGCCGACGTTGTAGTCCACGCCTCGTACCTCTCGGACGCGGACCTGCGGCAGGCCCACCTGCAGCCCACGCACGACATCAGCGAGGTTGTCGCGGACCGCGTCGCCCGAGTGGGCGCGGGCGCCCGCGTCGTGGTGTTGCCCGAGGGGCCGCAGACGATCCCGTACCTGGCCGCGCGATGACCCGCGTCCTGGTTGCCCCGGACAAGTTCAAGGGCACGCTGAGCGCGAGCGAAGTAGCCGACGCGGTGGCGACCGGCCTGGGCGAGCACGGCGTCGAGACGGTGCGGATGCCCCTCGCCGACGGCGGCGACGGCAGCGTCGACGCCGCCGTCGCAGCTGGCTTCACTCGCGTCGGACCCGCGGCATACGCCGGTGCGACCGGGGTCGTCGAGGTGGCCAACACCTGCGGCGTCGTGCTGGTCGGCACCGGCGACCCGATGGGTGCGTCAAGCGTGCCGTTCGGGCAGACGGTCGCGGAAACGGCCAGGAACGGACGGCGCCGGATCGTGCTGGCCCTCGGTGGCAGCGCCTCGACAGATGGCGGGGCCGGTCTGCTGGCTGCGTGCGGGTACTCCTTCCTCGATGCCCATGGCCACGAACTCGAGCCGTGCGGTGCGACGCTCGAACGCATCACGCGCATCCGTCGGCCCGATCGCGACCTCATGGACGGCATCGATCTCCTCATCGCCGGTGACGTCGAGAACCCGTTGCTCGGCGCCCATGGAGCCGCCCGGGACTTCGCTCCGCAGAAGGGCGCCTCACCGGCTCAGGTCGAGCGGCTCGAGGTCGGTCTGGCCAACCTGGTCGCCGTCCTCGAACGCGACGTCCGTCCGGACGCCACCTCGCTCGCCGGCCTGCCCGGCAGCGGAGCGGCCGGCGGTCTCGGCTTCGCGGCCCGCGTCCTCGGGGCCGAGATGACCTCCGGCGCCGCCTTCTTCCTCGACCTCCTGGGGTTCGACACCGCGGTGGCCGACTGTGCTGCCGTCGTGACGGGCGAGGGACGGCTGGACGTACAGACCCTCGGAGGCAAGCTGCCGGCCGTCGTCATCAGGCGTGCCGCAGGTCGACCCGTCCATCTCGTCGTCGGGCGGGACGACCTCGGTCTCGAGGGCGCACAGCGACTCGGCGCCGCATCCGTCTCCGCGGTCGTCGACCGGACGACATGCGACCCCGCCGACGATCCGGGCCTGTCCCGGTGGTTGTTGCGCCGCATCGGCCACGACCTGGCGAGCCGGGTCGGCACACCCGCGTTCCGCGGTTGATGGCCACCCCAGCAGGTGCCCCACGCGTCAACCTCGCGCCTTCACCAGCAGCTTCCATCTCGAGACCATCACGGTCTCGTCCCGCTGGTCGACGATCTCACGGGCCATGGTGACGACGCCGCGGCCGGGTTCCTGCCCGGCTTGCAGCCGGTGATGGTCAGGTTCAGTTCCCGTCGATGTGGCACGACCGGGTGGATCGGCCTGGGCCTGGCGGAGGCTGAGTCTCCATACTCCCCCGGCGGCCGCCGCCCTCCTCAGATTTCGCAGTTGCTAATGTTTGCAACTGATGAGCGCGTGTGAAGATGGGACGCCGAAGGAGGTGGGCGTTTGTGAGCACGCCGCTGTATCAGGCGAAGGCGGAGTTCTTCAAGACGCTGGGCCACCCGGTGCGGATCCGGGTACTGGAGCTGTTGAGCGTGCGCGAGCACGCCGTGTCGGAGCTGTTGGCCGAGATCGCCGTCGAGCCGGCGAACCTGTCGCAGCAGCTGGCGGTGTTGCGCCGGGCCGGTCTGGTGCGCACGCGCAGGGAGGGTTCGGCGGTGTTCTACTCGCTGACGGGCCCGGAGGTGTCGGAGCTGCTGGCCGTGGCGCGGGCGATCCTGACCGGTGTCTTGTCCGGGCAGGCCGAGTTGCTCGAGGAGTTGCGCCTGGCGTGATCGGTGACGGCGCCGGGGTGGTCCGGTGCTGAGCCTGTGGCAGGCGATCCGTCGGGTCGGCCGGGTGGCGGAACCGGCCCCCGCGGGGCCCGCGGGTCCGGCTCCCGCGGCGGCCGGTGAGCTGGCGGGGTCGGTGCAGGTCCGACACGTCGACGCCGGTTCGTGCAACGGCTGCGAGGTGGAGATCGGCGCGGCGTTCGGTCCGGTGTACGACGCGGAGCGCTACGGCGCCCGACTGGTCGCGTCGCCGCGGCACGCGGACGCGTTGCTCGTCACCGGTGTGGTGACCCGGAACATGGCCGAACCGCTGCGTCGCACCTACGAGGCGGTCGCCGAGCCGAAAGCCGTCGTCGCGGTCGGTGACTGTGCCCGCAACTGCGGCGTGTTCGCCGGGGCCTACGGCGTCGTCGGGGCGGTTGCCGACGTCGTCCCGGTCGATGCGGAGGTCGTCGGCTGCCCGCCGCGCCCGGAAACGATCGTGGCCGCGCTGCGGTTGCTCACCGGTCGGTGAACCCGGTGAACGCGGTGGTCCGGTGAACGCGGTGGCCTGGGGCCTGGTGTCGGCGGTCGCCTTCGCAGCGGGCGGGACAGCCGCGGCTCCGGTCGTGCCGCGCCGTCACCGGCCGGCGGTGACAGGCGGCTGCGTGGTGGCGGCCGGGCTGCTCGGGGCCGTCGCAGGGGTGGTCGCGATGACCGGTACGGCCTGGTCGGTCGCACTGCCCGGGTTGCTACCGCTGACCGGTCTGGAGTTCGACGTCGACCCGCTGTCGGGGGTGTTCCTCGCGGTGGGGGGCGCGGTGGCTGTCGCGGCCGGCATCTTCGCGGTCGGCGCGACGCGACACGGCCTGGACCGGCCCGGCGTGCAGGCCGCGCTGCCGGCGTTCATCGGGTCGTTGCTGCTGGTCCCGGCCGCGGGCAGCATCGGGACGTTGCTGTGGTGCTGGGAGCTGATGGCGCTGACGTCGCTGGTGCTCGTGGTGGCCGAGCACCGGGAGCGTCCCGCCGTGGCGTCGGCCGGGCTCTGGTACGCGGTGATGACGCACGTCGGGTTCGTGGCGATCATGGTCGGAATGCTCGTCGCGGCGGGTCCGGCCGAGGACGGGTCGTTCGTGGCCGTCCGCGCGGGTGCCGCCGACCTGTCGCCCGCGGCGGCGAGCCTGGCGTTCCTCGTCTGTCTGGCCGGGTTCGGGTCGAAGGCCGGGATGGTGCCGCTGCACCCGTGGCTGCCGCGGGCTCATCCGGAGGCACCGAGCCATGTGTCGGCGTTGATGTCGGCGGCGATGGTGAACCTGGGGGTCTACGGGGTCGTGCGGGTGGGGATCGACCTGCTCGGCGGTGGCCCGTCGTGGTGGTGGGTCACGGTGCTCGTCCTCGGCGCGGTCTCGGCGGTGTACGGGATCTTGCAGGCCGCCGTCGGCAGCGACCTGAAACGGCTGCTCGGCTACTCCACGACCGAGAACATGGGGCTGGTCCTGGTCGCCGTCGGCGCCTGCGGGATGTTCGCCGCCGGCGGGGACCGCGCGCTCGCGGGCCTGGCCCTGACCGCGGCGCTGCTGCACCTCATGACGCATGCGGCGTTCAAGACGGTGCTGTTCCTGTCCGCGGGTTCGGTCCTGCACGCGACCGGCAGCCGTGACCTGGACGCACTCGGCGGGCTGCGGAGCCGGATGCCTGTGACGACGGCGGCGTTCGGGGTCGGCGCGCTGTCGGCGTCGGCGCTGCCGCCCGGCGCGGCGTTCGTCAGCGAGTGGCTGCTGCTGCAGGCGCTGATCCACGGGCTACCGGCCCCAGGCGTGGTGCCCGCGGTGGTGCTGCCGCTCGGGGTCGCCGCGATCGCGCTGACCGCCGGGCTCGCCGTCGCGACGTTCGTCAAGGCGTTCGGGATCGGGTTCCTCGGCCGGCCACGCAGCGGGGCGGCCGCTGCCGCGACCGAGAGCGGGCCCGCGATGCTGGCCGGGATCGGGCTGGCCGCGCTCGCCTGCGTGGCGCTGGCGGTCGGGCCGACCGTGGTGCTCCCGACGTTGGCCGACATCGCCGGCGGTCTCGTGCACGCCGCGCCGGCGGTGACCGGAACGGTCGCCATCGAGCTCGTCGGGGTGACCGGCGTGCTGTCACCGCTGCTGCTCGTCGCCGCGTCGGCCGTGGGAACGGCGTCGGTCGTGGGCGGCGTGCGGCTGTTGGCCCGCCGCCGCGACCGCCGGCGGGCGCGGCTGTGGGACTGTGGGGCCGGCCCGCTCTCGGCGCGCATGGAGTACACGGCGACGTCGTTCGCCGAGCCGCTGCAACGGGTGTTCGACGGCGTGCTGGCCTCGGAGCAGGACGTCGACGTCAGCCATCACCGGGAGTCGCGCTACCTGGTCGCGGCGGTGTCCTACCGGCGTGCGCTGCCCGACCGGGTCGAACGCCGGCTCTACACACCGCTGCTGCACGCGATGACGACGTGGGGTCGTGTCGGCCGTGGCCTGGCGACCGGGAGCGTGCACCGCTACCTCGGCTACGGGTTCGTCACGCTGTGCGGGCTGCTCGCCCTGCTCGTGGTGACCCGGTGACCGCGCTCGGCGTCGTCGGCGGCGTGCTGCAGGCCGCGGTGGTCGTCGGCGGCGCGCCGCTGCTGCTGGGCCTGATGCGCCAGGTCCGGGCCAGGCTGGAGGGCCGCGCCGGGCCGGGCATCGGGCAACCCTGGCGTGACCTGCGCAAGCTGCTGCGCAAACAGTCGATCACCCCGCGGGGCACGACTGAGGTCTTCCGGGTCGCCCCGGTGCTGTTGGTAGCGATGACGCTCGTCGTCGCGGTCGTCGCCCCACTGGTCACCACGGCGTCGGCGGTCCCGGCCGTCGCGGACCTGTTCGTCGTCGTCGCGCTGCTCGCGCACGCCACGGTGGTGATCGCGCTCGCCGGGCTGGACAGCGGGACCGCGTTCGGGGGGATGGGCGCGAGCCGCGAGGTGACGGTCCTCGCGCTCGTCGAACCGACCGCCCTCGTCGCGATCTTCGCGCTCTCCGTGCCCGCCGGCTCGACGAGCCTGCCGGCGATCGTCGGCACCGTTCTCGACGACCCGCAGCGACTGATCTCGCCGACCAGCCTGCTCGCCGCGGTCGCACTGGCGACGGTGATCGTCGCCGAGACCGGACGGCTGCCGGTGGACAACCCCTCCACCCACCTCGAACTGACCATGATCCACGAGGCGATGGTCCTGGAGTACGCCGGACCGGACCTGGCCCTGGTGGAGCTGGGCTCGGCGATGCGGCTGTCGGTCTACCTCGGGTTGTTCACCTCGCTGTTCGTGCCGTGGGGGATCGCCACCACCGCGACCCCGCTCGCGCTGGGCGTCGGCGTCGCCGCGCTCGTGGTCAAGGTCGGGGTCGCGGGAGCGGTGCTGGCCGCGCTCGAGGTGTTCCTGGCCAAGCTGCGGCTGTTCCGCGTGCCCGAGCTGCTCGCCGGGTCGTTCCTGCTGGCCCTGCTCGCCGTCACCACCGCCTACGTCCTCGGCTGACCCGAGATCGACCCGAACAGAGGACACACCGGAATGGACCCCGCCGCCATGAGCCCTCCCGCCGTCGCACTGCTCGACGTCGCGGCCGGCGCGCTGCTGCTCACCGCCGTTCTCGTGGTGTGGCGGCGCGACCTGCCCACGATCCTGCGGATCTTCACCGCGCACGGGATCGCGCTCGGTGCCCTGGTCGGCGTGCTGGCGTGGGCGCAGCGGTCGGTGGAGCTCGGCCTGGTGGCCGTCGGGGTACTGGCGGTCCGCGGCGGGTTGCTGCCGTGGCTGCTGCGACGTGCCCTGGCCAGGGTGGGGCCGGCTCGTCGCGAGCCGCGGCCGGTGGTGGGCGTCGCGGCGTCGTTGCTCGCCGTCGCCGCCCTGGTGATGCTGGCGTTCGCGGTGGCGGTCCCCGTCGTCGAGCTCGGCGGGTCCGCCGCGACCCGCGCGGTGCCGGTGGCGGTCGCCGTCGTCCTGATCGGGCTGCTGGTACTGGTCACCCGCCGGCACACGATCTCCCAACTCGTGGGGTTCCTGTTGGTGGACAACGGGATCACTGCCGCCGGATTCCTCACCACGGCGGGGATCGGGCTGGTCGTGGAGGTGGGCGTGGCGCTGGACGTGCTGCTGGTGGTGCTCGTGCTGCAGGTGCTCGCCGGGCGGATCCGCGACACGTTCGGCGAGGTCGACCTCGGTGAGCTGCGGGAGCTGCGGGACCGATGACGACGACGCTTCCCGTCGCGGCGCTCGCGTTCGCGCCGATCGCGGTCCCGGCACTCACCGCTGCCGGCTGCGCCGTCGCCGGTCGTCGCACGGCCGGTGCCGCGGGTGTGGTGTGTGCGCTCGCCATGCTCGCCGCGGCGGTCGGCCTCGGGGCGCGGGTCGTCGGCTCCGGCCCGGTCGAGGTCGCGGGGCTGCGGGTCGACGCGTTGAGCGCGTTCATGCTGGTCGTGATCGGCGCGGTGGCGACGATCGTTGCCGTCGCCACCCCTGCCCACGTGGCCACCGAGGTCGCCGCCGGACGGCTCGCGCCGAGGACCGCGCGCCGCCAGGGCGTGCTCGTGCACGCGTTCCTGGCCGCGATGACCCTGGCCGTGCTGGCCGCCGACCTCGGCGTGCTCTGGGTCGCCGTCGAGGCGACCACGATCGTCACGGCCTTCCTCGTCGGGCAGGGACGGACCCGGGGCTCGGTCGAGGCCGCCTGGAAGTACGTCGTCATCTGCTCGACCGGCATCGCCCTCGCCCTGCTGGGCCTGGTCCTGCTCAACCACGCCGCCGCACACGCACGACCCGGCGCCGACGGACCGGGCCTGGACTGGGCCGCGCTGGTCGCCGCGGCTCCCGCGCTCGACCCCGGCGTCACCCGGATCGCCGTGGTCCTGCTCCTGCTCGGCTTCGGGGCCAAGGCCGGGCTCGCCCCACTGCACGCCTGGCTGCCCGACGCGCACAGCCAGGCCCCCGCGCCGGTCTCCGCGCTCATGTCGGGTGTCCTGCTCGCCGTGTCGTTCTCGGCGATCCTGCGCGTCAAGGTGATCGCCGACGCCGCGCTCGGCGCCGGGTTCGCCCGGGCGCTGCTGCTCGGCGCCGCACTCGCGTCGCTGACCGTGGCGGCGTCACTGCTGCTGGCCCAGCGCGACTACAAGAGGATGCTCGCCTACTCCAGCATCGAGCACATGGGGCTGCTGGCCCTCGGCGCCGGCATCGGCGGCGTGGCCGCGACCGCCGCCGTGCTACTGCACCTGCTGGGCCACGGGCTGGTCAAGAGCGCGGCGTTCCTCGGCGCCGGCCGGGTCGCCCAGCTCACCGGCACCAGCCGGATCGACCGGGTGCGTGGGCTCGTCGCGACCCAACCGGGCCTCGCGGCGGCCTTCGGCCTCGCCGTCCTGGCCCTGCTCGGGCTGCCCCCGTTCAGCCTGTTCGCCAGCGAGCTCGCGATCGTCCGGGCAGGTCTGGGGGACGCCGTCGGCTGGGCGGTCGTCGTCGCGCTCGTGCTCGTCGTCGTGATCGGGGCGGCGATGCTGCGGCACACGGGCCGGATGCTGCTCGGTCCCGCACCGGACGGGCCCGGGGCCGCGACCGCGCCCCGACGGCTGCCGGGCGGCACCGCGCTCGCCTTGGCCGGCGGCCTGGTCGTCGCCGCGGCGCTCGGGGTGACGGCGGGCCCGCTCACCGACCTGATCACCCAGGCCACGCAGACCCTCTCCGGAGCACCGTGACATCGAACTCCGCCCACACCGGCCCGCGGCGCGTCGTCTCGACCGTGGCCGCCGACGCGCTGCCCGACCGGGCCGCCGCCCTGCTGGCCGGCGGCGCCCGCCTCGCGCTCGTCGCCGGACACGACGACCGGCCGTCCGGCGGCGGCCTGCGCACGGTCCACCTGTTCGTGGAACCCGGGACCGACGTGCGCACCGAGCTGCACGTCCACCTCGACCCCGACGCGCCGTCGATCCCGAGCCTGGCCGCTCTGTCGTTCCCGGCGGGCCGCTTCGAACGCGAGCTGCGCGACCTGTTCGGCATCGAACCGGTCGGCCACCCGCTGCCGCGACGGCTCGTCCGACACTTCCACTGGCCGCGCGGCTGGTACCCGATGCTCTCCGACGCCGGCCCGGCGCCGGCGTTCGGTGACCCGGACGGGCCCTACCCGTTCCGCCCCGTGGACGGTCCCGGCGTCTACGAGATACCGGTCGGCCCCGTGCACGCCGGCATGATCGAGCCGGGACACTTCCGGTTCTCGGTGGTCGGCGAGACGATCCTCAAGCTCAAGGCCCGGCTGTGGTTCGTCCACCGCGGGCTGGAGAAGCTCGTCGAGGGCCGCAGCCCGGCCGAGGCGCTCGAGATCGCGCAGCGGGTGAGCGGCGACACCACGGTCGGTCACGGGGTGGCGTTCTGCCAAGCCGTCGAGGACGCGCTGGGAATCGACGTCGACCCGCAGGCCCGCCGGCTACGAGCCGTACTGCTGGAGCTGGAGCGGCTCTACAACCACGTCAACGACCTCGGGGCGCTGTGCAACGACGTCGGCCACGGCATCCTCAACGCCCACGCCCAGCGGGTCCGGGAACGCCTGCTGCGGCTCAACGAGCAGGTCACCGGGCACCGCCTGCTCCGCGGAGCGGTCGTCGCCGGTGGAGCCGCGGTCGCCCGGCTACCCGATCCCACCGTGCTCGCCGAGGCGGCGGCCGACGTCGCGGAGATCGCCGACCTCGCGCTCGGGCACAGCGTCGTCCACGACCGCTTCGCCGGCACCGCGATCCTGACCCGCGACCAAGCCACCGAGCTCGGGACCCTCGGCTACGTCGCGCGGGCCAGCGGACTCGACGTCGACGCCCGCCACGACCACCCGGTGCTGCCCGGCGAGCTGCCCCGGGCCGTGCACACCCGCACCGAGGGCGACGTGCTCGCGCGCTTCCAGGTCCGCCGCGAGGAGATCGACGTCGCGGTCGCCACGATCGCCGCGCTCGTCGAGCACATCCACGGCCCCGCCCACCGCACGGACCCACGCGGCCGCCGCGGCGCCGAGCGGTCGGGCGTGGGCATCACCGAGGGCTGGCGCGGCACCATCGTCCACCGCGTCGAACTCGGCGGCGACGGCGCCGTGCGCCGGCTCAAGATCGTCGACCCCAGCTTCTTCAACTGGCCGGCCCTGCCGGTCGCCCTCGCCGACACGATCGTCCCCGACTTCCCGCTGGTCAACAAGAGCTTCAACCTGTCCTACGCCGGCAACGACCTCTGATCGCTCAGGGCTCGGTGGTCACCGCGGGGAATGCGCGTCAGCGACGCTCTGCACATCTTTCGTCATGGCGGCGGGTCGAGCGGCACCGTCCGCACCGCTTCTCCCTCCCACGCTGAGGCGCTCACGGCGAACACAGCAGCCGGGATGGACTCTGGATCTGCATCGTCACCGACGAAGATGCCCGACGCTGCGCCAGCTTTCACCGACGACCCGGTAAGCGCCGATGGGGTTGAACTCCACACCCAACTCCTCACGGACGTGATCGAGCAGCCGCCTGGTCTGCCGGATTCCTTCGGGCCGCAACTGTGTTTCGTCTTCCCACTCCGTGGCCAGGAACGCCGCCCCGGTTTCGTGATCGAGCATCAGTTCGGCCTGGCACATGCCGGTGCAGGTCGCGAGGAGCGGGAAGGTCGAACCAGCCATCATCGCCGTCAGCGCGGTGGACTCCGCCACACGCGAGGCGCAGTACATCTGCAGGACCGTCGCGGCGGACGGGGGGCGCGTATGCAGTCGCGCCACGACCTCCCAGGTATCGGTGGTCAGTTCTCCACCGGCGGCATCGGCTGCCGCCCACCGTGCCTGGGTCAGGGTCGCGTCGGAGGCGAACTCCGGCGCGTCCCAGTAGGACGCCGCGACGAGCACTGCAGAGCGCCGATCCACGAGCGTCCGAAGCCCCTGATGACCGGCCACGGCCTCCACGGCCGGCCGATCGACCTCCTCCAGAACCGTGATGGCGTCGTCGATGCGGCTGTCTTCGCAGTAGATCGAAGTGAACCGGACAAACATCTCGTATCCTCTCGGTTCTCGCACATCGTTGCGCACTGACCATCGTAGTTGCGAAGTTTCAAAAGTATGCAATTGCTAGGTGCGCGTCACACACTTCCTCGGCGTGACAGCCATCAGTCGGCCCGCCCCTTCAGAGACGTTCGACGCGGTCCGCCTGCGGGCCCCGATCGCTCTGCCGCACCGCGTACCGGACCCGGTCACCCTTCTGCAGCGGCTCCGACCCCATGATCACGGACACGTGGACGAAGAGATCGTCCCCGCCTGCGTCCGGGGTGATGAAGCCGAAGCCGCGGTCGCCGTCGTAGCGCGCGACGACGCCCTCGCCGCCTCGTACGGGCACGCCCCGCGCCGCCGGTCCTGCGGCCGCGGCAGATGCGGACCGCCGCGGCGCCGGCCGGGGCTCCCGGACCAGGTGCACGTCGCGGGCATGCGGGCCCTTGTCTCCGCTAGCCACCTCGTAGGCGACGCGGTCGCCCTCCGCGAGCCACGTCAGCCCCTCGGCCAAGGCCCGGGCGTGAACGAAGACGTCCCCGGCGCCGGAGTCGGGGTTGATGAAGCCGAAGCCCTTGTCCTCGTCGTACCAGGCCACCGTGCCGTCGGCACCGTCCGCGATGCCGGCCGCAGCGGGTGGGCCGGCATCCGCTCCCAGCGGGATCACGTGCCCGGCCTGCGGGCCGCGCTCGCCTTCGACGACCAGGAAAGCCACCCGCTGCCCCTCGGTGACCACGCCCCCGGTCACGATCGCGGAGCTGTGCACGAAGATGTCGGCGCCGCCGCCGTCCGGCGATGCGAAGCCGTATCCCTTGCCCGGCTCGTACCAGTTGATGGTGCCGAGCAGGCCCACGGCGCTGCCGGTGGCCGCGTCGGCAGTGACACGAACGCGCAGCGCCTGGGGCCCGCGGTCGTTCTCGCCGACCTCGAACACGACGGCCTGACCCTCGCGGAGCACTTTCGCGCCGCCGTCCCCGACGATCTCGGAGGCGTGCACGAACACGTCCGGCGAGCCGTCCTCGGGCGCGAGGAAGCCGAAACCCCGTTCGGCGTCGAACCAGCGGACGGTCCCCTGCGGCATCAAAGGCTCCAGGTCGAGAGGGCGGGCACTGGCCCCCAGTGTCTCTGACAGACTTCGCGGTCCGTCGGGCCGGGCCCACGGGCGGGCGGTGCGGAGCCAGGCGAGGACTGTCGGTTCGCCTCGTGCCTCGTCGCAGAAGGTTGACGTCGTAAACCTCGAAGACTGTCGCGAGCGTCGCGAGGTTGACGTGCCGCTCCGGCAGCCCGGTGTCACGAGGAGCGGTCCGGACCGTCCTCGCGCGGGCGGTGCAGGACGAGCGCTTCCGGCCCGATCTCGACGAACGCCACCTCGTCCGATGCAGCGACGATCGCGTCGAGGTTCGCGGCGAACAACGCCGGCAGGGCCACCCTGAGCAGTCAGACCACTACGAGCAAGTCGACCGGCCGTAGGCCTGGTGGCACGACACCGTTCCCGTCAAGCCGTCGTCAGATGATCATTATGTAATCTTGAACGGACATCACTGCAGTTCAGCGCGGTGGAGACGAGGGGAATCGAACCCCTAACCCCCGCCTTGCAAACGTGGTCGACACCGTCGACCAGGCCCTCTACCTGGAACGATAGTCGACCGGCGGTTACCTTTGAGCGCTACAGCCGCTCGAACTCCCACTGTTTCGTGTCACACGGCGCGTCACAGCGCGCCATTTCCCTTGACGCTGGCGCAGGAGTACGGAGGTGCCGAACGTCAGGTGCAAATGCTCGGGCCGAGCGGTCCCGTTCGCGCAATCGAGGCCAAGCTGTCGAACTTGACCACGCCGGCTACGCCCTGGAGACCCGGTGGTGCGTAGTCCGGCCTGAACGCAACGGCAACCCTCTTCATTTCACCGGTAAGGGTCGCCCGCGTCGGTGGCGACCTGGGGGT
>NZ_BJVJ01000031.1 GCF_007989085.1 Pseudonocardia sulfidoxydans NBRC 16205
CCCCACTTCGCGGGGAGGACCTTGGTCCCGGGCGGAGGGGACCTCGGCACGCACCCCAGGGGCCGGAAGGACCGCTACGGTCGGAGGGCCCGCGGAAAGGGAGGGTCGATGACCATCTCGGTGTTCCTGCTCGACGACCACGAGATCGTCCGACGCGGCATCGCCCAACTCCTCGAAACCGAGACCGACATCGAGATCGTCGGCGAAGCCGCCACCGCGGCACAGGCACTCGCCCGCATCCCGGCGGTCCGCCCCGACGTCGCCATCCTCGACGTCCGGCTACCCGACGGCGAGGGCGTCTCGGTGTGCCGGGACGTGCGATCCTCGACGACCCCTCCCCCGGCATGCCTGATGCTGACGTCGTTCTCCGACGACGAGGCCCTCTTCGGCGCGATCATGGCCGGGGCATCGGGCTACCTGCTCAAACAGGTCGCAGGAACCGACCTGGTCGGGGCCGTCCGCACCCTGGCGGCGGGCGGGTCACTGCTCGACCCGAAAGCGACGTCGCTGGTCCTGGAACGGCTGCGCCACGGCAAGGAGGCCGAGGACCCGCGCTATGCCGGACTGTCGCCCCAGGAGCGGCGCATCCTCGACCTGATCGCCGACGGCATGACCAACCGCCAGATCGGCGCCGAGCTGTACCTGGCCGAGAAGACGGTCAAGAACTACGTGTCGTCGTTGCTGCACAAGCTCGGCTTCTCCCGGCGCACCGAGGCGGCCGTCTACGCCGAGCGCCGCCGCTCCGCCCGGTGAGCCGGGACCTTCGTCCGTCGTCGATCCGTGCCTTCCGGCCGCAGCGCGCGGTACTGCGTGGCGCCCACGATCGGGGCGTGGTCGCCGATGCCCGGTGGCTGCGTCCGGACCGTGGGAGGCCGTCGCCATGACCCTGACCGAGCGACCTGTCCGTCCCGAGGCCGCCGACGACGATCCGGCCGTGCGGTCGGTGATGTCGACGTACCTCGTCGGGATCGTGCCGGGGGCGTCGTTGCGGGTGGCGTTGCGGCTCATGGTCGCCCGGCACGTCCGGCATCTACCGGTGATCGACGGGCCCGCCGACCGGCGGTGCCACCGGCTGGTCGCCGAGGCCGACGTGCTGCGTGGGCTCGTGGCCTCGCACGGCCCGTTCGGGACGGCGCCGCTGCACGTCGAGGACGTGGCGCGGACCGCGGGCGTGGTCGGGCCGGTCGACCGGCTCTCCGACGCCGCGCGGATCATGCACGAGACGGGTGCCGACGCCGTGCTCGTCGAGGACCGCGGTGAGCTCGCCGGGATCGTGACGGTGCGCGACGTCGTGGCCGCGTCGGCGCGCGGGGTCCCTAGGCCCCGCTGAGGTCCGGCACGCCGACGGGCCGGGCCCGTTCGGCGAGAACTTCCAGGACGTGGACGTAGTCGTGGCCGGTGGCGCGGCTCATCCCGAGTTC
This sequence comes from Pseudonocardia sulfidoxydans NBRC 16205, assembly GCF_007989085.1. Lineage (GTDB taxonomy): Bacteria > Actinomycetota > Actinomycetes > Mycobacteriales > Pseudonocardiaceae > Pseudonocardia > Pseudonocardia sulfidoxydans. Next base: position 1,422 of record NZ_BJVJ01000031.1, read on the forward strand.
GCAGGTGCGGTTGCAGGAGGCGTAGGCGTCTGCGTCGACATCTGCGAGCTCGCGGGCCTGTGGGGCGGTCGCGGCGGCGGTCAGTTCGGGGTGGAGCAGCCCGCGGTCGCCGGCGAAGCCGCAGCAGTTCCACGAGTCGGGAACGACGACCTCGGCCGCGACCGTCTCCGCGATCCGCCGCAGGGGGTCGACGATGCCGAGCTGCGTGGCCGAGCAGGTGGGGTGCAACACCATGCGCAGCAATGGTTCTGCCACGGTGAGTCGGGGCAGCAGCCGGTCGGCGGTGAAGGCGACGACGTCGACGACCTCGATCCCGCGGTACTGCTCGGGCCCGCCGGCGATCATGATCGCGAGGCCCTCGGTGCACGACGACGCGTCCGACACGACGGGGATCGTGCCGCCCCGGGTCGCTGTCCACAGTGCGGGCAGGACCGCGGCGGCCATCGCGGCGGCGCCGTCGGGCAGGCCTTTGGACTTCCACGGGGTGCCGCAGCAGAGCTTCGGTAGATCGGAAGGGGCGCCGACGCGGAGGCCGGCGCCGCGGCAGAGCCGCACGAACGCCGCGGCCGCGCCCTCGCCGGTGGGCCCGAACATCGCGCCGGTGCACGACGGGAACAGGACGAGGTCGGCGTCGCCCGCGATCAGCCCGGCCGGTGTGCGCTTCCCACCGCCGGGGAGGTCACGCGTCCACAGTGGAGCCTCGCCGACCCGGCGCATCGCCGCCGACACCGGACCTGCCGCCGCGGGCACGGCCTTCGCGACCGACAGCGCCGCGCCGAGCGTGCGGGTCGTCGCACCCCAGTGCTTCGCCGCGAACGCCCAGCCCCGGCCGGTCGCCTTGCCCGTGCGTTCCGCGCGCAGCCGCCGGACGAGGTCGCCGGTGTTGATCGTGACCGGGCAGGCGGTGGAGCACATGCCGTCGACGGCGCAGGTGTCGACGCCGTCGTAGGCGTAGTCCTCCTCCAGCGCCGCGACGAGCGCGGCGTCGCCCGCGGCCCGGGCGCGTTCGAGCTCGCGGCGCAGCACGATGCGCTGCCGCGGGGTCGTCGTCAGGTCGCGGCTGGGGCACACGGGCTCGCAGAACCCGCACTCCACGCAGCGGTCGACCTCCTCCTCCACGCTCGGGGCCGACTTGAGGTCGCGCAGGTGCGCGGTCGGGTCGTCGTCGAGGACGACGCCGGGTGAGAGCAGTCCCCGCGGGTCGCAGAGCCGCTTGATCTCGATCATGACCTCGTAGAGGTCGTCGCCGTACTGGCGGCGGACGAACGGCGTCATCATCCGGCCGGTGCCGTGTTCGGCCTTGAGCGTGCCGCCGTGGGCGAGGACGAGGTCGACCATGTCGTCGGTGAAGCGCCCGAACCGGTCCCGGCCCGATCCGGCGCCGAGCTCCTCGGTGAGCATGAAGTGGACGTTGCCGTCCTTGGCGTGGCCGAAGATCACCGCGTGGTCGTAGCCGTGCTTGCCGAACAGCCCGATCAGGCCCTCGCATGTGGGCAGCAGGTCGGGGACGGGCACGGCGATGTCCTCGAGCAGCGCCGCGGTGCCCGAGGGCCGCGCGCCCGCGATCTTGGCGTAGAGCCCCTTGCGCAGCTTCCACAGCCCGGCCTTGGCCACCGGGTCGCCGGACAGCTCACGGGGTCCGTGCAGCGGCAGCCGGGCCAGCAGCGGCGCCGCCGCGGCACCGCGTTCGTCGGCCTCCGACGCGGTGTGCCCGCGGTACTCGACGAGCAGCGCGGCGTGCTGGTCGACGGTCAGCGCGCGCAGCCGGGGATCGGCATCGGCGTCGGACTGCCCGACCCGCAGCGAGGTGGCGTCGAGCAGCTCGATCGTCGCCGGTCCTGACGCGACGAGATCGGGCAGCGCGCGGTTGGCGTCGGCCAGGTTCTCGAAGACGAGCAGGCCGGTGCGGGTGTGGGCGAGCACCGGCACCGTGCGCATCGTGATCGAGGAGATGAACGCGAGCGTCCCCTCGGAGCCGACGATCAGGTGGGTGAGCACGTCGACCGGCCGGTCGTGGTCGAGGAAGGAGTTGAGCCCGTAGCCCATGGTGTTCTTGAGCGAGAACAGCGTCTCGATCGTCCGGCGGGCGTCGGCGTCACCGCGCAGGCGGTCGCGCAGCCGGCCGAGCCCGGCCCACAGGTCGGGCTCGCGGGCGCGCAGTTCGTCGTCGGCGTCCGGGCGGCCGGTGTCGAGGACCGTCCCCGACGGCAGCACGAGCTCGAGGGAGTCGAGCAGGGCGTAGCTGTTCGCGACGGTCCCGCACGCCATCCCCGACGAGTTGTTGGCGACGACCCCGCCGAGCGTGCAGGCCACCTCGCTGGCCGGGTCGGGCCCCAGCATCCGGCTGTGCCGGGCGAGCCGGGTGTTGACCGCGCGCACCGTGGCGCCCGGGCCGACCCGCACCCGGGCACCGTCGTCGAGGATCTCGATGTCGCGGAAGTGCCGCCGCGTGTCGACGAGGATCCCGTCGGTCACCGCCTGCCCCGACAGGCTGGTGCCGCCGGAGCGGAACGTCAGCGGGACACCGGTGGCCGCGGCCGCGGTGAACAGCCGCGCGACGTCGGCCGCCGACGCCGCGGTGACCACGGCCTTCGGGGTGCGGGCGAAGTGCGACGCGTCGTGGGCCATGCCCATCCGGTCGATCGCGCGGGCGCGCACCGCGCCCGGGCCGACGGCGGCGGTCAGCGCGCCGGTCAGGGCCGCCTCGGTGTGCACATGCTCTCCCGTGGTGGTGGGTTCACGAGCACTCTGGCACACCCGGGGCGACCCCGACCCGCCGTCTCAACCTGAGACGTCAGCGCTCGTACGTGGCGACGATCGTCGCCCTGGCCAGGGTGTGGGTGAACAGCAGGAACCCGAGGTAGGCGGGCGAGCCCGTCCGCCCGATGCCCAGCGTCGGCACGTCGACGGCGTGCACGACGAAGTAGTAGTGGTGCACACCGTGCCCCTCGGGCGGCGCCGCGCCCAGGTAGCGCCGGATCCCGGCGTCGTTGGGCAGCGCCAGCGCACCCTCGGGGAGCCCGGTGCCGCCGTCGTCGCCGGCCCCGGCGGCCAGCCCCGTGACGTGGGCGGGGATGTCCGCGACGGCCCAGTGCCAGAAGCCGCTGGCGGTCGGGGCGTCGGGGTCGTAGCAGGTGACGGCGAAGCTGCGGGTCGCCGTCGGGAAGTCCCGCCACGCCAGCTGCGGCGAGCGGTCCTCCCCTCCGGCGCCCATGATGCCGCTGACCTGCGGCGCGGCCAGCGGGACGCCGTCGGCCACGTCCGTGCTGGTGAGGGTGAACGAGGCCACGTCGGGCAGGAAGAGATACGGGTCGGGCGGCGCCGAGACGGCGGTCATGAGTCCTCCAGGAAGTCGTCGGTAGGGCCGGGTCAGCGGGCCGTGCTGCGGAACTCGGTGGCGATGTAGTCGGCCTGCCGGATCGCCAGCGCGACGATCGTGAGCGTCGGGTTCGCGGCCGCCCCGGTGGTGAACACGCTGCCGTCGGAGACGAACAGGTTCGGCACGTCGTGGGCGCGGCCGAACCGGTCGACCACACCGTCGCGGGGGCGGGCGCTCATCCGGGCCGTGCCCAGGTTGTGGGTCGACGGGTAGGGCAGCGTCTGGATGGTGCGGGTCGCCCCGACCGACTCGTAGACGGCCGTGCCCTGCTGCCGGCCGTGGCGGCGCATCGCCACGTCGTTGGGGTGGTCGTCGAAGTGGACGTCGGCCACCGGCAGGCCGTTCGCGTCGACGGTGTCCTTGGACAGCGTGATGCGGTTGGTCTCCTGCGGCATGTCCTCGCCGACGATCCACATGCCCGCGGTGTTGAGGTACCCGTCGACGATCTCGGCCAGCGACGTGCCCCAGCTGCCCGGTGCGACGAACTTCGCGAAGAACGCCGGGCCGAGCGAGATCGTCTCCATGTAGTAGCCGCCGACGAAGCCGCGGTCGGTGTCGAGCCGGGACTCGTCCGCGATCACGCCGGCCATCGTCTCGCCGCGGTACATCCGGACCGGCTTGTCGAACTGTCCCCACACCGTCGCGGTGGTGTGGCGCATGTAGTTGCGCCCGACCTGTCCCGACGAGTTCGCCAACCCGTCGGGGAACCGCGCCGACGACGACAGGAGCAGCAGCCGCGCCGTCTCGATCGAGTTGCCCGCCACGCACACGACCGCGGCGCGCTGGCGGCGCATGGTTCCGTTGCGGTCGACGTAGAGCACCCCGGAGGCCCGGCCGTCCGCGTCGTGCAGGATCTGCGCGACGTGGCTGTCGGGGCGCAGGTCGAGGTTGCCCGTGGCCTCGGCCTTGGGCAGCTCCGCGACCAGGGTCGACCACTTCGAGCCGTGCTTGTCGCCCTGGAAGTTGAACCCGTCCTGGATCGACGCCGGCCGACCGTCGAACGGCTCGGCGTTGGTGGCGTACGGACCGGTCGCGTAGTCGCGGTAGCCGACCTTCTCCGCACCGTTCGCGAACACCTTGTAGTTGTTGTTCGCGGGCAGCGGCGGGCGGCCGTGCCGGTGCGTGACGCCCATCTTGAGCTCGGCCCGGTCGTAGTACGGCGCGAGCTCGGACAGGGTGATCGGCCAGTCGAGCAGGGTGGTCCCCTCGAGCGGTCCGTACACCGATCGCGCGGCCAGCTCGTGCGGCTTGAACCGCGGGCACGCGCCGGCCCAGTGCGTCGACGTCCCGCCGACGGCCTTGACGATCCACGCCGGGAGGTTCGGGAAGTCGCGGGCGATCTCCCAGCTGCCCGACGCCGTCCGTGGATCGGTCCACGCCATCTGGGCGAAGGCCTTCCACTCGTCGTTCTCGTAGTCGGGGCCGGTCAGGTGCGGACCGGCCTCCAGCACCACGGTCTTGAACCCGCGTTGGCACAGCTCGTTGGCCAGGGTTCCGCCACCGGCGCCGGAGCCGACCACCACCACCACGTCGGAGTCGTCGTACTCGAACCGGGTCATGCCGGGGCCTCCTCGTTGCTGTCGACGGTGCTGTCGACAGTGCTGTCGATCCAGGACTCGATGCGCGGGTCGGGCAGCCAGTCGAGATCGTTGAAACCGCGGTCGATGTAGCCGCCCTTGTCGTAGGAGGGCCCCTCGTACCCGAGGATCTCCCACACCTCGTGGTCGTCGTAGAGCGCGACGATCGCGACGTCGAGGACCGCGGTGAAGAACGGGGTGTCGGCGATCCCGCGCAGCACGAGCTGCGCGGTCTCGACGTCGAGGTTCGAGAAGCCGACCTCACGCTGGGTGTCGAGGTCGGCCAGCCCCTGCAGCAGCAGTCCGTGCAACCGCGGGTTGCCGGCGGCCGCGTCGACCACCGCGAGCGCGGTCCGCTGGTACGGACCGACCGGGAACCGATCGTGCGGGAACGCCACCCGCAGCAGGTCGACGAGCGTCGTTCGCTCGTGTTCGGACAAGAGGGTACCCACGGATGTCCTGCCTTTCGTCGTGTCGTGATCCCGCCGGGGCGTCCCGGTCGGGGTGGAAAGCGGCCCAGGTGCGGTGCGCCAGGGCCGGTGTCTCAGGTGCGGTGTCTCAGCTGCGGTGTCCCAGCTGCGGCGTCTCAGGGGGCTGCGTCGAACCCGTCCCGGATGCCGTAGACCTCGATGCGGCGGTAGAGGGTGGCCCTGCTGATCCCCAGCCGGACCGCTGCCTCGGTCATCGTGATGCCCGGCTCGGCCAGGCAGCGCACGATCTCGTCACGCTCGACCGTCTCGATCCGCGACAGCGACCTCCGGGGCGCCCCGCTGGTCAGCTCGGCGGGCAGGTGCTCGACGTCGACGACGTCGGTGCGCGCCACGGCGGCCTCGACGACCCCGCGCAGCTGCTCGACGTTGCCGGGCCAGCGGTAGGCCGACAGGCTCCGCTGGGCCGCCGCGGTGAACCGGACCTCGCGGCGGCGCTGCTTCGCCGCGAAGGCCCTGGCCAGCGGGACGACGTCCTCGCGCCGCTCACGCAGCGGCGGCAGCTCCACACAGGTGTCGACGAGCGGGCGCAGCGCCTCGGGCAGCTCGCTCACGCTGCGGGCGGTGAACGCGATCCCCGGCCTGGCGCCGTCGCGGCCCTCGGCCGGCACCGTGCTCCGCAGCCGGCCACCGAGCTTCGTCGCCACCCACGACGGGAGCTCGTCGACCCCGCTCACCACGATGCTCGTGGCGACCTTGCCCAGCTCGGGCTCCCACAGGTCGAGCCACGCGGCCGTGTCCTGCACCGCGGGTGCGCGCGCGACCAGCACCCGGCCGTGCGGGTGGGTCCGCGACAGCGCGTCGGTCAGCAACGACCGCCTGCCGACCCCGTCCTCACCGACGACGGCGACAACGCGGCCCGCCGCCAGCGCCGCTTCGACCTCGACCGACGCCGTGCGCCAGCCCCGCGACCGCGGCGACACCGACGTGCCGGGCGGGCGCAGGAACACCCGGAACACCTGCCCGTGCGACGCCGCGCGCGGCTCCCGGCCACGATGGCGGGCCAGCATCATCGCCGCCGTGCTGCTCGCGGCGCTCTGGGCCAGCGCCAGCAGCAGCTTGTCCGACTGCTGCGCCCACGTCGTCAGGTTGATCGTGCCGGCCAGCTCCCCCGACACCGGGTCGAGGACAGGCGCCGCGGCGCACGTGTAGCCCCACAGCTCGCTGCAGAAGTGCTGGTCGGCGCGCACCAGGGCGGGGGCGCGGTCGGCCAGCGCGAGGCCCAGCCCCGTCGTGCCCGCCTCCCGCTCGCCGTAGTCGAACCCCGGCGCGAGGTACACCGCGTCGAGCGCCGAGAGCAGCGACCGCTCCCGGCACACCCGGTTGAGCACGACCCCGTCGCCGTCGGTCAGCATCAGGCTGATCGGCTCGTTGGCCAGCGTCGCCTGCAGTCCCTCGATGACGTCGAGACCGCAGCGGAAGAACAGCGACTCCTCGTCGACCGCGCCGCTGAACACCGGCGCGACCTCGTCGAGTGACGCGCCGAACTCGGTGCTCCGCCGCCACGAGGCGGCGAGCCGGTCGGACACCGTCGACCCGGCGACAGCCGTCACCGGCCGTCCGATCTGCTCCCGTGTCGAGAGCGGAGCTGACCCGTTCATCCCTTCGTCACCTCCGAGGCATCGGTGCGCTCATCAGCTCACTGACTGTGACACACGCAACCGGGTTGTCGCACCGGGCGGGCGTCTCAGCCTGAGACAAGATCGACTTCGGTATCCGGGCGGGCCGTTGGTCCCAGGACCTGCGGCCCTCGGCCTCTCCCGCGACGCCCCCGCGCGCGCGACGCTCGACACCGGAGAGAGGAGCCGACGATGACGGCCACGAGCAGCGGTATCGACGTCCACACCCTGGAGGAGGCGGTCCGGCGCGCGACCCGCGCCCCGTCGATCCACAACACCCAGCCCTGGCGGTGGCGGGTGGAACCGGGCCGGATCGAACTGCACGCCGACGCCGACCGTCGCCTCGTCGCGACCGACCCCGACGGCCGCGACCTGCTGGTCAGCTGCGGTGCGGCGCTGGAGTACCTGCGCGTGGCCCTCGCCGGAGTCGGGGCGGGGAGCACGACGCAGCGCTTCCCCGATCCCGAACAGCGCGACCACCTCGCGACGGTCACGGTCGTCGACGGGCACACGATGCTCGACGACGAGAACCTCTACGCCCAGCTCGACCGCCGCCGGTCCGACCGCAGGCCCTACGACGCCGGCGCGCCCGCGCAGCTCGTCCGGGCGCTGGCCCGGCGGGCGCGCGCCCTCGGCGCCGACCTCGTCGCCGTCGAGGGGCAGGCCCGTGACCGGCTGATCCGCGCCCTCGACGACGCCGCCACCGGCCAGCCGCACCGGCCCGGCTACCTCGCCGAGCTGCTGGCCTGGACCCACCGCTACGCCGGCGCCCGCGACGGTGTGCCCGCCACGGCCGTCCCCAAGGCCGGTCCCGGCGGCGACGCCCGGCACCTGCAGCGGTTCCCGACGGGCAGCCTGCCCCACCGCACGGCGCTCGGGCCGGACGCGGGGACGCTCTGCGTCGTCACCACCGCCGGCGACGACCGGTTGGACCGGCTGCGCGCGGGCGAAGCCGTCGCCGCGGTGCTGCTCGCGGCCACCGCGGCCGGTTACGCCACCTGCCCGCTCAGCCAGGCCCTGGAGCTGACGACGACCCGCACCCGTGTGCAGGCGGCCGCCGGGGCCATCGGCTACCCGCAGCTGCTGCTCCGCATCGGGCGGCCCGCCGAGAACTGCGGCCCGGTCCCGGAGACACCCCGTCGCGCGGTGTCGCACCTGCTGTTCTGAAGGCACCCGTTCTGCAGGAACGGCACTTCCCGCCACCGGCCGGCGGTGGTGCCGTTCCCGCACGCCGTCGGGGCGCTCAACCGGTTCCGCGCACCACCGCGACCGGGCACGGCGCGTGGTGGAGCAGGCCCTGGCTCACCGAGCCCACCAGCAGACCCCGCGCCGGGCCGTAGCCACGCGAGCCCACGACGACCAGCGCCGCACCCTCGGCCGCAGCGACCAGTGCCCGGACCGCGCCGTCGCGCACGACCAACTCCCGGACCTCGACGTCCGGGTGTTTCGCCGTCCACGGCGCCACGGCGTCGACGAGCACACGCTGCTGCTGCACCGCCATGGCGTCCCAGTCGGCGTAGGCGCCCAGCAGGGGGTCGATGCCCGGGTCGATCCAGGCGTGCACGGCGACGAGCGGGACCCCGCGGCGCGACGCCTCCTCGAACGCGAACCCGACGGCCGCCTCCCCGCCCACCGACTCGCCCACACCGACGACGACCGGGGCGCCACGCCCCACCGCACGCCCGTCGCCACGGACGACGACCACCGGGCAGCGCGCGTGCGCCGCGACCGACACCCCCGCCGACCCGACCAGCAGGCCGGTGAACCCACCGTTGCCCCGGTTCCCGACGACGAGCAGCGCCGCCCCGTCCGCCTCGTCCATCAGCACCGTCGACACCGCCCCGCTGCGCACGCGGACGTCGACGTCCACGTCGGGGGCGGCGGCGATCGCGGCCGCGGCGGCGTCGTCGACCGTGTCGCGGGCGGCGCTCAGCAGTGCGTCGCGGGCCACGTCGGCCTCGGGCTCGGGGATCGCGCGCGTCGCGTGGCCGTCCCAGCCGACGACCGTGACCACCCGCAGGCCCACGCCGCGCCGCCGGGCCTCGCCGGCCGCCCAGCGCGCCGCCGCCAGCGCCGGACCCGATCCGTCGACGCCCACGACGACGGCGCCGTTCGCGGAGACGATGTTCATGGTTCCTCCTGTCCGGTCCACCCGGTCACCACCGACGATCGCCGTCGCGACGTCGACGCCGCCGCGGTTCTCCGGCCCGCGTCCGCAGGCCGTGCGACCCGTGCAGAAGGGTCCGAGGTCCCGGCGCTCAGCCGTGGCGGGCGTGCAGCCCCGTCAGCCGTGCCGGGCGCAGGGCGAGCGCCGTGGCCGACGGGCCGCCGGTCCAGGGCCCGTGCAACCGGGGGCGCAGCCGCAGGGCCTCGGCCGGGGCCAGCGCGAACGTCTCCCCCACGGCCAGCACCGTCCACGCGCGGGCGGACGCCTCGTCGAACCCGTCGGTCTCGAAGGCCGCGACCGCGTTGCCGACGATCGCGCGCGCGACGGCCGCGTCGTCGACGGCGAACACGATCCGCCCGCGGTCCCACGCGTAGCCGACGGGCCTGCTCTCCGGCAGCGCCCGGCGGGTGAACACGATCCGCCCGACGTGCCCCGTCGCCAGCAACGCGCGGCAGTCGACGGCGTCGATGTCGGCGAGGTACGGGGTCGGCGTGCTCATCCCGCCAGCGTCACCGCCCGGGCCGCCCGCGCGCAGGGCCGAAGGTCCGCATCCGCACCGGCGAGGGTCCCGTCCTCAAGTGATCCCCGTCGTCAGGTGATCCCCGCCGTCAGGTGATCCCCGCCGTCCAGGTCAGTCTGCTACCGCCGCCCGGCCCGGGCGCGAGCGCGAACGTGCCGCCGCGGCGCTCGGCCCGGCGTTGCAGGTTGGCCAGCCCGCTGCGCCGCCCGCCCTCGCCCGGGCCGCGGCCGTCGTCGGCGACGACGAGCTCGACGAGCCCGGCCCCCGGGTCGACGACCAGGTCGACCTCGACGTGCGCCGCCGCGGCGTGCTTGGCCACGTTGGTGAGTGCCTCGCGCAGCACCGCGACGAGGTCGTCGACGAGCTCGTCGTCGCCGGAGAGCGTGTCGGCGGGGCCGGTGAACCGCAGCGCCGGGCCGAAGCCGAGCACCTCGGCGGCCTCGTCGACGACCCGCAGGACCGACACCCGCAGGCCGTGGGCGTCGTCGGGCTGCTGCAGCGCGAAGATCGTGGTGCGGATCCGGGCGATGGTGTCATCCAGGTCGCCGACGACACCGCGCAGCCGCTCGGCCTGCGCGTCGGCCTGCGGATCGCCGCCGAGGCGCGCGGCGACGGCCTGCAACGACAGGCCCGCCCCGAACAGCCGCTGGATGACGTGGTCGTGCAGGTCGGCGGCGATGCGTTCGCGCTCGTCGAGCATCCGCAGCCGTTCCCGCTCGGTCCTGCCCTCCGCCAGCTCGAGGGCGACAGCGGCCTGGTTGGCGAACCCGGCGACGAGCTGCAGGTCGTCGTCGCGGAACACCGGCCCGCCCCGCCCGCGCACGACCGTCAGCACCCCCTCGGTGCGCGACGGGCCCACCAGCGGGACCACGAGCATCGGGCCCGCGTCGAAGCGGCCCGCGGTGAGCGCCGGACCGAGGCCGGGCAGTTCGTCGGGGCCGATGAGCCGCAGCGCCGTCGCCGATGTGAACACCTCGCCGGTCACCGAGCCCCGCATCGGGTACGCCCGGAACCGCAGCTCGTCGACGACGTCGCCGAGACCGGGCGCGGCGTCGACGATGTCGACGCGCAGCGTGTCCGGGCGGTCCGCGTCGGGCCGCACCAGCACGGCGACGTCGGCGCCCGCCAGCTCCCGGCTCCGCTCGACGATCAGCCGCAGCGGCCCGGCGCCTGGCGCGTCGAGCATCTCGCGGGTGACGGCCGCCGTCGCCGCCATCCACTCGCCGCGGACCGTCACCGCCCGGAACAGCCGGGCGTTGTCGATCGCGACGGCCGCCGTCGCCGCCAGCGCCCGGGCCAGCTCCTCGTCCTCGGCACTGAACTCCCCGCGCTCGCTCTCGGTCAGGTAGAGGTTGCCGAACACCTCCTCACGGATGCGGATCGGCACCCCCAGGAAGCTCTCCATCACCGGATGGCCGGGCGGGAAGCCAGACGACCGCGGGTCGTCGGCGACGTGGCGCAACCGGATCGGCGCGCCCCCGGTGATCACCGTGCCCAGCAGCCCCCGACCCGCGGGCAGGTCGCCGATGCGCGCCACGGTCTCGTCGTCGAGTCCGGTGTGGACGAACTCGGCCAGCCCGCCGGCATCGGCCAGCACCCCGAGCGCGGCGTAGCGGGCGCCGAGCAGGGTCCGCGCCGACTCGACGATGCGGCGCAGCACGACCGGCAGCTCCAGGTCCCCGACGATCGCCTGGCTGGCCTGCAGCAACCCGCGCAGCCTGCCCTGGGCGGCCATGACCTCACCCGCCCGGTCGACCAGCTGGCCCAGCAGCTGGTCGAGCTCCAGGCGCGGCAGGTCCGGGAAGGTCAGCGCCGGCTCGGCGTCCTCGTCCGGGGACATGCCCGCCGACGCTACCGAGCACCACGTCCTCGCAGCCATGCCGTCCGGCGCCTGCGGGACCCTGGTCCCGGGCCGGTCGTGACCTCCGGTGCCGCCCGAGGGGCAACCCCGAGTTCGACGAGGGACTGGTTCGATCTTGGTCGGAACCAATCTCATGTCGAGCTCGGCGTTGGCGTCACGAGCGGTTCGCGACGTATCCCGGGACCGCGACACCTGCTTCCAGCTGCGGGCAGGGCTGCGGCTCGCCCCAGGTCGTCACCACGGGGAGCACGCCCGCCCAGCACTGCGCGGTGGCGACGTCGTCGTCCTCGTCGCCGGGTGGGCCCGACCGCACCTTGACGCTCGCCTCCGTCGTGTCGAGGGCGAGCAGCAGCGTGGCGGCGAGCTCCTTGCGCGTCGGTTCGCGGACGTGGCCCCACGATCCCGGCGCCATGTGCTCGGCCAGCGCCCGCAGCCCGGCGAGCTTCTCCGTCCCGTCGTCGACCCGGCGGGCGAGGCCGTGGACCACCGCGCAGCGGTAGTTGACGGAATGACTGAACGCCGAGCGCGCATAGACGATCCCGTCGACGAGGGTGACCGTCACGCACACCGGCGTCGCCTCGGCGGCACGCAGGCTGGTGGCCGCCGAGGAGCCGTGCAGGTAGAGGACGTCGCCGATCCGGCCGTAGCCGGTGGGCAGGACGAGCGGCGCTCCGTCGACCGTGACACCGAGATGGCACACGAGCCCCGCGTCCAGCACGGCATGGAGGTCGCGCCGATCGGTCCGCGCCCGGTCCGGGTACCGACCCAGCCGCGTCCGCGCCGTCGACGACAACGGAGTCGAATCGATTCGCGTCATGACGTCGTAGCGTGCCCCCTCGCCACCTCGAACGGAAGAGCTGGGCGCAGCCAAGAGCGGTTGACCTGTGTCCCGCGCCCTCACTAGGGTCGACGCGAAACGTTTATATGCTGGCGGCAGCTGACGCCGCCCCTCCCTGCCCACCAACCGAGGAGCCACGATGCCGAACGCCGACCGCTTCTACATCGGGGGCGAGTGGGTGGCCCCCACGACAACCGCCACGACGGGCATCGTCGACCCGTCCACCGAACAGGAGATCGGCCGCGTCGCCCTCGGTGGCGCCGCCGACGTCGACCACGCCGTCGCCGCCGCCCGCGCCGCCTTCCACACCTTCTCCGAGACCACCGTGGCCGAGCGGGCCGCCCTGCTCGACCGCGTCGTCGAGGTCTACCAGGCCCGCTCCGCCGACATCGCCGACGCCCTGATGGCCGAGATGGGCGCCCCGGCAGGTCTCGCCCACACCGCGCAGATCGGCGCCGGGCTGGGCCAGTTCGCCTCCGCACTCGACACCCTGAAGAACTTCGCGTTCGAGGAGACCCGCGGCACCACCCGCATCCGCCACGAACCGATCGGGGTCTGCGGTCTGATCACGCCGTGGAACTGGCCGCCGCTGCTGATCGCGGCCAAGGTCGGACCGGCACTGGCCGCAGGCTGCACGATGGTGCTCAAACCCTCCGAGCTCGCACCGCTCAACGCCGTCGTCATCGCAGAGATCCTGCACGAGGCGGGGGTGCCCGCCGGAGTGTTCAACCTCGTCCACGGCGACGGCCCGACCGTCGGCGCCGCCCTCGCCGCACACCCGGACGTCGACATGATCTCGTTCACCGGTTCCACCCGGGCCGGGATCGAGGTCGCCCGCAACGCCGCCCCGACGGTCAAACGCGTGGCGCAGGAGCTCGGCGGCAAGTCCGCCAACATCATCCTCGACGACGCCGACCTCGCGACCGTCGTGCCCCGCGACATGGGCGACGTCGTCGCCAACTCCGGACAGTCGTGCAACGCGGGCAGCAGATGGCTGGTCCCCGAGTCGAAGCTGGAGGAAGTCGTCGCGCTCGCCAAGACCGCCGCCGAGGCGATCGTCGTCGGCCCGCCCGCCCGCGACGGCGTGACCATCGGGCCGGTCGTCTCACAGGCCGCGTACGACAAGGTGCAGCGACTGATCACCGGCGCCCTCGACGAGGGCGCGACGATCGTCGCCGGCGGGCCCGGCCGCCCGGACGGGCTCGACACCGGGTACTTCGTCCGGCCCACCGTGCTCGCCGGCGTCACCAACGACATGCAGATCGCCCGCGAGGAGATCTTCGGGCCGGTCATCACGATCTCGACCTACCGCGACGAGGACGAGGCCGTCCGGCTGGCCAACGACACCGAGTACGGGCTCGCCGGCTTCGTGTCCTCGGCCGACCCGGAGCGGGCCCGGTCCATCGCCCGACGCATGCGGACCGGGATGGTGCACGTCAACGGCGCAGGTCTCGACTTCGCCGGCGCCTTCGGCGGCTACAAGCAGTCGGGCAACGGCCGCGAGTACGCCGACTTCGGCCTGCGGGAGTTCCTGGAGGTCAAGTCGGTCTTCGGCTACTCCACCTGACCACCCCGAGCGCAACCTCACTGCTCTCCGAGCCCCTTTGGAGGACCGTGAGGTTGCGCGCCCGTTGGGGGCGACCGTGAGGTTGCACTCGTTGTGAGGCGACCGTGAGGTTGCGCCCGTTGTGAGGGCGGCCGCCCGGGGCTCCGGTCACCGCGCGGGTTGTCCGGTCGCAGCGCGGCTTGTCCCGTCACCGCGCGGGTTGTGGGCCGTGTTCTGACAGTGCAACCCGCGCGCTGATCGCAGGGCGTGGGTGACGACCCTGCGGCGGCTGCGGCCGCTGCGGCGGCCGAGCTGCGGCTGCGCGCGGTCTTCTCCGTCAGCGCGCGGGTTCTGCCGACGCCGCTCACCCTGGAAGCAGCCCGCCGAACACACACACCAGGTGCAGATCGAAGAAGACGCGCAACGACCGCAGTCCGCAGAGATCTCGGTGATCGCAGGGCCTGCGCGCCTGCGGCTGAACGCAGCGCGCGGCCTTCTCCGTCAGCACGCAGGTTCTACCGACGCCGCTCGCCCTGGAAGCAGCCCTCCCAACACACACACCAAGTGCAGATCGAAGAAGGCGCGCAACGGCCGCCGACCGCAGAGGTCTCGGTGATCGCAGGGCCCGCGACTACAGCCGAACACACCGCGCGGTTTGCCGGGTCGCCACACGGATTCTCCTGCCCTCGCTCGCCCTCGACGCTGCTCCCTGATCACACACCCTGGGTGCGGATCGGAGAATGCACGCGCCGACCGCCGCCCGCGGAGACCTCGGTGGTCGCAGGGTGCCTCGCGGGGTCTGCGCAGCAGCGGTCGACATCGGGCGTGGCCTCCAGTCGCATCGAAAGGACCCCGCCGGCAGTGAGGTTGCGCGCGGGTCCGCGGGCGCACCCCCATCGCTGGTCCGACGCCTCCTCGGACGACGCGAGGTTGCACCCGGACAACAGCCCCGCCGCGCAACCCGCCTTGCGCGCAACCCGACAGCGGCTCCGGTTGCGCCGCGCCGACCCCGCGCGGTGACAGCGTCCGGACAGCGGCAGCCGTCGCCACACCTCTACCCCGCGCGCAACCTCACGGTTGTCCGGCGCCATTCGGACGACCGTGAGGTTGCGCGCGGGATCCGCCGGCCCCGCGACGGCCCGAACCTGTCCGCGGGCCGGGGCTCAGCGGGCCCGGGCCTCAGCGGGGGCAGGGCTCAGCGGGCCCGGGGCCAGCGGGGGCGGGACTCAGCGGGGGCGGGCCGGTGGGGCCGAGAGGTAGCGGGCGGGGGTCGCCGAGAGCCGGATCGGGTTGCGGGTGAGGTCGACCGTCGTGCCGTCGGGGCGAGGCAGGGCGACGAGCGGGTCGAGGCCCAGTGCCTCGGCGAGCCGGAAGGCACCGGCGACGTCGTTCACGACACCAGCCGGTACCCCTGCATCGGTGAGGCGGGCGGCCCATGATGCCGCGGGCGCCTGCCGGAGCCGCTCACCCAGCGCCGCGGCGAGCTCGGCGCGGTGGGCGACACGGTCGCTGTTGGTGGCGAACCGGGGGTCGTCGGCGAGGCGGTCGAGACCCAGCACGACACACAGCGAGCGGAACTGACGGTCGTTGCCGACGGCGAGCGCGAGGTCGCGGTCGGCGCAGCGCAGGAGTTCGTAGGGCGCGATGCTGGGGTGCCGGTTGCCGAGCCGGTCGGGGACCACCCCGGCGACCGTGAAGGCCGATCCCTGGTTGACCAGCGCCGCGAGCAGGCTCGACAGCAGGTCCACCTCGACGCGCTGTCCCTCGCCGGTGGCGTCGCGGTGGCGCAGCGCGGCGAGGATGCCGACGGTCGCGAAGAGGCCGGCGAGGACGTCGACGAGCGCGACGCCGACCTTCTGCGGTTCGCCGTCGGGTTCCCCGGTGATGCTCATCAGCCCGCCGACGGCCTGGACGAGCAGGTCGTAGCCGGGCAGCGCGGCCCCGGCCCCGGCGCCGAACCCGGTGACGGAGCAGTACACGAGGCGGGGGTTGGCGGCGCACAGGTCGTCGGCGCCGAGGCCGAGGCGGTCCATGACGCCGGGCCGGAAGTTCTCGACGACGATGTCGGCGTCGACGGCGGCGGCGCGGGCGGTGGCGCGGTCGGTGGGATCGGCGAGGTCCCAGGCGACGGAGGTCTTGTTGCGGTTGACGGACTGGAAGTAGGTGGCGTCGCCGCGGTCGTCGTGGGGCGGGCCCCAGGCGCGGGTGTCGTCGCCGGTTCCGGGGCGTTCGACCTTGACGACGGTGGCGCCGAGGTCGGCGAGCATCATCGTGGCGAAGGGTCCCGCGAGGACGCGTGAGAAGTCCAGGACGGTGAGGGGGCCCAGCGCGGTGGGCGGGGTCGACATCGCACCTCCGATGGAATGGTTTCCAGACCGTAGGTGCGGCGCGTGAACGTCGTCAAGCGATCCAGGCCCGCGCAGCGACAGTGACCTGCTGACCAGGCGTGGGGCTGTCACCAGCTGCGGCTGCATGGGGACGCTTCGACGGGGCGCGTGCCCAACTGGGGGTTGACCGCGTGCTGAGACGGCGGCAGACTAGAAACGAATCAACCGCCTGCCATTCCGCAGCGAGACCTCCACGGCCCGGGCCGAGCATAAACCTTTCTCGACGCCCGCCGACCAGGTTGCGACCTCAGAGAGGAGACGCGCCGTGACGGACCACGACCCGACCGCCCCCAACGCGCGTCGGTTCCCGCGGGTGATCGTGCCCGACGAGATCGACAAGATGCCCGTGCTGACGTTCAACGACGGGATCACGACGAACATCTTCCTGTCGCGGGAGCGTGACGACGCCCGCTTCTTCCGGCACGGCTACTGCTACGGCGAACCCGACCACCTGCCCTACCAGTGGGAGCAGCGCGACTTCGACGAGACGCACTACGTCCTCGAGGGCCACATCCACCTCGTGGTCGAGGACGCCGTGGGCCGCACGATCGTGCTGGAAGCGGGCGTCGGGGAGCACATCTACCTGCCCGCCGGCTACACCTACCGGCTCGAGTGCACCGGGGTGTCCTACAAGTTCTTCTGGACGTCGGGGCCGTCACCGAAGGTCGGTGTCGCCGACGCGCCCGACTACAGCCGCGAGCTCACGGCGCTGCGCGTCTCCGAGGGGAGCTGATCATGGCCGTCACCGCGAGCACCTGGCAGCCGTTGCGGGGCGACAAGCGTTGGGCCTACCTGGCCCGGGCGAAGACGATCCGGATCGCGACGGCGAACGAGGACGGCAGCATCTACCTGTCGCCGCTGTGGCACGTCGTCCACGAGAAGCGGATCTTCATCCCGATCGACGCGGCGTCGCGCCACGGCGCGAACGTCACCGCAGGTCGTCCGTTGTCGGCCCTGGTCGACCAGGGTGAGGAGTACGCGACGGTGAGCGGCGTCCGGATCACCGGGACGATGCGGCCGATCGACGACGACGCGCTGGCGGAGACGTTGGCGCAGTTGCTGTTCGACAAGTACTTCCACGTCGGTCACCCGTACGCGGAGCAGTACCTGGAGTTCGGCGCGGTGGCGGGCCGGACGTACTACGAGCTGGTGCCCGACCGGATGATCGGCTGGGACATGCGGGAGATCAACGTGATCGCGATGCCGGAGGCCAGGGTGCTCCCGGACCACGTCGGGGACCGGCTCCTGTGAGCGGCCTGCGGGTGCTGTTCGCGGGCGAGTCCTGGATCAAGCACACGATCCACATGAAGGGCTTCGACCAGTTCCACAACACCGAGTACGAGGAGGGCGCGGGCGAGTTCCTCGCCGCGCTCGACCGTGAGGGCTTCCGGGTCACCTACGTCCGCGGGCACGAGATCTCGGCCCGGTTCCCGCGCTCGGCCGCGGAGCTCGACGAGTTCGACGTCGTCGTCCTCTCCGACATCGGGTCCAACTCGTTCCTGTTGCCCGACGAGACGTTCCTGCGCTCGGAGCGCAGCGCGAACCGGCTCGCGGTGCTGCGCGACTGGACGCGCGCGGGCGGCGGGCTGGTGATGATCGGCGGGTACATGTCGTTCACCGGGATCGAGGGCAAGGCCCGCTTCGGGATGACACCGTTGGCCGACGTCCTGCCCGTGCGGATGCTCGACCACGACGACCGGATCGAGGAGTCCGCGGGCGTCAAGGCGGACTTCGACGAGCCCGCGCACCCGGTCCTGGGCGGGACCCCCGCGGAGTGGCCGCCGCTGCTCGGGTACAACCGTGTGGTCGCGAAACCGGACGCGACGACCGTGGCACGTGCGGGGGACGACCCCCTGCTGGTCGTCGGGCCGGCGGGCGAGGGCCGTTCCGTCGCGTTCGCCTCGGACCTGGCGCCGCACTGGGCGCCACCGGAGTTCGTCGGATGGCCGCACTACCAGAGACTGTGGGCGTCCATCCTCGGCTGGGCGGCCGGCGCCTGAGGAGGTCTGCCGTGGTGTCACGCCGTCGGCCCACGATGAAGGACGTCGCGGAGCACGCGAACGTCTCGATCAGCACGGTCAGCTACGTGCTGAACGACAGCGGCCCCGTCGCCGCCGAGCGTCGCAACCGGGTGCTCGACGCGATCCGGTTGCTCGACTATTCCCCCAACGAGTCCGCGCGCAGCCTGAAGCGGCGCTCGGCGTCGACCGTCGCGATGGTCGTGCCCGACCTGACCAACCAGTTCTTCGCGATGGTCGCCGAGGGGGTGCACCGGGCCGCGTCCGCGGTCGACGTGCTGGTCGTTCTCGTGCTGCCCGACGCCACGGAGCTCCCCGAGGAGAGCCAGGCGAAGCTGCTGCGCAGCCAGCGTGTCGACGGCGTGATCTACCTGTCCGGTACCGGGTCGATGCCCGCGGCGATCTACGACCTCGCCCGGTCGGGCCCGGTCGTGCTGGTCGACGAGCAGATCCCGGGCCGTGACCTGCCTGCGGTGGTGTGCGACTCGCGGCGCGGCGGCCGTGAGGTCGCCGCGCACGTACTGGCCCAGGACCACCGCCGGCTCGCCGTCGTCGGCGGCCCGCCCGCGCTGTGGACGGCGCAGCAGCGTCTCGCCGGCTACCGCGAGGCCTTCGCGGGCGCGGGTATCGACCCCGACTCGGTCCCCGTGTTCGCCGGCGACTACCGGCAGGAGTCGGGGTACGCCGCGGCCACGGAGATCCTGTCCCGGCCCGAGTCCGAGCGGCCGACGGCGTTGTTGTGCGCCAACGACCTGATGGCGATCGGCGCGATGCAGTGCCTGCGCGACAACGGGCTGAGCGTCCCCGGCGACATGAGCGTCGCCGGCTTCGACGACCAGCCGATCTCCAGCATGCTCACACCCGCGCTCACCAGCGTGCGCCAGCCGGCCTACGACATGGGTCATCGGGCCGCGCGCGTCCTGTTCGACCTGCTGGAGGGCAGGGAGCCCGACACCACGGGCCCGCTGCCCGCCGAGGTCCGCATCCGCGACAGCGTCGGCCCACCGAAGGAGCTGTGATGACTGCCGACGACATCGTGGTCGTCGGCGCGGTCAACGTCGACATGGTGGTGACCGCGCCACAGCTGCCCGGCCCCGGCGAGACCGTCGTGGGCCCCGGCATGCGCCGCCACGGCGGCGGCAAGGGCGCCAACGCGGCCGTCGCGGCGGCCCGGTCGGGCGGAACCGTGCACTACGTCGGCGCGGTCGGCGACGACGACCTCGGCGCGACCGCGCTGCGTGAGCTCGAGGCCGACGGTGTCGGCACCGACGACGTGGCGGTGGTCGCGCAGGAGGCGACCGGTGTCGCGCTGATCGTCGTCGACGAGGCGGGTGAGAACCAGATCGCGGTCGGCGCGGGGGCCAACGGACGGCTCGGCGCGGACGTCGTCGAGGCGGCGCTGCGGCGTCGGCTCCCCACCGCCGGGTGCGTGCTGGTCAGCACCGAGGTGCCCGGCGCCGCGGTCGCAGCGGCGGTACGTGCCGCGACCGCGGCGGGGGTGCGGTGCGTGCTCAACCCTGCGCCGGTGATCCCGGTCGTCGTGGAGCTGCTCGACCTCGGCCCGGTGCTGACGCCGAACACGGGCGAGCTGTTCGCGCTGGCGGCCGCCGCGGGCAGCGGCCCGCCGCCCTCGCGGGCCTCGCCGAGCTGCAAGGAGATCCTGACGTGCGCGCAGGCCCTCGTCGGCAGGACGCGCGCGCCGGTGCTGGTGACGCTCGGCGGCGACGGCGTCCTCGTCGTCGACAGCGACGGGACGTCGCGGCACGTCGCGCCGCTGTGGGTCGAGGTCCGTGACACGACCGGGGCGGGCGACACCTTCAACGGCGTCCTCGCCAGGGAGTTGGCCGCGGGCCGGCGGCTCGACGAGGCGGCCCGGGTGGCGACGGTGGCAGCGGGGCTGTCGGTGACGGCCGTCGGCGCCAGGAACGGGATGCCGACAGCGACGGAGCTTGCCGCGGCCGCGGCGGGCGCGTAGCCCTACACCGGGATCGAGGAGGTAATGATGCTCGTACTGGAAACGATTCTGTCGTTGCGACGGCCGAGTCGCTCCTCGTCTCGCGCCGACCATCGGTCCACTGCGTCCCGACCTCGGCCACCGGCCCATCTCGACCGCCATGATCTGCACGTTCCCGGCCGCGCCACGAGCCGGACCGCCCGGAGCGGGATGCGGGTCGCCGGCACTGCTCCCACGATTACCGAAGGAGGTGAGTTGACGGTCACACTAGAAACGTTAACATCGTGTTGCTGCACGCCTCGATGCCTGGTGGTCCGTCAGGCGAATACGCAAGGCTGCTCGTCCGCGTAGAACCACGGTTCCACGCAGCCAGGTCCACACCTGTTCCATCCACGTCGTGCCGTCCCGGATCGGTACGGCAGGTCGGTAGAAACGACTCTCGCGGAAGGTGAAGTGCCGATGGGCTACCTCGACAACCTGATCATCAACACCGACAACTACAAGCACTGCCACTACCCGCTGTACCCGCCCGGCACCGAGTACGTCTCGAGCTACATCGAGTCCCGCGGCGGCGAATGGCCGGTCACGCAGTTCGTCGGTCTGCAGGCGTACCTGCGCGAGTACCTCATGCGGCCCATCACCCTCGAGGACATCGACGAGGCCGAGTTCGTCGTCCGCGAACAGGGGATGCACTTCAACCGTGAGAACTGGCTCGGCATCCTCAACGACTACGACGGGTTCCTGCCCGTCGAGATCGAGGCCGTGCCCGAGGGCACCGTGCTGCCGGCGCGCAACGTCCTCGTCCAGGTCATCAACACCGACCCGAAGTACTTCTGGGCCACCAGCTTCTTCGAGACGGCCCTGCTGCGCGCGGTCTGGTACCCGACGACGATCGGCACCGTCAGCTGGCTGTCGAAGATGGTCATCAAGGAGGCGCTGGCCCGGACGTCGGACAACCCGCATCTGGTCCGCAACACCCTGCACGACTACGGCGCCCGCGGCGTCAGCTCCCAGCAGTCGGCGGCGCTCGGCGGCCTGGCCCACCTGGTCAACTTCGACCAGTCCGACACCGTCCCCGGCATCCTCGCGGCGAAGCACTTCTACAACGCGGGCAAGGTCTCCAACTCGGGGCCGAACTCCGAGCACGCCGGGTTCTGCGCGTGGGGCCAGGAGCACGAGGCCGACGCCCTGCGCAACATGCTCGACGTCTACGCCCCCGAGGGCTGCGCCCTGCTGCTCTCGGACACCTACGACCACGAGAACTGCGTCAAGAAGATCATCGGCGGTGAGCTGCGGGAGCAGATCCGCAACTTCCCCGGCCTCGTCGGCGTGCGGCCCGACTCGGGCGACATCGTCCAGGTCACCGCGGACACCACCGAGTGGCTGATGGACGCCTTCGGCTACGAGGTGAACTCGAAGGGCTTCAAGATCCTGCCGCCGTTCATCCGCGTGGTGCAGGGCGACGGCGTCAACTTCTACAGCCTGCCGCAGGTCTACATGGAGCTGGAGCGTCGCGGCCTGGCCGCCGACAACGCCGTGTTCGGCATGGGCGGTGGCCTGCTGCAGCACTGGAACCGCGACACCATGAACTTCGGCCAGAAGGCCTCGGCGGTGTGCGTGAACGGGGAGTGGCGCGACATCGCGAAGAACCCCACCGGCGCGGCGTTCAAGGTCTCGAAGAAGGGCCGGCTCGCCCTGAAGTACGAGAACGGCACCTACACGACGGTTCCGAAGGGCTCGATCCCCGAGTCCGAGAACGTCCTCAAGCCGGTGTTCCGCAACGGCAAGCTGTTGAAGAAGTGGGACTTCACCGAGCTGATCGCCAACGCCGAGCGGGAGGTCCCCGAGTCCTACTACATCAGCCACGTCGGCCAGATGCGGACGGTCTCGAACGAGGCGGCGGTCAGCGCGCCGGCCTGAGCCGGGCACCGACCGAGGAAGGTCGGGACCGACCCGGAACGCCGCCGTGACACGACCCCCCTCCCGTGCCGCGGCGGCGTTCCCTCCGACCAACGGGGAGAAAGCCGCCGATGACTCACCTGCACGTCTTCGACATGGACGGGACCCTCCTGCGCGGTGCCGGGTCCGTGGAGCTCGCCCGGCACCTGGGCACGTTCGAGGCCGCCGACCGGATCGAACGGGCATGGGGCCGTGGCGAGATCACCGACGTCCAGTTCTGGGAGCGGATGCTGCCACTGTGGGCCGACGTCTCCGAGGAGGAGATCGACGCGGCGTTCGCGGCGTCGGCATGGATCGACGGGGTCCGCGAGGTGTTCGCCGACATCACCGAACGCGGCGAGCACGTCGCGGTGATCTCGCAGTCGCCGCACTTCTTCGTCCGCAGGCTCGAGGCGTGGGGCGCCCACCGGACCTTCGGCTCCGACGTGGTGCCGCTGCGGGAGGCCCGCAAGGAGCACCTGCTCACGCTGCAGCACAAGGTCGACATCACGCTGCGGCTGCTCGACGAGCTCGGCCTCGACGAGACCGACGCCGTCGCCTACGGCGACTCGACGTCCGACACCCTGCTGTTCGCGCACCTCACCCACACCGTCGGGGTCAACTGCTCGGAGGTGCTGCGCCGCCACGCGGCGGTCTGTTTCGAGGGCGACGACATCCGCGGCGCGTACGCGCTGGGCCGCCGGCTGCTGGAACAGGAGCCGGCCAGGTGAGCAGCGTCGTCGAGACACCCGGCACCCACTGCATGCACCTCGGCTACCGCAAGCGGCTCATGCTCTTCTCCGGCCGCGCCAACCCCGCGCTGGCCGACGCCATCGGCCGTGAGCTCGGCGTCGGGCTCGGCTCGGTCACGCTGAAGACCTTCTCCAACGACGAGGTGTACTGCCGCTTCACCGAGTCCATCCGCGGCGCCGACGTCTTCATCGTGCAGCCCATGTGCGGCAACCCGGCGACGGGCGTCAACACCAACGACGCCCTCCTCGAGCTCCTCGTCATGATCGACGCGGCCGTCGGCGCCAGCGCGCACCGGGTCATCGCCGTGACGCCCTGGTACGGCTACTCCCGGCAGGACAAGAAGTCCGAGGCGCGGGAGCCGATCTCGGCGCGGCTGGTGGCGCGGATGCTGGAGTCCGCGGGCGTGGACCGGGTCCTGACGATGGACCTGCACGCCGGCCAGCTGCAGGGCTTCTTCGCCCGCCCCGTCGACCACATGACGTCGCTGATGATGCTGGCCGACCACTTCGCGGGCCTCGACGACGACCTCGTCGTGGTCGCACCCGACGCCGGGCGGGTCAAGCTCAACAAACAGTTCGCGACGCGCATGGGCGCGGGCCTGGCCATCCTCGACAAGGAACGCCCGGCGCAGCAGGTCGCCGAGATCGGGCACGTCATCGGCGACGTCCGCGGGAAGACCGCCATCATCGTCGACGACATCATCGACACCGCCGGAACGTTGCGCGCCGCGGGCGAGGCCGTCGTCGCGGCCGGAGCGCGCCGGGTGTTCGCCGCCGCGACCCACGCCGTGCTCTCGGGCCGGGCCGCCGAGAACCTGGCCGCGGCACCGTTCGAACGGATCGTCGTCACCGACACGATCCCGTTGCGGCCCGGCGTCCCCGACAACGTCCACGTCGTGTCGTGCGCGCCGCTGCTCGCCGCGACGATCCGCCGCATCTTCACCGACGAGTCGGTGAGCGAGGTCTTCGGCGGCAAGAACCACCTCTTCTGACTCCCCCGCCACTCCGGGAAGGACCCCGCACCATGCCCTCGTCCGGTCTGGTCGCCACCGGCGACGTCCGCATCGGCTACAAGGCCTCCGCCGAGCAGTTCGGGCCTCGTGAGCTGGTCGAGTTCTCGGTCGAGGCCGAGGACCGCGGCCTCGACATCGTCGCCGTGTCGGACCACTTCCAGCCGTGGCGCCACCGCGGCGGGCACGCTCCCAATGCCCTGACCTGGCTCGGTGCCGTCGGCGCGTCGACCTCACGGGCCGTGCTCGCCACGAGCGTCCTGACGCCGACGCTGCGCTACCACCCGTCGATCGTCGCGCAGGCCTTCGGCACCCTCGCGGTCCTCAACCCGGGTCGGGTGGTTCTGGGGATCGGGTCGGGCGAGGCGATGAACGAGACCCCGGCGACCGGTGCGCAGTTCCCCGGGCCGAAGGAACGCCGGATGCGGATGGCCGAGGCCGTCACGCTGATGCGCAGGCTGTGGACCGAGGACCGCGTCGACTTCGACGGCACGTACTACCGCACCGAGAAGGCGACGGTCTACGACCGGCCCGAGCAGCCCGTCCCCGTCTATCTGGCGGCGTCGGGCCCGCTCGCGGCCAAGCTCGCCGGGCGGGTCGGCGACGGGTTCATCTGCACGTCGGGCAAGGACCCCGAGCTGTACCGGACGCTGCTCGCCAACGTGGCCGAGGGCGCCGCCCAGGCCGGCCGCGACCCCGGCGACCTGCGCCGGATGATCGAGATCAAGGTGTCCTACGACCGCGACCTCGACACCGCATACACGAACTGCCACTGGTGGGCGGCACTCGCGCTCAGCTCCGAGCAGAAGACCGGGGTCGAGGACGCCGTCGAGATGGAACGCCTCGCCGACGCCAACGCCGACAAGGCCCACACCCGGTTCATCGTCTCCGACGACCCCGAGGACGTCGTCGAGCGCATCGGTGCCTATCTCGACCTCGGGTTCACCGACCTGGTGCTGCACGGGCCGGGCGGGGACCAGCACCGGTTCCTCGAGCAGTTCTGCGTCGACGTGCTGCCCGGACTGCGGGAACGCGCGAAGGCGGCGACGGCGTGACCGGCCCTGTCGCGCTGCGCAGCCTCGTCGGCGGCACCTGGGTGGACCCCGACGGCCCGGAGATCGTCGACGTCGACCCGGCCCGCCCGTGTGAGATCGTCGCGACCGGTCACCTCGCGGGTGCCCCCGAGATCGAGGAGGCCGTGCGGGCCGCCGTCGGTGCCGCCGCGTCCTGGGCGGCGACGCCGTTCCCGGTCCGCGGCGAGATCCTGGCCCGGGCCGCCACCGTCCTGGAAGCCCACGCCGACGAGTGGGGCACCGAACTGTGCCGGGAGGAGGGCAAGACCCGCGCGGAAGGGATCGGCGAGGTCCGCCGGGCCGCGGAGATCCTGCGGTTCCACGGGTCGGCCGGGCTGCGCCCGGTCGGCGAGGTCTACGCCTCACCGCGTCCCGACGAGCAGATCCAGGTCGTGCGCCGCCCGGTCGGCCCCGTCGCCGTCGTGACACCGTTCAACTTCCCGATCGCGATCCCGGCGTGGAAGATCGCGCCCGCCCTCGCCTACGGCAACCCCGTCGTCTGGAAGCCGGCGAGCGCGGTCCCGCTGCTCGCGATGCGGCTCGCGGAGGCGCTCGTCGAGGGCGGGCTGCCGCCGGGCGTGCTGTCGCTGCTGCTCATCGGCAACACCGATGCGCCCGCGCTGCTGGAACATCCGGGCATCCGGCGCGTCACGTTCACCGGGTCGACCACGGTCGGGCGGCGGATCATCGCCCGCTGCGGCGAGCTGGCCCGCCCGGTGCAGACCGAGATGGGCGGCAAGAACGCCGCCGCCGTCCTCGCCGACGCCGACCTCGACCTGGCCGTCGACCAGATCGTCGCCGGGGCGTTCCGCTCGACCGGACAGAAGTGCACGGCGACCTCACGCGTGATCGTCACCGACGCGGTCGCCGAGGACTTCCTCGACCGGCTCGTCCGCCGGGTCGCGACGATCCGCGTCGGCGACCCGGGTGCCGACGGCACCGACATGGGGCCGCTCGTCTCCCCCGCCGCTCGCGACGAGGTCCAGGCCGCCGTCGACGCCGCCGGCACGCGCGCCGGCGTCCGCCTGCTCTGCGGCGGCGCTCCCTACACCGACGAGCGCGCCGGGGGCGCCTACCTGGCGCCGACCGTCGTCGAACTCGACGGCGACGACGCCCTGTGGCGTGACGAGCTGTTCGGGCCCGTCCTCGCCGTGCGGCGCGCCGCCACCGACCTCGAAGCGCTGCAGCTGGTGAACGACAGCGTGTTCGGGCTGTCGGCGGCCGTGTTCACGAACGGGCTCGACGCCGTCGCGGCGGCCGTCGCGACGCTCGACGTCGGTGTCCTGCACGTCAACTCCGAGACCGCGGGCGCCGACCCGCACGTGCCGTTCGGCGGGGCCAAGGACAGCGGCTTCGGCCCGAAGGAGCAGGGCGTCGCCGCCCGCGAGTTCTTCACGACGACGACCACCGTCTACCTCCGGCCCGCCCGGCAGCTCGCCCCGTGACCGCCACCCGCACTGGAGACCCGCCGATGCCCGTCATGACCGACCCGCTGGACCTGCTGGCGGTGTCCGCGCTGCTCACCGAGGAGGAGCGCGACATCCGGCGCACGGTGCGCGAGTTCCTCGACGACCACGCCCGCCCCCACGTCGCGGGCTGGTTCGAGGCCGCGACGTTCCCGCGCGAGCTGGTGCCGGAGCTGGGCAAGCTCGGCCTGCTCGGCATGCACCTCGACGGCTACGGCTGCGCAGGCACGAGCGCCGTCTCCTACGGGCTGGCGTGCCTGGAGCTGGAGGCGGTCGACTCGGGGCTGCGCAGCTTCGTCTCGGTGCAGGGATCGTTGTCGATGTACTCGATCCACCGCTGGGGCTCCGAGGAGCAGAAGCAGGAGTGGCTGCCGCGGCTCGCCGCGGGCGAGGCGATCGGCTGCTTCGGCCTCACCGAGCCCGACTCGGGGTCCGACCCCGGGTCGATGCGCACCCACGCGGTACGCGACGGCGGCGACTGGGTGCTCGACGGGTCGAAGATGTGGATCACCAACGGCGGGCTCGCCGACGTCGCGACCGTCTGGGCACGGACCGACGACGGCATCCGCGGCTTCCTCGTCCCCCGCGGCACCCCCGGGTTCACCACGACCGACGTCGGCCACAAGCTGTCGCTGCGCGCGTCGGTGACCTCCGCGCTGAGCCTCGACGGCGTCCGGCTCCCGGCGTCGGCGATGCTGCCGCAGGCACGCGGGCTGCGCGGCCCGCTGTCGTGCCTGAACGAGGCCCGGTTCGGCATCCTGTTCGGCGCGGTCGGCGCCGCCCGCGACTGCCTCGCCACCGCGCTCGACTACGCCGACACCCGGGTCCAGTTCGGACGGCCGATCAGCGCGTTCCAGCTGACCCAGAAGAAGCTGGCCGACATGGCGGTCTCGCTCAACACCGCCGCCCTGCTGGCGCTGCACCTCGGAAAGCTCAAGGACCGGGGCGAGCTGCGGCCCGAGCAGGTCAGCGTCGGCAAGCTCAACAACGTGCGCGAGGCGATCGCGATCGCCCGCGAGTGCCGCACGATCCTGGGCGGCAACGGGATCTCCGGTGAGTACCCGCCGCTGCGGCACGCGGCGAACCTGGAGTCCGTGCGGACCTACGAAGGCACCGACGAGGTGCACACCCTCGTCATCGGCGAAACCCTGACCGGCCGGGCGGCGTACCGGTGACCGGCCACGAGCGGAGGAGACCGCGATGACCGACATCAGGAGCCTGTGCGTGTTCTGCGGCTCCAACACCGGGCGCGACCCCGCGTTCCTCGCCGGGGCCCAGCGGCTCGGCACGCTGCTGGGCAGCGAGAACATCACTCTCGTCTACGGCGGCGCGAGCGTCGGCACCATGGGCGCGCTGGCCGACGCCACGCTCGCGGCGGGCGGACAGGTGCACGGCGTCATCCCCCGTCAACAGCTCGGCGACGAGATCGCCCACGAGGGCCTGACGCAGCTGCACGTCGTCGAGTCCATGCACGAACGCAAGGCGCTCATGGGCGAGCTGGCCGACGGGTTCGTCGCGCTGCCCGGCGGGCTCGGGACGTTGGAGGAGTTCGCCGAGGTGCTCACGTGGTCGCAGCTCGGCCTGCACGCCAAGCCGACGGGCCTGCTCGACACGGCCGGCTACTACGCGGACTTCCTGCGGTTCCTCGACCACGCCGTCGACGAGGGATTCGTGCGCCCCGCCGACCGTGGCATCGTGCTGTCCGGGACCGATCCGGCCACACTGCTGACACGGATGCGGGCGTGGGAGCCGGCGCAGGACCAGCGCTGGGAACCCGTCGAGAGCCCGTGACCGGACCGGACACGCCGCGAGGAGGCCGTCGTTGCCCGTCCCGATGATCATCGACACCGACCCCGGGGTGGACGACGCGTTCGCGATCGTCCTCGCCCTGTGCAGCCCCGAGGTCGACGTGCGCGCCGTCGTCGCGACCTACGGCAACGTCGGCCGGGAGCAGACGTTCACGAACCTGCGGCGCATCCTCGCGCTCGCCGGGCGGTCCGACGTCCCCGCTGCCGCCGGGTCGATCCGCCCGCTCGTGCACCCGCAGGCCGAGACGGCGCCGGACTGGCACGGCGTCGACGGCCTCGGGCTGCGCGGCGACGAGTTCCCCGAGCCCGGCCCCGCCGACCCACGCCAGGGCGTCGACCTCATGGCCGACGTGCTGCTCACCGCCGCCGAGCCCGTCACGCTGGTCTGCCTCGGGCCGTTCACCGACGCCGCGTTGCTGCTCGCGACCAGGCCCGACCTCGTGCCGCGGCTGGGCCGGATCGTCGCCATGGGCGGCTCGTTCGGCGCGGGCAACACCCGGGGAGCGGGCGAGTTCAACGTCTACGCCGACCCCGAGGCCGCCCACCGCGTCCTGACCCAGCACGACGTGCCCGTCACGCTCGTCCCGCTGGACCTCACGATGGCCGCCCGCGTCGACGGTGCGTGGCTCGACGACCTCGCGCTCGCCGGACCGCGCACGGAGGTGCTGGTGCGCACCGCCCGGCTCTACCGGGACACGTTCGTCGAGCGGCACGGCCACGACTCCGTCGCCCTCCACGACACCCTCGCCGTCCTGGAGGCCGTGGTCCCGGGGAGCCTGCGCACCAGCCCGTTCCCGCTCGCGGTCGCCTGCTCCCAGGGCGCCGAGCGCGGGGTCACGGTCATCGACCGCCGGACCGAGGCGGGCGGTCCCCCGGTGGCCGTCGCGCTGGACGCCGACGTCGCCGCCGTGACCGCCGAGGTGGGACGCCGGATCCGCGCGCTCGGCTGAGCCGATGTCGACCGGTCCGTGCCCCACCCCGACGCCCGGCCGGCACACGCCGAGTTCGACGTGAGCCTGGTTCGATCATGGCCGGAACCAGTATCCGGTCGAACTCGGCGAGAGCCTCAGGCCGCGGCGGGGACCGGCTCGCGCAGGCTCGACCCGCCCCGTTCCCACGCCCCGAGTAGCCGCTCCTGCATCCGTTCCCCGAGGAACAGGGCCGCGCGAATCCCGAACACGACGTCGGCGGCCAGATCCGGTTCGGCCGCCAGCAGCGGAGCGAGGACGTCGCGCCGGACCACCTGCTCGTGGACGGCGTCGGCCTCGACGTGCTCGTCGTAGAACCGGATCGCGGCCGGCCCGCAGCCCAGCCCGCGCATCGCGCGCACGAGCCGCTCCGACCCCGGCGACGACGTCAGCTCCACCATCGCGAACTGGCCGACCGACGCGCCCCGCAGGCTGCGCCGCAGCCCGCACAGCGACATCAGGTTGACCTCGGCCAGGGTCTCCCCCGGCACCCGGTCGACATGGGCGCCGTACCCGGCGTCGAGCCCCAGTTCGGTCATCATCTCGGCGAACAACAACGAGTGCATCCGCTCCGGACGCCCGGACCCGTACTCGTCGTGCTCGACGGTGACCAGCCCGGCCTTGGCCGCACCGCCGATGCGCGGGATGGCCCAGGCCTGCGGGTCCGCCTCCTTGAGGTGGTAGATCGACCGGTGCGTGACGTACTCGCGCAGCTGCTCCATCGTGCCGTCGCGCAACAGGTGATGCGACAGCCCGCGCAGATCCGGCCCGACCGGTTCGACCAGCAGCGCCTCGATCTCGGCGTCGACGTCGTCGGAGGGTTCGACGTCGGCCCGCAGTGCGGCGAGGAAGACGCGTTCGACAGCGACCCGCAGCCGCAGCAGGTCGGGGTCCCACTCCAGGTCGGCGTCGGCACCGTCGAAACCGCGGTAGTGCAGCTCGTAGCAGCAGTGCAGGGCCAGCTGCAGATCGTCGCCGTAGGGATCGGCACCCGTGACGTCGACGTCGCGCACCGGCCCGCCGCGCAGTGCGTCGACGACGGCCCCGGACAGCGGGCCGCGGGGAGCCGGGATCGGCGGGCCGGTCACTCGTCGCCCTCCGTCCGCCGGACCTTGCGCCGGTGGGACGTGTCGCAGATCGGGTAGCGCTTGCTGCGCCGGCACAGGCACACGGCGGTGACCGCGCGGTCGGAACGCACGCGCCTCCCGTCGGGAAGACTCAGCTCGACGGGCCCCCTGACCAGCGCCGGGCCGTCGTCGGTGAGGACGACGCTCGTCGGGTCAGCCACGGCGCGCCTCCACGACGACGAGCTCCTCCAACCGATCGCCCGCCGCGATGAGCCCGCGGCGTTCCAGCAACCCCGCCCGCGAGCGCATGACCGGCCCGAACGGGATCCGGGCGCTGTCGACGACGTCGGCGACCATGCCCGCCGCGGCGAGCCGGTCGACGGTGGCCTGCGGGCCGCAGACCTCCGAGTGCACGAGCAACAGCACCCCGTCGGGGTCGAGATGGTCGGCCGCACCGTCGCAGATGCGGTCCAGCACGGCACGGCCGTCGGGCCCGCCGTCCCAGCTCCGGGCGGCGGTGTGGCGGGGCAGCACCGGGCCCGTCGACGGGACGTACGGCGGGTTGGCGACGATCACGCCGAACCTCTTGCCGCCCAACGGCTCGAACAGGTCACCACGGTGGACCGTGGCGGCCGTCCGGTGCAGCAGCGAGTTGAGCCGGGTGGCGGCGACGCAGCGCCACGACAGGTCCACGGCCGTCACCGACGCGGCCCCGGCCCGGGCGGCGGTCAGTGCGAGTGCCCCGGTCCCGGTGCCGAGGTCGAGGACGTTGCGCCCCGTGACGTGCCGGTCGAGATGGCCGGCGAGCAGTTGGGTGTCGGACTGCGCGCGGTAGACCCCGGGCGGGCAGAGGAGGATCACCGGAGCATCCCCGTCCGGTACGCCCGGTGCTGCGGCCCTGTCAACTCGGGGACTCCGACTCGTCGCCGGCGTCGCCGCCCGCGGGCTCGTCGGTCGGCTCGGTCTGCTCGCCGAAGTGGGGCTCCTGCTCGGGCTCGCCCTCGCCGAAGTGCGGTTCGTGCTGCGGTTCCGTCACGACATCTCCCTCCGAACGCCCACCCCGAAGCGGTGGTCCTCCGGCGGATAACCACAACGCCCGCGATCAAAACCCTGTGAGTGGCGATAGTCGCTATAGCGACTATCGCCACTCACGACGTCTGTCCGGCCGGGGCCGGACGCAGCCGGGCAGCGCGGCTCCGCACGACCCCGGCCGCAACCGCCCGAACGCGCCTGCGCCCGTCCGGACCAGCAACGATCCGTCCTCGCGGGACAGGAGGGGACGAACGGACGACATCGTGTGGATCACACGAACGGGTGGGCAGGGTGACCGGAGGCGGCGTGGTGCGTTGACCCGGGTACGGGCGTCACCGGACCAGGGGGCCAACGGTGACGAATCCGATGAGTGGGTAGGCCCGGGTCGAGCATCGCCCTTCTCGTTCGGTACCGGCGAGAGCGTTCCGGTCCGGGCCTGCTCTCTCGCACGGGGATCAGCCCGCGGCGTAGTCCGTGCCGGTGGAGACCTCCCGCCACCGCGCGAGCTCGGCGGCCTGCGCGTCCAGGACAGAGCTGAGCGCCTCGAACGCGTCGGTGCCCAGGACGAGCAGCTCCGGTGCCTGCCCCGAGCCCAGCACCTCGATGATCGCGGTCGCGGCGCGGTCGGGGTCGCCCGCCTGGGTGCCGTGGACCCGGTCGTTCTCCTTGCGGCGCGGCCCCGCGGTGTCGGCGTAGTCGTCGATGGGGACGGCGGACTGGGTGAGCGACCGGCCGGCGAAGTCGGTGCGGAACCCGCCGGGTTCGACGGCCATCGCGGTGATGCCCAACGGGCTGAGCTCCTTGCGCAGCGACCCCGTCAGTGCCTCCAGCGCCGCCTTCACCGCGGAGTAGTACCCCGACCCGGGCGGGCAGATGCGGGCGCCGATCGAGGAGATGTTGACGATCGCGCCCGACCGCTGCGCCCGCATCCCCGGCAGGACCGCCTTGACCAGCGCGACGGGGCCGTGGACGTGGGTGTCGAAGAGCGTCCGCACGTCGGCGTCGTCGCCCTCCTCGACGGCGGAGCGGTAGCCGTAGCCGGCGTTGTTCACGAGCACGTCGACAGTGCCGAACCGGTCCTGCGCGGCAGCCACGGCGGCGGTGACGGCCGCGGGGTCGGTGACGTCGAGGGCGACGGCGAGGGCGGTGTCGGGGTGGGCGTCGACGATGTCGGCGACCGCGGCGGCGCCGCGGGCGGTGACGACGACCTGCTCACCGGTCGCGAGGACGGCGCGGGCGAGCGCGCGTCCCAGTTCTGTCGAGCATCCGGTGATCAGCCAGGTCCGCATCGGCGCGCTCCTCGTCGTCGGGGGTCGTCGCGAACCAGTCAAGCGTGCGCGGCCACGGCGCGGGGAGTCGTGTGAGCAGACCCCGGGTCGGTCAGACGTCGGGTTCCGCTTCGCGGCGCAGGATCTGGGCGACGACGCGCATCAGCATCGCCGAGGTGACGACGAGCCCGATGTAGCCGACGGCGGTGAGCGTCCCGGATGCGGCGGTGTCGGGGGCGAGCGCGGCGCCGACGAGCATGAGTGCCGACGCGAGCAGCCCGACCGCCGCGACGGCCGCGAACATCGTCCGGTCGACCCAGCGGGAGACGGTGCGGCTGCCGGGGCCGGAGAAGGCGTCGACCTGCACGCGGGCCTGCCCCGAACGCAACTGGAGCGCGAGGTCCTCGACGAGACCGGGCAGCGCACGCAGCGACGGGAGGTTGCGCACCAGTTCCTTGCGGACGACGTCCTGCGTGCCCTCGGGGCTGAGGTTCAGTGTGGACCCCAGCTGGGAGGCGGCGGCGGTGGCGAGGTCGACCTGCGGGTCGACGACGCGCAGCGTGCCCTCCAGGGTGACGAGGGCACGGCCGAGCAGGGTGAGCGTCGGCGGGACCGGGATGCCGTGGTGCTGCATGATCGAGATAACGTCCTGCATGCTGCGCGGATCGAACCCGCCCGCGTGCATCTGGGCCGAAAGCACCCGGCTGATCTCGGCCTCCAGGGCCTGCGGGCGGATCGCGTCGCCGGCCGCTCCGGCCAGTGGCCGCAGGGCGCGGACGATGAGCCCGGGCTGGCCCGTCGCCAGCCCGGCGGCCATGAGCTGCAACGCCTCCATCGTGACCGGGTCGATGATGCCGACGGCGCCGAAGTCGATGAGCCACAACGTGCCCTCACCGTCGATCAGGACGTTGCCGGGGTGCGGGTCGGCGTGGAAGACCCCGGCCGTCATGACCTGGGTCATGAACGTGGCGAGCAGGCGGTTCGCCAGTTCGGTGCGCGGGACTCCGGTGGCGTCGACGGCGGCGGTGTCGGACACCGGTCGGCCGACGACCCGCTGCAGGACGAGCACGGCGTCGGTGCTCAGGTCGGTGACGACGTGCGGAATGCGCACTCCGGGCTCGGTCGTCGCGTTGTCGAGCGCGCGGGCGGCGGCCGCCTCGGCGAGGTAGCTGAGCTCGCCGTCGATGGAGCGGATGAGCTCCTCGGCGAGCGGCGCGAGGCCGAGCGCGCGCACGGCCGCGGACCGGCGGGCCGCGGTGCGGCTGGCCCAGCGCAGCACCGCCGAGTCGCGGGCGACGCCGACCTCGATGCCCGGCCGTCGGACCTTGACGACAACGGGCTCGCCGTCGCGCAGCTGCGCGAGGTAGGTCTGGCCGATCGACGCGGCGGCGAGCGGCTCGTCGTCGAACTCGGCGAACACCTCCGCGAGCGGGGCGTCGAGCTCGTCCTCGACGCGTTCCTTGATCAGTGGGGTCGGGACGGCCTTGACGTTGGCCTGCAGGTCGGCGAGCTCGGCGACGACCGGTGCCGGGAGCAGGTCCGACCGGGTCGACGCGATCTGCCCGAACTTCACGAACATGCCGCCGCAGTCCTCGAGGAAGCGGCGCAGCCGCAGCCCGCCGTCGGCACTCGACAACGCCGCCCGCGACGCGAGCCGGGGCCCGGCGAGGCCGTGCCGGCGTGCGATCCGCGCGACCTCCCACAGCCGCCCACCGACGGTGAGGAACGACCGCACCCGCGTCCGCAGCGAGGCACGGCGGCCGGTGCGGTGGGGCCGCAGCACGGCTTCGAGGGTGACGCTGACGATCATCGTCGCGAGGACGGCGAAGCCGAACGCGACGACCAGGACGTCCTCGCCGGTCGCCTCGGTGTCGCCGCGCAGCAGGGTGGCCGCGACCGCCAGCCCGGCGAGGGTGCCGATGATCCCCGCGGCTGCGGAGCGCCAGAAGCCGCGCCGCACGCCGAGGACGCGGCCGGCGCCGAAGCTGACCACGACGACGAACACGATGAGCAGGACCGTGTCCCAGAACGACAGATCGAGGATCAGCGTCACGGCGACAGCATCCACCCGGAACAGATCTCGCGGAACCCGCAGTTCCGGGGCGGGCGCGCGCGGTCGTGAGCGGCGATAGTCGCCATAGCGACTATCGCCGCTCACAGG
This sequence comes from Pseudonocardia sulfidoxydans NBRC 16205, assembly GCF_007989085.1. GTDB lineage: Bacteria > Actinomycetota > Actinomycetes > Mycobacteriales > Pseudonocardiaceae > Pseudonocardia > Pseudonocardia sulfidoxydans. The sequence continues at coordinate 36,319 of NZ_BJVJ01000031.1, forward strand.
CGGCGCAGCCGCCCTCGCGCGGCGCAGCGGCGCAGCCGCCCACGCGCGGCGCAGCAGCGGCGCAGGCGCTCACCGGCGGCGCAGGCGCAGCTCCAGGCCGTCGAGCATGATGTCGAGCTTGTCGTGGAACCAGCCGCGGCCGCGCCAGGTGGCGTCCTCGTCGATCGCCGGGGAGACACCCGACAGCGAGCGCATCGAGTCCCGATGCAGCTCGCGACGGGTGCGCGGGCCGTCCGGGGTCTCCTCGACGGCGTCGAGTCCGCGCATGGCGATGGCCGTCGAGAAGACGAGGTCGACGAGGAAGTCGAGCGCCACCACAGCGTCACGGGAGGTGAAACCTTCCGCCCGCAGCCGGGCCCCGTAGGCGCCGAGCAGCTGCATGACCTGCGGCGGCAGCGACGTCATCGTGTAGGCGGCCTCGGCCATGCCCGGGCGGACCTCGACCATCCGCCACAGCGCGTCGGCGAACGCCTCCAGCAGCGGCCGCCACCCCAGCTCCGGCGACGGCCAGTCGTGCTCGGCGACTGCGATCTCCAGGGCGGCGAGCAGCAGGTCGGAGCGGCTGTCGACGTAGCGGTACAGCGTCGAGTGGCTGACGCCGAGGCGGCGGGCGACCGAGGGCATCGACAGGGTGTCGAAGCCCTCGGCGAGTGCCGCGCGGGCGACCTCCTCGCGGGTGAGCGAGGGGGGCCGGCCGGGCCGGCGGCCGACTGCTGTCACGGCCACCGACGCTACCCGGCCGCGGTGAGCCGCCAGCCCTTCGCCCGCGACCGAGCCTCCCAGAAGTCGGCGTAGCGTCCGCCGGCGGCGAGCAGCTCGTCGTGGGTGCCCTGTTCGGCGACGCGGCCGTCGTCGAGGACGACGATGCGGTCGGCGGCGACGACGGTCTGCAGCCGGTGGGCGATCACGAGGACGGTGCTGCGTTCGGCGAGGGTACGCAGCGCGGCGGTGAGGTACCGCTCGTTCTGGGGGTCGAGGGCGGCGGTGGCCTCGTCGAGCAGGACGACGGGTGCGTCCTTGAGCAGGGCGCGGGCGATCGAGACCCGTTGACGCTCACCGCCCGAGAGCGCGGTGCCACCCTCCCCGACCCTCGAGGACCAGCCCCCGGGCAGCCGGTCGACGATCTCGGTGACCCCGGCCAGGCGCGCGGCCTCGCGGACCTCCTCGTCGGAGGCGTCGGGGCGGCCGACGCGGATGTTGGCCTCCAGGGTGTCGTCGAACAGGTAGACGTCCTGGAAGACCAGCGCGAGCTGGGCCATGAGCTGCTCGGTGGGCTGGTCGCGGACGTCGGCGCCGCCGACACGCACGGTGCCGGAGTCGACGTCCCAGAAGCGGGCGACGAGCCGGGTCACGGTGGTCTTGCCCGAGCCGGAGGCGCCGACGAGTGCGGTGGTGCCCCGCGGCGGGACCCGCAGGGTGACGTCGCGAAGGACCGGGCGGCCGGGCTCGTAGCCGAAGGTAACGCCGTCGAGTTCCAGGGCGCCGGGCTCGGGCAGCGCGACGGCGGCGGGGGCCTCGGGCAGCGACTTCTCGTCGAGGATCGCGGTGAGCCGGGAGAGGTCGTTGCGCGCCATCCTGAGCACGCCCGCGTAGTCGCCGATCTCGGCGAGGGGGCCGGTGAAGCGGGCGGCCAGCGCGATCAGTGCGACGGCGGTGCCCGCGGCGAGCGCGCCCGACACGGCGAGGGTGACGCCGACGACGAGGAGCAGCGTGAACGCCAGCTGCACGGTCAACGACCCGAGCGCGATCCCGAGCACGGCGTACCAGGTGGTGCGGCGCCCGGTGCGGCGCTGGTGCTCCAGCGCGGCGTCGAGCGGGGCGTACCCCTCGACGCCCCGCCCGAACGCGCGCAGCACCCGTTGGGTGCGGGCGAACTCGACGACCCGGTTGCCGGAGTCGACGGCGGCGGCGTCGTCGAGGACGTCGCCGCGGCCGACGAGCCGACCGCCGGCCCGGAAGGCCAGGTACAGCAGCGGGGTGCAGACCAGCACGGCGACGGTGAGCCGCCAGTCGAAGAACAGGGTGCCGATCGCGATGGTCGCCGGGGTGGCGATGCCGACGATCGTGGGTGTCAGCAGGTGCGCGAACAGGCCGGCGACCATCATCGTGCCGCTGGTCGTGGTGCGCGAGAGCCGGCCGACCTTCTCCCCGGTGAACCAGCCCAGCGGCAGGGTGACGACGTGGTCGCCGAGGCATTCGTGCATGGTGCGCAGCACGATGATGGCGACGGCGAAACCGCGCATGGCCTGCACGTAGTGCGCGACGCAGGTGACGACGACCGCGACGGCCACCCACAGCAGCGCCCACAGAGCCGCGGCGGTGTCCCCGGCGAGCAGCGCCTCCCAGACTGGGACGAGCAGGATCGTCGCGACGCCCTGGGCCACGCCGTAGGCGACGACCCACGCGAAGTAGGTGTAGAGCCGGCGCTTGTGCGCAGGCCCGAGCAGCGCGAGCAGATCGGCGATCATCGGTGCGCCTCCCACTGGCGGGCGTAGGCGCCGTCGAGCGCCAGGAGTTCGTCGTGCGTACCGGTCTCGGCGACGCGGCCGCGGTCGAGGACGACGATGCGGTCGGCCCCGACGATCGTGGACAGCCGGTGCGCGACGACGAGCACCGTCCGCCCGGCGGCGAGCCGCGAGAGGGCTTCCTGGATGCGGTCCTCGGACTCGGGGTCGGCGAACGCGGTTGCCTCGTCGAGGACGAGCACGGGGGTGTCGGCGAGCAGGGCGCGGGCGATCGAGACCCGTTGCGCCTCACCCCCGGACAGCTGCGCGTCGGCGCCGACGACGGAGTCGTAGCCGCGGGGCAGCTCGGTGATGCGGGCGTGGACTCCTGCGGCCTCGCAGGCGGCTCGGACCTCGGCGTCGGTCGCGTCGGGACGGCCGAGCCGGACGTTGTCGGCGACGCTGCCGTGGACGAGCTGGACGTCCTGCAGCACGAACCCGACGTGGCGGTAGAGGACGGCGGGGTCGACGTCGCGGACGTCCACGCCGCCGATCCGGACGGCCCCGGCGGTGACGTCGTGGAAGCGCGGGAGCAGCGTCGCGAGCGTCGACTTGCCCGACCCGGACGGTCCGACGAACGCGGTCACGGTGCCGGGTTCGCAGGCGAGCGTGACGTCGCGCAGGACGTCGGTCTCGCCGTCGTAACTGAAGCAGACGGCGTCGAACTCGACGCGGTGCCCGTCGGGGACCTGCGGGTTCTCGCTGACGGGGAGCTCCGGGGTCTCGAGCAGCTCGTGGATGCGCAGGGCCGCCGCGGCCGCGGTGCGCCGGTTCGAGGCGCCGAAGCCGAGGACGGTGATCGTCGTCGGCACGACGAGGGACACGAGGATCCCGGTGAGCGCCTCGACGGGTGTCACCCAGCCCTCGGCGGCGAACCAGACCGCGCCGCCGGTCGCGACGAGCCCGACGACGGGCGCCCCGACGGCCATGGTGGACAGTGCTTCCAGGCGCAGCATCGGGCGGACCCAGTCGCCGTAGAACTGCCCGTACTCGCCCGCGGCGCGCCGGTAGCTCTCGTGGGCGCGGCGGCCCTGCCCGAACGTCTTGACGACGGCGATGCCGCTGACGAACTCGACGACCGCGGCGCTGACCCGCGCGAACGCCGCGTTCATCTGGTGCATCTTGTCGGTGAAGCCGCGCATCATCCACGCGTAGGCCATTGCGTAGATCGGCAGCGTCGCGAGCGAGAGCAGGGCGAGGCGCCAGTCGAGCCAGGCCAGGTACCCGATACCGGCGACGGGCAGCACCGTCGCCGCGGTGAGCTCCACCTGGTGGTGGGCGATGAGCTGGTGCAGGTCGTGGACGTCGTCCTGGGCGGCTTTGCGCACGAGGCCCGACGATGTCGTGGAGAACCAGCCGAGGGGGACCCGGCCGAGCCGGCGGACCATCCGCGCCCGCAGCAGGCCCTGCAGCTTCTGGTCGGCGAGGTGGGTGATGGTCAGGGCGATGCCGATGAGCAGGCCGCGCGCCCCGAGCCCGGCGACGACGAGCCACGCGACGAGCACGACCCGGCCGGTGTCGAGGGGCCCGGGCGCGAGCAGCAGTTCGCCCAGCGCGGCGAGCCCGGCGAACGGCACGAGTGCGCAGGCGGCGCCGACGGCGGCGAGGACGCACGCGATCCGGATCGCGCCGGCCACGGGGGTCTTGATCTCGCGCAGCGCGGCGGTCTCGCGGCGGGCGTGGGCGCGGGCGTCGGGTTCGGGCACGGGGGGCGGCGGTGCGGCGTCGCCGGGGGTGTCCCGGTCGGTCGCGGCTACGGCGGTCGACATGGTTGCGGAATTTACAACAGGCTGTCTCCTTTAGGCCAGGGTTGCCTTACCGTAGGGTCTCGGGCAGCGACGCGAGGAGGTCGGCATGGCCCGCACCAACATCCGGGCGACCCGGATCAAGCCCGAGGTCTCGGAGCTGCTCACCACCCGCGTGGTGCGCCGCGAGCAGATCTCACCCCACATGACACGCGTGACCCTCGGCGGCGGCGACCTCGACCGGTTGCGCCACCTGGGTTTCGACCAATGGTTCCGGCTGTTCATGCCGACGGCGGGCGGCGCGCTGGAGAACCTGCCCACCAAGCTGACCATGCTCAGCTACACGCGCTTCCTGGCGCAGTCGAAGGCCACCCGCCCATCGCTGCGCACGTACAGCATCCGGGCCCACCGGGAGGCCGACACGGGCAACGAGATCGACATCGACATCGTCGTCCACGGCTCCCCCGACGACGCCGGTGCCGGCCCGGGCGTCGCCTGGGCCCGCACGTGCACGCCCGGCGATCCCGTCGCGCTGATCGACGAGGGCATCGGCTTCAACCCCGCACCCGGGCTCGACCAGGTGGTGCTCGTCGCCGAGGAGAGCGGCCTGCCCGGCGCCGCCGGCATCCTCGCCTCCCTCCCCTCGACGGCTCGCGGCCACGCGCTGCTCGAGGTCCCGACCAGCGAGGACACCCAGTCGCTGGTGGGTCCGCCCGGTGTCGAGATCACCTGGATCGTGCGCGACTCGCACGACGCCGTTCCCGGCCGGGCCGCGCTCGCGGCCGTCGAGGCGCAGCCGTTGCCGGCGGGCCCGTTCTACGGCTGGGCCGTCGGCGAGCAGGCCCTCGCCACGGGCGCCCGCCGGCACTGGGTGCGCTCGGGCGTCCCCAAGGAGAACCTGATGTTCTGCGGCTACTGGCGCGCGGGCGCCGCGCACTGACCTGCCCCGGGGGTCGTGAGCGGCAATAGTCGCTATAGCGACTATTGCCGCTCACAGGGTTGCGACGCGCCCGCCTCGGCGGCCTTGAGCCACGGGATCAGCGACGGGATCGCGACGACGGCGATGCCGCCGTGGTCCACGCCGGGGAAGGTCTTCGAGGTCACGTGGGTCCCGAGCGCGCACTCCTTGGCGACGAACGCGGCGGTGACCTGCGGGCGGACCAGGGTGTCGGCCTCACCCTGGGCGACGAAGAGCGGCACCCCCAGCTTCGCGGCGCCGGGGGTGTTGGCGGCCAACAGGTCCGCCCACGGCTGGGTCGTCGTCGGGTCGGCGGCGAGGTAGTGCCCGACGAGCGGGCTCGCGATGTCGTGGAGCTGCGCGTTCTGGCCCAGGAGGCACAGCTGCGCCATCGTCGGGGTCGCGGTCACGCCGCCGGGGGTGAGGATCGAGGCGAGCGGGGCGCCGTAGGCCGTCGAGTAGGCCTGGAACGCGTACGAGGCGATGGTCACGCCCGAGACGTCGACGATGTCGGCGGTGAGCAGGTCGCCGAGGTCGGTGGCGGGGGCGGCCACGGCGACACCGGCCAGCTGCAGCTCGGGGGCGTAGGTCGGCGCGAGCTGCCCGGCGAACAGCGCCGCGTGCCCGCCCTGGGAGTGCCCCCAGAGCAACAGCCGTTGCGACGCACCGGCTTCCGGGATCGCCCGGGCGGCCCGGGCGGCGTCGAGGACGGCGTTGCCGGTCGTCACCCCGATCAGGTACGAGGGCGGACCGGCCGCGCCCATCCCGGGGTAGTCGGCCGCGGCGACGACGTACCCGGCGGCGAGCAGGTCGGACAGGCCCTCCATCAGGTCGAACGGGTCGGCCCCCACCGACGGCGCGCAGCGCTGGGCCGTGCCCGTCGTCGGGTGCGCCCAGGACACGATGGTGCGCCCGCCCGCGGGCGCCGGCCCGTCCGGCACCACGACGACGCCGGACGTGAGCAGGTCGGCGCCCTTCACGTCGCGAGAGTGGTAGAGCACCCGCCACGCCGTGGCACCGTCCGGGGTGCTGCCGAGCCGTTCGCTGCGCACGACCGTTCCCGGCGCACCGGCCGGGACGGGGTCGGGCAGCTGGTAGAACGGCCCGGCCGTCCACGAGTCGACCAGCCCGTCGACCGCCCGCCGCTCCAGGCTGCTGCCGCAGCCCGCGAGCAACAGGCAGCCGATGACCAGCAGCACCGCCGTCGTCGACCTGCGCACGCGCACCCTCCCCCCGCCGGAGGAGATTGTCGTCGATCAGCGTTCGATCGTCAGCACCCCAGGGACGGCCTTCCGGCGAGCACCTCTACCGCCCGGTCGGTTGCAGCACGAAGTCGTACTCCGCGACCAGGAACGGCACGTCCGACGTCCCGCCGTCCGGCGTCGGGCCCGGCTCCCGCTCCTGGAACGCCACGACGAGCGGCTCCTTCACCCCGAACACGACGTCGCTGTCGAGGTACTCCGTGCCCTCCCGAAACAGGTGCGTGACCAGCGGCTCGTGACCGTCGACGGTGACCAGGAAATGCACGTGCGCGGGCCGGAAATGGCTGATGTCGGTGCGGTGGATCAGCTCGCCGACGGGCCCGTCCATCGGGATCGCGTAGCCCAGCGGCGCGACCGTCCGCACGCAGTACCCGCCGTCGGAACGGGAGTGGTACTTGGCGCGCAGCCGCGCCTCGTCGGTCACGACCTGCGCCTCGTACATACCGTCGGTGTCGGCCTGCCACACGTCGAGCAGTGCCCCGCCGACGGCCTTCCCGTCGAGGTCGCGGACCGTGCCGTGCACGTAGAGCGGGGTACCGGGCAGCCCGTCGGACATGTCGCCGCCGTACTCGCGCTCCGGCGACCCGTCGATGTGGAACGGGCCCAGCACGGTCGCCGGGGTCGCGTCGGGATCGAGCCGGTTGTTCATCTGGACGACGAGCATCGACAGCCCCAGCACGTCCGAGGCCAGGATGAACTCCTCGCGGCGGTCGTCGCTGATCTGGCCGGTGGCGTTGAGCCACTGGATGGCGGCCATCCACTCGGCCTCGGTGAGCCGCACCTCGCGGGCGAACGCGTGCAGGTGCCGGACCAGCGCCTCCAGGAGTTGCGCGGTGCGCGGGTCGTGCGCCGTCCCCCACCGGGCCGCGGCGAGATCGGTGATGTTGTCCTCGGTGACGAGCTCCATGCCCGTGCCCCTTCCGGGAGATGACGTCGTTGTCGTGAGCAGGTCAACCCTGTGAGCGGCGATAGTCGCTATGGCGACTATCGCCGCTCACGAGGGTTCGATCGGGTCCGGCGGTACCGAGCGGTTGTCGAGGTCGACGGACAGGAAGATGTCGTTGCCGACGGGATGGCGCATCTCCTCGGCGAGCTGCCCGATCAGCCCGGCCGTGCGGGCCAGCAGGGCGAACCCGCGCAGCAGCGCCAACGGCAGCCCGAGGTCGGCGAGCGCGGCACCGCAGACGCCCGCACCGTTGAGCGGCAACGTCTTCCCCAGCACCTGCGGGTGGACACGGCCGATGGCCTCGAACAGCGCGAGGTGCGGCCCGAACTTCCCCTCCTCCCGCGCGATCTGCATCAGGCGAGGGGTGCGGGGGTCGCCGTCCTTGTGGACGTGATGGCCCAGGCCGGGCACGAACCGGCCCTCGGCCCGCTGCGCGGTCACGGTCCTCAGGGCCAGCTCGTCGAAACCCGCATCGTCGGCAGGGACGGCGCCGGCCTCGGCGAGCACCTCGTGCAGGAAGTTGCCGACGTCCTCGGTGACACCCAGGAACCGCGAGCCACCACCGAGCAGCCCCGCGGCGATGGCGCCCTGCACCGAGTCCGGCGCCGACAGGTACGTGAGCCGGGTGACGATCGCGGTCGGGGTGTAGCCGTGGTCGGCGAGCGCGGCGAGAACCGCCTCGAAGACGCGCACCTCACCGCGGTCGGGGCGGCGCTGCGTGGCCAGCCAGAACGCCAGCTCACCGAACCCGACCTCGCCCATGACGTCGGCGGCCAGGTCGGTGCCCAGCAGCGTGATCGACTCGCGGCTCGCGGCACCCAGCGCCGTCGGGTAGCTCTTCTGTTCCGTCACGTCTCTCCGTTCCACCGCAGCGGTCCCCCACGATGGTGTGCCGCGCGAGCCCGGACGGCAACGTCGGCGTCCGTCAGGTGCGTTCGAACTCCCACACGACGACGGCGGGCAGCCCGACGTAGGCGGCCGCGTTGGCCTCCGGCACCAGCGCCGCCGTCGGGGTCGCCGCCGCCTCCGGGGTGAGGCGCGGCTCCTCGACGCCGCGCACCGCGAAACCGGCGGCCAGCGCCGCGCAGGCGTAGTCCGACACCAGGTGCGGGTGCGGCCGGATGAACACCCGCCCCTCCTCGCCGGCGAACTGTGCCTGCCAGCCGAGCGTCACCAGGAACGGGTGCACGTCGCTGACGACGACCCGCCCACCCGGCCGCACCACCCGCGCCAGCTCCGCGAACACCGGTCCGACGTCGGCGACGTGCACCATCGCCAGCGCGCACACCGCGTTGTCGACGCAGCCGTCGTCGAGCGGGAGGGCGTCGAGGCGGCCCTCCTCGAACCGGCCACCCGGAATCTTGGGCCGGGCGAGGTCGAGCATCGCCGCCGACCGGTCGACGCCGACGACCGCGTGCCCCCGCGCGGCGAGGTACTCCGACCAGCGCCCCGTCCCGCAGGCCGCATCGAGGACGGTGCCGGGCGCCCAGGCGTCGACCCGCGGGCGAACCGCCGCACCCTCGACGGCGAAGAGCCGCAACGGGGCGTCGTAGGAGCGCGACCACTGCACGTAGCCTGCGTCGACGTCGGTCTCCGTGCCGAGCGGGACGTCGAGATCGGCACGGTCGAGCGCGTCGCGGATCTCGGCCAGCCGGTCGGCCCGGATCCCCGCCCCGTCGGCGGTGTACAGCCGGCGCAGCAGCGCCAACCCCTCCACCCCGATGACGAGCTGGCCCAGCGTCGGGTCGGTCACCGCGCACACGCTACGAGCAAACCCGCGCCCGGTACACGCAGATCGGCCCGGCCCCCGAGGATCTCGGGGGCCGGGCCGGATGGGCTCGGTGCGCGGCGCGGGGCTCAGCTGTAGGCGTGGTCCCACTTGTTCTCGTGGCAGCCGTACTTGTCGTAGTCCTTGTCGTAGTCGTCGCACTTGCCGTACTTGTCGTCCCAGCAGTCGTCGTACTTCGAGTACTTGTCGTCGCAGTCGTCGTACTTCGAGTACGTGTCGTCGCACTCCTCGTACTTGTCCTTCTTGCCGCCGTAGCCGCCCCACTTGTCGTCACAGTCGTTCCACTTGTCGTTCTTCTCGCCGTAGCCGCCGGACTTGGAGGGGCAAGTGCTCTTGAATATTTGGGGGCTCCTTCTCGTTGGTTCTGTTTCTTCGGAGCGGGCGCTCCGTCCGATGAGAAGAACTCTGCCCGTTTGGCGACGAATGCGGGATCGGTTGCTCCCCACTCCTGCGGGGACCGTTCCCCCGAGCCCGCGCGGGGGCAGACCCCATGGCCGGGGCGGCGTCGGCTCGTCGCCGTCGAGACCCACATCCGACGACCGTGAGGTTGCTCTGACCCGTGAGCGGCGATAGTCGCCATGGCGACTGTCGCCGCTCACGAGGGTTGACGTGCGACGTCGGTCCGGCGACGTCCTGGAGCGCGCCTGCCAGTCCGATGTGGACCAGCCGTCGGCGGGTCCGTCGAGGGCGAGCACCACCCCACCCCGCGCCGCGGGTGGGTGCATCAGTCCCGCTGGGCGATCCACGCCTGGGCGCGCGGGAGTGTCTCCGCTCCGACGTCGCGGGCGACGGTGCCGGCGAGGTCGGCGATACTCGTGGCGCGCAACGACTCCCGCCACGCGCGGTCCGCCTCGATCATGACTTTCGTGATCCCGCAGGGGGTGCGGCACGCCTCGGGCGTGGCGGCGAACGGCCCGCGTTGCCGGATCTCGGTGCAGACGAAGGCGGGCGCGCGCCCGTCGACGGCCTCGACGACGTCGAGCACGCTGATCTCCTCGGCCGCCCGGGTGAGGACGTAGCCGCCGGCCTGTCCCTGCACCGAGCGGACGAGCCCGGCCCGCGACAGGGCCTGCAGCTGCTTGGCGAGGTAGGTCGGCGAGACGTCGTGGAACTCGGCGAGCCGTGCCGCGGGGACGGGTTCGGTCATGCCGGTGAGCACGACGCAGCAGTGCAGCGCCCACTCGACTCCCCCGGACATCTTCACCCCCGCAGCCTACTTGACTCGGACATGGGTTGTCCGGGTACGTTCTCGGACAGAAGTTATCCGAGAACAACGGAGAGGGACGTCATGCGGATCGTGGTCGTCGGTGGCAGCGGACGGATCGGGGCGGCGCTGGTGGAGCAGCTGCGCGCGGCCGGGCACGAGGCGGTCCCCGCCTCCCCGTCCACCGGGGTCGACACCCTCACCGGCAAAGGCGTGGCCGAGGCGCTCGCCGGTGCGCAGGTGGTGGTCGACGTCAGCAACTCGCCGTCGTTCGCCGATGCCGAGGTCATGGCGTTCTTCACGACGTCCACGCGCACGCTGCTCGACGCAGCGCGCACCGCCGGGGTGGCCCACTACGTGGCACTCTCGATCGTCGGGACCGACACCCTGCCCGACTCGGGCTACCTGCGCGCCAAGACCGCCCAGGAGGAGCTGATCACCGCGTCGGGGCTGCCGTTCACGATCGTGCGGGCCACCCAGTTCTACGAGTTCATCGACCCGATCGCCGACGGTGCCGCGATCGACGGCGTCGTCACCCTCCCCGACGCACAGTTCCAGCCCGTCGCCGCGGCCGACGTGTCGGCGCTGCTCGCCGAGGTCGTCGTCGGGGAGCCCGCGGGCGTGTTCGACATCGCGGGGCCCGACCGACGCCCGTTCGCGGAGTTCGTCCGCGAGACCCTCGCCGCGCGCGGCGACACCCGCACCGTCACCAGCGCCCCCGACGCCGAGTACTTCGGCACCCGCCTCGAACAGGGCTCACTGGTCCCCGCCGGCGCGGCGCGCCTGCTCCCGACGCGGTTCGAGGACTGGTTGACGTCCTAAGACTTCGCGGGGACGGGCTTGCGCCAGAACGTCGCCAGCTGGGCGGCAGCGCTCGCGAGGCCCAGCCCCGCAGCGACACCGGCGGCCGCGGGCCCCCGCAGTGTGCGGTCGGCGCCGATCGCGCGGTCGACGCTGAACCGGCCCGGCCCCAGCCCGGCCAACGCGACCGACGCCGCGGCCAGGTTCAGCACGTACTCGTAGCCCTCCGCGGTGATGAAGAAGCCGTTGGACGCGTGGACGGACCGGGTCGCGACGGCCATCGTCCCGACCACCGCGGCCGCCGCGAGCGGCGTGCCCGCCCCGGCGACCAGCGCGGCGCCGGCCCCGATCTCGACCGCGGCACTCGCCCGCGCCTGCAGCTCCGGCTGCCGGAACCCGATCGAGCCGAACCACCGGGCCGTGCCGTCGAGGGTGCGGCCGTGGCGCACCCCGTGGGCGATCATCGTCCCGCCGATCACGCCGCGCAGCAGCAACCGCGCAACCTCCGTACCGGCCCTGCCCCGTCGACGCGCCATCGAGTCCCGTTCCTTCCGTCGGCTACCCGGACCCTATCCGGGGTACACCTCCGGTATGACCGCCTACGTGCTCGCCGTCACCGTCGACGCCCACGACGCGCCCGCCCTCGCCGCGTTCTGGCGGGCCGCCCTCGGCCGTGACGCCCCGTTCGCCTGGGACGACAAGGAGGGCGCGCAGTACGTCGAGCTCCGCGGCGAGCCGACCCTGGTGTTCCAGCCCGTCCCCGACGACAAGCACGTCAAGAACCGGCTCCACCTCGACCTCGCCCCCGCCGACGGCACCCAGGACGGCGAGATCGACCGGCTCGTCGGGCTCGGCGCGCGGGTCGTCGACACCGCCGACGGCTTCCCGTGGACCGTCCTCACCGACCCGGAGGGCAACGAGTTCTGCGTGCTCCCGCCGCGCTGAGCACGGGTCAGTCCCCGGTCGCGCCGCCGCCCAGCCCCGCCCGGTAGTCGGCCAGCGCCTGCGCCGTCGCCGGATCGGCGAACACCCGCCCGAACTCGACGGTGCTCTCGTCGATCCCGTCGACCAGCGGGGCGTTGAGCCACGTCTCGAACAACCGCTTCTGCGCCGCGGTGACCACGGGCGTGTGCCGCGCCGTCCGCTCCAGCCAGCGGTCGAGCTCGGCGTCCAGCTCCCCGGCCCCGACGACCGCGTTGACCAGCCGTGACGACGCGAACTCCACCACCGGGTAGGCGTCGCCGGTCAAAATGATCTCCTTCGCGAACGCCAGCCCCACGTGGTGGTGCAGCAGCGCCGCGTCGATCACCGACGGCACCCCGACCTTGATCTCGGGCAGCCCGAACGTCGAGCGCGGCGTCGCGATCCGCAGGTCGCAGGCCAGGGCCAGCTCGAACGCGATGCCCAGGCAGTAGCCGTCGACGACCGCGACCGTCACCAACGGCGCCGCCCGCACCGCGGCCAGCAGGTCACGCCCGGTGCGGATGAACGCCTCCCCCGACTCCGGGGTGAACGACGCGAACGCCCCCACGTTCATCCCCGCCGAGAACCCCCGCGTCCCCGCACCCCGGAACACGACGGCCCGCACCCCGTCGAGGTCGGCGAGCACCTCACGGGCGCGGACGAGGTCGTCGGGAAGCAGGCTGTTGGCCTTGTCGGGACGGTCGAAGGTCACGGTGAGCACACCGTCGGTGCGCTCCACCGCGATCGCGGACCCGGTCACTGGCGTCTCCTCACGGTGTCGGTCATAGGATTCGCGGCCATGGCGCGCTTCCGCATCTCCCAGGCCGCGGACCTGATCGGGGTCAGCGACGACACGGTCCGCCGCCACATCGACACCGGACGGCTGCGCTCGTCGCTCGACGAGTCCAACCGCAAGGTCATCGACGGCGTCGACCTCGTCGAGTTCATCCGCAACCACAACCCCGCGCCCGACAACCCGCTCGACGTCCGCTCCTCGGCCCGCAACCGGATGGTCGGACTGGTCACGGCCGTGACGATGGACAAGGTCATGGCGCAGGTCGAGATGCAGTGCGGGGCCAACCGCGTCGTGTCGCTCATGAGCGCGGAGGCGGCCCGCGACCTCGGGCTCGAGCCCGGGTCGCTCGCGGTGGCCGTCGTGAAGTCGACGAACGTCACGGTCGAGGTGCCGAACTGACCCGCGCGAGCGCGGCGAGGGCGTTGGTCCGGCCGATCGCCGCGGCCAGGTCAGGGTCGACGTCGTCCAGGACCGCACCGGCCGGCGACTCGCGGACGACGAACGGGTAGTCCGTCCCGCACATCACGTGGTCGGCGCCGAAGCGGCGCACCGACAGCGCGAGGCTGTCGGCGTCGTAGGTCAACGAGTCGCACCACAGCTCGCGCGCCCGCTCGGTCGGCAACGGCTCGCCGGGCCGGTCGAGCGACGCGCCCCTGTCCAGGCGCGGCAAGATCTGGGGCAGCGCGCCCCCGCCGTGCGCGAGGCACACCGTGACCCCGAGGCGACGCGGTGGCCGCGACACCAGCCCCGCCCCGGCGATCGCCGTCTCCGACGGCATGCCCAGCCCGAACCCCAGCCCGAGCCCGATGGCGCGCGGGTCCAACGTCTGGTCGACGGGATGGACGAGCACGAACGCGCCCAGCGCAGCTGCCTCGTCGAAGAACGGGTCGAGCACCGGGTCGGCCAGCTCCGTCGTGCCGACGAGCGTGCCGATCTCCACACCCGCGAACCCGAGCTCCCGCACGCAACGCCGCAGCTCGGCGACCGCGGCCTCGACGTCCTGCAGCGGCACCGCGCCCAGGGCGCGCAGCCGGTCGGGGGCCCGGCCGCACAGGTCGGCGAGGAACTCGTTCTGCTGCCGGCACAACGCCGCCGCGGGTGCGGCCGGCTTGTCGTGGGAGAGCGTCACCGGGATCGGGGAGACGAGCTGGACCGCGACGCCGTCGGCGTCCATGTCGGCGAGCCGGCGCTCCGCCGACCAGCATCGGTCGTCGACCTGCCGGTACACCGACCCGCCCAGCATGATCCTGGCCTTGTCGGGCGCGGTCCTCTCGACCGACGGCCAGCGGCCGGGGGCGGGCGCCGCGAGCTCCGGGGCGATGGCGTGCGTGTGCACGTCGATCCGCCCGTCCGGGATGTCGCGTCCGTCCACATCGGGCACTGCCACGGTCGGCCTCCTGACCTCGACGTCGGGACCGTACGACCGTAACTCTGGTCCGTGGCGCCTCGCCCGGGCCGCGGGGGTGGCGCCCGCCACGACCGCGCGACGTAGGCCCGACAAACCCGCGCGCAACCTGACGGTCGAGATCGGGCGCGTCGCGAGCAGTGAGGTTGCGCCCGGCACCCGGCACCCGGCGCCGCCGGGGCTCCGGGAGCTGTCAGACCTGCTCGGCGGAGACGACGGCAGGCATGCGGCGCAGGCGCTCGACCAGCAGCGCGGCCTCGTCGGCGGTGAGGGCGACGGTGCACGACACGACGCTCTCGACGACGCCGTCGCACACCTCGACGGACAGGTCGCGGACCTTGTACCGGCGCCCGCGCAGCATCGTGACGACGCGCAGCACGCCGTCGAGCCCCCCGGCGACGTACGCGGTGACACGGCGGTGCGACGGGTAGGTGACGGCGGGGGCGGCGGCGCGATCGGACAGCAGTGCGGTCATGACGGATCTCCTCGACGAGCTGGTGGGGGATCCGGACCAGGTTCCGGAGTCGGCGCACGACGACGGCGCACCGGCGACCTGGCTCAGCCGGCGCGCTCGATAATGATCGGCCACGACCACACGCGCACGTCGCGACGGTAACAGGTCTGCCACCATCGTGAACACCGGAGTGCGATCAGACCGGGAGGACCCCGTGGCCGATCCGACCACCGCCGCGCTGATCCGTCGTTACTACGACGGCTGCACCGACGGCGACCTCGACGAGCTGGCGGCGACGTTGCATCCCGACGTCGTGCACTGGTTCCTCGCGCCCAACGTGGGGTCGGCACCGGTGCGCGGCCGCGACCATCTGGCCCGCTACTGGCGCAAGGTGACCCGGATGATCGATGCCCGGTGGGTGGTCGACCACGTGGTCACCGACGGTGACGAGGCCGTCATCGAGTGGACGATGTTCTGGCGGCCGCAGGGCGCCGCCGAGCGGGTCGCGACGCGGGGCGCCGAGTGGTTCGTGCTGCGCGACGGGCTGATCGCCGAGATCCGCTCCTACTACCAGCAGCGGCCGTCGACGACGGAGCTCGACGGGTTCCCCTACGCCGGGCGTGGCTACGCGACGGCCGACCGGGAGGCGAGCGACGTGCACCCCGACGCGCCGCAGCACAGTGCCCCGAGGGACTAGGAGCGCGCTGAACAACTCGGACCTACTGCGCGACACCCAGGCGGTGCCCTCGCGGCGTTGGGAAGGTACGTCGATACAACCCCGGCATCGCCGCACCTGCCCGCCTTGCGATGACATCACCTGGACGCCGCTCGCTACGGCCGGAGTTGTTCAGCACCCTCCTAGAGCGACGGCAGGGTCTGCGCGCGATCGACCAGTGGGAGCATCGGGTCGCCGACCGTCTCCAGCCGGTCCAGCGCCGTCGCGACCGTCCAGCGGTCCGGGCGCAGGCCGGGGTCGTCGAGCTCGTCCCAGGTGAGGGTCATCGAGACGGGCGCGCCGGGCGCGGGCCGGGCGCTGAAGGGCGCGACGAGCGTCTTGTTGACGACGTTCTGCGTGTAGTCCAGGCGCATCCGGCCACCGCGGCGGTCGGTGTGCCACTCCCACGAGATCAGCTCGGGGATCATGCGCCCCACCGCTCTCGACACCTTCTCGACCCAGCCGCGGGTGTCGGCGAACGTCGGCCCGGGGGTGACGGGCACCCAGATCTGGACGCCGCGTTTGCCGGTGACCTTCGGGGCGGCGGCGACGCCGAGGTGCTCCAGCGCGGTGCGGTAGAGCCGGGCGACGGCGAGGACGTCGTCGAACGAGGTGCGCGGGCCGGGGTCGATGTCGATGAGCGCCCAGGTGGGGCGGTGCACGTCGGGCAGTGTCGAGGTCCACGGGTGGAGCTCGACCGCGGCGAGGTTGGCCAGCCAGACCAGGGTGGCGGTGCTGTCGACGACGACGTAGTCCTGCACGTCGCCGGGGTCGGCGTCGGCGTCGGGGTAGCGCCAGCGGGTCACCCAGTCCGGCGCGTGGGTGGGGATCTCCTTCTGCCAGAACCCCTGCTTCGTGACGCCGTCGGGGAAGCGCTGCATGTTGACGGGCCGGCCCCGCAGGTACGGGAGCAGGTACGGGGCGACGCGGGCGTGGTAGCGCACGAAGTCCCGTTTGGTGACGGGCGGCGCGCCGTCGCGGCCCGGGAAGAGGACCTTGTCGAGGTTGGTGAGCGCGACCTCGCGTCCCCCGACCGCCCAGTTCCCCTTGCGGCGCAACATGTCGAGGGCGGCGAGCTCGTCGGCGGTCACGGTGCGGGGTGTCTCCGGCGACCTCACGGCAGCCCCGTAGGACGCGAGGGGGGCCCGGGCGAACGCCCCCTCCAGCACCACTTCGCGCGGGTCGCGGTCGGGCCGCAGCCCCCGCCACACCGAGTGCCGCAGCCGGGCGTCGTGGGTGAGCGTGCGGTACTCGACCTCGCCGACCAGCCGCGGCTCCACCCACCGCACACCGCGGGCGTGCTCGCGCGGCACCCCGGAGGCGAACGGGTCGTCGTCGCGGCGCAGCTCGTCGAGCTTGCCGCGCAACGACCGCAGCGCGGCCTCGGTGAACCCGGTGCCGACGTTGCCCAGGTAGTGCAGGTCGCCCGCCTCGTCGTAGGCGCCGAGCAGCAGCGACCCCAGCGCCCCGCGCCGGCCCTGCCCGGGCGTCCACCCGCCGAGGACGACCTCGCGCGTCGTGAACAGGGCCGTCTTGATCCACGACGCCGCGCGCCGCCCCGGTTCGTAGCGCGACGTGCGGCGTTTGGCGACGATCCCCTCCAGCCCGTGCTCGCGGGCGACGTCGAGCATCTGCGCGGGCGGCACGTCGACCGTCGACGGCGGGACGGCGATCCGGGGCCGCTCGGCCAGCCCGAGACCCAGCAGCACCTGACGGCGGTCGTCGTAGGTCTCGCGCAGCAGCGACCGTTCCCCGACGCGCAGCACGTCGAACACGTAGAGCTGCACCGGGACCTCGGCGCGCAGCGCGGCGGGCGGGTTGCGGACGTGCATGCGGTTCTGCAGCAGCCCGAAGTCGGGGCGGCCGGCGGCGTCGAGCGCGACGATCTCGGCGTCGAGCACCAGCGGTCGGTCCGTCGGCAGGCCCGGGACGAGGTCAGGGTAGCCGCCGGTGACGTCGTTGCCGTTG
The DNA here is from genome assembly GCF_007989085.1 of Pseudonocardia sulfidoxydans NBRC 16205. Classification (GTDB taxonomy): domain Bacteria; phylum Actinomycetota; class Actinomycetes; order Mycobacteriales; family Pseudonocardiaceae; genus Pseudonocardia; species Pseudonocardia sulfidoxydans. Next base: position 53,829 of record NZ_BJVJ01000031.1, read on the forward strand.
CGGCTGGTCAGATGTACCGCGCCGGACGTGTCGACGTCGACGATCGCGCGCACGCCGTCCCACTTGAACTCGACGGCCCAGCCCGGCCCGGCGGGCGGGCGACCGGGGGTGGCCAGCATCGGCCGCAGCTGGGCGTCGGGCCGGCGGGCGGGCATGGCCCCGGGCTGCGCTTCCTGGGCAGGGCCGCCGTCAGCGACGGACCTCGGCCCACACGGTCTTGCCGTCGTCGCGGGTCTCGATGCCCCACCGGACGCTGAGCCCGCGGACCATCTGCAGGCCGAGCCGGGGGCGGCCGTCGGTGACGGTCTCCGGCCCGCGGACCGACCAGGCATCGTCGCTGACGCCGACGTACACGACGTCGCGGCCCGCCTTGTCGCGACGCGGCTCCACCTCGATCGAGAACGGTGTGCGGGCGTGGGTGACGGCGTTGACGGCCAGCTCGTCGGCGATGATCACGACGGCGGCACCCACCTCGCCCTCGGGGTCGACGCCCATGGCGCGCAACGCCTCCCGGACCTGTTCCCGCACTCCGGCGAGCTCCTCGGTCTGGGGCTGGTGGGTCGTCACGCGCACATCGCCTCCCGGGCCGCGCCCGCGGGAGGCGTAGCGCCGGCCGCCAGCAGCCTAGCCGCTGACGACGGCGGTGCCGACCCGGAGCGGACACATCCGGGTGATCCCACCGAAACGTGCGGGCCTCGTCAGGCGCCGGCGAGCTCGCCCGACTTCACCAGTTCGGCGAGCTCGGCGCGCCAGGTCCCGTGTTCCTCGACGTGGTTGAGCCCCATGTCGGCGATGCAGTCGGAGCAGTGCCCCGCCATGTTGAGCAGAGCGTCGCGTCGGCACCGGACGCAGGGCACCGGCTGGGCGATCTCGTCGTCGGCCACGCCGGGATCGTCGCACACCGCCGTCACCCCGTGGCTCGCACGGGCGGGTCGGCGGGGACGAGGCCCAGCTCGCGGGCGCGCAGCACCGCCGACAGCCGGTCTGCGCAGCCGAGCTTGCCGTAGGCGTGCTCCAGGTGCTTGTGGACGGTCCGCCCGCTGATCCCCAGCCGGCGCCCGATCGCGTCGGCGGTCAGGCCCAGCGCCACCAGCCCGAGGACCTGCCCCTCACGCCTGGTCAGCGCCTGTCCCGGCGGCCGGACCGCCCGGACGGCGGGCTCCGGCGGGTCGCCCGCGAGCCGGCGCAGCAGGCCGGGCGCGAGCAGCGCGGCGTGCTCGACCTCGTCGGGCCCGAAGTCGGGCTCGTCGCGGCCGAGGAGCCAGGCGTCGAGACGGCCGTCGCGCAGCCGCAGCGGCACGGCGAGGGTGCGGCCGCTCCCCGCGGCCCAGCGCACCCGGGCGGCGGTCCCGCGTTCGAGGGCGTCGGTCAGGGTCGCGGTCACGCCGCGGTCGACGACGACCCTGACCAGCACCGGGGCGCGGTCGCCTGTCCAGGTGCGGACGAGGCAACGTCCCGTGCCCGCCTGCACCGTGACCAGCGACGCCGTCCGGCTCGGCACTGCGCGGCGCAGCAGCCGCGCGGTGTCGGCACGCCGATCGCGCGTTCCTCCGACGACCCCTCTGATCGGACCCTGCCCGGACATGGCGCCCTCCCCCTCCTGCCCATGGAGGAGGTACCGCAGGAGCGTGGCGATACGTCCGGTGCTGCTCAGTCGTCGCCGAGGCCGTGGTCGGCCAGCCAGCGGACCCAGGCGTCGTCGTCGCCGACATCGCCAGGTTCCGCGGGAGGAGAAGCGGGGCGGCGCGCCGGCGGGCCCGTCCGGAGCCCGCTGTGGCTGCTGCCCGCGTGTGTGACACGGGGGTCACCCTCGACGAGGACGAGCTGCTCGAAGTCGGGCTCCCAGCGGACGACGACGGTGCGTCCACAGGTCGGGCAGTGCCACTCCTCGGCGCCGGAGGGGCCGCCACCCTCGTGCACCATCACGTGCTCGTCGGCGACGTGCTGGTCGGGGTCGTCCGTCACGGTGGTCCCCTCCTTCCGGCGATGCGGTTCGAGCGATTCTCCGGCGACGTCGGCGCCGGGGCCACCCGGAGCAGGCCGGGCGGCGGCCGGCCCGCGGCGGGCGGCGCCACCGGCGCGGCCGGGCGGGCAGCCGGGCGCGGACACCGCGGACGGGGGCGTCGATACACATTCTCGACGATTCCGGTACGCAGACATGCGTACGGATCCGGGGCGTCACGAAACCTATTCTCTTTTCACGGGGACCGGCCGGAATCCGACACAGGGGAATCATCAACGACCCACCGGGGTCGAAATCGGGGAGACCACGATGCCCAGTCAGAACGACGCGAGTGTGAAGCTGATCTACGCCGTGGACGAGAACCAGTTCTTCGCCGTCGACGACGTCGCGCTCGACGCACCTTTCGACGTCATCATGAACGTCGAGATCGGCGAGGAGCTCAACCGCCACGTCACGAGGTCGACCGCGCGGATCGGCATCCGCAACCTGACGCAGTCGAAGACCGTCGCGACGCTGCAGCAGACCGACACGCTCAACCCCGCCGCCGCGCCGTTCCTGGCCGAGCTGCGGTTCTCGGTGGCCCCCGGGTGGGGCGTGAACGCGGCCGCCGGTGACGTACTGCAGGTCGTCGCGTCCTACAAGGTCGAGGCCGGCGTCGACAGCGACGTCTCGTACTCCGAGAGCCAGCGGTTCATCGTGTCCTGAGCACGCCCGCGGCGACACCTCCGACGTCCCGTCCCGGTCACCCGGGGCGGGGCGTCGGTGCATTCGCCGCACCGCACTGCTCTTTTCGTACACCGCCCATTCCGCGGGCGCGGAAAAGGACGCGCCTGCGCCGATATCGGCCCGATACACTCCCCGGCATGCTTCTCGGCCGTTCCCGGGAGCTCGCCCACATCGACGAAATGCTGCAGTGCGCCGCCGACGAGGCCGCCAGCGCCGCGGTCGTGGTCGTCGGCGAGGCGGGCATCGGCAAGTCCGCGCTCGGCGACGCCGCCGCCGACTCCGCGGCCGGGCGTGGCACGACGATTCTGCGCACCTGCGGCATCGAGTCGGAATCGACGATCCCGTTCGCCGGTCTCGGCGACCTCCTGCGTCCGGTGCAGCACCTCGTCGCCGAGCTGCCGGGTCCGCAGGCGGCCGCGCTGGCCGGGGCGCTCGCGCTGGGGCCGCCCGCGTCGCAGGACCGGTTCGCGGTGGCGGCGGCGACGCTGTCGCTGCTGGCGGCGGCCTCGCACGGCGGGTCACTGCTGTGCCTGGTCGACGACGCGCACTGGCTCGACCCGTCGTCGGCGGAGGCGCTGGTGTTCGCGGCGCGCCGGATGCGGGCGGAGGCGTCGGTCATCGTGTTCACCGTCCGCGCCGACGAGCCCGGCGCCGCCCGGTTCCGCGACATGGACCCGCTGCCCCTCGGCGGTCTCGACGACGCCCCCGCCGCGGAGCTGCTGGCGCGCGGCGCGGGCCGCACCCTGCCGCCGGAGGTGTCGGCGCGGCTGCTGGCCGACACCGGTGGCAACCCGCTGGCGCTGCTGGAGGTGCCGGGGCAGCTGTCGGAGGACCAGCTCAGTGGCCGGGTGCCGATCCTGGAGCCGCTGCCCGTCGGGTCGCTGCTGATGGAGGGCTTCCTGCGCCGGGTCCGTGACCTGCCCGACGCCGCCCGCACCGCCTTGTTGCTGGCCGCGACGAGCGACATCGAGGCCGCCGATCTCGTCGACCGTGCCCTGCGTGACGGCGGCGGGGCGCTCGACGACCTGCACCCCGCCGAGGCGGCGGGTCTGGTGACCCTCGACGGCGGCCGGCTGCGGTTCCGGCACCCGCTGGTCCGCTCGGCGGTCTACCACGCGGCCGAGCCCGCGCGGCGCCGCGACGCCCACCGCCGCCTCGCCGACGCCCTCGACGACGTGCCCGCCCCGCAGGCCCCGGACCGGCAGGCCTGGCACCTCGCGGCGGCCACCGTGACCTCGGACGACGCCGTCGCCGCGAAGCTGGAGACGCTCGGTCGCGACGCCCTGGGCCGGCACAGCCACGCCGTCGCCACCCGCGCGCTGGAACGTGCCGCCGAGCTGAGCCCCGAGCCCGGCGACCGCGCACGTCGGCTGCTGGCCGCGGCGTCGGCGGCCGTCCCCGCGGGCTACATCCAGGAAGCCGTACGGCTGCTCGGCGAGGCCGAGAGCTGGACCGACGACCCGGTCGCCGCCGCGGTCGCCGAATGCGAACGGCACCGGCTGGGCGTCTGGGCGGGCGACGCCGAGGCCAGCCGGGCACGGCTGTTCACGTTCGCGGAGAGTGTGGAGGCGGTGCTGCCGCCGGTCGCCGTGCGGGCCTACCTCGCGGCGGCGCAGGCCAGCCTGTTCACCTACGACGTCGCCGGCATCGCCCGCAGCGCCGAACGCGCCGCGGCGCTCGCCGGGGACGACGACGTCGTCGCCCTGCGCTGCGACGTGTTCGCCGCCTTCGCCGCGGCGCAGAGCGGCGAACGGGAGCGGGCCGCGACGCTGCTCGCGCGGCGCCGGACCCAGCTCGCCGTCCACGACACGTTCGAGATCGACCAGCTGGTGACGATGAGCGGGGTCTGCCACGTCGCCGTCGAGGACACCGCGGGGGCGCGGCCGTTGCTGGCCCGCGCCGTCGAGGCGAGCCGCACCGCCAACGCGGCCGGTCTGCTCGCCGTCCAGCTGCCGTGGCTCGCCGCGCTCGACTGGGTCGACGGGGAGTGGACGTCGGCGCTCGCGCTCGCCCACGAGGCCGTGCTGCTGGCCCCGGAGACGGGCTGGCTCGCCCAGCTGCCCAACAGCCTGAGCACGCTCGCCCGCGTCGAGGCAGGGTTCGGGATGGCCGACGAGTGCCGCGCCCACGCCGAACGCGCCGCGCACACCGCCGGTGGCGACGCCACCCGCGCCCACGCGCACGCCGCCGTCGGACTCCTGGAGCTGGGGCACGCCGACCGCGCCGACGAGGCCGCGGCGGCGATGGAACGGGCCTGGGCGGCCGCGACCGAGCGTGAGCCGGAGCCCGCGCCGCTGCTGGCCGCGCAGCTGCTGCCCGATCTCGCCGAGGCCCGGCTGCGGGCCGGTCACACCGCGGGCGCCGCCGAAGCGCTCGCGAGGCTCGACAAGGTCGCCGCGAACATCGACCGCCACCTCGCCCGCGCCTGCTCGGCGCGGCTGCACGGGCTCTCGACGCGGACGGGGTTCGCCACGCACTTCGAGACGGCGCTGCGCCACCACGACCGCGGCGGCCCCGTCTTCGAGCGGGCCCGCACCCACCTCGCCTACGGCGCCAGGCTGCGGCGCACCCGCGACCGGGCCGCGGCACGGACGCAGCTGGAGCGGGCGGTGGAGCTGTTCGAACGGCTCGGCGCGGCACCCTGGGCCGCCCGGGCCCGGGCCGAGCTGGTCGGCAGCGGCGGCTCCGCACCCGCGCCCAACGATCTCATCGAACTGACACTGACCCCGCAGGAGCTGCAGGTCTCCCTCGCCGTCAGGAAGGGACTGACCAACGTCGAGGTGGCGTCGTCGCTGTTCCTGTCGGTCAAGACCGTCGAGTACCACCTGAGCAACGTCTACCGGAAGCTCGGCGTGCGCTCCCGCACGCAGCTGGTCCGGGTGCTCGGTGAGGACCGGACGGCCCGCGCCCCTCTGGTGTGAGCGCGGGCCGCCCTCCCGCCCCCCGGGTCCTCGTCAGGCGACCGCGGCGTCGATCTCGCGGGTGCGCATCGTGCCGCGCAGGTCGCGCAACAGCCGGCCGCGCGTCGGGCCGATGCTGCCGTGCGGGATGCCGCAGCCACGCAGCAGCGCGTACCCGTCGCCGGGCAGGTAGAACAGCGCGTCGACGACCTGGCGGCGACGCCCCGACAGGTCCGCGACGACGTCGGCGACGACCCGGCGCACGTCCGCGGCGATGGCCACGGCCTCGGGCCCGGGGACGAGGGCGGCGATCTCGTCGAGGCCGACGTCGGTGGGCAGCTCGCGGCGGCTGCGGCGCAGCAGGGCGAGGCACTCGCGGCCCGCGGTGCGCACGAGCCAGCCACGCAGCCGCTGCGGGTCGCGGATCGTGGCGCCCCGCTCCAGCAGCCGCACCCAGGTGTTCTGGACGGCGTCGGCGGCGTCGGCGTCCTGCAGCCGGAAGGCCCGCACCGCGGCACGCACCGCGACGCCGTGGCGGGCCACGATCGCGGTGGTCGCACCGGGGTCGCCCGCCCGGCTGCGGCGCAGCAGGTCGTCGTCGGTGGGCTCGGTGGTGGGCGGCAGCGGCGTCGACATCGTGTCCCCCTCGCGCTTCGACATCGACGCCGACGCTATGGAGGTCCCGACCCCGGGGGATCCGAGGAAACCCTGGGCACCACCCCTGGGGCCGTACCGGTGAGCAGGCCGCGCAGCCAGCGCTCGTGCCCCGCGGTCACGACGCGGCGCAGCAGCACCCGCGCCACCCACGGCACCAGACCCCGCTGGGTCTCGACGGTGCGGACCCGGCAGCCGTCGCGGTCGGGCTCCAGCCACCACACGTGGTACCCGCGTGCGAGGGGCCCCTTCCACGTCCAGCCCAGCTCCTTGCCCTCCTCGAAGCTCACGACGGTGCTCCGGATCCGGGTGTGGAACGTGGTCCACCGGAACGTGGTCGTGGCCGTCAACCCGGCCCCACCGTCGTCGAGGCGGACGTCGCGGGCGTTGTCGTAGAAGCGTTCCCACCCCGCCGCGTCGACGAGCGCCGCCCACACCCGCTCGGGCGGGACGGGCAGCGTCGTCCTGTTGTCGGTGACGACGAACGCGTTCGTGGGGCCCTGCCCCGCGGGGAACCCGGGGTCGACGGCGCGCGCACGCGGCGCCCCGTAGATCCCCGCGAGCCGGCGCGCGAACCACGACGCGAAGCGCCACACCGCCCGCACCCGGCGGCCGACACCGGGGGCGATGCCGCGCACCGTCGTCAGCAGCCGCAGGAACGACCACGCACGCAGCCGCAGCGTCCCGTCGGCGACGGGATCGGCGCCGGGATCGGCGGGGACGTCGCGGCGGTGGACGGTGACGGCGAGCGTCGTGGTGTCGGGCCACAGGTCCAGGCGCCCGTCGTGACGGACCTGTTTGACGCCGACGAGCCGCAGCGGCTGCCCCACCAGGTCGGTGAAGTCGAGCCGGTACTCCATCGTGGACGGTCCCGTGCCGGGCAGCAGCGTCAGCTCGCCCGTCTCGACGGGCCGCCTCCCCCCGAACGCCGCGCAGTCGACTTGGCCGGTCAGACCCAACCGGCGGTCCCCCGCGCGCAGGGTGTCGACGTCGCGGGCCGTGGCGGTGAGCGCGACGGTGAGCCGCGCGTACGGGTCGGTCGCGATCCGGACCCGGCCCGACATCCGTTCCCGGAACCGCACCCCACCGGGCATGGGCGGCGTCGGCGGGGAGGCCGGGACGAGCGTGACCCCCGGGCGGTCCACGCACCAGCGGCGGGCCTCGGTCACCCCCAGCTCGACGGTCCTGGCGATCGCGCGGCGGGTGAACACCAACAGGTAGTGGATCGGGACCTCGGCGACGAGCGGCACCACCCGCACCGGGTACGGGAACGACCCGGGCACCCCCCGCGCCCAGGCCTCGTTGCTGGCGGCGATGCGTTCCAGGTCCGCGTGCAGGCGGCCGTTCGCGGCGGCCTCGATGATCTGGAAGTACTGCGAGACCGGGCCGTTGCGCCCGCGTCCGGCCGTGCTGACCGTCCACGGGATCCACAGCTCGTTCGCGCCGGCGTCGACGGTGGCGGCGAGGTTGGCGTCGGTGACGTAGACGGCGTCGATGAAGCGACGGCCGCCGATCACCACCGGCGGGTACCAGCCGGGCAGCGACGTCGCCGCGACGAGCAGGTCCTCCGTCATGTCCGCGGGGGCGACCGTGCGCGACCGCTGGGCGTCGACGTCGAAGACGTTGAACGTGGCCGGGGCGCCCCGGGCGCGGATCGTGGGCCAGTCGAGACCCCAGATCCCCTGCAGGACGTTCGTGCGGAACCGGCGCATCGAGAACAGGGCGGTACCCGTGAGGTTCGGGGCGGCGCCGCGGGTGACCGGGGCGACGCGGCGCCAGTTGTCGGCGATGGCGCGCCCGCTGCACCCCTGGCACCACATGGCGAGGTTGAACACGCCGCCGCTGGCACCGTCGGCGTGCACGAACCCCAGCGGCTCGTCGTCGATCCGGGCCTCGTCGAGCCACACCTGCAGCACGCCCGCCTGGTAGGCGACCTTGAGGCCGCCACCGGCCATGACCAGCCCGCGGCGCACGTCGGCACCGAGGTCGGGCGCGAGGACACCGCCGGGACGGCAGTCGGCGAACCCGACGTCGCGCACCGCCGCCATCAGCGGACGTCCAGGATGCGGCGGGCGCAGCGCTCGGCGAACGCCGCGATCGTCATCGACGGGTTCGCGCCGACGGCCGTCGGCATCACGGACCCGTCGGCGACGAACAGCCCCGGATGACCGAACGCGCGTCCGTCCCCGTCGACGACCCCGTCGGCGGGGCTGCGCCCCATCGGGCAGCCGCCGAGCGGATGCGCGGTGACACCACGGCTGAGCAGCCCCGACGGCCCTCGCCGGAACGTGACGCCCGCCCCCGTCGCGACGCCGCGCATCGCCTGCAGCACCGTCGCGAAGTACTCGGCCGTGCCCGGCCCGCGGGGCGACCATTCGAGGTCGAGCCACGTGCCGTCCCCGGCCAGGCGCATCGTGCCGCTGCCCGGGTCCATGCCCATGCCGAGCAGCGGCGCCGTCGACCGGGACACCCCCATCGGCCCCAGCACCCGGGACACGCCGCCGCCGATGTCGCTGCGCCGGCGGTGCAGGAGACGCTGCCACAGCCGCTGCACCAGCAGCAGCGCGCCGCGGCCGTACAAGCCCACCTGGTAGGTCTCGCCGACCCAACCCAGCACGCTCGGGTAGCCGCCGTCCTCGATGAGGAAGCCGCCGTCGTCGTCGCGCAGGATCCGGGTGATGACGGGGCCGCGCTGCGAGTCGACCTCGCGCGTGCCGCCGGTGGTGAAGCCGATGGCGTCGCCGTTGCCGGAGAAACGGGTGCCCAGTGCCGGGCTCAGCCGGGGCAGCCCCGTCACCTTGTTGGCCAGCAGCAGCCGGGTGGTCCCGAACGCGCCGGCGCCCATCACGACGGTCCTGGCGCGGACCTCTCGCGTCGGCGGGACGACACCCCGCGGCCGGCGCCGCCGGGGCTCACCCGGCCCCGGCAGCGTGTGCGTGCGGTAGCGCACGACGTAGGTCTCGTCGTCGCCGTCGGGGACCGCGCCGATGCCGACGACCTCGCGCAGGGTCCGGACGTGCGCCCCGGCCTCGACGGCCGCCGACAGGTAGGTGAGGTCCAGGGTGTTCTTGGCGCCCTCGTTGCAGCCGAAGTCGCACTTGCCGCACGACGTGCAGGTGCTGCGCTGCACCCGGTGCAGGTTGTCGGTGCGGGTACCGACCGGGCGCCCCGGGGTGTGCCCCGGCGGCGCGAACGTCACGGCGACCGGCGCCGCCACGGCCGGCCTGCCGTACCCGGCCGCGGCGGCGTCGAACGCGGCGGACTTGGGCATCCGCGCCGCCAGGTACTGCGGGACGCAGCGCACACCGAGCATCTGCGCGACGGCCGGATAGTGCTCCTCGAGGTCGCCGTACCCGATGGGCCATTGTCCGGAGACCCCGTCGAACCACTCCTTCGGCATCTCCAGGGTGACGTTGGCGTAGATCAGCGACCCGCCGCCGAGCCCGCTCGCCACGACCGCGTCGAGACTGCGGAACGACCACAGGTCGAACAGGCCGTAGAGGCCGCGGCTGGGGTCCCAGAAGTTCTCGGAGATCTCCGAGGGGGTACGGGCGAACGCGCCGGGCGGGTAGGCGGCGCCGCGCTCCAGGACCAGCACCGACCGGTGGGCCTGCGCGAGCCGGCAGGCCGTGACGGCACCGCCGAACCCCGACCCGACGACGACCACGTCGTAGTCGTCGCGGATCTCCCCCTGCAGGTCGTGCGGCTCGTCCACGGCCCCGCCTCCCCACCCTCGTGCTCGACAAGAGCGCGGAGGGCACGGTCGCGATACGTGCCGTCACGCCCCGCGTCCCCAGCGTGGGCGATCCGGCCCGTCGCGGCATCCGCCCGGCGGCGGTGCGGCACTGCTCCGAACGGCCGCGGCGCGGTGCTGCTCCGAACGGCCGCGGCGCGGTGCTGCTCCGAACGGCCGCCGGTGGCGGTGCTGTTTCGAGCGGCGGTGGACCGTTGGTCAGCGGCCCCAGCCGGCGACCAGCTCGGTGTCGACGCCGATCGGTCCGGTCCCGGCCGCACCGCCGGGGGTCTCCAGCGGCGCGTCACGGCCGGTGAGGACGCCGACGAAGAACCGTTCGTTGTCGGCGGCATGGACCTCCTGCTCGGGGTCGAGCGCGCGGTCCTGGGCGATGGCCTCGACGGGGCAGGCGGGCTCGCAGGCGCCGCAGTCGATGCATTCGAGGGGGTTGATGTAGAGCTTGCGGGCGCCTTCGTAGATGCAGTCCACGGGGCACTCGTCCATACAGGACCTGTCCATCACGTCGATGCAGGTCCCGGCGATCACGTAGGGCACGGCAACTCCTCTCGGCACCCCAGTTTCTACATAGAAGTATCGATGCGTCACGTATGTGTAGAACGTTGGAACTCCTCCAGCACCTCGCCCGACGTGTCGAAGCAGCCGTCCTCCCCGATCCGCTCGATCACGCCGTAGCGGTCGAGCTGACCGCGCACCGGGACGACCAGGTTGGACACGACCATCCGGATCCCGTTGGCGCGCAACGCGTCATGCACGGCGAGCAGCACGGTCCCGGCGCTGTAGTCGACATCGCCGATCGCGGCCGCGTCGAGGCAGTACCAGCGCACCGGCGGGCCCGTCGCCGTCAGCAGCCGCACGTCCTCGGCGAACCGCGACGCGTTGGCGAAGTACAGCCCGCTGCCGAACCGGTGCACGACGAGCCCGTCGACGGTCCGCGCCCCCGCCTCGACGGGCAGCGACCGCCAGTGCCCCTGCGCCGACTTCACCAGGACGCTGCTGCGCGGGGCGTAGCTGTGGCGCAGGTGGTCGACGATCGAGACGACCACCGCCACGACGATGCCCGTCTCCACCCCGAGCACGACGACGGCGACGGTCGTCAGGAGGGCGACGACGAACTCGCTGCGGCGCAACGCCCAGATGCGGCGCAGCCCGGCGACGTCGACCAGTTCGACCCCGATGAGCAGCACGACCGCGGCCAGCGCCGCCAGCGGCAGCAGCGACAGGTACGGGGTGAGCAGCAGGATCGCGACGATCGTGACCGCTGCGGCGGTGAGGTGCGCGAGCTGGCTGCGCCCGCCCGCGCCGTCGACCATCTGCGTCTTCGTCGGACTGCCGTTGACGACGAACGCGCCGGTGAAGGCGGCCCCGATGTTCGCGCCGGCGAGGCCGACGACGTCGCGGTCGGTGTCGGGGGTCTCGCCGTGGCGGGCCGCGTAGGCGCGCGAGGTCGCGGCACTCTGGGCGAGAATCACGACGAGCATCGACAGCGCGATCGGGAACACCGCACGCACGTCGTCGAGGGCGAACGAGGGCAGCTCCAGGCCGGGCAGCCCGGCCGGGACGACCCCGAGGACGAGCAGCCCTCGCCGGTCCAGGCCGGCCGGCGCGGTCACGACGATCGACGCGACGACGGCCACCAGGGCGGCCGGAATCCGTCGCGAGACCCGGCGCGCGACCAGCACCGTCACCACGACCCCTGCCGCGGTCCCGACCGCGACCGGCGAGGCGTCGCCCAGGTGCGCGACGACCGCGACGAGCTTCTCCGGCGCCTGCCCCGGCACCGGCACGAGCCCGAGCGCCTCGGGCAGCTGGCCGACCGCGACCTGGATGCCGACGCCGGTCAGGAAGCCGACGAGCACGGTGCGGGACAGGAAGTTGCCGAGCGCGCCGAGGCGCACGACCCGGGCCACGACGAGCAGCACTCCGACGACCAGCGCCGTCGTCCCCGCGAGCCGCACGTACTCCGGCGACGCGGCCGGGATCGCCAGCGCGCCGAGTCCGGCGGCGAGCATCGCGGCGGTCGCGGAGTCGGCGCCGACGACGAGCCGCCGCGACGCCCCGAGCAGCGCGAACACGATCATCGGCACGACCATCGTGTACAGCCCGGCCTCGACGGGCATGCCCGCGATGCGGGCGTAGCCCAGCACCTCGGGGATCGCCAGCGCGGCGAGCGTCAGCCCGGCCAGGGCGTCGGGCAGCAGGCCGTCGCGGCGCAGGTCCACGGCGGGCGCGAGCCATCCCGGCCGCTGCCACCTGCCCGTCGTCACGCCGCAGCCTGGCACACAGCCGCCCTGTGAGTGGCGATGGTCGCTGG
>NZ_BJVJ01000032.1 GCF_007989085.1 Pseudonocardia sulfidoxydans NBRC 16205
TGAGTGCGCGCATGGTGTCGGCCATGGGTTCAACCCCCTCATTCCCGCCCACCCCGATGTGGACGTCGCGGGGTCCACCATCCGGCAGCGCGGTGAGCCGCGCGAGGGTCCGGCGCCCGATTACCGGAGGCCGGGAAAAAGGGCCTCAGAACAGTGTCAGGGACGGGTCCTCGATGCCGCGCAACGCGTCGTAGTCGACGACGACGCAGCGGATGCCGCGGTCCTCGGCGAGCGTGCGGGCCTGCGGCTTGATCTGCTGCGCGGCGAGCACCCCGGCGACGGGGGCGAGCAGCGGGTCGCGGTTCATCAGCTCGAGGTAGCGGGTGAGCTGCTCGACGCCGTCGATCTCGCCGCGGCGTTTGACCTCGACGGCGACGCTCGCTCCGGAGGCGTCGCGCAGGAGCAGGTCGACGGGGCCGATGGCCGTCATGTACTCGCGGCGCACGAGTGTGTGACCCTCGCCGAAGGTCTCGGGGTGGGCGGCGAGCAGCTCCTGCAGGTGGGCCTCGACGCCGTCCTTGACCAGGCCGGGGTCGACGCCGAGCTCGTGGCGGGTGTCGTGAAGGACCTCGTCGATGGTGATGACGAGGGACTCGTCGGCCTTGTTGCGGACGGTCCAGACGCCGGGCTGCTCCTCCAGCCAGCAGGGCGGGCTCATCCAGTTCAGCGGCTTGTAGGCGCGGTCGTCTGCGTGCACGGAGACCGATCCGTCGGCCTTGACCAGCAGCAGCCGGGGCGCCATCGGGAGGTGGGCCGTCAGCCGGCCGACGTAGTCGACCTGGCAGCGGGCGATGACGAGACGCACCCGGCCGACCCTACCGATGGCGGGTGACGGCCCGGCCGCCGCGGCGGAGACCGTAGCGGGATCGGTGTTTCCACCGATGGCCGCGGGCGGGCCCGGCTCCACGATCGACGTCATGACCAGCCGCATCGCTCTTCGCGCCGCCGCGATGTTCGACGGCGCGACCGCCGCCCGCGACCCGCTCGTCGTCGTCGAGGACGGCCGGATCGTCTCCGTCGACGCCGGGACCCGGGTCGCGCCGCCCGCCGACGCGCAGCTCGTCGACCTGCCGGGCGCCACGCTGCTGCCCGGGCTCGTCGACACCCACGTCCATCTGGGGTTCGACGCGGGCCTGGACCCGGTCGCGACGCTCGCCGAGCGTGACCCCGACGAGGTCCTCGACGCGATGGCTGCCGCCGCGGCCGCGCAGCTGAGCGCGGGCGTCACCACCGTCCGCGACCTCGGCGACCGCGACTACCTGACGTTGGCCCTGCGCGAACGCGGCGGGCTGTTGCCGACGATCGTCGCCGCCGGTCCGCCCATCACCTCCCCGGGCGGGCACTGCCACTTCCTCGGCGCGGCCACCAGCGGTGCCGACGGGGTGCGGGCGGCGGTGCGCGAGCACGCGGAGCGGGGCGTCGACGTCGTCAAGGTGATGGCGTCGGGCGGGCAGATGACCCCGGGGACGAACTGGGACGCGACGCAGTTCCCGCCGGAGGTGTTGCGCGCGTTGGTCGACGAGGCGCACGCGCACGGGCTGCCGGTGACGGCGCACGCCCACGCTGTGGACGCGATCCGGGATGCCCTCGCTGCCGGGGCGGACGGGCTGGAGCACGCCACGTTCGTCACCGCCGACGGGCCGCGCCTCGACGAGAAGCTGCTGGCCGGGGTGGTGCGGCGGCGGGTCGCGGTCGGCCTGACCGTCGGTCTCGAGATGGTCCCCGGCCTGGAGCCGCCGCCCGACATCCGCAGGCACCTGCCCGCGATCCTCGGGGTGGCCGCGGCGATCTGCGGGTCCGGCGCGCTGGTGGTGGCGGGCACCGACGCCGGGATCGCCCCGCCGAAGCCGCACGGTGTGCTGCCGCGGGGCCTGGTGCAGCTGACCGAGCTGGGGATGACGCCGCTGCAGGCGCTGACCGCGGGGACGTCCGTGGCCGCGACGGTGTGCGGGCTCGGCGAGCGCAAGGGCCGTGTCGCGCCGGGATACGACGCGGATCTGCTCGCGGTGGCGGGCGACCCGGTCACCGACACGACCGCGTTGCTGCGCCCCCTGCAGGTCTTCGCGGGCGGCCGGGCGGTGGTCCCGGTGGCCGCCTGATCCTGTGAGTGGCGATAGTCGCTATAGCGACTATCGCCACTCACGAGGTCGGGGCCGCGGCGCCGGGCGGACGGCCCGCCCCGGTCACGAGTTGTTGTCGAGCAGCGCTCTCGCATGGGCCGCGAGCAGGGCGCGGACGCCCGGGTCCAGGGCCTCCACCTCGCCCGCGAGCGCCACGAGCTGACCCGCGGCGACCTCGATCGACTCGACCTCGAGCGTCACCTCGCGCCGACCCTCCTCGTCGGGCGGACCCGCGGCAGCCACGGCAGCCGTTGCCGCGTCGGCGTCGGTGACGTGCGGCAACGCCCGCAGACCGCGCGGCGTGAGCCGGATGCGGACGGTCTCGCGCAGCATCGACCCCGCGAACCGGGCAGCCGACTCGACCCACCAGCCGGGCAGGTCGAAACCCTCGGGCCGCTCGAAGCGCTCCCCCGTCACCTCCGCGTCCACCACCCGGGAGGCCCGGTAGGTGCGGACGTCCGCGGAGCCAGCGACACCGGCGACCAGGTACCAGACTCCCGCCTTGAGGACGAGCCCGAGCGGCTCGACCACGCGGTCCACGGAACCGGAACCACGCCGGTAGCCGATCCGCACCCGGCGCTGGTCCCAGACGGCCCGCGCGAGCGTCGCCAGGTGAGCCGGCTCTGCGGGTGTCCGGAACCAGCCGGGGGCGTCGAGGTGGACGCGTTCGGCGATGCGCCGGGCGTGCTCACCGAGGTCGGCGGGCAACGTCGCCAACATCTTCGACTGGGCCGTGACCAGCGCCGATCCCATCCCGAGCGCGGTGAGCAGCTGCGGCGCGGCCGTCGTCAGCATCGCGGCGGCCTCCTGCGCGGTGAGCCCGTCGAGGCGGGTGCGCCAGCCGTCGACGAGCCGGATCCCGCCCCCGTGCCCGCCCTCGGTCCACAACGGCACCCCGGCCTCGACGAGCGCGGCGACGTCGCGGTAGATCGTCCGCTCCGAGACCTCCAGCTCGACGGCCAGCTGCGCTGCCGTGGCCGACCGGCGTCGCTGCAGCACGAACAGCAGGGCGATCAGCCGGGATGCGCGCACCGGCCCATACTCGCGCCCGTGGAACGCCTCAGCACCCGGCAGGTCTACGCCAACAGCTGGATGACCGTCCGCGAGGACGAGATCCGCCGACCCGACGGCACCGACGGCATCTACGGCGTCATCGACAAACCGACGTACGCCCTGGTCATCCCTCGTGCCGACGACGGGCGGCTGCACCTGGTCGAGCAGTTCCGCTACCCCGTCGGCGCCCGGCGCTGGGAGTTCCCCGCGGGCACCGCGCCCGACCGCGCCGCCCCGCACCCCGACGACCTGGCCGTCCAGGAGCTCGTCGAGGAGACCGGGCTCGCCGCGGGGCGGATGGAGCTGCTGGGGACGATCGACGTCGCGCCCGGCATGTCGAGCCAGCGCGGGCACGTCTACCTGGCGACGGAGCTGACGCAGGGCGAGGTGCGGCGCGAGGACAGCGAGGCCGACATGCGCGCCGGGTGGTTCACGCGATCGGAGTTCGAGGCCATGATCGGCGAGGGCGTCGTCGCCGACGCCCAGACGCTCGCCGCGTACGCGCTGTTGATGCTGCGCGACAGGAATGGGGACGGTCATGGATTTGCGTGAGACCGACGAGCAGCAGCTGCTGCGCGAGTCCGTGGCCGCGCTCGCGGGCCGCTTCGGCGGTGACTACTTCCTCGCCAAGGCAAAGGCCGGCGAGAAGACGACCGAGCTGTGGGCCGAGGCGGGCAAGGCCGGCTACCTGGGCGTCGCCGTCCCGCCGGAGTACGGCGGCGGGGGCGCCGGGATGGTCGAGCTCGCGATCGTCGCCGAGGAGATCGCCGCGGCGGGCTGCCCGTTGCTGCTGATCGTCGTGTCGCCCGCGATCGTCGCGACGGTGATCGCCACCAGCGGCACCGCCGAGCAGAAGGAACGCTGGCTGCCCGGTTTCGCCGACGGCTCGCTGCGGATGTCGTTCGCCATCACCGAGCCCGACGCGGGCTCCAACTCCCACCGCATCACGACGACGGCGCGCCGCGACCCGGACGGCGGCTGGCGGCTCTCGGGGCACAAGTACTACATCTCCGGTGTCGACGAGACCGACGCGACGCTCGTCGTCGCGCGGATGGAGGATGCCGCGAGCGGGACGTTGCGGCCCGCGATGTTCGTCGTCCCCCGCGACACCCCGGGTGTCAGCTACCAGCCCATCGACATGGCGATCGTCAGCCCGGAGCGGCAGTTCACGCTGTTCTTCGACGACGCACCCCTGCCCGCCGACGCGCTCGTCGGCGGCGAGGAGGCGGGCCTGTCCGCGCTGTTCGCCGGGCTCAACCCGGAGCGCATCACCGTCGCCGCCTACTCCAACGGGCTGGCCCGCTACGCCCTGGGTCGCGGGGTGGCCTACGCGAAGGACCGCGACGTGTGGGGCACGCCGATCGGAGCGCACCAGGCCGTCGCGCACCCGCTCGCCGCAGCGCACATCGACGTCGAGCTGGCCCGGATGGCCACGACCCGCGCCGCGTTCCTCTACGACGCGGGCGACCGCGGCGCCGGCGACGCCGCCAACATCGCCAAGTACGCCGCCGCGGAAGCCGCGATCAAGGCCGTCGACGCGGCCGTGCAGGCCCACGGCGGCAACGGGATGTCGCTGGAGTACGGCGTCGGCGGGTTGATCGGCGCGGTGCGCGCGGCCCGGATCGCGCCGGTGAGCCGGGAGATGGTGCTCAACCACGTGGCCCAGCACGCACTGGGGCTGCCGAAGTCGTACTGACCTCGTTCGGGTGTCCCCACTGGCGTCGGCGACGCGCACGCACCACCCTGTGCCGCATGTCGATCATGCGCCTCCCGCTCGCCGCCGTCGCCGTGGCCGGGGCCGCCCTGCTCGCGGGGTGCGCAGGTGGGTCCTCGACCACCCCGACCGCGACCCCGACCCCCACCGCCGTGCCGACGACGACCGCGGCCGCCGCGACCACCCACGCGGGCGGTGCCGTCGCGAAGTGTGTCTTCGCCGACCTCGAGGCGGCCCTGGGCGCGACCACCGGTGAGGCCGGCCAGCGGCACACCACCGTGGTGTGGACGAACAGGTCCGCGAAGCCGTGCACGATGACGGGCTTCGGCGGCGTCGACCTGACCGGACCGAACGACCCCACGTTCGGGGCGACCTACTCCCTGCCCCGGTCCTCGAAGACGCCGTCGACGGTGACGCTGGCCCCCGGCGCCACCGCGCACACGACGATCACCTGGCTGCCGCCGCAGGACGGTCCGGGCTGGACGCCGACCGGGATGGCGGTGACCCCGCCCGACGAGACCCGCTCCGCGACGGTCGGCTGGCCCGGCGGCGCGGTGCTGCGCCAGGACGGCGCCACCAGCCCCGGCACGTTCATCGACCCGGTCGCCCCGGGCTCGCAGAGCTGAGGCCCCTCCCCGCGCGCAACCTCACGGTCGTCCGGGGCACGTTCGAGAACCGTGAGGTTGCACCCGACAGATCGCGCGCAACCTCACTGTCGCGTTTCCGCTGCGGGACGACAGTGAGGTTGCGCGCGGGTTTTGGTCAGCCCAGCCGCAGCTCAGCCCAGCCGCAGCTCAGCCCAGCCGCAGCGCAGCCGCAGCGGGACCGCGGACAGCCGGCGCATCCCCGGCACCGGCAGCCACACGAGCTCGCCGGGGTCGACGGCCAGCGCCAGATCGGGGAAGCGCTCCACGAGCACGCGCAGCGCCACCTCCCCCTCCTGCCGGGCCAGCGCCGCGCCCAGGCAGTAGTGCGGCCCGAACCCGAAGCCGACGTGCCCTTCGCCGCGCTCGGCGGTGCGGCGGGCGACGTCGAGACGCTCGGGGTCGTCGAACTCCCGCGGGTCGGAGTTGGCGGCGACGAGCGCGGGCTGCAGACCCTCCCCCGCCTTGACCTTGACCCCGCCCAGCTCGGTGTCGGCCAGGGCGTAGCGCGTCGACGCGAACTGCACCGGGCCGCTGCGCCGCATCAGCTCCGCGATCGCCCCCGGCCACAGCTCCGGGTCGGCGCGCAGGGCGGCGAGCTGGTCGGGCCGGGTCAGCAGCGCGACGACGGCGTTGGAGATCAGGTGCGCCGTGGTCTCGTGCCCGGCGATGACCAGCGACAGGATCATGGTGACGAGCTCGTCGTCGGAGAGCCGGTCGCCGTCCGCGTCGGCGACGCGGACGAGCGCGGTGAGCAGGTCGTCGGCGGGTTCGGCCCGCCGGCACGCGACGAGGGAGAGGATGTGGTCGACCATGTCGCGCAACGCCGTCGGGATGCGCTCGCGGTCCATCGTGGCGAGGTCCTTGCTCCAGGCGTGCCAGGCCTCCCGGTCGGTCTCCGGGATGCCGACGAGCTCGCAGATCACCGTGATCGGCAGCGGGTAGGCGAACTCCTCGACGAGGTCGACCGGCGTGCCACCGGCACCGAGCTTCTCGAGCCGGTCGAGCAGCGCCGCGGTGATCGCCTCGACGCGCGGGCGGAGCTCGCCGACGCGGCGGACCGTGAAGGCGCGGGAGACGAGCTTGCGCAGCCGGGTGTGGTGGGCGCCGTCGGCGCTGATGATGCTGTCGGTCAGGTAGTGCAGCAGGTCCTCGGGGATGCCGATCTGCACCATGGCGTCGCGCTTGAGGTCGGCGGCGCCGCTGCCCGGGACGGCCGCCGGGTCGTTGGCGAAGTGGGTCGGGTCGCCCAGGACGGCGCGGACGTCGTCGTAGCGGGTGACGACCCAGACCGGTGCCCCGCCGAAGAACGTGCCGCGCAGGACGGGCGCTTCCTCCCGCATGCGCCCGTATGCGGTGTACGGGTCGGTGACGAACTCGGTGGTGGTCAGATCGGTGACGGTCATCTTCTCCCCCAACTCATCGGCGGACGCGCTCATCGGCGGACGCGCCGCCGCCACTCCGCATCCATGTCGGCGGCCAGTTCCCGGAACATCGCGACGGCTTGCGGCGCAACGGCTCCGGCCTGTGCGGCGGCGCCGGGTTCCTCGATGGCCGCCGCGATCGAGTGCGCGATCAGCTCGGCTCGCCGGTCGCGGTCGACGGGAACCTCGGGCGTCGACAGCGAGTCGACGAACAGGAACCCGGTCGCGACCGCGCGCAGGACATACTCCTGCTCCTCGATCGGCAGGTCGGTGCGCAGCGCACCGGCGTCGCGCAGCAGCCCGAAAAGGCGCCGCGACGCCACGTCGCGCTTCCCGCCGAGCTCCCCGAGCGTCTCGGCGGCCTCGTGCGCGAGCCGGCCGAGTACCTCGGGATCGCCCAGGTAAAGCGGTCGTACGACTGCGTCGTCGGCGAGATCGCGGTACACCGACGCCGTCATCCGGCTGGGCAGCACCTCGGCCGGGTCGGCGGCCATCCGGTCGGCCATCCGGGCCACGACGTGGTGGTGGCTGCGCAGCAGGACGGTCAGGAACAGGGCGTCCTTGGTGCGGAAGTGCAGGTAGACGGTGCCCTTGCCGATGCCGGCGTGGCGGGCGACGTCCTCGACCGTGACGCGTTGGTAGCCCCACCGCACGAGCAGGTCGGCCGCCGCGTCGAGCACGCGTTCGAGCCTCGCGTCGGTTGACGCGATGACTGGATTCGCGTTTCCGGTCATACAGTCACGGTAGGCCTGGATCGGTAGGCCTGCAAGGCCGTACCGTCACGGGCATGGCGGACTACGAGTACCTGCTCGTCAAGCAGGACGGGGACACCGTCCGGATCACGATGAACCGGCCCGAGCGGCGCAACGCGCTGTCCGAGGCGCACCTGCGGGAACTGCTGCGCGCCTTCACCGAGGCCGGGGAGTCCGACGCGACGGGCATCGTGCTCGGCGCCGAGGGCAAGGTCTTCTCCGCCGGCCACGACTTCGCCGACGTCGCCTCCCGCGACCTCGCCGGCGTCCGCGACCTGCTCCAGCTGTGCACGCAGCTGATGCGCACCATCGAGTCGGTGCCGCAGGTCGTGATCGCCCGCGTCCACGCGCTGGCGACGGCCGCGGGCTGCCAGCTCGTCGCGAGCTGCGATCTGGCCGTCGCCGCCGAGTCGGCGGGCTTCGCGCTGCCCGGCGGGAAGGGCGGCTGGTTCTGCCACACGCCCGCGGTGCCGGTGGCGCGCAACGTCGGGCGCAAGCGGCTGATGGAGATGGCTCTGACGGGCGACGTCGTCGACGCCGCCACCGCCGCCGACTGGGGGCTGGTCAACTACACGGTCCCCGACGCCGAGCTCGACGCCCGCGTCGACGACCTGCTCGCCCGCGCCACTCGGGGCAGCCGCTTCGGCAAGGCCGTCGGCAAGCAGACGCTCTACAGCCAGCTCGACCGCCCGGAGGGCGACGCCTACGGGATCGCCGTCGAGGTCATGGCGTCGATGTCGCAGTCGCCGGGGGCCAAGGAAGGCATGGCCGCGTTCCTGGAGAAGCGTCACCCGGCCTGGACCGACTGACCGCGCGCAACCTGACGGTCGTCGCGGGGCGCGAGGACGACCGTGAGGTTGCGCGCGAACTACTCGGACGGCGGCTGATCACAGCATGCCCGGCCCACCAGGATGATCCCGTGAGCAGCGACGACGCCGCACTCCACGACCTGATCGGTCCGCACGCACGCCGCGCCCCCGACCGGGTCGCGCTGGTCCATGAGAAGCGCCGCCGGACGTACGGCGAGCTGGCGGCGGCGTCGGCGGCGTTCGGGGCGCGGCTGCACGCCGCCGGGGCCACGGGCGAACGCGTCGCGATGATGCTGCCCAACAGCCCGGCGACGGTCGTGACCTACCTGGCGTGCTTCGCCGCGGGTGCCGTCGCGACGCCGCTCAACTCCCGGTTCGCCCCACCCGAGATCGAGCGCGCGCTGCGCCGGGCTCGGCCGTCGTGGCTGGTGGTGCACGAGTCCCGGCTGCCGCTGCTGCAGCGTGTCGACCCCGCCGTCCTCGCCGGGGTGGAGCAGGTCGTGGTCGACGGGACCGGGCTCCCGGCGGGCAGCGGGCCCGAGCCGCCCGCCCCGGACCCCGGCGCCCCCGCGGTCATGTTCTTCACCTCCGGCTCGACGGGGACGCCGAAGGGGGTCGTGCACTCGCACGCGTCGGCGCTCGCGATGCTCACGAGCACGTCGGAGGCGATGGGCGACGTCGGCACCGACGACGTCACCCAGGTCTGCGAGCCGCAGGTGCACGTCAGCGGGTTCATCGCCACCCTGACGACGCTGCGCGGCGGCGGCACCGTCGCCCTCTACGACGGCTTCGACCTCGACACCTACGTCGACGGGCTGCTCACCCACCGGCCGACGCTCGTGTGCACCCACATCGACCTGCTCGCCCAGGTCGTCCGCGACCCGCGCGCCACCGCTGACCGGTTCTCCTCGCTGCGCGGGGTCTACACCGGCGGCGACACCGTCCCCGCGGCCCTGCAACGGGACTTCCTCGCGATCGCGGACCGGCCGATCGCCGTCGGCTACGGCATGACCGAGGCGATCTGGCTGACGATCCGGCGCACCCCACGCACCGACCGCGACGGGTGCATCGGCGTGCCCGTCGGCGGTGCGCAGCTGCGCACCGACCCCGGGACCGGCGAGATCCTCGTCCGGGGGCCGATGCTCATGACCGGCTACTGGGACGACGAGGCGCTGACCCGCGCCTGTCTGACCGACGGCTGGCTGCACACGGGCGACCTGGGCGAGGCCGACGCCGACGGGGTGTGGTGGTTCCGCGGTCGGCTCAAGGACCTGATCGTGCGGCGGACGTCGAAGATCACCCCGGGTGAGGTGGAGTCGGCGATCGACGAGCACCCCGATGTCGCGACGTCGGCGGTCGTGGCCGCGTCCGATCCCGAGGAGGGTCAGGTGCCCGTCGCGTTCGTGGTCGCGCGACCGGGCCGGACGCTGTCGGCCGGGGCGCTGACCGCGTTCCTGTCCGAGCGCATCGCCGCCTACAAGCTCCCGGCCCGCCTCCACTTCCGCGACGCCCTTCCCCTCACCGCGAGCGGCAAGATCGCGCACCACGAGCTCCACGAACCCCTGTGAGTGGCGATAGTCGCTATAGCGACTATCGCCACTCACAAGGCCTGACCTGCTCCCGGAGCGGGCGTGTACCGCAGGAGTCGCCTAGGGTCGCCCGCGATGCTGACCCGACGCCGGCTGCTGGTGGCCCTCGGCGCCACCGGCGCCACACTGCTCGCGGCCGGGGCCGCCGGCTGCGGCCGCCCCGACGACACCCCGACCCTGCAACGGATTCGCGACTCGGGGGTCGCCCGCGTCGCGATCGCCGGCGAGCAGCCCTACGGCTTCTCCGACGCGAGCGGACACGTCACCGGCGAGAGCCCCGAGGTGGCACGGCTGGTACTGCAGGCGATGGGCGTCGACGGCATCGAGGCCGTGCAGGTGCCGTTCGACCGGTTGCTCGACACCCTCGTCGCCGGCAACGTCGACCTCGTCGCCGCGGGTATGACCATCAGCCCGGACCGCTGCGCCCGGGTGGCGTTCTCGCGGCCCGACTTCGTCGCTCAGCCCGCCTTCCTGGTGCGCCGCGGCAACCCCCTGGGGCTGCGCTCGTTCGCCGACGTCCGTCGCCGCGTGCGGCTCGGGGTGCTCGGCGGGTCCGCCGAGCAGAGCTGGGCGAAGGCCTCCGGGGTGCCCGACGACGTCGTCACCGCCTTCGACGGGCAGAGCACCCTGGTGCGGGCCGTGGCCGACGAACACGTCGACGCCGCCGTGCTCACCCGCATCTCGCTGCTCGACGAGCTGCGCCGCAACCCCGGATGGCGTCTCGAGGTGACCCGCCCCTTCCGGGTGACCATCGACGGGCGCGAGGTCGTGCCCGCGGGCGGGTTCGCGTTCCGCCGCGAGGACGCCGACCTGGTCGCGGCGTTCGACGACGGCCTCGCCGCGGCCCAGGCCTCGGGTGAGTGGCTGCGGGTGGCGTCGCCGTTCGGGTTCGGCGCCGTGAACCTCCCGCCAGAGGGCCTCACGACGGCGGCGCTCTGCGCGGGCACGGCCTGATTCGGTGACGGAGCGGGCCTGCCTACCGGTCCACCACCGCGTGCAGGAACGCCTGCGTCCGCTCGTGTTCCGGGGCGGTGAAGAGCTTCTCGGGAGCGGCGTCCTCGATGACGCGGCCGCCGTCGAACATCATCACGCGGTCGGAGAAGTCGCGGGCGAAGCCCATCTCGTGGGTGACGCACAGGAACGTGATGTCGGTGCTGGAGCCGATGTCGCGCAACAGCTTCAGGACACCGGCGACGAGCTCGGGGTCGAGTGCGGAGGTGACCTCGTCGAGCAGCAGGACGTCGGGGCGCATGGCCAGCGCCCGGGCGATGGCCACGCGCTGCTGCTGCCCGCCGGAGAGCTGGGTGGGGTGGGAGTCGATCCGGTCGCCGAGGCCGACGAGGTCGAGCAGCTCCGTCGCGCGGGCGTTCGCCTCGTCCTTGGACATTCCGAGTACCCGCGTCGGCGCCTCGATCAGGTTGCCGCGCACCGTCATGTTGGGGAAGAGGTTGAACTGCTGGAAGACCATGCCGATGCGTTTGCGCACGTCGCGGACGTGTTTCTCGTCGGCGGGGACACGTCTGCCGTTGTGGGTCATGTGCGACAACGACTGTCCGGCGACGGAAATCGTGCCGCCGTCGCACTTCTCGAGCGTCATCAGCAGCCGCAGGATGGTGGTCTTGCCCGAGCCCGACGGTCCGATGAGACAGACGTGCTCACCGGGCGCGACGGTGAAGCTCAGCTCGGAGAGCACGACGTTGTCGCCGAAGCGCTTCTCGACACCGTCGAAGACGATCATCGGCTCGGCGACCGTCTTATCGAGGGACGGCACTGCGGCGCTCCAATCTCCGGACGGCCAGCGACGCCGGGTAGCTCAGCAGCAGGAACAGCAGGCCGGCGAGGGTGTAGGCCTCGACATAGCGGAACGACTGGCCCCCGACCTCACGGACCTGCCCCACGATGTCGTAGACGCCGATGCCGATGAGCAACGGCGTCTCCTTGAACATCGAGATGACGTAGTTGCCCAGCGCGGGCAGCACCCGCGGGATCGCCTGCGGCAGCACGACTCCCGTCCAGACCCGCATCCGCGGCAGGCTGAGCGCGGTGGTGGCCTCCCACTGGCCGCGGGGCACCGCGTCGATACCGGCGCGGTAGACCTCGGAGGTGTACGTCGCGTAGTGGACGCCCAGCGCCAGCACGCCGACGGTGAGCGCCGGCAGGACCACACCGAACGTGGGCAGCACGAAGAACAGGAAATACACCTGGACCAGCAGCGGCGTACTGCGGATGAACTCCACGATCGCGCGGACGACGATCCGTACCGGCGTCGGGCCCCTGCCCAGGATCGCCAGCACCAGCCCGAGGACGAAGGCGATGAGCGAGCCGAGGACCGTCGCGATCAGGGTGATGCGCAGCCCGTCGAGCAGCGCCGGGAGGATCTGCGCGGCGAAGCTCCAGTCCCAGACGTTCACGCGACCCCCGCCCCGGTCGCCTGCCGACGCGACCGCGCCGACGGCCTGCGCCCGACGCGCGCGGCTGCGACCCGTTCGAGCGTCCGCATGATCGCCGTGATGACCAGCGACAGGATCAGGTACATCACCAGCAGGAGCAGGAAGATCTCGAACGCCTGCGGGTTGAACCGCGGCACGAGGACCTGCTGGGCCTGGCGGGTGATCTCGTTGATCGAGACGAACGACAGCAGCGAGGTGCTCTTGAGCAGCTGGATGAACAGGTTGTTGAACGGCGGCATCATCTCGACGACCGCCTGCGGCAGCACGACGCGGCGCATCCGCTGGCCCGGCGTCAGGTTCAGCGCGATGGCGCCCTCGACCTGCGCGCGCGGCACCGACTGCACGGCGCCGCGCACGATCTCCGCGCCGTAGGCGCCGTGGTTGAGGCCCAGCACGAGGATGCCCGCCCAGATGGGCACGATCTGGAAGCCGACGAGCACGGGCAGCGCGAAGAAGATCCAGAACAGCTGCACGACCTCCGACGTGCCGCGCAGCCCCTCGACGTAGATGCGGGAGATCACCCGCACCGTCTTCGACGAGGACAGCAGCGCGAGGCCCGCGACGAACGACAGCACGATCGTCAGCAGGATGCCGCCGACGGTCGCGATGATCGTGAACGGCAGGCCCTGGGACAGGACCGACAGGAAGGTTCCGAGGTTGTCCATCCGGCCGTCCGGGTCAGGCGGCGCAGAGCTTCTCGGTCGTCAGGTCCGCCGCCGGCAGGTTGGCCTGCGTGAACCCGAACGGCTGGGCGATCTGCACCCACTGGCCGTTCTTGTGCAGGGTGTCGAGGGCGCCGTTGAACGCCTCGACGAGCGGGCCGTCGGCCTTGCGGAACACGAACCCTCCCGCGGAGACGACCGGCTGGCCGTTCTGCACGGGGTCGAACCCCTCGGTGACCTCGACGTCCGCCGACGGGTTCTTGCTCGCCAGCCACTTCAGCGAGATGTCGGTGAGCGCGGCGGCGGCGACC
Source organism: Pseudonocardia sulfidoxydans NBRC 16205 (assembly GCF_007989085.1). Classification (GTDB taxonomy): domain Bacteria; phylum Actinomycetota; class Actinomycetes; order Mycobacteriales; family Pseudonocardiaceae; genus Pseudonocardia; species Pseudonocardia sulfidoxydans. The sequence goes on from NZ_BJVJ01000032.1 coordinate 13,529, forward strand.
CGGCCCGCGGTGACCGCCTGCAGCAGGGCGTTCTGGTCGGGGAAGGCCTGGACGTTGCCGTCGGGCACACCCGCGTCCTTGGCGTAGCCCTGCTCGACGGCGGCGCTGAGCACCGCGAGCTGCACGTTCTTCGACGCCACGTCCTGGAACGACGTGATCGCCTGCGGGTTGCCCTTGGGGACCAGGAAGGCCGTCTTCGCCGAGTAGTCGGGGATGGAGAACGTGGCCTGCTCGCAACGGGCGGAGGTGATGTTCATGCCCGCGCACACCATGTCGTACTGGTTGGCGTTGAGGGCGGGGATCAGCTGGCCGAACTCGACCTGCTCGGCCTCGACGTCGTCGATGCCGATCGCCTTGAGCACCGCGCGGGCCACCTCGGGGGCCTCGCCGGTGACCTTGCCGGAGGTGTCGGTGAACCCGTAGGGCTCCTCGCCCGCGATGCCGATCTTGATCTTTCCCGCGCTGCGGGCGTTGTCGAGGACGTTGCCACCGGCGTTGGTGCTGGTGCACGCCGAGATCAACGCGGGACCACCCAGGACCACGGCTCCTGCCACGGCGCTGCGTCGGAAGAAGTCCCGCCTGCTCCACGTCCTGCCGGTCATCGTCGACTCCCTGGGGCTCTCTCGTCAGTGGGTCTCGCGCACGCGGTGCCCTCGCCGGAGGGCACCGCCGCCGTTTCGAACCTAGGGGTTTGCACGCGACGTCACCGGGCATGGATCAAGGGTCGTTATCCGACCGCAATCGCCGTTCCGACCGGAACCGAACGTTCACCCGATCGGCGGCCATGGATGGCGGTGTGGGCGGGTACTCGCGGTCGTAACTCTGCCCAGCGCCCGAACGGGCGCCGAGGGCTGCGGATGGGCCATGATGCGGTCATGGTCGTGCGCATCGCCGGGCTCCCCGTCCTCGGCCCGTCCGACGTCCTCGCCGGCGCCCGCGCCGTCGCCGGCTGGACCGAGGACGCCGTCGGCATGGCCGGCGAGCTGCCCGGGCGCGCGGGCCGGCTGCTCGACGGCGCCGAGGCTCTCGTCGAACGCATCAGCGGCATCGCCGACCGGGTCGACGGGCTGCTCGACCGGGTCGACGGCAGCGTCGCGGCCGTCGACGCCCTGCTGACCGAGGTCGGCGGCGTCGTCGCACGCACGTCCACCGTCGTCGGCACCGCGGAGAAGCTCGTCGCCACCGTCGGCGGGGTCGCGGGCGAGGCGGAGACGATCGTCCGTACGGCCGGCGCCGTCGCGACGCAGGCGGCCACGGTCGTCGGCGCGGCACAGGGGGTCGCGCAGCAGGCGGGTGAGGTCGTCGACGGTGCGGGCGTCGTCGCGCGCCGGGCCGGCGAGGTCGTCGGATCGGCGGGGTCGACCTCCGACGCCGCCGCCGCGCTGCTCGCGACCTGGGGACCCGTGTCGCAGCGCGCCGCTCCGCTGGCGCGCACGTTCGTCGAGCAGTTCTCCGAGGACGAGGTGCGCGCCGCGGTCCGGCTCGTCGACCACCTGCCGCAGCTCACCGAGCACCTCGAGAACGACATCATGCCGATCCTGACGACGCTCGACCGTGTCGGACCCGACGTCCACGAGCTGCTCGACGTCCTCAAGGAGGTCCGGCAGGCGATCCTCGGCATCCCCGGGTTCGCCTTCTTCCGCCGCCGCGGCGAGGAGAAGACCGACCAGGAGTCGTGAGCCGCTCACAGGCTCACGGGCTCACAGGCCGTGGGCCTCGCGGACCAGGGTCACGATGGCGTCCATCATCTCGGTCAGCCGGAAGTCCTTCGGCGTGAAGACCGCCGCTACCCCCTTGTCCCGCAACGCCTTCGCGTCGTCCTCCGGGATGATCCCACCGACGACGACGGGGACGTCGTCGGCACCGGCGGCGCGCAGACCGTCGACGACCGCCGGCACGACCTCCAGGTGCGAGCCCGACAGCACCGACAACCCGACGACGTGCACGCCCTCCTGCACCGCGGCGGCCACGATCTCCGAGGGCGTGAGCCGGATGCCCTGGTAGATCACCTCGAAGCCGACGTCGCGGGCACGGACGGCGACCTGCTCGGCACCGTTGGAGTGGCCGTCGAGACCCGGTTTGCCGACGAGCATGCGCAGCCGCTCGCCCAGCTCCTCACCCGCGGCCTTGACCCGGGCGCGGACCTCGCCGATCTCGCTCGCGGCCTCCCCGGACGCGACGGCGGCCGAGACGCCGGTGGGGGCACGGAACTCGCCGAAGATGCCGCGCAGGGCGCCGGCCCACTCCCCCGTCGTCACACCCGCCTTGGCACACGCGATGGAGGCGTCCATGAGGTTGGCGTCGGTCTTGGCGGCGTCGCGCAGCGCGTCGAGGGCGGCGTCGACCGCCGTCTGGTCGCGGTTCGCGCGCCACCGCGTGACGGCCTCGACGGCGGCGGCCTCCACGGCCGGGTCGACGGTCTCGATCGCAGCGGCGCCCTCGGCCTGCAGCGGGCTGGGCTCGGTGGTGTCGAACCTGTTGACGCCGACCACGACGTCCTCGCCCGACTCGATGCGCCGACGCCGCTCGGCCAGCGCGCTGACCAGCTCGCCCTTCATGTAGCCGTTCTCGACCGCGGCGACGGCCCCACCCATCTCGGCGACCCGGTCGATCTCGGCGCGGGCGCCCTCGATCAGCTCGGACACCTTGGCCTCGACGACGCGGCTGCCGTCGAAGATGTCCTCGTACTCGAGCAGGTCGGTCTCGTAGGCCAGGACCTGCTGCATGCGCAGCGCCCACTGCTGGTCCCAGGGCCGCGGCAGGCCGAGCGCCTCGTTCCAGGCGGGCAGCTGGACGGCGCGGGCGCGGGCGTCGCGCGAGAGCGTCACCGCGAGCATCTCCAGCACGATGCGCTGGACGTTGTTCTCCGGCTGGGCCTCGGTGAGCCCGAGCGAGTTGACCTGCACGCCGTAGCGGAGCCTGCGCTGCTTGGGGTTCTCGACGCCGTAGCGCTCCAGCGTGATCTCGTCCCACAGCCGGCCCAGCGCCCGCAGCTTGCACATCTCCTCGACGAAGCGCAGCCCGGCGTTGACGAAGAACGAGATGCGGCCGACGACGTCGCCGAACTTCTCCGGCGGGACCTGCCCGGAGTCGCGGACGGCGTCGAGCACGGCGATGGCCGTCGACAGCGAGAACGCGAGCTCCTGCGCGGGCGTCGCCCCCGCCTCCTGCAGGTGGTAGCTGCAGATGTTGATCGGGTTCCACTTGGGGATGTTGGCGACGGACCAGGCGATCGTGTCGGCGATCAGCCGCATGCTGGGCGCCGGCGGGAAGACGTAGGTCCCGCGGGAGAGGTACTCCTTGACGATGTCGTTCTGCGTGGTCCCGGCGAGCGTGGCGCGGGGGGCCTCGTGCTCGTCGGCGACGGCCACGTAGAGCGCGAGCATCCACATCGCGGGGGCGTTGATGGTCATCGAGGTGTTGGCCTCGGCCATCGGGATGGCATCGAAGAGGGTGCGCATGTCGCCGATGTGGCTGACCGGCACGCCGACCTTGCCGACCTCGCCCTTGGCGAGCTCGTCGTCGGGGTCGTAGCCGGTCTGGGTCGGCAGGTCGAAGGCGACGGAAAGGCCGGTCTGGCCCTTGGCGAGGTTGCGCCGGTAGAGCGCGTTGGACTTCTCCGCCGACGAGTGCCCGGCGTAGGTGCGGATCACCCAGGGGCGATCACGCTCGTGGTCGGTCGGGTACGGCACCGGACACCTCCGCCCTCGGCTGCGAACGCGGTTGGGATACCACGCAGCGTTTGTCGGGAAACTACGCGAGCGGCGCGGCTCCGGGAAGAACCGACTCGCTCACACCCGGTGACAGCGGGCGTCGAACGCACAGAACACCCCGAACGCGGCCAGCCCGAGCGCGACCACCACCAGCAGTACCGACCCGAACGGCTGCGCCGCCAACGTCTTGAGCGCCGAGTCCAGCCCGTTCGCCTGGTTCGGGTCGAACCGCACCGCCGCGACGACCACCAGGACCCCCACCAACGCGGTGACCACGCCCTTCGCGATCGTCCCGACCTGCCCGGTGCGCACGGCGGCCTGCCGCGCGCGGGTGTCGAGCGGCAACGTCATGTCCTTGGTGAACGTCTTCTCCCAGCCGTGCTTCGCCGTCACCGCACCGACCACGACGATCACGACCCCCGCGATGCCGACGATCCACTGCCCGCCCGGCCGGCCCAGCACGCCCGCCGCCGCCTCCTGCCCGCCACCGCCCGACGACCCGCCCAGCGCCGTGCGGACCGCCAGGACCGTCAACGCCGCGAAGATGACGGCCTTCGCCCCGCTCGAGACCCGGGAGAAGACTTCCTCCTTGCGCGAGGCGCGGTAGGAGAACCCCGCCGCCGCCTCACCGGCCCGCCACAGCGCGACGGCCGCGAACCCGAGGGCCAGCACCCACAGCAGGACGCGGCCCGCGGTGCCCCCCGCGAGGGTCTGGAACGCGCCCTGCTGGTCGGTACGCTGCCCCGAGTCCCCGAACGCCACCTGCAGCGCGAGCCACGCGATCAGCAGGTGCGTGAGGCCGTAGGCCAGGATGCCGACGCGTACCGCCACCGCCGCCGGCGTGCTGCGCGCGGCGTCGCGGACCGTTCCGGCGGCATCCGACGCCGCGCTCGGCACACCAACCATCCCGGACCTCCTCGCAGGGTGATCCGCAAGGTCGCACGATCAGGGGGCCGGCGCGACCGGGGATGCGCCGTTCGGCTCAGCCCTCGCCGGCGACCGTGACGCGGTCGATGTCGGCGCCCAGGCCCTGCAGGTTCTCGACGAAGCGCGGGTAACCGCGGTCGATGTGGTCGACGTCCCAGACGACGGTCTCGCCGTCGGCGCACAACCCGGCGAGCACCAGCCCCGCACCCGCGCGGATGTCGCTGGCCCACACCGGCGCGCTGGAGAGCTTCGCCACCCCGCGCACGACCGCGTGATGGCCGTCGGTACGGGCGTCGGCGCCGAGTCTGACCATCTCCTCGACGAACCGGAACCGCCCCTCGAACACGTTCTCCGTGATCATCGACGTGCCGTCGGCCACCGCGGACAGCGCGATCGCCATGGGCTGCAGGTCGGTGGCGAAGCCCGGGTAGGGCAGCGTCACGAAGTCGACGGCACGCGCGCGGCCGTCCATCGTCACCGCGAAGCCGTCGGCGTGCGGAGCGATCTGCGCCCCCGCCGAGCCCAGCTTGTCGAGGACGAGCTCGAGATGGTGCGGGTCCACACCGCGGACGTCGACGCGACCGCCGGTCATCGCGGCGGCGAACGCCCAGGTGGCGCCGACGATCCGGTCGCCGATGACCCGGTGGTGCGCCGGGGTGAGGCTGGTGACGCCGTGGACGACGAGCGTCGAGGAGCCGGCGCCGTCGATCTTGGCGCCCATCCGCTGCAGCATCGTGCACAGGTCGACGATCTCGGGCTCGCGTGCGGCGTTGTCGATGATCGTGGTTCCCTCGGCGAGGACCGCGGCCATCAGGATGTTCTCGGTGGCGCCGACGCTGGGGAAGTCGAGCCAGATCTGGGCGCCGTGCAGCTCGTCGGCCTGGGCGACGACGCGCCCGTGCTCGATCTCGGTGGTCGCACCGAGCTTGCGCAGGCCGCTCTGGTGCATGTCGAGAGGGCGGGAGCCGATGGCGTCGCCACCGGGCAGCGGGACGACCGCGCGCCGGCAGCGGGCCACGAGCGGACCCAGCACACACACCGAGGCACGCAGCTTCGACACCGAGCGGTAGTCGGCCTGGGCGCCCGGATCGGCGGGGACGTCGATCGTGACGGTGGCGCCGTCGACGGCGACCGTGCAGCCCAGGCTGCGCAGCACCTCGGCCATCAGCGGGACGTCGAGGATCTCCGGACAGTTGGTGAGCACCGTCGTGCCCTCGGCCAGCAGCGCTGCCGCCATGAGCTTGAGCACGCTGTTCTTGGCGCCGACGACGTCGACGGTCCCGTCGAGACGGGCGCCGCCGCGGACCGCGAAATGCTCTGCCACGGCCGACGACGCTAGCGGCTGCCCCACCGCGGCCCGGCCCCCACCCCGGGGCATGTCGTCCCCGCCACAGCTGCGCCGGGCCGCGGGCGGCTACGGTCGGACCATGGCCGTGCACCTGACCAGGATCTACACCCGCACCGGTGACGACGGGACGACCGCGCTGGGCGACTTCAGCCGCGTCCGCAAGACCGATCCGCGGCTCGCGGCCTACGCCGACACCGACGAGGCGAACGCCGCGCTGGGCGTCGCCGTCACCGTGGGCCGGCTGGACGACCGGGTACTCGTGCCGCTGCGCCAGATCCAGAACGACCTGTTCGACGTCGGCGCCGACCTGTGCGCACCGATCGTGCCCGACCCGGAGTACCCGCCGCTGCGCGTCACCGACAGCTACGTCGACCGCCTCGAGAGCTGGTGCGACGAGTTCAACGAGGACCTGCCCAAGCTGGCGTCGTTCATCCTGCCGGGCGGCACCCCGGGTGCGGCGTACCTGCACGTCGCCCGGACCGTGACCCGGCGCGCGGAACGGTCGGTGTGGGCGCTGCTGGAGGCCGACGCCGACCGGACCAACCCCCTCACCGCGCGCTACCTCAACCGGCTGTCGGACCTGTTGTTCATCCTCGGGCGCGTCGCCAACCCGGGTGGGGACGTGCTGTGGCAGCCCGGCGGCCCGGAAGCGGCCACAGAGCAGGCCTGAGCGGCCCTCAGGAGGCCTGGCGGTAGCCCGTCATGCGTCCGGGCGGGGCCGCCTCCAGCCACGCCAGGAAGCCCGTGAGGACACCGGGGGCCATCGCCAGCTCCAGGGTCTCGCCGTGGGTGCGCAGCGTCAGGACCGACGTGGCGTGCGGGATCGCGTAGGTCTCGACCGCGCTGGGTGCGCGCCGGTCGACGATCTGCAGGTCGGTGCGGTCCATCCGCAGCGTCGGGCCGAGCCGCACGCTGGTCAGCCGGTGCCAGGCGAACTCGTCGCCGTGGTAGCGGCCCACACCGAAGTGCCAGCCCGCCACGTCGTCACGCCCGTCGAACGACGCAGGGCGGCGGCGCAGACACAGGTCCACGCCGCCGCCCCGCATGAGTCGTACACGCCGCACGGCGAACCAGCCGAGCAGCAGACAGGCACACAGCAGAACGATCCCGACGACGATCGCAACCGTTCCCACGCCCGTGCTGTCCTGCTACCCGCTACTGGACGCCGGCCGCCTTGAGCCGCGCCTCCGCGCGCGCCCTGGCCGCGGCCCCGGACTCGTCCGAGCCGTCGGCCCGGTCGAGCGCCGCCCGCGCGCGGTCCACGTCGATCTCCTCGGAGAGCTCCGCGAACTCCGCGAGAATCGAGACGTGGTCCGGCGTCACGGACAGGAACCCGCCGTGCACCGCCACCGTCAGCGACTGGCCGTCGGTGGTGTCGATGCGCACGACACCGGCCTCCTCCAGCTGAGCCAGTGTCGGCTCGTGGCCCGGCAGGATGCCGATCTCACCGACCGTGGTGCGGGCCAGCACGAACGACGCCTGACCCGTCCAGATCTTCCGCTCGACCGATACGAGGTCGACCGTCATCTCCGCCATGATGCCCTTTCCGCCCCGGTCAGCCCTGCAGCCGCTTGCGGTTCTTCTCGAGGTCCTCGAGGCCACCGCAGAGGAAGAACGCCTGCTCGGGAACGTCGTCGAACTCGCCCTTGGCGATCTTGTCGAACGACTCGATCGTCTCCTTGAGCGGGACCGTCGAGCCCGGCTGGCCGGTGAACTGCTCGGCGACCAGCAGGTTCTGCGACAGGAAGCGCTCGATACGACGCGCCCGGCCGACGAGCTGCTTGTCCTCTTCCGAGAGCTCGTCGATACCGAGGATCGCGATGATGTCCTGCAGGTCGGCGTAGCGCTGCAGGATCCGCTTGACCTCGTTGGCGACGCGGAAGTGCTCGTCGCCGATGTACTGCGGGTCCAGGATCCGCGAGGTCGAGGTCAGCGGGTCGACCGCCGGGTAGATGCCCTTCTGCGAGATGGGGCGGGAAAGCTCCGTCGTCGCGTCCAGGTGGGCGAACGTCGTCGCCGGGGCGGGGTCGGTGTAGTCGTCCGCGGGGACGTAGATCGCCTGCATCGAGGTGATCGACCGGCCACGCGTCGACGTGATCCGCTCCTGCAGCTCGCCCATCTCGTCGGCCAGGGTCGGCTGGTAACCGACGGCGCTCGGCATACGGCCGAGCAGCGTGGAGACCTCCGAACCGGCCTGGGTGAACCGGAAGATGTTGTCGATGAAGAGCAGCACGTCCTGGTTCTGCTCGTCACGGAAGTACTCGGCCATCGTCAGGGCCGACAGGGCGACGCGCATACGCGTGCCGGGCGGCTCGTCCATCTGACCGAAGACCAGCGCGGTGTCGGCGATGACGCCCGACTCCGTCATCTCCGTGATCAGGTCGTTGCCCTCACGGGTGCGCTCACCGACACCGGCGAACACCGACGTACCACCGAAGTTCTTGGCGACACGGGTGATCATCTCCTGGATGAGCACCGTCTTGCCGACGCCGGCGCCGCCGAACAGGCCGATCTTGCCGCCCTGCACGTACGGGGTGAGCAGGTCGATGACCTTGATGCCGGTCTCCAGCATCTCGGTACGACCCTCGAGCTGGTCGAACGAGGGCGCCTTGCGGTGGATGCCCCACAGGTCGCCGGTGATCTCGAGGTCGGGCTTGTCGAGGCACTCGCCGAGGGCGTTGAAGACGTGGCCCTTGACCTGGTCACCGACGGGGACCGAGATCGGGCGGCCCAGGTCGGAGACCTCCTGGCCGCGGACCAGGCCGTCGGTCGGCTGCATCGAGATCGTGCGGACCAGGTTGTCACCCAGGTGCTGGGCGATCTCGAGGGTCAGCGTCTTCGCCAGGTCACCGAACTCGACCTGCACGGTGAGCGCGTTGTAGAGCGGCGGTACCTGGTTGCGCGGGAACTCGACGTCGACGACCGGGCCCGTGACCCGGACGACCCGGCCTGTCCTGGCCTGGGTGGGCGTGTCGGCGGTGGCGGTCATCAGCTCTCACTTCCTGCGGTCACGAGAGCGTCGGCGCCACCGACGATCTCACTGATCTCCTGGGTGATCTGTGCCTGACGTGCCTGGTTGGCTTCCAGTGTCAGGGTACGGATGAGTTCGTTCGCGTTGTCGGTCGCGGCCTTCATCGCGCGCTGGCGGTTGGCCGACTCCGACGCCGCGGCGTCGAGGAGGGCCGCGAACAGCCGCGCCCCGACGTACTTCGGCAGCAGGGCGTCGAACAGCTCGTCGGCGTCGGGCTCGAACTCGTAGAGCGCCTTCGGGCCGGAGGACTGCTCGCGCGCCTCACCGGCCGTCACGCCTGTGGCCCCGCCGGTCTCGGTCTCGGAGGCCGCGTCGATCGACGACTCGGCGCCGACGTACTCGACCTCCATGGGCGCCATCCGCCGCGCCTGCGGCGTCTGGCTCACCATGTTGCGGAACTGCGTGTAGACCAGGTGCAGCTCGTCGACGCCCTGGACGCCGTCCTCGCCCTCACCGGTCCGCCCCTCGCTGCCGACCATGAACGCGTCGACGAGCGTGCGGGCGACCTCGGCCGCGTGGATGTACTCGGGCTGCTCGGAGAAGCCCGTCCACGACTGCGCGACGGCCTGCCGGCGGAACCGGTAGTAGTTCACGCCCTTGCGCCCGATCACGTAGAGCACGGGCTCCTTGCCCTGCTCACGCAGGAGCGAGCGGAGCTGCTCGGTCTCCTTGAGCACGTTGGCGTTGTAGCCGCCCGCCTGGCCGCGGTCGCTGGTGACCACCAGCACCGCGGCCCGCTTGGCGTCGGGCCGCTCGACCAGCAGCGGGTGGTCGAGCGCCGCGTTCGACGCCAGCTCGCTGAGGACCGAGGTCATCAGCTCGGCGTACGGACGCGACTGCTCGACCCGCGCGCGGGCCTTCGCGATACGCGACGTCGCGATGAGCTCCATCGCGCGCGTGATCTTCTTGATGGACTGCGTCGACCTGATCCGCCGCCGCAGCACACGGATCTGTGCCGCCATCGGTCCCTACCCGTCAGCTCGAAGCCGGTGCCGGCTTGTTGACCTTCACGGTCTCCTGCTGGACGTCGTCCTCGTCGAGCGCCTGCTCGTCGTTGGCGACGACGGAGGAACCGTCGGAGGCGGTGAAGTCGCGCTTGAACGCGTCGACCACGCCCTGCAGCCGCTCGACGTTGTCGTCGTTCAGCTTGCCGGTCTCGCGGATGTCGTCGATCGCAGCCTGGTGGTTGCGGTGGACGTGCGCGAGGAACTCGGTCTCGAACCGGCCGACGTCGCGGACCGGGACGGTGTCGAGCTGGCCCGACGTGCCCAGCCAGATCGCGACGACCTCGTCCTCGACCGAGAACGGCGAGTACTGGGCCTGCTTGAGCAGCTCGACCAGGCGCTCACCGCGGCCGAGGGCACGCGCCGAGGCATCGTCGAGGTCGGAGCCGAACGCCGCGAAGGCCTCCAGCTCGCGGTACTGCGACAGGTCCAGACGCAGCGAGCCCGACACCGTGCGCATCGCGCGCACCTGCGCCGAACCGCCGACCCGGGAGACCGAGATACCGACGTTGATGGCCGGCCGGACGCCCTGGTTGAACAGGTCGGACTCCAGGAAGACCTGGCCGTCGGTGATCGAGATGACGTTGGTCGGGATGTAGGCCGACACGTCGTTGGCCTTGGTCTCGATGATCGGCAGGCCGGTCATCGAGCCGCCGCCGAGCTCGTCGGAGAGCTTCGCGCAACGCTCGAGCAGACGCGAGTGCAAGTAGAAGACGTCGCCCGGGTAGGCCTCACGGCCCGGCGGGCGGCGCAGCAGCAGCGAGATCGCGCGGTACGCCTCGGCCTGCTTGGACAGGTCGTCGAAGACGATGAGGACGTGCTTGCCCTGGTACATCCAGTGCTGGCCGAGCGCCGAACCGGTGTAGGGCGCGAGCCACTTGAAGCCGGCCGGGTCGGACGCCGGGGCCGCGACGATCGTCGTGTACTCCAGGGCGCCCGAGTCCTCCAGCGCCTGGCGGACACCCGCGATCGTGGAGCCCTTCTGGCCGACCGCGACGTAGATGCAGCGGACCTGCTTGGTCGGGTCCCCGCTGGCCCAGTTGTCCTTCTGGTTGATGATCGTGTCGACGCAGACCGCGGTCTTGCCGGTCTTGCGGTCGCCGATGATCAGCTGGCGCTGGCCGCGGCCGATCGGCGTCATCGCGTCGATCGCCTTGATGCCGGTCTGCAGCGGCTCCTTGACGGACTGCCGCTGCACCACCGTCGCGGCCTGCAGCTCGAGGACACGCTCGGTCTCGGCCTCGATGTCGCCGAGGCCGTCGATCGGGGCGCCCAGCGGGTCGATGACCCGGCCGAGGAACGCGTCGCCGACCGGCACCGACAGGATGCTGTTGGTCCGGCGGACCGACTGGCCCTCCTCGATACCGGCGTAGTCACCCAGGATGACCGCACCGATCTCACGCTGGTCGAGGTTCAGCGCGACGCCACGGACGCCACCCTCGAACTCGAGCAGCTCGTTCGTCATCGCCGAGGGCAGACCCTCGACGTGGGCGATGCCGTCACCGGTGTCGGAGACGGTGCCCACCTCCTCGCGGGAGGTCTGGCTCTCCAGCGACGAGACGTAGCTGGAGATCGCACTCCGGATCTCCTCCGGGGAGATCGTCAGCTCTGCCATGGCTCTCGTCTTTCTTCAGTCGGTCGCGCTGTGCGCGTCGCGTCGGTTGGGTCGGCCGGTCAGGTCGGCAGCGCGCGGCGTGCGGAGGCGAGCCTGCCCGCCACGCTGCCGTCGATCAGCTCGCCGCCGACCCTGACGACGAGACCACCGAGGAGGTCGGGATCGAGTTCGACTTGGAGCGAGATGGGACGGCCGTACAGCCGGCCCAGGGACTCGGTCAGGCGCTGCTCCTGCTGCTCGGTGAGCGCCACTGCGGAACGGACGTGGGCGACGTACCGGTCGCGGCGGGCCGCGGCCAGCTCGGCGAGCCGGCCCGCGACGAGGTCGAGAGCGAGCGCGCGCGGGGACCGCACGGCGTGCTCCAGCAACGTCACGGTGACCGCGGAAGCCTTGCCCCGCAACACGTCCGAAAGAAGGCCCACGCGCTTGTCGACCGGAGTGGCCCGGTCGACGAGGAGTGCGGCCAGCTGCGGCTCGCGGTCGAGGACGCGACCGAAACGGAACAGCTGGTCCTCGACCTCGTCGAGGGAGCCGTCCTTCTCCGCCACGCCGAGCACGGCCCGGCGGGCCAGCGCCTCGAGCGCCTCCACCAGGTCGATCGACCGCGACCAGCGCGACGCGACCAGATCGGTCACGACGCCGAGGGCCGCGGCGCCGACCTTTCCGTCGAACAGCCTGCGGGCCAGCTCCGTGCGCGACTCCACCGGGACCGACGGGTCGGCCAGGTGACGGCGCAGCGTCGGCTCGGACTCCAGCAGGTGCTGGACGCCGAACAGGTCGTCGCCGAGGACCGCGAGGTCGGCTCCCGCCGACGCGTCGACGTGGGTGTCGAGCCTGCGGACGGCCTCCGTCAGCGCTTCACGGCTGGCGGACTGCAGCGTCGACTCGAGCGTCGACTCGGCCATCAGGCTCCTCCCCCTGCACCCGCGTGCTCGCCGGCCGGCTGCCCGGCACGGTCGGTCACGAGGCGGTCGATGTCGTCGAGGAAGTCGTCGACCGACGCGCGGCGGGCGCTCTCGTCGGACAGCGACTCGACGACCAGCTTCTCGGCGAGCCCCATCGACTGCGCACCCAGCTCGGCGCGCATCTGACGCACGACCTGGTCCCGCTGGGCGGCGAGCTGGTCGCCACCGCGGGCCTTGATGCGCTCGACCTCCTGGCGCGCCTGCTCCACCAGCTCGTCGTGGATGCGGGTGGCGTCGGCACGCGCGTCGTCGCGGATACGGGCCGCCTCCTGGCGGGCCTCCTCCACGGCCGAGTCGAGCTTGCCCTGGGCCTCATTCAGCTTGCGCGTCGCCTCTTCGGCCTCGTCGACCTGCTGCTGCACGGTGTCCTGCCGGGCCTTGACCATCTTCGACAGGACCGGCAACACGAAGCGCCACAACACCAGCAGGACGATGACGAAGGCGACGAGCTGAGCGATGAAGTGCACCATCAGCGGACCCCCTCGGCGTCCTTGGCCTGCCCCTGCTCGAGCTCGGCAAGGAACCTGTCGACGGTCGCGCGGTGGCTCCCGTCGTCGATCTGACGGCCGAGCACACGCGACGCCAGACCGCTCGACAGCCCGCCGATCTCCGCACGCAGGGCGGTCGCGGTCTGCGCACGCTGGGCGGCCAGCTCGGCCTCACCCTCGGCGCGCAGCCGGGCGACCTCGCGGTCGGTCTCGGCACGCATGCCGTCGCGGATCTTCTGCGCGTCCGCCCGGGCCTCGTCGCGGATCGTCGTCGCCTCGGAGCGCGCCTCGGCGAGCGACTTCGAGTACCGCTCCTCGGCCTCGTGCAGCGTGCGCACGGCCTTGTCGCGCTCCTCGACCTGCTTGCGCACCATCTCGTCGCGCTCCCGCATCGCCTTGGTCAGCGGCGGGACGACGAACCGGTAGAAGAAGAACAGGACGAGGAGGAAGATCACGATCTCGACGACGATCGTGAAGTTGGGCAGCAGGAAGTTGGTGGTCTCGCCACCCTCCTGCGCCAGCACCTCGGTCGTCATGGCCGGATCACGCCAGGACGAAGACGAACAGCGCCATGAACGCCAGGTTGATGAAGTACATGCCCTCGACCAGACCGATGATCAGGAACATGGTGGTGTTCAGGCGGCCGGCGGCCTCGGGCTGGCGGGCGACACCCTGGATGACCGAGGCGCCGGCGAGACCGTCACCGATCGCCGCGCCGATGGCGCCACCGGCGAGGGCGATGCCACCGCCGATCATCGCGAGGCCGAGCGTGCTCGACCCGCCGCTGGCAGCTTCCTGGGCCAGGTAGGAAATGCTCATGACTCTCCTCGTGCTCTCTCGTACCGCGCCGTCACGCGGCGCGAGTCGTGCGTCGGGGCAGGATTTTTGTTGTGCTCGGTACGGGACGGACGCGCTAGTGCGCGTGCTCGTCGGCCTCGCTGCCGACGGCCTCCGTGAAGTAGATGAGGGTCAGCAGGGTGAAGATCAGCGCCTGGATGCCGCCGATGAACATGTCGAACAGCTTCCAGGCCGCCTCGGGCGCCCACAGCACGTACGCCGGCATCAGCCCGATGACCGCGACCATGATCCCGCCGGCGAAGATGTTGCCGAAGAGCCGCAGCGCGAGCGAGAGCGGACGCGAGAAGTACTGGGTGATGAACTCGATCGGAGCGAGGAACGCGTACGGCTTGGTGAAGTGGCCGAAGTAGTTCCCGGCGCCCTTCCTCCGGATGCCCGCCACGTTCACCCAGATGATCACGAGCAGCGCCATCGGGTAGACGAGGTTCACGTCCGACGTGGGCGGCGGGATCCAGTGCTCGGACGGGAGCGTGGCCAGCCAGTTGCACGTCAGGATGAAGACGAACAGCGTGATGCACAGCCCGACGACCCCGCGCGGTGCCCGCAGGCCCATCCCGTCGCGGATCTGGCCCTGGATCCACCCCGTGAGCGCCTCGAAGGCGACCTGCAGGCCCGAGGGCCGGCCCTTCGTCGCGCGGCGGGCCATGTAGTAGCCCAGGCCGCAGACGATCACCGCGGCGATGAGCGTGCCGATGATCGTGTCGAGGTTCACGGTCAGGCCGAAAAGCGACCCTGTCCAGTGCTCTCCGGGCTTGATCTCGCCCTCGGCCGCGAGGACCTCAACGTTCATTTCTGTCGGATCTCCTTGATCAACGGCAGGATCGAGCTCACCGTCGCCAGCAGCTGGAAGACCGCGAGCCCCCCGAACACGGCGATCCCGTAAGGACGCACCAGGAGCGCACAGCCGAACGCGACGACGGTGATGACGGCGAGGCGAAGCAGCACGCCGCCGGAGAACTTGGCCTTCGACGGCGTCGCGCTGCCGTGCGAGAAGCGCACGACCGACCCCATCGCGAAGGCGGAGTTGATGATTCCGAGCGCGATACCCACGCACCCGAAGAGCGCGAACAGGCCGTAGCCCAGGGGCACGCACAC
This sequence comes from Pseudonocardia sulfidoxydans NBRC 16205, assembly GCF_007989085.1. GTDB lineage: Bacteria > Actinomycetota > Actinomycetes > Mycobacteriales > Pseudonocardiaceae > Pseudonocardia > Pseudonocardia sulfidoxydans. The sequence goes on from NZ_BJVJ01000032.1 coordinate 28,573, forward strand.
CGCGACGACGACGATCGCGAGCGCGACGCCCGCGATGGCCGTACGCCGGAAGGTGGCCCGGCTGACAGGGGGCACGTAGCCTGGGACTGCCGTCGTCATGGATGTCTCACCCCGTCTCGTTGGGTCACAGCTAGCCCTCGTTTCGTCACTGAAACCTCTTGAACTGTCGATAGACGAGCCCTGCGGCCGCTGCCACTCCGAGGAGCAGCCCCACGAACGCGAACACGGGGAACGTCCCGAACGGCCGGTCGACCAGCCAACCGAGTCCGAAACCGGCCATCACGCAGAGCGCGATGGTCAAGCCCATCGACAGGAGATCGCCCAGCTCGGGGCCCTGGGGGCCCTGCGGACTGTTGCTGTCCACCTGTGTCCTCGCCTCGACGCCGTCGTGCCCTCCGCGAGCTTGTGGATACTTTCACAAGCTCGGACGGACCCACCCGGCGACCGGTCTCGAAAACGGACGCTATCACAGGAAATTTCACCCGCCGCACCCCCCTGACCTGTGAGGACGACGACTCCTACGGCGTGTACCCGCGACTCGCCGCGCAGGTCAGGGCCGGGTCGGTGAGCCGCGTCGCAGCACGGCCAGCGCGCGGTCGCGCGGAACGAGCGTCGCGACCACCGCGACGACGATCCCGGCGCCCACCGCCCACAGCACGACGGTCGGGTCGTCGACCAACGCCAGGGCCACGGCACCGAACGCCACGATCGCCGCCCACAGGTAGATCAGCAGCACCGCGCGTCGATGGCTGTGCCCGATCTCCAGCAGCCGGTGGTGCAGGTGCATCTTGTCGGGCGAGAACGGACTCAGCCCCGCCCGCGTCCGCCTGATCACCGCCATGAGCAGGTCCAGCAGCGGGACGAACATCACGGCCGCGACGACGATCACGGGCGCGAACAGCGCCACGATGTCGGTCCCGTCGGTCGTGACGCTGATCGGCAGCTTTCCCGACGCCCCCGTGGTCGCCGCCGCGAGCAGCAGCCCGATCAGCATCGACCCGGAGTCGCCCATGAATATCCGCGCCGGGTTGAAGTTGTGCGGCAGGAAGCCCAGACACGCCCCTGCCAGCACCGCGGCCAGCAGCGCCGGCGAGTACGCCGACGGATCGTTGCCGTTCTGACGCACCAGCCCGATCGCGAACACCCCGGTCGCCGCGGCCGCGATCATGCCGACACCCGCCGCCAGCCCGTCGAGCCCGTCGACGAAGTTCATCGCGTTGACCAGCGCGACCGTCAGCAGCACGGTGAGCAGCACGCCCTGGCCCTGCCCCAGGATCAGCAGCGAGCCCGAGCTCTCCCCGCCCCCGCCCCACGGCACCCAGAACACCGCCCACTGGATACCGAACAGCACCAGCACCCCCGCCGCGGTGATCTGACCCGCCAGCTTGGTGAGGGCGTCGAGCTCCCAACGATCGTCGAGCACCCCGACCGCACACATCAGCGCGGCCGCGATGACCACGCCCAGGACGTCGTCGGAGTAGTCGAACGCCAGCCGCAACGCCGGCAGCTGCAACGCGAGCCCGATGCCCGCCAGCACGCCACCGAACATCGCGAGCCCGCCCCACCGCGGCGTCGGCGTCGTGTGGACGTCACGGTTGCGCGGCCACGCCACCGCACCGGCCTTGAGCGCGAGGACGCGCACCAGGCCGGTGAGCAGGAACGTGACGACGGCCGCCGTCAGCCCCGCGAGCAGGTACTCGCGGATGGGCAGCCCGAGACCGACGGGCGCGAGGGCGTGTGCGGCCTCGAGCGGCACGGACCGTGACCGGTCAGCCGCGCGGGTAGGCCGGGACCCGTTCGACGAGCGCCGACACCGCGTCGGCGACCGCACGCAGCTCCGCGTCACCCTCGGGGGTGCCCTGCGGCGCCTTGACCGCCCGCGCCAGCAGCGACGCGACCTCGGCCATGTCGGACTCGACCATGCCCTGCGTCGTCGACGACGGGGACCCGACCCGGATGCCCGACGGCTTCATCGGCGGGGCCGGGTCGTACGGGATCGCGTTCTTGTTCAGCGTGATCCGCGCCGCGTCGCACCGCGACTCCGCCTCGGCGCCGGTGACGCCGATGGGCCGCAGGTCGATCAGGGCCAGGTGGGTGTCGGTCCCGCCGGACACCGCGCGCATCCCCTCGGCCTCCAGGCCCTTCGCGAGCGCCTGCGCGTTGGCGATGACCTGCGTCGCGTACTGCTGGTACTCCGGCTGCGCCGCCTCCCGCATCGCGACGGCCTTGGCCGCCACCGCGTGCATCAGCGGGCCACCCTGCGAGAACGGGAAGACCGCCTTGTCGATGGCCTTCGCGTGCTCCTCGCGGCACAGCACCATGCCGCCGCGCGGGCCGCGCAGGACCTTGTGCGTCGTCGCGGTCACGACGTCGGCGAACGGCACCGGCGACGGGATCGCCTTGCCCGCGACCAGGCCGATGAAGTGCGCCGCGTCGACCATGAGCTTCGCGCCGACCTCGTCGGCGATCTCGCGGAACGCCTTGAAGTCGATCAGCCGCGGGTACGCCGTCGCGCCGCAGATGATCATCTTGGGCCGGTGCTCGCGGGCCAGGTCGCGGACCTGGTCGTAGTCGATCAGCTCGGAGTCCTCACGCACGGTGTAGGACACCGCGTTGAACCACTTGCCGGAGAAGTTGACCTTGCTGCCGTGCGTGAGGTGCCCGCCCTGCTTGAGGTCCATGGCCAGGACCGTGTCGCCGGGCTGGGTGAACGCCGCGTAGGCGGCGAGGTTCGCACTCGCACCCGAGTGGGGCTGCAGGTTGGCGTGCTCCGCGCCGAAGAGCTCCTTCGTGCGCGCGTTGCCGATCTCCTCGGCCACGTCGACGACCTGGCACCCGCCGTAGTACCGCTTGCCCGGGTAGCCCTCGGCGTACTTGTTCGACAGCGTCGAACCCAGTGCCGCCAGGACCGCGGGGCTGGTGAGGTTCTCGCTCGCGATCAGCTGCAGTCCGCCACGCAGCCGGTCGAGCTCGTCCAGCACGACTCCCGCGATCTCGGGATCCTGCTGCTGCAGTGCGTCGAAATCCGGGCCCCAGAACGGTGTGCTCACGTTTGCCGAGATTACCTGCGCCGAAACTGATCACCCCAACGGGAGGGGCCGCCTCGACAGAGCAATGCTCTCGTCGGTTGTCGGCGCTCTCGGAATCGGGCAGAATGCGCCGGGTGTCCGCGCCCCGAACCGCCCGCGCCCGCGTCCGCGCCCAGCTCACCACCGAGATCGCCGACGTCGCCCGCACCCACCTCGCCACCGACGGCGCCGCCGCCCTCTCCCTCCGCGCCGTCGCCCGCGAGCTCGGAATGGCCTCCTCCGCGGTCTACCGCTACTTCCCCAGCCGCGACGACCTGCTCACCACCCTGATCGTCGACGCCTACGACGCACTCGGCGACGCCGCCGAACGCGCCGAGGCCGCCGTCGCGCGCGACGACCTGCGCGGCCGGCTCCGCGCCGCCTGCGCCGCCGCCCGCGACTGGGCCCTCACCCACCCCCACGAGTACTCCCTGCTCTACGGCTCCCCCGTGCCCGGCTACGCCGCCCCCGAGACCACCATCGCGCCCGCCGGACGCGTCGGCCTGCTCGTCACCGGGATCGTCGCCGACGGGCTGGCCAGCGGCGCCCTGACCCCGCTGCCCGGCGGTGCCGACGTGATCGAGCCCCGGGCGCTGGCCGACGTCGGCCTCACCGACGACCCCACCCGGGCCGCCCTCGTCGTCGCCGCCTGGTCGGGGCTCTTCGGCGCCATCGGCTTCGAGCTGCACGGCCACACCCACAACGTCGTCAGCGACCACGCCGCCTGGTTCCGCGGCGTCGTCGACACCCACGCCGACGCCCTCGGCCTCCCCTGACCCCCGGCCACCCCGCGCGCAACCCCACTGCTGCCGTCAGGCCGATTCTCAGCAGTGAGGTTGCGCGCGAACTTCCGCGCGCAACCACACTGCTGCCGTCCGGGCCATCCGCGACAGTCAGGTTGCGCCCAACTTTCCGCGCGCAACCTCACTGCTGTCCGGGCACCTCTGGGCGACGCTGAGGTTGCGCGCCGCCGATGCGCGCTAGCGTCCCCTGCGTGACGAGCGTCGGGCAGGTGCGACCGGCAGACGTCGACGACGTCGACGGCATCGCCCGGGTGACCGTCCGGTCCTGGCGCGAGACCTACGCCGGAATCCTCGCCGAGCACCACTTCGACGGCGGGGCCTACGATCGCCGCCGCGAACAGTGGACGCGGTTCTTCGCCTCGGACCCGCCCCCGGGCCGGCTCGTCGTGGCGACGGTCGACGGCGAGGTGGTCGGGTTCGCCTGCGCAGGCGACGCCCACGCCGCCGAACAGGGCTTCCCTGCGGCACGACCGCTGCACCTCTACGCGATCTACGTACTGGCGGCGCACCTCGGGAGCGGCCTGGGCCAGGCCTTGCTCGACGAGGTGCTCGACGGCGCACCCGCACAGCTCTGGGTACTGCGCGGCAACGACCGCGCGATCGCGTTCTACACGCGCAACGGGTTCGCCGCCGACGGCGTCGAGTTCACCGACCCCGACGACCCGGCGATGGTCGAGGTCCGGATGGTCCGCTGACCACCCCGCGCGCAACCTCACTGCTCCCGGAAGGCCGATTCGCAGCAGTGTGGTTGCGCCCGAGTTTCCGCGCGCCACCACACTGCTCCTGAGCCGCCTCGGGACGACGCGAGGTTGCGCGCGGGAACAACTCGCCGCGGGCGTTCGCACCTGCGGACGACGTCCGCGTTCGCCCACGCTCCGGCGGCGCAGCAGCGACCATCGCCGCGTGCTGCAGCAACCCTTCCGCGGGAGTACCGCCATCGCCACCGGCCTCGTCACCCCGGGTCGGCTGCGCGGACGCGACTTCATCCGGCTGGCTCCGGACGTCTACGTCGCCGCCGGCACGGAACCCGACCTGTCGACGCGGTCGGTCGCCGCGTACCGCCGGGTCGAGGACGTCGGGGGCGTGATCGGCGGCTGGTCGGCGGCCACGCTGCTCGGCGCACCGGGAGCGCACCGGGGAGCGGACGCGGTCGTCGTCGTGCCGCGTTACGTGAAACCGGTACCGGGCGTGCGGGTCGGTCGCTGGCGGCTGCTGCCCGAGGAGGTCACCGTCGTCGGCGGCTGCCGGGTGACGACGCCGCTGCGCACCGCGTGGGACATCGCCCGCCGGGAAGCTCGTGCCGATGCCGTGGTCGCGATCGACTCTCTGGCCCGTAACGCGGGCCTCCCACTCGAGGCTTTGGCGGACATGGCTTTCCGCCTCCGAAACGTGCGGGGCGCCGCGCTCGTCCGGACCGCGGTGTCCCTCGCCGATCCGCGTGCCGAGTCACCGATGGAGACGCGGGTGCGCCTCGTTCTCACCGACGCCGGGCTGCCCGCGCCCGTGTCGCAGTACGAGCTGGTCGTCGACGGGCGGGTCGTCGCCCGGTTCGATCTCGCCTACCCCGACGCGCGGCTCGCGATCGAGTACGACGGCGCCGATCACGACGACGTTCTCGACCGGCAGCGCGACGTCCGCACCGGTGCGCTCGGCTGGCAGACGATCCGGCTGGTGTCCGCCGACATCTTCCAGACCCCGGAGGAGACGGCGGCGTCGGTCCGCGCCGTCCTGCGTCGACGCCTGCTGCTCCACGCCGGTCCCTGATACCGCGCGCAACCTCAGCGCTGCGGATGCGCGTCGGCACAGCGCTGAGGTTGCGCCCGACATCTCCGCGCGCAACCTCACTGCTGCGGATCGGCCGGAACACGACCGTGAGGTTGCGCCCGGTTCTTGCCCTCCGGAGCCCGGTCAGGCGGTCGCGACCTCACGGCCCAGGACCTCGGAGATCGCCGACAGCGAGACGGCACCTTCGCGCAGGACGCGGGGGGCGTCGGCGGTGAGGTCGACGATCGTCGACGGCACGTTCTCCCCCGACGACCCGCCGTCGAGCACCACCGCGACGTGCTCACCCAGCTGGGCCTCGGCGTCGGGAGCGTCGGCGGCGGGGGCGGAGCCGGAGCGGTTGGCGCTGGACACGGCCATGGGGCCCACGTCACGCAGCAGCTCCAGGGCGACCGGGTGCAGCGGCATCCGCAGCATGACGGTGCCACGCGTCGTGCCCAGGTCCCAGGCCAGCGACGGGGCGTGCGGCAGGACGAGGGACAGACCCCCGGGCCAGAACGCCTCGATCAGCTCGCGCGCGGCGGTGGGGACGCCGATGACGAGGCCGTCGATCGTCGACCAGGAGCCGACGAGCACCGGGACGGGCATGTCGGGCCCCCGCCCCTTGGCGGCCAGCAGGGACCGGACGGCCGTGGCGGAGAAGGCGTCGCAGCCGATGCCGTAGACGGTGTCCGTGGGCATCACGACGAGGCTGCCCGCCCGAACAGCGCGTGCCGCAGCGGCGAGGCCCTCGGCCCGGGCATCCGGGTCGGCGCAGTCGTACGTGGTCACCGGGCGACTCTACGACCGGCCCGGATCAGCTCCCCAGCGGGCTGTATCGACTCAGCCGCTCAGCGGGCTGCGACGCGCGGTGACGAAGCGGGGGCGGCCGGTCCAGTCGAGGTGGTCGACGACGTCGGAGAACACACGGCGGCGGGCGAAGAGGGCGGGGACGGTCTCGCCATGGGTGTCGTCGTGCTCGATGCCGAGCCACCCACCGTGGCGCAGCAGCCCGGCGGCGGCGCTGATGACGGCGCGGATGATCTCGAGGCCGTCGGGGCCCCCGAAGACGGCGCCGGGCGGGTCCCAGTCGGCGACCTCGGCGGGCACAGGGGTGCCGTCGGGGACGTAGGGCGGGTTGCAGACGACCAGGTCGACCTTGGCCTCGTGCTCGACGAGGAGGTCGTTCCAGCGGACGTCGGCGGCGTGCACGGTGATGGGGGTGCCCCCGGCGGCGGCGTGGGCGTCGGCGTTGCGGCGGGCCCAGACCAGCGCACCGGGGTCGGCCTCGACGGCGTGGACGCGGGCGTCGGGCCGGCAGGTGGCGATCGCGAGGGCGAGCGCGCCGGAGCCGGTGCACAGGTCGACGACCAGCGGTGACGTGACGTCGGCGAGCTGCTTCAGGCCCCATTCGAGGAGGACCTCGGTCTCGGGGCGCGGGATGAACACGCCGGGCCCGACCGCGACCTCCGCCGGGCCGAGGACGGCGGTACCCAGGATGTGCTGCAACGGTTCCCGGGTGGCGCGCCGCGCGACGAGCACCTGCAGGGCCTCGACGACGTCGGCGTCGACGAGCGGCACGGCGGCGAGCCTGCCGCGGTCGATGCCGATGACGTGCACCGCCAGCCATTCGACGTCGGCGCGGGGGCTGGCGACGCCGGCCTCGGCCAGGGTCCGCTCGGCCTCCATGAGGGCGACCCGCAGCGGCAGCCGCTTCACGACCCGCCGTCCCCGATCGCGACGGCCTCGGCCCGGTCGGCCGCGACGAGCGCGGCGATGACGTCGCCCAGGTCGCCGTCGAGGACCGCGGACAGGTTGTGCGCCTTGTAGCCGACGCGGTGGTCGGCGATGCGGTTCTCGGGGAAGTTGTAGGTGCGGATGCGCTCCGAGCGGTCGACGGTGCGCACCTGGGACCGGCGCACGTCGGACGCCTTGGCGGCGGCTTCCTCCTCGGCGAGGGCCTGCAGCCGGGACCGGAGGACCTCCATGGCGCGGGCCCGGTTCTGCAGCTGGGAGCGCTCGTTCTGGCAGCTCACGACGATGCCGGTGGGCAGGTGCGTGATGCGGACGGCGGAGTCGGTGGTGTTGACGCTCTGCCCGCCGTGCCCGGAGGACCGGAAGACGTCGACGCGCAGGTCGTTCTCGTCGATCTCGACGCCGCTCTCGTCGGCCCCGGTGTCGGGGAAGACGAGGACACCGGCCGCGGAGGTGTGGATGCGGCCCTGCGACTCGGTGACGGGGACGCGCTGGACGCGGTGCACGCCGCCCTCGAACTTCAAAGCCGACCAGACGCCGTCGGCGGAGGGGACGCGCGAGCGCACGGACAGCGTGACGTCCTTGTACCCGCCGAGGTCGGAGACGGTGGCGTCGAGGACCTGGGTGGTCCAGCCGCGGCTCTCGGCGAACCGGGTGTACATGCGGACGAGGTCGCCCGCGAACAGGGCGGACTCCTCGCCACCCTCACCGGACTTGACCTCGAGGAGGATGTCGTCGGCGTCGTGGGGGTCGCGCGGGACGAGCAGCTCGGCGAGCCGCGCCTCCAGCACCGGTACCCGCTCCGCGAGCGAGGCGGCCTCGTCGGCGAAGGCGGGGTCGTCCGCGGCGAGCTCGCGGGCCGCGGCGAGGTCGTCGCGGGTGGCCGTCAGCTCACGGGCGACGGCGACGGTCGGCCCGATCTCGGCATACCGACGGCCGAGGCGGCGGGCCCTGCCGGCGTCGGCGTGCACGGCGGGGTCGGCGAGCGTGAGCTCGAGCTCGGCGTACTCGCTCAGCAACGACTCGGCCGTCGGCGCCGTCTTCTCCTCGGTGCTCATCTCACCTCCTGTGCAGGGTCCGGACACACGGACGGCGCCCAACCACGAACCGTGGTGGGCGCCGTCGGTGGAGCTACTTGGCGTTGCGCGCCGGGCGCTTGCCGTAGCGGGCCTCGAAGCGGGCCACGCGGCCGCCGGAGTCGAGGATGCGCTGCTTGCCCGTGTAGAACGGGTGGCACTGCGAGCAGGTCTCGGCGTGGATCGCGCCGTTCGCCTTGGTGCTGCGGGTGGTGAAGGTGTTGCCACACCCACAGGTCACGGTGGTCTCGACGTACTCGGGGTGGATGCCCGACTTCATGGTTCGTTCCTCTCGTGGTGGCCGCCGGGTCCCCGTACGGGGTGAACCGGTGCCGGTCGCTCGACGCACAATTGAACCACCAGGGGCCGCCGGATGTTCCCGGCGGCCCCTGGTGCCCGTGCGTCAGTCGTTGTCGTTGCCCGGTGTGGACTTGGCGACGGTCATCAGGAACTCGATGTTGGTGCGCGTCTTGCGCAGCCGGTCGAGGACCAGGTCGATGGCCTGCTGGTCGTCGAGCGCGGCGAGCACGCGGCGGAGCTTGACGGTCACCGCGAACTCGTCGGGCGACATCAGTAGCTCCTCCTTGCGCGTGCCGGAGGCGTCGACGTCGATGGCCGGGAAGACCCGCTTGTCGGCGATCTTGCGGTCGAGCTTGAGCTCGGCGTTGCCGGTGCCCTTGAACTCCTCGAAGATCACCGTGTCCATCGTCGACCCCGTCTCGACCAGCGCCGTGGCGAAGATCGTCAGCGAGCCGCCGTCCTCGATGTTGCGCGCCGCACCCAGGAACCGCTTGGGCGGGTAGAGCGCCGTCGAGTCGACACCACCGGACAGGATGCGGCCCGACGCGGGGGCGGCCAGGTTGTAGGCGCGGCCGAGGCGGGTGATCGAGTCGAGCAGGACGACGACGTCGTGACCCATCTCCACCAGGCGCTTCGCCCGCTCGATGGCGAGCTCGGCGACCGCGGTGTGGTCCGACGGCGGACGGTCGAAGGTGGAGGCGATGACCTCGCCCTTCACCGACCGCTGCATGTCGGTGACCTCCTCGGGCCGCTCGTCGACGAGCACGACCATGAGGTGGACCTCGGGGTTGTTCGTGGTGATCGCGTTGGCGATCGACTGCAGCACCATCGTCTTGCCGGCCTTCGGCGGGCTGACGATGAGTGCCCGCTGCCCCTTGCCGACCGGCATCACCAGGTCGATGACGCGGGTGGTGAGCTTCGACGGCTCGGTCTCGAGACGCAGCCGCTCGTTGGGGTACAGCGGGGTCAGCTTGGTGAACTCGGGACGCGCCTTGGCGGTCTCGGGGTCACGGCCGTTGACGGTGTCGACGCGCACCAGCGGGTTGAACTTCTGCCGCTGCTGCTCCCCGTCGCGGGGCTGGCGGACAGCACCGGTGATCGCGTCACCGCGGCGCAGGCCGTACTTGCGGACCATCGACAGCGACACGTAGACGTCGTTCGGGCCCGACAGGTAGCCGGTGGTCCGGACGAACGCGTAGTTGTCGAGGATGTCGACGATGCCGGCGACGGGCAGGAGCACGTCGTCGTCGCGCACCTCGGTGTCGACGGTGTTCTGGCCGCCGGAACCGGCGCGGTCGCGGCCACGACGGCGGTCGCGGAAGCGGCGACCGCGGCGACCGCGGCCCTCACCGTCGTCGTCGCCGTCGTCGTCGCGCACGTCGCGGTTGTCCCGGTCGCGGTCGGTCCCGCGCTGGTCGTTGCCGCCGCGATCGTTGCGCTGGTCGTTGCGCTGGTCGTTGCCGCCGCGGTCGTTGCCGGCGCGGTCGGCGTTGCGGTCGTTGCCGCCGCGCTGGTTGCGGCCGCCGCGGTCGCCACGACCGGACTCACGGTCGTCACCGGCGCGGTCGCCACGACCGTCACGGTCGTTGCGGTCGCCACGGTCGTTCTCGCGACGGTTGCGCCCCTCGCCGTCCTCACGCGAGCGGCGCGAACCGCCCTCGGTGTCGGGACGGGTGTCGGTACGGGCCTCGGCCTCGGCGTCGGCCTGGTCGCCGCCACGGCGCCGGGTCTGACGACGACGGCCGGTGGTCTCCGCGGGGGCGTCGCCTGCCGCGGGGGCCTCGGTGACGGCGGCGGCCTCGGTGACGGCGGCGGCCGCGGGGGCCGAGCCGTTGATCGACGGCGCGGCCGTCTCGACAGGCGTGCCGGTCGTCGCTGCGGTGCCGGTCGTCGCTGCGGTGTCGGTCGTCGCGGCGGGGTCGGTCGTCGCGGCAGCGGCGGCCACGGTGCCGGCCGACGGGCTCTCGACGGCCGGGGCGGGCGCCTCTGTGGCAGCGGGCGCCTCGGCGGCAGCCGGAGCCTGCGCAGCAGCCGGGGCCTCGGCAGCAGCCGGGGCCTCGGACGCCCCCGGACGGTTGCTCGGGGCACCGGCCGGACGGGTCGCTGCGCGACGACGGCCACGGGCCGGCGCGGCGGGAGCGGCGTCGGCGGCAGGCGCCTCGGCAGCGGGCTCGCTGCTCGCGGCGGGCACCTCGGCTGCGGGTGCGGGCTCGCTGCTCGCGGCAGGCGCGGAACCATTGCCCTGCGCGGAGTCCTTGCCCTGCCCGGAGTCCTTGCCCTGCCCGGAGTCGCCCAGCGACAGCTGGGAGGAGGCGCCGGCCGCGGGAGCCCCGCTCTGGTGCTCCTTGATGGCGGCGATCAGATCACCTTTCCGCATCCCAGCCGTGCCAGGGATGTTCAGCTCACCAGCGAGCTGGCGGAGCTCCGCCAGAACCATGCCGGACAGGCCCTTGCGCTTGGCGGGGGCGGCGGTGCTGACGAGATCGGTCTCGCTCACGAAGGTCCTTCCTGACCAGCCCGGGTCGTCCGGCCCGGACCAGCGGATTCACACGCTCGTCCGAACGGTCCGCCGGACGAGAATCGGTGACGGGGCCGCGTGGCCGGCTGCCGTCCCGACGACAAATGGGTGGCGATGGATGCGACGGTCGCGGGGAAGAGGCCCTCCGGTGCCGGTTCGCCCGCCAGTCCGCTCTGCGGGAGGGGTGGCGAGGGTGCCGGCTTCGAATGGACCACGCGGATGACGCGTGTATCGCCGTGCGACGCCGAGGGTAGACGGTCCGCCCTGGTCGGGGCAACCAACCCCCTGCTCGGCGCGCCGGAAGAAACGTCTCAGCCGATCTCGACCTGGGCACCCTCGGTGTCGACCGGCAGCGCCAGCGTGGCGAAACCGGTGAGATCGACACCGTCGGGGATGCGCGCGTCGGAGGTGAGGGCGAGCACGGTCGGGCCGGCGCCGGAGATCGTCGCGGGCACACCACGGGCGCGCAACGCGTCGACCAGGTCGGCCGACTCGGGGTAGGCGGGCCGCCGGTAGCCCTGGTGCAGCCGGTCCTCGGTGGCCGCGAGCAGCAGGTCGGGCCGCTGGGTGAACGCGAGCACCGACAGCGCCGTGCGGCTGCCGGTGAACGCGGCGTCGGCCAGTGGGACCCGCTCGGGGAGCAGGCCGCGCGTCATCCTGGTCGACGACTCGAGCTGCGGGACGAGCGCGACGGGATGGATGTCGGCGTGGGTCTCGAGCCGGATGGCGTGGAACCGGTCGGCGGTGTTCCCCGCCGTCTCCCAGGCGACGACGAACCCGCCCATGAGGCTGGCCGCCGCGTTGTCGGCATGACCTTCGATACCGGCGGTGACCTGCAGCAACGCCGACTGCTCCAGTGCGAGGTCGCGGGCGGCGAGCACCGCAGCCGCGACAGCACCGGCGACGGCGGCCGACGCGGAGCTGCCCAGCCCCCGCGAGTGCGGGATCGCGTTGCGACAGCGCATCCGCAGCCCCGCGGGGGCTTCCTCCCCGAGCAGCGCCCACGTCGTGCGCATCGTGGAGACGACGAGGTGCGATTCGTCACAGGGGACCCGCCCGGCGCCCTCCCCCTCGACCTCGACGCGCACGTCGTCGTGGCCGTCGACGGAGACCTCGATCTCGTCGTACAGCGCGAGCGCGAGGCCGAGCGAGTCGAAACCCGGTCCGAGGTTGGCCGACGATCCCGGGACGCGGACCCGTACCTCGGTCGGGCGACCCATCAGGCCAGCTCGAGGGCGGCCGCGACAGCCGTCGGGTCGATCGGGACGATCTCCGGGTCGGGCGCGGTCAGCAGGGCCGTGTCGGGGTCCTTGAGCCCGTGCCCGGTGACGGTGCACACGACGAGCGACCCGCGGGGCAGCGTCCCCTCGGCCGACGACTTCAGCAGCCCGGCGACGCTCGCCGCCGACGCAGGCTCGACGAACACGGCCTCACGTGTCGACAGCAGCCGGTAGGCGGCGAGGATCTCGTCGTCGGTGACGGCGGCGAACAGGCCGTTCGACTCGTCGCGCGCGGCGACCGCGGTCCCCCACGACGCCGGGGCGCCGATGCGGATGGCCGTCGCGATGGTCTCCGGGTTCTTCACCGGCGCGCCCCCGACCAGCGGCGCAGCACCCGCGGCCTGGAAGCCGAACATGCGCGGCAGCTCCGGGACGACACCGTCGGCGTGGTAGGCGCGGTAGCCCTTCCAGTAGGCACTGATGTTGCCCGCGTTGCCGACGGGCAGGCAGTGCACGTCCGGCGCCCGGCCGCCGAGGTCGTCGCAGATCTCGTAGGCGGCGCTGGCCTGGCCCGCGATCCGGGTCGGGTTCACGGAGTTGACCAGCGCGATCGCCGGGTAGTCCGACGTGGTCTTGCGGGCGAGCTCCAGACAGTCGTCGAAGTTCCCGTCGATCTGGAGGATGCGGGCTCCGTGCGCGACGGCCTGGGCGAGCTTGCCCAGCGCGATCTTGCCGCGCGGCACCAGCACCGCGCAGGTCATCCCGGCGCGCGTGGCGTAGGCCGCGGCCGACGCCGAGGTGTTGCCCGTCGACGCGCACAGCACGCTCTGCTTGCCCTCGGCGAGCGCGGCGGTGACCGCCATCGTCATGCCGCGGTCCTTGAACGACCCCGTCGGGTTGGCGCCGTCGACCTTGAGGTGCACGTCGCAGCCGGTCAGCTCCGACAGCACCGGCGCGGGCAGCAGCGGGGTGCCGCCCTCGCCGAGGGTGACGATCGTCCAGTCGTCCTGGACCGGCATCCGGTCGCGGTAGGCCTCGATGACACCGGGCCAGCGCACCGCGCCGGTCCGCGACGGAGTTGCGGCGGTCTTGCTCACCCGGTCACCCCCAGGGCGCTCACCGAGCGGCCCAGATCCTCGACGCGCAGCACGCCCTCGACGCCCCGGACGGCGTCGAGGTCGCCGAGCGCCTCCACGGTCGATGCGAGCGCGGCGTCCGGCGCCGCGTGGGTGACGACGACGAGCCGCACGGCGCCGCTGCGGCCCGCTTTGCCGTTGCGCCCCCCGCCGTACTGGCGGACGGCCGCGATGCTGACGTCGTGCTCGGCGAACGCGCTCGCGACCGCGGCGAGGACCCCGGCACGGTCGGCCACCTCGAGGCTGACGTGGTAGCGGGTGCAGACGGCGCCGATCGCGCGGACCGGCAGCCGTGCGTAGGTCGACTCCCGCGGCCCCCGTCCGCCGACGACGATGTTGCGCGCCGCCGCGACGAGGTCGCCCAGGACCGCGCTGGCCGTCGGGGCACCGCCGGCGCCCTGACCGTAGAACATGAGCTGGCCGGCCGCGTCGGCCTCGACGAACACGGCGTTGAACGCGCCGTCGACCGACGCCAGCGGGTGCGTCTTGGGGATCATGGCCGGGTAGACGCGGGCCGAGACGGACTCGCCGTCCCCGCCGTCCTCGAGGCGCTCGCAGATGGCGAGCAGCTTGATCGTGCAGTCGAGCCCGTCGGCCGCGGCGATGTCGGCGGCGCTGACGTTGCGGATGCCCTCGCAGTGGACGTCGGCGGCGGTGACGCGGGTGTGGAACGCCAGCGACGCGAGGATCGCGGCCTTCGACGCGGCGTCGTAGCCGTCGACGTCGGCGCTCGGGTCGGCCTCGGCGTACCCGAGCCGGGTGGCCTCCTCCAGCGCGTCGGCGTAGCCGGCCCCGGACGAGGCCATCGACGACAGGATGAAGTTCGTGGTGCCGTTGACGATGCCGGCGACGCGGGTGATGCGGTCGCCGACGAGCGACTCGCGCAGCGGCCGCAGCAGCGGGATCGCGCCGGCGACGGACGCCTCGTAGTAGAGGTCGGCACCCGAGGCGTCGGCGGCCTCGGCGAGCGCGGCACCGTCCTCGGCCAGCAACGCCTTGTTGGCGGTGACGACGGACTTGCCCGCCTTCAACGCCTCCAGCAGCAGCGTGCGGGCCGGTTCGATACCGCCGATGACCTCGATGACGACGTCGACGTCGGGCCTGCCGACGAGCGTCGCCGCGTCGGTCGTGACGAGCCCCTCGGGCAGTTCCGGATGGCGGTGCGGGCGGCGGACCGCCACGCCGACGAGCTCCACGGGCGCGCCGACGCGAGCGGCCAGATCGCCCGCCTGCTCGCTCAGCAGCCGCACGATCTCACCGCCGACGGTGCCGCAGCCGAGGAGCGCCACCCTGACGGGTGCGCCCGGACCCCTGTCGGTCATCGCTTCGCTTCTCCCCTTGCGCCAGTTCCTCGTCACCCGGCCGACGGTGTCGTCGACGCACATGGGCCTGCGCAGGCGTCTCCCACCTGCGGTGTCGCACCGGGCCCGCCTCGTCGCGGGCCCGTCTCGCGCGGTCGCCACCGGGGCGACCGCCAGATCATCCTCGTTCGCAGTCCGTCACGGTACGGCCCGTCGCCGGTGTCACTCCGCGCCCACCTCCAGCCGGAACTGGTCCTCGGGGGTCTCCCGACGCAGCAGCAGCCGGGCGACGCCGTCGCGCACGGCGACGACGGCCGGTCGCGGCAGCCGGTTGTAGGAGCTGGCCATCGAGTAGCAGTAGGCGCCGGTCGCGGCGACGGCGAGCAGGTCGCCGGGGGCGATGTCGTCGGGCAGCCAGCAGTCGCGGACGACGATGTCGCCGGACTCGCAGTGCTTGCCGACGACCCGCGACAGCGCCACGTCGACGGCACCGCCGGCGCCGTCCACGCTGTCGGCGGCCGAGGACCGCGACACCAGCCGGCAGTCGTACACCGCGTCGTAGAGGGCGGTGCGGATGTTGTCGCTCATGCCGCCGTCGACGGACACGTACCGACGTGCGCCGCTGCCCAGCGGGACGTCCTTGAGCGTGCCGACCTCGTACACCGTGACCGTGCCCGGCCCGGCGATCGATCGGCCGGGCTCGACGGCCAGCTTCGGCACGTCGAGGCCCGCGGCGTGGCACTCGCGCTTGACGATGCCGCGCAGCTCCTCGGCCAGGTCGGTGACGTCGAGCGGGGTCTCGTCGGCGCGGTAGGCGATGCCGAAGCCGCCGCCGAGGTCGAGCGTCGTCAGGTCGCCGAGGACGTCGGACCCGTGCTCGGAGTGCAGGCCGGCGAGGAAGCGCACCACGCGGTGGGCGGCGACCTCGAAGCCCTCGGTGTCGAAGATCTGGCTGCCGATGTGGCTGTGCAGCCCGACCAGCGACAGCCCGCGCGCGGCCAGCACGCGGCGCGCCGCCTCCGCCGCGACGCTGTCCACGCCGCCCGAGATGGAGAACCCGAACTTCTGGTCCTCGTGCGCCGTCGCGATGAACTCGTGGGTGTGCGCCTCGACACCCACCGTCACCCGGATCATCACCGGCACGACGAGGCCGCGCTCGTGGGCGACGGCGTCGAGCCGGGCGATCTCGTGGAAGGAGTCGACGACGATCCGCCCGACTCCCGCCTCCACCGCCTCGACGAGCTCCGCGACCGACTTGTTGTTGCCGTGCATCGTGATCCGCTCGACCGGGAAGCCCGCACGCAGCGCGACGGCCAGCTCGCCACCGCTGGCCACGTCCAGGCTCAGGCCCTCCTCGGCGACCCAGCGGGCCACCTCGGTGCAGAGGAAGGCCTTGGCCGCGTAGAGGACCGCCTCGGCGCCGAACGACGCCGCGAACTCCGCGGCCCGGGCGCGGAAGTCGTCCTCGTCGAGCACGAACAGCGGGGTGCCGTAGGTCTCGGCGAGCTCACGGACGTCGACACCCGCGAAGGAGACGACGCCGTCGGCGCCGCGGGAGGCGTTGCGGGGCCACACCGCGGGCGCCAGCTCGTCGATGGCCGCCGCGTCGCCCGGGCGCGGACCGGCCGTCTCCGGCGGGGTGGTGACGCCCGCGTGCAGCGGGCCGGCAGGGTGCGCGTTCATCACATGCGCTCCGGCGCGGACACGCCCAGCAGCTCCAGGCCGTTGGCCAGCACCTGACGCGCGGCGACGCACAACGCGAGCCGGGCCCGGTGCAGCTCGGTGATCTCCTCGTCGCCCATCGGCAGGACGCGGCAGGCGTCGTAGAACTTGTGGTATGCGCTGGCCAGCGACTCGAGGTAGCGGGCGACGCGGTGCGGCTCGCGCAGCTCCGCGGCCGCGCGGACCACCTCCGGGAACTCCCCGATCGTGCGGATCAGGTCGCCCTCGCGGGGGTGGTCGAGCAGGCCGAACTCCTCGCCCTGGGTGAGCCCGACGTCGGCGGCGTTGCGCGCCAACGACGACAGCCGCGCGTGCGCGTACTGGACGTAGAACACCGGGTTGTCGTTGCTGCGCTTGACGAGCAGGTCGAGGTCGATGTCGAGCGACGAGTCGACCGAGCTGCGGATCAGCGAGTAGCGGGCGGCGTCGACCCCGACGGCCTCGACCAGGTCCTGCATGGTCACGACGGTGCCGGCGCGCTTGCTCATCCGGACCGGCTGCCCGTCCCTGACCAGGTTGACCAGCTGCCCGATGAGCACCTCGACGACCGCGGGATCGTCACCGAACGCGGCCGCGGCCGCCTTGAGCCGGGCCACGTAGCCGTGGTGGTCGGCGCCGAGCATGTAGATGCACAGGTCGAACCCGCGGGCGCGCTTGTCACGCAGGTAGGCGATGTCGCCCGCGATGTAGGCCGGACGGCCGTCGCTCTTGATGACGACGCGGTCCTTGTCGTCGCCGTGGTCGGTCGAGCGCAACCACCAGGCGCCGTCCGCCTCGTAGAGGCTGCCCGACTCCTTGAGCTGCGTGACCGCGGCGTCGACGGCGCCCGACTCGTGCAGCGACTGCTCGTGGAACCACACGTCGAAGTCGGTGCCGAAGGAGTGCAGGTCCTGCTTGATCTCGTCGAACATGAACCCGATGCCGACGCGGCGGAACGTCTCGTCCCGCTCCTTCTCGCTCTTCCCGAGCGCGCCCGGTTCGGCCGCCACGACACGCGCCGCGATGTCGGCGATGTAGGCGCCGCCGTAGCCGTTCTCCGGGGCGGGCTCGCCCTCGGCCGCCGCCACCAGCGACGCGACGAACCTGTCGATCTGGGCGCCGGCGTCGTTGAAGTAGTACTCGCGGGTCACCTTCGCCCCGCGCGCCGTGAGCACGCGGCCCAGCGCATCGCCCACCGCAGCCCAACGGGTGCCGCCCAGGTGCAGCGGGCCCGTCGGGTTGGCCGACACGAACTCGAGGTTCACGTTGCGGGTGGCCAGCTCGTCGCCGGTGCCGTAGGCCGGGCCGGCCTCCAGGACCTGACCGACCATGGCGCCCTGGGCGTCCGAGGCCAGCCGCAGGTTGATGAAGCCGGGGCCGGCGATCTCCGCGGAGGCCACACCGTCGCGGGACACGAGCGCCTCGGCCAGCCACGTCGCCAGATCACGCGGGGAAACCCCGGCCTTCTTCGCGGTGCGCAGGGCCACGTTCGTCGCGTAGTCGCCGTGTTCCGGATTGCGGGGTCGCTCGACGCCGACATCGTCGGGCAACGCCGCCACGTCCAGGCCTCGATCGGTCAGAACATCACGCGCGGTGGCCCGCACCAGGTCGGCGAGCACGTCGGGAGTCACTCTGGAGAGTCTAGGAGGTGCTGCTCAGAGTGCTCTCAGGCGGCACTTCTACACTGCGGCACCGCGCGGTGTGCAGCACGCGCGACGGTGCCCGAGGTGGTCGGAAGAGGTCGGCGGATCGATGCCCAGCGGTAAGAGCAGCAAGGCGGTCAGGAACGCGCGCAGGACGTCCGTCGTCAACACGCGGTCCACGCCGTGGGGGATGATCGCGGGGATCCTCGTCGTCGTCCTGTTCGCGGGCGGCCTGTCGTGGTTCCTCGTGGCGAAGTCGAACGAGCCGTCGTTCACCCCGTCCGACCGCAACCAGGACCCCTCCTCCCAGATCGCGGGCGTCCAGACGATCAAGTACGTGGGTGGCCAGCACGTGCTGCCGACGCAGCAGGTCGCCTACACCCACAGCCCGCCCTTCGGTGGCGCGCACGACGGGTACTGGGCGGCCTGCAACGGTGTCGTCTACCCCAATCCGGTGCGCCAGGAGAACCTCGTCCACGGCCTCGAGCACGGCGCGGTCTGGATCGCCTACAACCCCGACCTCGTGAACGCCGACGGCGTCGCGACGCTCGCGGCCAAGGTCCAGGGCCAGACCTACATCATGATGGCGCCCTACCCCGGCCTCGACCAGCCGATCTCGCTGCAGTCGTGGGGCCACCAGCTCAAGCTCTCCGACGTGAACGACCCGCGGATCGACCAGTTCATCCAGGCGCTGCGGCTCAACCGCTACCAGTACCCCGAGGTCGGCGCCTCCTGTGCCGCGCTCGGCCCGGGCCAGTTCGACCAGGACAACCCGCCGCCCTTCGTCCCGACCCCGCCGACCTCCGACATCGACAACACCACCGTCGTCGACGAGAACGTCGGCAACCCGGCCGCGGCGAACACCGACACCGGCGGTGCCATGCCCGGCAGCACCGGCACGAACACCGGCCAGTGACGTCCGCGGACGTGGCGCGCCGCGACCAGCCCGCCGGGGCCGAGGAACCGCCCGGCCCTCCCCCGGCCGACTCCCACGACGGCGACGACGGTGGCGGCGGTCGTGAGCCGCGCTGGGTGCGGCCCGTCCTCGTCGTCGGCGCCGTCCTCGCGCTGCTGCTGCTCGGCGGCGCGGGCGGCCTGCTGCTCGGCCTGCACAACGCCACCGGCGACCTCGTCGCCCCCGCCTCCGACTCCGTCGACGTCGGCTTCGCGCAGGACATGAGCACCCACCACCAGCAGGCCGTCGAGATGGCAACCTGGGAGCGCGACCACACCACCAGCCCCGAACTGCGCCAGCTCGCCTACGACATCGAGTCCACCCAGGAAGCCCAGATCGGGCGCATGCAGGGCTGGCTCGCACTGTGGGGCGCACCCGCGCAACACTCCGGCGGCTACATGCAGTGGATGGTCGGAGCACCCGCCCACTCCCACGGCCCCACCGTCGCCAACAGTGGGCTCGCCGCCATGCCCGGCATGGCGACCGCCGACGAGCTCCGCCGCCTGCGGGCCTCCACCGGCACCGAGATGGACGTCCTGTTCCTGCAGCTCATGCTCCGCCACCACCAGGGCGGCGTGGGCATGCTCGAATACGGCGCCCGCTACGCCCAGATCCCCGAGGTCCGCAACCTCGCCGCGCAGATGCTCAGTTCGCAGACCAGCGAGTCCCAATACATGACGCAGCTGCTCGCCGAGCGCGGGGCCCAGCCGTTGCCGCTGCAGTAGGTGCGCTAGGGTTCTGGAAGTACGGCCCCCGTAGCTCAGGGGATAGAGCACCGCCCTCCGGAGGCGGGAGCGTAGGTTCGAATCCTACCGGGGGCACTTCGAGTGCCAACAGCCGAAACGGCCCCTCACCTGCTGCAACAGGGTGAGGGGCCGTTTCGCGTTCCTGATGTCCGATCAGGACGCCACCGGGCCCGCCGAGCGTGGTCGCGGACTCCGGCACGGTCGCGGGCCGCCGGTTGCCGCGCCGCAGCGCGTGCCTTGCGGGTGGCGTCCCGAGTCGGTCTGCTCGCGCTCGATCGAGCAATGCTCTCGCCGGCGGGGTTCGCGGGGGCGACGACGTCGGCGGCCGTCTCGTGCCTCGACGGGTCGGCGACCCAGCCCGTGAGCGCGTGGCCGCGGAACATCGGCCGCTTCACCGACTCCAGCACGGTCTGGGGTCCGGTGCTGGGCTGGTGGCTGTGGGCGCCGTGCGCGGCGAACTGGCCGGGCCACACCGACTCGTCAACCTGACGACGCCGCCGAAGGGCACCGTCTGCCGGCCCGACACGGCACCGTTCCCGGCGACGGGCTGACCCCGCGCCGACGCATCCTCGGCGCCACGGACGCCACGGAGCCGCAGGTGCGTCGTCGCAGGTTAGACGCCCGATCGGCCACGTGCGCACATCACGCCGGGCCGCTAGCGTCCCTGAGCAGCCATGGGTATCACCACGATCGACACGGCGTCGGTGGCGGAACGCGACCGGCTCGATTTCTGGCGCTCGACGGTGTGCGACCAGTTCGTGACGCTCGACGTCCGGCCGGCGGCCGGGTCCGAGGTGCAGGGCCGGGTGACGGCGGTGTCGTTGGCCGACACCCAGCTGCGCAAGATCTCCGCGGGGGCGCACCGCTTCGAACGCACGACGCGCCAGGTCCGCAGCGCCGACGAGGACTACCTGCAGATCGCGCTCGCCCGCAAGGGCCGCACCCTCGTCGCCCAGGACGGTCGGGAGACGGTGATCGGCCCCGGCGACTTCGTGCTCTACGACAGCGCCCGCCCGTTCCGCTTCGTCACCGCGGGCGATTTCGAGTACTCGGTGTGTCTGTTCCCGACGCGGCTGCTCGCGTTGTCGCACAGCGAGATGCGGGCCGCCACGGCGATCCGGTTCGACGGTCGCGCGGGGATCGGCGCGATGGTCCCGCCGTTGCTGGCCGCGTTGCACCGGCTCGACGTCGACAGCCTTCCGGCGGCGAGCCGGACGGCGATGATGCAGTCGATCGGCGACCTGTACGTCGCGCTCGTGCGCAGCCGGGTGGATGCGGCGGCGTCGCCGAACCTGCACCTGATGCGCGCGCAGGCCTACGTCGACGAGCACCTGGCCGACGTAGGCCTCGCGCCGGCGGAGATCGCGGCGGCCTGCGCCATCTCGGTGAGCTACCTGCACAAGCTGTTCGCCGAGACCGACACGAGCGTCGGCGCGTACGTGCGGGAGCGGCGGCTGCAGGGCTGCTTCGCCGACCTCACCCGGCCGGAGTGCGCGTCGCTGACGGTGAGCGCGATCGGCGCCCGTTGGGGGCTGCCCGACTCCGCGCACTTCAGCCGCGCGTTCCGGGCCCGGTTCGGGGTCTCCCCCAGCGCGCACCGGGCCCGCAGCGCCGGGTAGCTCAGGCGATCTCCACCTCCACGAGGGTGTCGGAGAAGGTCGGGGCGTTGCCGAGGTCGGCGAACTGCGTCGAGTTCACCGCGGCCAGCGTCGACGTCGACTTGGAGTGTTTGCGCCAGCCGCCGAGGCTGGAGACGACGACTCCGGGCATGACGGCGTCGTCGAGCTTGGCGAGCACGGTGAACTCGCCGCGGTCGTTGAAGACACGCACCGGGTCCTGGTCGGAGATCCCGCGGGCGGCGGCGTCGTCGGGATGCATGACCACGTTGGGTTCCTTCTGCGCCCGCCGGTGGAAGGCGTGGTTGGCGAAGCTGGAGTTCAGGTAGGCGTGCGACTTGGGCGTCAACAGGTTCAGCGGGTAGCGCGCGGCGCGCTCCGGGTCGGTGTGGGCGGCCTCGCGCGGCGGGATGTAGTGCGGCAGCGGGTCGACGGGCTGGCCGGGCTGGAACTCGTTGGAGCCCTGCCGGAACAGCGGGACGACGAAGTTGCCGCCGGCCGCGGCGGAGGCGGCGAGCTCGGTCTTGCCCGACGCCGTCGGGAAGCCGCCCTCGGCGTGCGGGGCGTACTCGTCGGGCGGTGGGACCGTGAGCCGCTGCCAGCCCTTCGCCTTCAGCGATTCCACGGTGATGCCCTGCATGTGCGGGTGGGTCCAGTCGAAGGCCTCGGCGATCATGTCGTCGTCGGACCGCTGGAAGACGGGGTCGTCGAAGCCCATGCGGGCGGCGAGGCGTCGGAACAGCTCGGTGTTGGGGACGGCTTCGCCGAGGGGCTCGATGGCGCGCTCGTTGTAGGTCACGTAGAGGTGGCCCCAGGAGAACATGATGTCGTCCTGCTCGAGCTGCGTCGTCGCGGGCAGGACGATGTCGGCGTAGTCGGCGGTGTCGGTCATGAACTGTTCGCTGACGACGGTGAACAGGTCCTCGCGTTGCAGGCCCTCGATCAGTTTGTCCTGGTCGGGGCAGACGACGACGGGGTTGGAGTTGTAGACCATCAGGCCCTTGATCGGCGGGTCGAGCGCGAGCCCACCGGTGAGGGCTTCACCGAGCAGGAACTGGTTCACGATCCGGGTACCGGGCGTCAGCATGTCCGGGCGCATGAAGGCGCCCCAGTTGACGGGGAACGCCCACAGCGGCAGCTGCAGGATGCCGCCGCCGGGCTTGCGCCAGGCCCCGACGAGTGCGGGCAGGCAGGCCAGGGCACGGACGGTCTGGCCACCGCCGGCGTGGCGTTCGACGGCCACCCCGATCCGGATGACCGAGGGCTGGCCGCCCGCGTACTCGCGCGCCAGTGTGCGGATGGTGTCGGCGGGGACGCCCGTCTCCCCCGACGCCCACTCCGGCGTGTACTGCGCGACCCGCTCGGCGAACTCCGGGAAACCGACGGTGTGCGCGTCGACGTAGGCCTGGTCGGTGAGCCCCTCGGAGATGATCACGTGGGCCATCGCGAGGGCGAGCGCGGCGTCGGTGCCGGGGCGCAGCGGGATGTGCTGGTCGGCGGCCGCGGCGGTGCGGGTGCGGACCGGGTCGACGACGACGACCTTCGCGCCGCGTCTGCGGGCCTCGGCGATGTAGGGCCACAGGTGCAGGTTGGTGGACATGACGTTGCACGCCCAGATCAGGATGAACTTCGAGTGCACGAGGCTCTCGGGGTCGACGCCGGCGGTGTCGCCGATGGTCATGGCGTAGGCGGTGCAGGACCCGGAGTCGCAGTAGGTGCGCTCGGCGATCGTGGCGCCGAGCGTCGCGAAGAACGGATCGCCGACGTTGAGCCCGTTGAGGATCCCCTGGGTCCCGAGGTAGCTGACGGGCATGATCGCCTCGCCGCCGTGCTCGTCGACGATCCCGCGGAAGCGGGTGGCGATCTCGTCGAGCGCGTCGTCCCAGGTGATCCGTTCGAAGCGGCCGCTGCCCTTGGGCCCGGTGCGGCGCAGGGGGAACAGCACGCGCCCGGGGTCGTAGACACGGTCGAGGTAGTTGTTGACCTTCACGCAGAGGCCGCCGGCGGTGTACGGGTGGTCGCGGTCGCCGCGGAGGCCGACGGCGCGGCCCTCGTCGTCGACGGTCACGACCATCGCGCAGGTGTCGGGGCAGTCCTGCGGGCAGGCGGCCCGCACGGTCCGTGTCCCGATCGGTTCGTCGCCGGTGTCCGTGCCGGGTGAGGCGGTGACCGTCATGGCTGTCCCCCGTCGCGCGCGTGGTGGTGGGTCGGGCGTCCCCGCGAGGGTGTCGGCGCCGGGCCGCGGCACGCTTGGCGCGGGGAACACAGTGTTTGACCGTGCGGGCAGAGTCCGCGGCGGCCGTTTGCGGGCGGCCCTCGCCACCGCGCGACCCGGACACGTGATGATGGTCGGTGACACCCCGATGATCGGAGTCCACGTGCGCCGGTTCCCCGCCCTCGCCGCGCTCCTCGCGGCGCTGGTCGTCACCTTCCTCGCCGCGGTCACCGGCGTCGCGTCGGCCGAACCGCCGTTGCGTGCCGGCGACCGGATCACCGACAACGCGGGCGCGCTCGACGCGTCCGGCCGGGCCCGGGTCACCGACTCGATCGCGCGGCTGCGCACCGACACCGGCTACGACCTGTTCGTCGTCTACGTGCGCTCGTTCGACGGCCGCGGCGGCCAGGACTGGGCGCGCGCCACCGCCGTGCAGTCCCAACTCGGCGACCGTGACGTCCTGCTCGCCGTCGCGACGGTCGACCGCGCCTACGGCTACGACGTCGCCGACAACTTCCCCGAGTCCGACTCCACGATCGAGCGGATCGTCTCCGACCAGGTCGAGCCTCAGCTGGCCGCGAGCGACTGGGCGGGCGCCGCCGTCGCGATGGCCGACGGGCTGCGCGCCGGCGGGAGCAGCGGCGTCGGGACGTTGCCGCTCGTCGTCGGCGGGGCCGTGGTCGTGGGCGGTGGGGCGTGGCTTCTCACCCGCCGCCGTCGCGCGGCCGCGCACAAGGAGGCCGACGCGGGCCGTGCTCCCGGGCCCGTGGCTCCCCCGGACCCCTTCCCCGGCGAGGCCACCACCGACCTCGCCTACCGCTCCAGCCAGGCGCTGCTCGCCGTCGACGACGCCGTCCGCACCTCCGAGCAGGAGCTGTCGGCCGCGCGCGCGCATTTCGGCGACGAACCCGTCGCCCCCTTCGCCGCCGCCCTCGACGCCTCCCGCACCGACATGCTCGCCGCGTTCGAGATCCGCCAGCTGCTCGACGACGACGTCCCCGAGGACGAGCCCACCCAGCGCCGCATGCACGCCGAGATCCTGCGCCTGGCCACCGCCGCCGACGAACGGCTCGACACCCAGGTCGAGGCCTTCGACCGGCTCCGGGCACTCGAGACCGACGCCCCCGGCTACGTCGAGGGCGTCGCCGCCCGGCTGGAGGCCGTCGCCGCCCGCGTCGCGCCCGTCGAGGCTGTCTGGGCGCAGCTGCGGGGACGCTGGGCCGCCACCGCCCTCGACCCGGTCGCCGGCAACCTCGACCAGGTCAAGGCCTTGCTCGGCGACGCCCGCACCGAGATCACCGAGGCCCGCTCCCGGCTCGCGACGCCGCCGCTGGCCGTCGTCGACGGGCGCGCCGCCGAGGACGCCGTCACCCAGGCCGAGACGCTGCTCGACGGGGTCGAACGCCGCGACCGTGAGCTCGCCGAGGTCGCCGGACAGATCCCGGCCGCCCGGGCCGAGGTCGAGCAGGACCTCGCCGAGGCCGCTGCGCTGCCCTCGGCCGACCAGGGCGTCGTCGCCCGGGCCCGGGCCGCGCTCGTCGCCTCCGCGCAGGCCGCCGCCGGCCCCACCCCGGACCCGATCGCGGCGCTGCACCTGCTGCAGGAGGCCGACGAGGCGCTCGACCGCACCGTCGCAGACGCCCGTGAGCAGCAGGAACGCGACCGGCGCACCGCCGCCGCCCGCGACCAGGCGCTGCTCACCGCCCGTTCCGCGGTCGCGGCCGCGGAGGACTTCGTGTCGACGCGACGCGGCGCCGTCGGCACCGACGCCCGCACCCGGCTCGCGGAGGCGCAGCGCCACCTCGCGGCGGCGTCCGCGGGTGGGGATCCGGCCGTCGGGCTGCAGGAGGCCCAGCAGGCGGAGGCGATGGCCCGCCAGGCCCTCGACCTGGCGCGGTCCGACGTGTCCCGCTGGTCCGGCCCGTCCGGCGGTGGGGGCGGCAACATCGGCGTCGATCTCGGCAGTCTCGTCCTCGGCGGCATCCTGTCCGGTGCGCTGCGCGGAGGCGGCGGCGGGTACAGCGGCGGCGGGTTCGGTGGTGGTGGGTTCGGTGGCGGCGGGTTCGGTGGCGGCGGTGGCCGGTCCCCCGGCAGCTTCGGTGGCTCCTCGTCCCGCGGCCGCCGCGGGGGTGGCGGCCGCTTCTGATCGCGCGAGGCTCCCGCTCTCCCGCGAACGAACGGCACAGTCGCGCAACTCAGTTGCGCGACTGTGCCGTTCGTTCGGTCGGGGTGGGGTTCACGCAGGCCGCCGGCGTGGGCGGGGCTCGTCAGCGGCGGGCGCGACGGCGGCGGGTGCGCGCCGGGTCCGCCGCGGCGGTCGCCGGCCAGTGCGCCGGGCGGTCGAGGACGGACGGCAGCCGGGTCGCGGCGTCGCCGCGGGCGCCGTGGAGCTGGAAGCGGGTGAGGAACAGGCTCGTCGACAGGTCGGCACCGGCGAGGTCGGCACCGCGGATGTCGGCGCCGATGAGTTCGGCGGCGCGCAGGTCGGCACCCCGCAGGTCGGCCCCGATCAGCAGGGCGCCGCGCAGGTTCGCCCCGCGCAGGTCGGCACCGCGCAGCCGGGCCCCGGCGAGATCGGCACCCCTCTTGTTCGGCCGCGGCCCGGGCGAGGCGGCCCGCACCCGTTCCCCGACGCCCAGCAGGATCTCGTTCACCCGAGCCCGGTGCGCGTCGACGTCGACCCCGGCGAGCGCCTCGGAGGCGAGGCAGGCGATCCGCTCGGTCTCGGTGAGAAGGGCGCGGGCGTCGTCGTGCAGGGCTGCGGCGGCGGGCGTGGCCAGCGACTCGGCGAGGTACCAGCGCAGCTCGTGGATCGGGCGCATCACCTCGAACGCGGCGAACATCGACGTCGCCAGTTCGGGCTCGGTGCGCCAGTCACGGCCCCCGAACGTCACCTGCGCGACCTGCTGGCCGGCGCCGAAGCAGTCGAACACGGTGCAGCCCGGCCAGCCCTCGTCGCGAAGGCGGTCGTGGATGCCGCAGCGGAAGTCGTCGAGCAGGTTGCGGCAGGCGGTGCCCGCGGGCTTGTCGACGGGGAAGTCCGACGACCGCGCGAACGCCGGTGCGACGCAACAGAGCCCGGCGCAGGCACCGCAGTCGGCACGCAATGCTGATCGGGGGTCGGGCACCGGTCCTCCGGGGGTCTGGTCGGCCGACGCTACCCCCGGTGGGTCAGGCCTCGAGCCGGGCCCGGGCCCACCGCACCGGGACCGCGCACCCGGCGACGAACGCGGCCCCGAGGAACGTCCCGCACGCGACCATCACCGCACCGACGGCCCAGAGGCCCGTCGTGTCGGTGGACGCCGTCGCAGCCCAGGCGGCGGTGAAGGCGACGGTCACCGTCGGCACCACGACCCACACCGGCAGCCGGGCACCGGCGACGGCGGTGACGACGATCAGCGACAGCACGCATCCCGCGATCTGCCAGCCGGCGTACGGGCCCGAGGTCGTCCCGGTGACGGGGTCGACCTGGTAGGTGGTGTCCCACGCGGCCCAGGCCCACCAGCACCCCGCGCTCGCCACGGCGAGCAGGACGACGCCGACGAGGCACGCAAGGGGAGTCCGGTTCGAGATCATGGCCCGATCGTCGGCATGCTCGTGCGGCGCCGCATCCGTACGACTACGGACCCCCGGGACACGGCTTCGTCACCCACCAGGGTGTCCCGAACGGGTGAACCGGCTGTGACCGGCACGACTCGCTGCGCTGAACATGTGATGCGCTTCACCGCAACTCAGCCGCTCGTCGCGCGTCGTCGGCGTCTCGGCGAGGGCGTCCGAGTGCCGGACGAAGTTCGCGCGGCGCCGCCCTACCGTCGACGCCGGATCACGAATCGGTCACGCAGGACGCGGAGACTCCCCACTCCGCCGGGTTCCCCCCGACCCCGGACGTCCGCCGACGAGTGATCAGGAAGGTTCGTCGTGGCACGGCACCGCTCCCCCGAGGGCCGCCCCACGCAACCGGAGCTCCGCGCGGCACTCGACGCCGCCCGGACACGCTCCGGCCGTGCGGCAGGGCCCCGTCATGCTCTCTCGACCCCCGACCCGTCCGTCGACGCGTCCGGCTCCGCAACCCGGTCCGTGACCGCGTCGGCCGCCGGGTCCGCATCGGACGCAGGCCCGGTCGTCGCTGCCGACGCGACCGACGACGACATCCCGGTCAGACGCGGGTCCGCCGTCGCGCTGGCCGAGCGGCCGTCGTTGCCGCGGGTCGGCGTCACCCTCGTCCCCGCCCCGCGCAGCACCGGCGGAGCGCAGCGCGTCCTGCGCCGCAAGGGTTCTCAGGCGACGTCGGCGCCGGTCGCGGCGCCCGACCGCGACGGCGACGAGCGGTCCGAACCGGATCGCGACCCGATGGTCGACACCGCCGTCGACATCTGGTCGCCCGAGTTCTGGACCCCCGGCACGCACACGCCCGCGTTCGGGATATCGACGGTCCGCGATCCCGAGGCGCTCGTCCCGGCCCAGCGCGGCGCGTCGGGCTCCCCGCTGTTCACCCCGGACACCGACGACCCCGACGACGCTGCCGACGTCGACGCTGCCGTCGACGCGGCCGACTCCGACGCGGCCGCGGCCCCCGCCGGGCTCGCGGGCGACGCGACGGACCCGAAGCGGGCGGGCGGGCCACCCGTCGACCTCGACGACCCCGACGTCTCGGTCGACGCCGACGACCCGGGCCGCCGCGGCCTCGCCCGCATCCCCACGAAGGTCAAGCGGACCGCGGCGCTCGTCGTCGCGGCCGGCAGCGCGCTGACGCTGGTCGGGACGGTGGCCTCGCTGCCCCACGTCCCCACCGGCACCAACGCCGCCCTGCAGCTCGACGACTCCGCCGCGGCCGACCCCGTCACCGCCGGCTCGTCCGACGCCCCACCGGCGCTCGACACCACCGCGCTGGTGGCGGCGGTGCAGGACGCGCAGCAGCACGCCGCGCAGATCGCGACGACCCAGCGGGCCGAGGCCGAACGCAGGTCGGCCGAGGCGAAGGCCGCCGCAGACGCGAAGGCCGCGGAGGCGAAGGCGGCCGAGGCGAAGGCGGCAGCCGACAAGAAGGCCGCCGAGGCCAAGGCCGCCGCCGCACGCACGACCACCGCGGCGGGCTCCGCGAACTGTGGCCTCTCGACCGGCGGCCTCGGCGGGGTCAAGCCGTGGGTCGCCAACGCCGCCCAGTTCCTCGGCTGCCTGTTCGGCAAGCCGCAGATGCTGGGCGTCGGCAGCCGCGGCAATGCCTCCGACCACCCCGGCGGGCTCGCGCTCGACTTCATGGTGTCCAAGTCGGTCGGCGACCGGCTCGCCGCGTGCGCGCTGCGCAACAAGGACGCGCTGGGCATCACCTACGTCATCTGGCAGCAGCGCATCAACTACGGCAGCGGCTGGAAGGCGATGGAGGACCGCGGCGGCGCGACCGCCAACCACATGGACCACGTGCACCTGTCGTTCGCGAAGTCGGCGCCGGGCGGCACGCCCGTCGCCTGCTGACGCAGGTTCACGCAGCGCGTCCGCTCCCCCGGCCGCCCCGGACCGACCGCACGTCGGTCGCACCGGGGCGGCCGTTCGGCGCGTGGAGATCACCGGCGGACCATCGTCGTGTCGGATTCGTGACCGATCGGCTAGGTTTCGACCGGATCACGGCGATCGGCTCCCCGCGGACGAGGACACCTGTCCACCCGGCTCCCCACCGGGCGTCCGGTCGGTCGACGAGGTCGGAAGGCAGGTCGTGTCCCGGCACCGCTCCCCAGGCGGCCGGCGCGCGCGACGTGACCTCGAGCCGGTCCACGCCGGCGTGACGGTTGCGGCGCGCCGCGTCCCGCCCCACCCCTCGGCTCCGGCCGGCGCGGGCTCCGTCGCTCTGCTCGAACGCCCGGCGCCACCGCGTCCCCGGCACACCGCCGGGCCCGCGAGGGCGAGCGCCCCTTACCCGGTCCCGCGCGGCCGGCACACACCCCAGCACCCGGTCCCGCCCCACCCGCCCGCGCCGCCGTTCACCCCGCCGCCGGCCACCCCGCCGTCCGGTCCGCCGTCCACTCCGGACGCGGCCACCGCCCGGGTGTCGCGCCGCGCCGCCGAGCGGGTCGCCCGGTCCCACACCGGCCGTGCGCAGGCCGTCGCGGCCGCCGCCGTCGCCGGCAGCACCCTGGCGGTCACGCTGCCGCTCGTCGCGCTCATCGAGAACGACGCCCCCGACCTCACCGCCTCGACGGCCGCGCTGCAGCTCACCGCGGGCGACGCGGCGCAGCCCGTCGTCTCCCCGACGACCGGCAGGCTGCGCTCGTTCAGCCCGGTCGCGGCCACGTCGGCGAGCGGGGCCGAGCCCGCCACGGCCGACGCGGAGTCGCTGCTCAAGGCCGTCGGGATGGCCGAGATCGCGCAGAAGGCCGCCGCCGCGCAGGCCCGCGCCGAGTGCGCGATCGACCTGTCCGGCCTGGGCCGGGTGAAGCCGTGGGTGTCGTCGGCGGCGAAGTTCCTGTCCTGTCTGTACGACGAGCCCGACCTGATCGGCGTCGCCGGGCGCGGCCGGGTGTCCGACCATCCGCTCGGCCTGGCGCTCGACCTCATGACCCGCGGCGCGGAGGGCGACCGGATCGCCGAGTGCGCGCTGCGCAACCGTGAGGCACTCGGGATCAGCTACGTGATCTGGAAGCAGCGGATCAACTACGGCTCGGGCTGGCAGCGGATGGAGAACCGCGGCAACGAGACCGAGAACCACTTCGACCACGTGCACATCTCGTTCGAGCGGTCGGCGGGCTCGGGCACCCCGGACGCGAGCACCTGCGGCTGAGCCCGGCTCAGGGTGTCGGCTCCTGGTCGGGGGCGCCGGGAGTGATGCGGTCGCGCTTCATCTCGGCCTCGTGGACGTGGCGGCGGCCGTCCATCGTGGCCTCCCGCACCTCGCGTTCGAGGTCCTTCCAGGCGCGGTAGTAGCCGTCGTCGAACTCCTCGATCACCTGGAACGTCCACCGTCCGGGCAGGACGTTGCGGCCGACGAGCTCGCGCGCGATGCGGTCGGCCCAGTCGGCGTGACCGGTGGCGCGCAGGCCGTCGACGACGTCGTCGAGCATCCCGTCGGCGCCGCCGATGAGCTGGTGGGCGTCGTAGAGGGCGCCGCGGGCCCGTTCGATCGTCTCGAGCGCCTCGGACAGCTTGCCGACGGCGGCGACGAGCGCGTCGGGGGCGCCGGCGGGGCGGGCGTGGGCGTCGTCCAGGGGTTCGGGCACGCGCCGCACTACCCGGTCCCGGCGGCGCGGAAACGCCGTCCGCCGCGGGCGAACACCCTCGGCTCCTGGCGAACAGGGCACCACCCCGCCCTGTGAGTGGCAATAGTCGCCATAGCGACCATTGCCACTCACGACCCCCGGGAGATCCTGTGCGCCGCAGCACCGACACCGTCCTCCATGTCCTCCCCCGCGCTGTGACGGGCACGCTCGGTGTCGACCACAGGGGCAGCGGCGAGCCCCCGACGCGGCCCGTCCCGCTCCCCGTCCCCCCACAGCCGGCGCGCCCGCCGCAGCCGCTCGTGCCGGGCACCTCCGGCGCCGTGCTGCGCTGGGCCGGCGCGGGCGCCGGTGGCGACGGCCTGTTCGACCGGCTCCTCGAGGACCGGATCGTGTTCCTGGGCAAGGAGGTCGACGACGCGATCGCCAACCGCATCACCGCCCAACTGCTGCTGCTGGCCGCCGACGACCCGGTCGCCGACATCACCTTCTACGTCAACTCCCCCGGCGGCTCGGTGACCGCGGGGATGGCCATCTACGACACGATGCAGGTGATCAGCCCCGACGTCGCCACCTACGCGGTGGGGTTCGCGGCGTCGATGGGGCAGTTCCTGGTGACCGCCGGAGCGCCCGGGAAGCGGCACGCCCTGGCGCACAGCCGGATGCTGATGCACCAGCCGTCGGCGGGGCTCGGGGGCACGCACTCGGACATCGCGATCCGCGCGGGCGCCTACGCGGACATGAAGCGCGAGGTCGCGCGGCTGACCGCCCGCCACACCGGACGCGACGTCGACACCATCACCGCAGACGCCGACCGCGACCGCTGGTTCACCGCCGAGCAGGCCCGCGAGTACGGCCTGGTCGACGAGGTGATCGGCGAGGTGTGAACCAGGTTCTGCGAGGTGGGAGTCGTGAGTGGCGATAGTCGCTCCAGCGACTATCGCCACTCACAGGGGCTTGCGCACGCGTCGTCGCCGCACCCGCTAGCGTCGTCCCCGCGAAGCTTCTGCATCGATGGAGAGGAACCACCGGAATGCGCGTGGGCGTCCTGACCGGCGGCGGCGACTGCCCCGGTCTCAACGCGGTCATCCGTGCGATCGTGCGCCGCGGCGTGCCCGAGTACGGGTACAGCTTCCTCGGGTTCCGCGACGGCTGGCGCGGACCGCTCGAGGCCCTGACCAAGCCGCTCGACATCCCGGCCGTGCGGGGGCTGCTCCCCCGCGGCGGCACCATCCTCGGCTCGTCGCGGACCAACCCGTTCGCCATCGACGACGGCGTCACGAAGATCAAGAAGAACCTGCAGAACCTCGGGGTCGACGCACTGATCGCGATCGGTGGCGAGGACACCCTCGGCGTCGCGACGAAGCTCCACGAGATGGGCGTGAACGTCGTCGGCGTGCCGAAGACGATCGACAACGACCTGTCGGGCACCGACTACACGTTCGGCTTCGACACCGCGGTCACGATCGCGACGGAGGCGATCGACCGGCTGCACACGACGGCCGAGTCGCACCACCGCACGCTGATCGTCGAGGTCATGGGCCGCCACGCCGGCTGGATCGCGCTGCACTCCGGGATGGCGGGCGGCGCCAACGCCATCCTCGTCCCCGAGGTGCGCTTCGACATCGACAAGGTGTGTGAGTGGGTGGAGAGCCGGTTCCGGCTCGACTACGCGCCGATCATCGTCGTCTCCGAGGGTGCGATGCCCAAGGACGGCGAAGAGGTGCTGCTCACCGGCGACAAGGACGCGTTCGGGCACGTCCGCCTGGGCGGCATCGGCGACTGGCTGGGCCGCGAGATCGAGTCGCGCACCGGCAAGGAGGCCCGCACCACGGTGCTGGGTCACGTGCAGCGCGGCGGCACCCCGACCGCGCGCGACCGTTGGCTCGCGACCCGGTTCGGCCTGCACGCGATCGACGCGGTCGCGGCCGGCAAGTGGGGCCAGATGACGGCGCTGCGCGGTACCGACATCGTGACGGTGCCGCTGCAGGAGGCGACGAAGCAGCTCAAGCTCGTCGATCCCGCTCTCTACGCCGAGGCCGAGGTGTTCTTCGGCTGATCCGGCGGCGGGCGTGGCTCGATGTCGACGACGCCGTCGAGCCCGCACGCCAGGAGGAGGTCGGTGAGCCGCTGCGGCGCGCCGACGAACCGCAACCGGCCCCCGCACCGGCGGGCGTGCAGGACCAGCCGCAGCAGGGCGTCGACCGCACGCGCGTCGGGTGCGACGACGGCGCCGACGTCACAGGCGACGTCGACCCCCGCACACAGCAGCGCGTGCACCCTGGCCGCGGCCAGGTCGGGGCGACCCGCGCCGAACACGACGGTCTTCACGCCCATGTGACGACGGGGCCGCCCCGGACTCATCGGTCGGCCCCGGCGCGCGCCCGTCGGTATGAGGGGCGCGACGGGCGTGTGGGGGCCGTCGCGCCACGAGTCGGTCGACAGCGTGCGCGACGGCCCCCACATCCCCCTGCGACGGGTCCGGGATCAGCCGAGCCCGCCGACGAGGTCGAACACCGGCGGCAGCACGGTGCCCAGTCCGAGGGTGGGGTCAGGCACGGGGACGGCCGGTGCGAAGTGGAGCACCTGCAGCGGCACGGCGCCGGCGACGGGCGCGGCGGGGACGGCCTCGTCGGCGTGTGCCACGCCGGTGCCGGCCAGCGCGAGCGCACCGGCCCCGACGGTCACCGCCGCGATCCTGCGAACGAACATGTGGGTTCCTTCCTGTGGCTGCGGACGGGGAGTCCGTCAGCAGATCGAGTCGCTCGGCTTCGGGTTGGTGAGGCCGAACAGTGGCCGCAGCTTCAGCCCGACGAACGTGCCGCCCAGCGCGACGACGCCCCAGATCCAGCCGTGCAGGCTCATGGAGGCGATGCCGCTGAAGTAGGCGCCGATGTTGCAGCCGCCGGCGAGGCGGGCGCCGTACCCCATCGCGATGCCGCCGAGGACGGAGCCGAGCGCGAGCTTCCACGGCACCCGCTTGTGCAGGACGAACGCGCCGCCCAGCGCGGACGCGACGAGGGCGCCGACGATGACGCCGAAGTCGAGGACGGAGATGCGGTCGGCGAACACCGAACCCTGCAGCGCCTTGGCGTTGGCGGGGACCTGGAAGTACGCCCAGCTCGCGACGTCGACACCGAGGCCGGACAGGACCTTGCCGCCCCACAGCCCGAACGCCGAGGTCACCCCCCAGGGGCCGCCGGAGACGAACAGCACGCCGGCGTTGAGCACGGCGAGCACGATCGCGCCGACCCACATCGGCCACGAGCCGCGCAGCACGCGCGCGATGCCACGGGCCGACGCCGGCCGCTCCACCGGCGGCGGGGTGCGGCGGCGGGCGACGACGTAGGTGATCGCGACGATCGTCGCCATCACCAGCAGGGACAACGCCACCGCGCCCGGGAAGCCGAACGTCTCCGCCAGCGAGACCGGGGTGCCGGCCGGGACCGTCACGGTCCAGAAGGTGAACGTCAACGCCGCGAGGACCGAGCCGACGATGAAACCGAACAGCGTCAGCACCACGGCGGTCTGGCCGCTGCCGACGGCGAACAGTGTTCCCGACGCGCACGAGCCGCCGACCTGCATGCCGATCCCGAACAGGAACGACCCCACCAGCAGCGGGATCCCGACGGCCGCGACCGACGGCTTCGGCGTCCCCGCCAGTGAGAACCCGCCCGCGAGCAGGACCGAGAACAGGATCGTCGCCGTCGCGAGCATCAGCATGTGCGCGCGCACCGCCGCGCCCTGGCCGACGGCCGCGAGCTGGCGCCAACCCGAGGTGAACCCGAACCGGGAGTGGAACAGCGTGAAACCCAGCGCGAGGCCCAGCGCCGCGGTCCCCGCCATGATCGGCCCGGCGATGCGGGCAACGACCCACACCAGCGCGACGGCGAGCACGAGCCCGATCGCGACGACGACCCTGTTGGCGGGCGGGGCCGGTGGCGCGTCCGGGGTGAACGAGACCCGCTCGGCCTCGGGGACGAACCGCAGCGCACGGACGACGGTCCGCTGCGGTGGGACGTCGACGGTCATGGGGAGCTCCTGATCTCGGGTTTCACGTCCCGGCCAGCGGGCCGGTGACGGGCACGACGGTTCCGCCGGGGAACCACGCCGCGGGGTTGACGGCGCCGTGGCCCATGTCGGCCATGTCGCCGGGGCCGGACATCATCGGGACGTCGACGGGTGCGGCGCCGTAGAGCCGGGGCCGGTCGTCGGTGAGCGAGCGGGTCGCGGCGACCCAGGCCAGGTACCCGGACGCCGACGGTGCCGCCCCGGGGAACGTCGCCGCGAGCGTCGCCGCGTACTGCTGCGGCCCGGCGTCCTGTGGGCTGAACTCCAGTGGCAGCACCGACGACTGCGCCTGCGTCACCACCGACGGCGTGAGCAGCCACGGCGCGAGGAACGTCCCGCCCACGTAGGTGGGCTCCGCCACGGCCAGCCGCGTCGCGGTGCGCAGCGTGTCGGCGGCCTGCGCCCACCCGCCGACGACGACCAGCGCCACGTCGGCGCCCGGTTCGTCGACGAGCCGCACCTGGTGGCGGGCGGCCTCCTCGCGCACGACGGCCGCGGCCGCCTGTGAGCGGGGCGAGTCGTCGGACACCAGCCGGATCGCGGCGACGCCGTGCTCCCCGACGAAGTTCGTCATGGCGCGCAGCGACACCGCGTCGCCCGCGGCGAGCACGTCCGACGGGCAGGCCGGCATCGGCGCCTCGGCGCCCGCGGCGGTGCGGGCGACGAACGTGCCGAGCAGCGCGCTCGCGCACTCGGGCCCGTCGGTCCCGCCGAGCGCGGTCGGCGCACCCGGGGTGGAGCCGACGTCGATGGGCACGGACGCGTCGAGCGGGCCCGCGCGCAGCGTGAGCCGTTCGGTGCCCGCGGAGATGTCGACGACGGCCCAGCCCCCGGTCGCCCCGTCCCGCGTGGTGACGGTGACCGGGCCGGGCCCGGCGTCGACGGTCAGGCCGGCGGGCCCGGTCGGCGCGCCGCCGTGGTGTCCGGCGGGCGTGGCGGGTGCCTCGGCCAGGGTCGCGCCGGGGGCGGGGTAGCCGGAACCGCTGACCTGCACCAGGTTCGGCCCGGGACGCATCGGCGCGACGAGGACGGCGAGCTGGGTGCCGCCGAGGTCGACGGCCCGCAGCAGCGGCTCGCCCGGGGTCGCGCCCGGTGCGGGGGTGGGCAGGGCGGCCAGCCCCGCGACGGCGGCGAGACCCGTCGCCGTCGCCACGACGGCGATCCGCTGCAGCTCCACGGCACGCGCGCGCCCGCCCCGGGAGCCGGTGAGCACCCACAGGACGGTGGCGGCGGCGGGCAGCAGCACACCGGCCAGCGCGGCCAGCCCGTAGGGCGTCGCGACGACGTCGTCCAGCGTCGCGGGCCCGGACACGGCGAGCTGCAGCAGGCCGGCCAGGGTCGTCACGGCGCCGGCGGCGATGGCGATGCGCCGCACCGGCAGCCGGGGCCGGGCGCGGCGCTCGGCGCGTCGGGTCCCGGTGGCGTCGGGGACCGGCGACCGGCGACGGACCGGGCGACGGCGGGTCGCGGCGTCGAGGTCGGCCCGGACATCAGCACGGACCTCGGCACGGACCTCGGCACGGACCTCGGCACGGGGCTGGGTGCGGCGCAACGTCGCCGTCCCGCCGCGGCGGGCGGGGCCGGTCGCCGTGGGTCCCCCGTCGACCGCGGGGTCCGCCACCCCGCGGCGGACGCCCACGGCGACCGGCAGTTCTGTGGACCGGCGCGCGGCACGTGGTGCCGCCGCACGGTCGGACCGGGTGGACACACCGGCACGGGCGGGCACGGGAGCGCGGTCGGGACCGGCAGGGCGGGCCGGCGCGGCGGCGCGGTCGGTACGGGCCGGCACGGCGGCGCGGTCGCGCGGCGCCCCGTGGCCGTCGTCGCGGCGTGCGCGGCGGGCGGG
>NZ_BJVJ01000033.1 GCF_007989085.1 Pseudonocardia sulfidoxydans NBRC 16205
GGTGTCGAGCCGGGCCAGCTCGGTCGCGGCCCGGTCGGCGCCCGCCGCGGCGTCGGCGGCGGCGGCGCGGGCCCGGTCGAGGTCGGCGTCGGCGGCCGCCACGGCGGCGTCGGCCGCGGCGAGGGCCGTCCCGTCGGCGGCGGGCGGCAGGGTCGTGACGGTCTGCTCGCACACCGGGCACGCGTCGCCGACGTGCAGTGCCGGTCGCAGCGCGCCCGCACGGTCGGCGTGGGCGGCCGCGTCGCGGGTCGCACGGGCCGCGTCGACAGCGTCGCGGGCGGCGTCGAGGGCCGTCGCCGCCGAGGCACGGGCCGCAACGGCGGACTCGTGCCGTGCGGCCAGGTCGGGCCGCCGGACGAGCGCGGCATCGAGGGCGGTGTGGTCGGCCAGCGCCTTGTCGAGCGCGGCGCGGGCGGGTGCCCCGGCCCGGGCCTCGCGCGCCGCGGCGTCGGCGGCCTCGGCCTCCTCCAGCGCCTTCGCGGCGGCGGCCAGGTCGTCGTCGGCGGCGCGGCGGCGGCCGTCGAGGCGGTCGAGCCCGTCGGGGACGCGCAGCGCGGCGAGCTGGGACCGCTCCGAGTCGAGGCGGGCCAGCTCGCGGTCGGCCCCGTCCAGGCGCGCGGCGGCGCTGTCGCGGGCGGCCCGCGCCGTCTCCAGCACGGCGGCGGCGTCGGCGGCGGCCCGTGCGGCGTCCTTCTCCTCGGCGGCCGCGGCGTCGTGCGCGGCGGCCGCACCGGGCCTGGCGTCGCGGGCGGCGGCGAGCTCGGCATGGTCGCGGCGGGCCTGCTCGAGCGGACCGCGGGCCGGCGCGGCGTCGCGGGCCGTGCGGGCGTCCGCATCGGCGGCGACGGCGTCGGCCACCACGCGCGCCGCCGCGGCGGACGCCTCGGCCGCCGACTTCCGGCGCGCATCGACGTCCGCGGCCCCCACCGGGACGGAGATCGCGGCCAGCACCACGCGTTCGCGCTCGGTCGTGGCCACCGCGGCCTCGGCCGCCACGACCGCGGCCGCCGCCTCGCCCAGCCGCTCGGCGGCGTCGGTGACCCGGTCGGCCAGCGCGCCCAGCGCGTCGACGCGGGCGGTCGCACCGGCCACGGCGTCGGCGGTCGCGTCGTCGTAGGCACCGAGCTGGCCCGCGAGCACGTCGGCCCGCTCCCCCGCGGCCGCCGCCTCCCGGTTGGCCTCCCGCGCGATGGCCTCGTAGACGTCGAGACCCAGCAGCCGGACGAGCATCTTCTGCCGATCGGCCGGCCTGGCGTGCAGGAACTCCGCAAACGCGCCCTGCGGCAGCACCACGCACTGGCAGAACTGGTCGAACGGCAGCCCCAGCAGGCGCTCGACCTCCGGGGTCACCCCCGAGTCGGCGGCCAGGACGCGGCTGTCGCCGTCGAGCTCCGCCGGATCGGCGAGCAGCTCCAGCCGGGCGCTGCGCACCGTCACCTTGTCCTGCGCCGACCGCCGCAGCTCCCGCGCCGCGACGTAGCGCTCGCCCCCGACGTCGAACACCAGCCGCACGACCCCGCGCGACACGTGCGGCGCCAGGCCCAGCCGGACGGCGCGCCGGTCGTCCCAGCGCGGCACCGAGCCGTAGAGCGCGAAGCACAGCGCGTCGACGACAGTCGACTTCCCGGCGCCGGTCGGGCCGACGAGCGCGAAGTAGTCGGCACCCGTGAAGTCGACGACGGCGGGCTCCCGGAAGGCGGCGAACCCGTTCAGCTCCAGCCGGACCGGCCTCATCCCGCACCCCCGGCGTCGGCGCTGGTGACCTTGTCGTGCAGGCGCGCGAACAGCGCGTCGAGCCGCGGATCGGCCACCGCGCGGTCGCGGCAGTACTCCCCGAACAGCTCCGACGGGTTCCGGTCGGTCCCCCCGCCCTCCGGCCGCGACGCCGTGACCTGCGCGGCGAACTCCGGGTCGATCCGCACCTCCAGTGCGTTGGGCAGCAGCGCCGTGACGTCCTCGCGCAGGCCCGCCCGGGCCGGCTCCCGGACCGTGACGCGCAGGTAGTCCTCGCCCACCGCGTCGCGCAGCGCCGCCAGCTCGTCGACGGTGCCGGTGACCGTGCGCAGCCCCCGGCCCGACGTGATCGGGATGTCGGTGACCCGGGCCGGCGTCGTCGCCGTGGCCTCCACCAGGCACACGACGCTCGTGTTGGCCTGCTCCCCGAAGTCGACCGCCAGCGGCGACCCCGAGTAGTGCACCGGCGCGGGTGCGGCCAGCTTCTGCCGACGGTGGAGGTGCCCGAGGGCGACGTAGTGCGTGTCGGCCGGGAAGATCGCCGCCGGGACGGCGTACTCGAAGATCGACTGCGCCATCCGCTCACCCCCGCCGAACTCGCCGCCCAGCACCGTGAGGTGCGCCGCGACGAGGTTGACCGAGTCGGTGGCGAACCCGTCGGTCAACGACCCGACGATGCCGCGCAGCTGCTGGTCGTAGTCGGCGTTGTGCTCGGCCGGCAGTTTGGCCACCAGCTCCGCCGCCCGGACCGCGTAGCGCTGCGACAGGAACGGCAGCGCCGCGATGTTCGCCTTCTCCCCGCCGCGCGTCACCATCTCGACGACGCCGCCGTGCTCCTTGGTGCGCACCGTGCCGACGATCGTCACCCCCGCCGCGGCCGCGAACTGCCGGTAGGCGTCGAGGGTGGCGCCGTGGTCGTGGTTGCCGCCGATGACGACGACCTTCGCCCCCGTCCCGGCCAGCGCCGTCAGCGCCTGGACGACGAGCTGCTGCGCCGCGGCGTTGGGGGCCGCGGTGTCGTAGAGGTCGCCCGCCACGACGACCAGGTCGACCTCCTGCTCGCGGGCCACGCCGATGATCTCGCCCAGCACCGCCCGCTGCTCGTCGAGCCGGCTGTGCCCCTTCAACGTCTTGCCGACGTGCCAGTCGGCGGTGTGCAGGATTCGCATCGCCGGGAACGGTATTCGCCACCCCCGACAAGATCGCCGCCGGGCGGACCCCGCGCGGCCGTCGAGGCGGTTCCCGGGTCCGGCGCCGCGTCCGTTCGAGGACCACGGCGCGGGCGGCGGCGGGCGGGGTCTGCCAGCTACCGGATGAGGTGGATCGGTACGCCGAACGCCTCGACGTCGTCGACGCGGGTCCACGCCGCGTCGGCGGTCAGTGCGGGCAGGTCGAGCCGCGCGGCGAGAGCGAGACAGCAGCGGTCGCCCAGCGACAGGCCCGCCTCGCGCCCGCGTTCCCAGAAGTCGGCTGCGGTCGCAGCGTCGTCGAGGGTGAACGGCTCGACGATCACGCCGAGGACCTGGACCCGGCGCAGGGTGCGGGCGGCGTCGATGCCGTGCTGGGCCAGTTTCTGCCACACCTCCGACCAGTTCACCGCGCTCACCGCCGCGCCGGCCATGGTGGGCCCGACGATGTCGGCGCCCGGCTCGTCACGCAGCCACGCCAGCAATGCCGACGCGTCCAGGACCACCCGACCTGCCGTCCCGGCGGGGGGAAGCTCGGTCACCGGACTTCGTCCTCGGCTTCGTCCGCCGGCGTGTTCTCGGGGTCGCCGTCGACGTCCCCGACCTCCCCGACGTCCCCGACCTCCCCAACGTCACCGACGTCCCCGACGTCACCGACGTCCCCGACGTCACCGGCGGCCTCGGCCCTGGCCGCAGCGCGACGCTCGGTCGCGAGCTCGTCGACCACCGACCCGACGCCCTCCCAGTCCCGGGCGATGTCGCGGCGGACTCGTGCGGCCAGCCGAGCGCGGGTCTCGATCACGACGCGGCCGTCTTCGACGTGGACGACCACGGAGTCGCCGGGCTCGATCCCTGCGGCCCGACGCACCTGCGCCGGGATCGTCACCCGGCCCTGGTTGTTGACCGCAACCTCGGCATGCGGGCTCATGTCGTCAGGGTGTGTCACATCGTCAGTGTGTCAGACACCGGGTCGTCGTGACATGGCTCGGTGTGTCGCCACCGGTTGTGCGCGACCGCAACGCCGGGCGACAGCGCGTCCGTGGGGTGGCCGCTCTAGCGGAACCGACACCACGTCGAGCTCAGCGGGGTCTGTCAGGGAGCGGTTGCCGCGGCAGCGAACGTCGCGAGGGCGCGGGCCAGGGCCTCGACGGCGGTCGCCGACTCCGTGAGGTCGTGGCGCGCGGCGATCCAGGAGGGCTCGTTCCAGCCGAGCCACACCTGACCGGCCTCGTCCTCCCAGCCCAGCGCCGTGAGCGGGAGGTCGATGCCCGCGGTCTGGCGCTCCTGCATCAGCGGCGTGCCGCCCTCGGGGCGGCCGAAGAGCAGCACCGTCGTCGGACGCAGGTCCATGCCGACCTTCGCCGCGGCGGCGGCGTGGTCGATCCGCGCGAGCACGGCGAGCCCGGCCTTCTCGACGGCGGCGGCGAGCCGGTCGACCGTCTCGGCGACGGTGTGCGGAGACGTGACGGCGGTGAGCCCGTCGATCTCGGTCATGGCTGCTCCGGTGAGGCTCAGAAGGGGGGCGGGTCGTCGCTGCCGGGGAGGCCGGCGAAGGGGTCGCGGGGGCGGCCGCCGTTGCTGCCCGACCCTCCCGGCGGGGCGGCGACGGGCGCGGCGCACTCGGACTCGCGCGTCGCCCAGGCCGGGAAGGGGAACTCGACGGCGATCGGCACCGGGATCTCGGGCTGGGAGACGAACATCGTGCCGGGTTTGGCGAGGACGGCGCGGGCGCGCTGGGTGGGCGGCAGGAAGCCGTACTCGGGGCGGCCGGCCTCGGCCGGGTCGAGCCGTCCGACGATCTTCACCGACGAGTTGGAGACGATCCGCCGCTCCACCTCGCTGGCCGTCTGCTGCGCGCCGACGAGGATGATCCCGAGCGATCGGCCGCGTTCGGCGATGTCGAGCAGGACCTCCTTGATGGGGCTCGACCCTTCGCGGGGGGCGTACTTGTTGAGCTCGTCGATCATGGTGAACAGCAGCCCGCCGGGGCCGGCCTGTTCCTTGCGGGCGGTCTCGGCGGCCAGCACCACACCGACGACGAAGCGTTGGGCACGTTCGGGCAGGTTGTGCAGGTCGATGACCGTGAGCTGGCTGTGCTCGGTGGTGACGCGGCGCGCGTTGGTGTCGGCGAGGTCGCCGCGGACGATGCCGCGCAACGGTTTCAGGCTCGACCGCAGCCGCCGCAGGAAGGCGTTGACGGTGCCGACGCCGGTGACGGGCCCGGCCCAGTCGCGGCGGGAGTCCTCGTCGGTGAGCCGGTCGGAGACGAACTCGACGAGGTCGTCGTAGGTGCGCAGGACCTGGCCCTCGATCATGACCGAGCCGGAGTCGCCGACGGCGGACACCTCACGCCTGAGCCGGGACGCGACCTGGTGGATGACCATCGTGTACTGGTTGCGCTCGTCCTCGGCGTCGGCGAAGACGTAGGGCAGCAGTTCGCGGGCGCAGAACTCGCCGAGGGTCCACCAGAACGCGGCGATGCCGTGGGTGCGGCCGACGACGTGGGGCCGGCCGGACGGGTCGTCGGGCATGGGTGGGGCGAAGAACCCGACGGAGCCGAAGGGGGCGGCGGTGAGGCCGAGGCGGGCGTAGTCGGCGCGCAGGTCGTCGTCGAGGCGGAGGTTGGGCCGGTCGAGGAAGAGCAGGTCCTCGCCCTTGACGCTGAACACGAGCGCCTTGGAGTTGAGCGCGCGCCGCCCGAGGGCCCCGCCGGTGAACAGCGAGTACAGCAGGAACAGCGCGAAGCTGGTCTTGGTGGCGACGCCGGAGATGCCGGAGATGGAGACGTGGCCGCCGCGGGTGCCGTCGAGGAACTCGAGGTTGACGTAGACGGGTTCGCCGTCGCGCCCGACGCCGGCGGCGACCTGGTGTTCCATCCGGTCGAAGTAGAGGGCGCGGGCGCGTTCGTCGCCGGTGGCGCGGCGGACGAGCTCACCGGGGCGCGGCGGCACGTAGAACTCGGGCTCGACCCGCGTGGTCATGACCTCGGCGATCTCCTGCACCTGCGCGGGCAGGACGCCGTCGGCGATGAGGAACACGTCGGAGCCGAAGGAGGCGCCTTCGTGGCGGGCGCGGACCTCGGTGACGACCCCGCTGGTGACGACCGTCCCGACGCCGGGGACGTCGCGTTCGGTGGCCACGACGTCGTCGAGCTG
Organism: Pseudonocardia sulfidoxydans NBRC 16205; assembly: GCF_007989085.1. GTDB lineage: Bacteria > Actinomycetota > Actinomycetes > Mycobacteriales > Pseudonocardiaceae > Pseudonocardia > Pseudonocardia sulfidoxydans. The sequence continues at coordinate 6,077 of NZ_BJVJ01000033.1, forward strand.
CAGGTAGGCACCGGGCGCGAGGGCGACGGCGAACTCGAGCGGTGTGGAGTCCTCGGTGCCGACGACACGGCCTACGGTCGACTCGCCCACGGGTTCCTCGGCCACGGTCCTCCCACGATTTCAGCGACCCGGGATGCGGGTCCGCACGACCCTATCGACGGCCTACGACAATCCTGCGAACCGCCTGCGGAACCTCAGCGGCGCAGGGCGATGCGTGCCCACGTGGCGGCCAGCACCACGATCGCGACGAGGGCCAGGACCAGGCCGAACTCCGGGCCGAGCCCACCCTGCGGCACCGAGATCTGGCGTGACCAGACGGCCCAGACGCCGGTGATCGTCGAGATGCCGCAGCCGGCGGCGCACACCCAGGCGAGCGCCCAGATCCGCGTCGCGAGGGCGACCCCCGAGGCGGCGACGCCGAAGATCAGCGCGGCGAAGGTGAACAGCCGCGGGAGGATGCCGTAGCCGGCGCCCTCGCCGACGAGCAGGTCCCAGCCGCGTTCGTCGCCGATCCAGGGCAGCAGGAACGCTGCGATGAGCACGAGGACCGCGACGGCGACGACCATCGCCGTGGCCCCCGGGTCGATGCGGCGTTCCACGCGGCGCGCGACGTCGCGCAGCTCGCGGTCGAGCTCGGAGAGCCCCTCGGTCATGCCGTTCTCCTCACGCTCGTCGGCCATCAGTTCCCGTCGCATCCTGCGGCCGCCGGCACCGGGGCGGGCGCGCCGAAGCCGGGCAGGCCGAGACCCGTCGGGGCGCCGCCGGGACGGGTGCCGGCCTCGAACGCGTCGCCCGCGCGGGTGCGCCGGTGCGAGAGCAGCCCGTCGTCGGCGACGAGGTGGTGCGGGGCGCCGTAACCGATGGTCACGGTGACGACGTCGCCCGGGCGGACCGGGGCGTCGCCGGGGGCGAAGTGTACGAGCCGCCCGTCACGGGCCCGGCCGGACATCCGGCGGGTCTCGGCGTCCTTGCGGCCCTCGCCGGTGGACACGAGCACCTCGACCTCGCGGCCCTCGACGGCCCGGTTCTGTTCCCAGGAGATCCGTTCCTGCAGCTCGACCAGGCGCATGTAGCGCTCCTGGACGACCTTCTTGGGCAGCTGGTCGGGCAGCGTGGCGGCGGGGGTCCCGGGGCGCTGCGAGTACTGGAAGGTGAAGGCCTGGGCGAACCGGGCGCGCTCGACGACGTCGAGGGTCGCCTGGAAGTCCTCCTCGGTCTCGCCCGGGAATCCGACGATGATGTCGGTGCTGATGGCGGCGTCGGGGATGGACGCGCGCACCTCGTCGATGATGGAGAGGAACCGCGAGGACCGGTAGGAGCGGCGCATCTCGCGCAGGACGCGGTCGGAGCCGGACTGCAGCGGCATGTGCAGCTGCGGGCACACGTTGGGCGTCTCGGCCATCGCGGCGATGACGTCGGAGGAGAACTCGCGCGGGTGCGGCGAGGTGAACCGGACGCGTTCGAGGCCGTCGACGTCGCCACAGGCGCGCAACAGCTTCGAGAACGCCTCGCGGTCGCCGAACTCGACGCCGTAGGCGTTGACGTTCTGGCCCAGCAGGGTCACCTCGAGCACGCCGTCGGCGGCCAGGGCGGAGACCTCGGCGAGGACGTCGCCGGGGCGGCGGTCGCGTTCCTTGCCGCGCAACGACGGCACGATGCAGAACGTGCAGGTGTTGTTGCAGCCCACCGAGATCGACACCCAGCCGGCGTAGGCGGACTCGCGGCGCGCCGGGAGCGTCGACGGGAAGACCTCGAGGGACTCGCGGATCTCGACCTCGGCGCGCTCGTTGTGCCGCGCCCGCTCCAGCAGGGTGGGCAGGGCGCCGACGTTGTGGGTGCCGAACACCACGTCGACCCACGGCGCCTTGGCGACGATCGTGTCGCGGTCCTTCTGCGCCAGGCAGCCGCCGACGGCGATCTGCATGCCGGGCTTCGCGGCCTTGCGCGGCGCGAGGTGGCCGAGGTTGCCGTAGAGCTTGTTGTCGGCGTTCTCGCGGACGGCGCAGGTGTTGAACACGACGACGTCGGCCTCGTCGGACTCGTCGGCGCGCACGTACCCGGCCGACTCCAGCAGACCCGCCATCCGCTCGGAGTCGTGCACGTTCATCTGGCACCCGTAGGTGCGAATGGTGTAGCTGCGGGTCACGGCCCGAGGGTATGCCGTCCGCGGCGGACGCGGCGCACCGGCAGGGGTCGACCCGCGGCACCGGGTCGGGAGAGGATGCGCCGGTGGCGGACACTGCGGACACCGTCGACCGCCGGGGGTTCCTGCGTGTCTCGGGGGCGCTGGGGCTCGCGGCGGTGCTCTCGGCCTGCACCTCCGCCTGGGCGGACGTGCGGCTGACCGTCGCCGCCGGTGCGACGCAAGGCGTCTACTACACACTCGGCGGGGCGCTGGCCGACGTGTGGCGCGACCACCTGAGCCTGGCCGTACGGCCCGAGGTGCTCTCCACCGAGGGGTCGGGGCAGAACCTGGCGCTGCTCGCGGGCGGCCGCGCCGACGTCGCGTTCTCCCAGATCGACACGGCCGCCGACGCACTGGCCGCCACGCCGACCGGGCCACGCTCACCCCGGGCGCTGGCCCGGATCTACGACGACGCGACGCAGGTCGTGGTCCGGGCCGACTCGCCGTACCGGGCGCTCGCCGACCTGCGAGGTGCGCGGGTGTCGATCGGCGCCGAGAACTCGGGCGTCACGCCGATCGCGCAACGTCTGCTGCGCGGCGCGGGCCTCGACCCGGACCGCGACGTGCAGCCCGCGACGCTGGGCATCAACGACTCCGTCGCCGCGATGCGCGACGACGGGATCGACGCGTTCTTCTGGTCGGGCGGGGTGCCGACGGTCGGGGTGGCCACGCTCGCCACGACCGTCCCGGTACGGCTGCTGGACCTGCACGACGTGCTGCCCCGGGTTCGCGGCGCCTACCCCGTCTACTCGACGGGGACCGTCCCCGCGCAGACCTACGGCATCCCCGACCCGATCACGACCCTGTTGGTGCGCAACGTGCTGGTGGTGCCGGCGGCGATGCCCGACGACGTCGCCGCCGCGCTGGTCGACGGCCTGTTCGCCGAGCAGCCGCGGCTGGCGGCGGCGAGCGCGGCAGCGTTGACGATCGACGCCCGCGCCGCCATCGGCACCCAGCCCGTCCCGCTGCATCCGGGCGCGGAACGCTTCTACCGCTCGACGAAGGCCCTCTGAGCGCGGCTCTCCGCCGGCGGCCGCCGCACACGCGAACGAACGGCACAGTCGCGCAACTGAGTTGCGCGACTGTGCCGTTCGTTCAGGACGGAGCCTGCGCGGACGGGGCGGGTTCCGGGCCCGGGAGGCTCGCCACGACCCGCAGACCCCCGTCGGACGGCGACTCCAGCCGCAGCGTGCCCCCGGCCAGCTCCGCGGTCCGCGCCGCGATCGCGAGGCCGAGCCCGGAGCCCTCGACGTTGCTCTGGTCCGGGGCCCGCCAGAAGCGGTCGGTGGCGCGGTCGAGGTCGTCGGCGGCGATGCCGGGGCCGGTGTCGCGCACCCCGATCTCGACGGCCCCGTCGATCCCGAGGACGGCCACGTCGATCCGCCCTCCGGGCGGGGTGAACTTGACGGCGTTGTCGAGCAGCGCGTCGAGGACGGTCTCGATGCCGCCGACCGGGGCGCGTGCGGCCAGACCGCGGGAGCCGGTGCGGCGCAACGCGAGGCCGGTGTGTTCGGCGAGCGGGCGCCAGGCGTCGACCCGGTCGTCGACGGCGGTGTCGACGTCGACGGTCTCGCTGACCGACACCCGCTCCGCCCGGGCGAGGGCGAGCAGCCCGTCGAGCACCGCGGAGAGCCGCTCGGTCTCCTCCATGGCCGCGACGTGGTCCTCGGCGGCCGGGCCGGCGACGTGCCCGTCGAGGTTGGACAGCCGCAGCCGCAGCGCCGTCAGGGGGTTGCGCAGCTGGTGGCTCGCGTCGGCGACGAACGCCCGCTGCGCCGACAGGGCCTGGATGACGGTCTCGGCCATCTCGTCGAACGACGTGGTGAGCCGGCGCAGCTCGGGGGGGCCGGACCCGTCGGCGACGGGGTCGGCGGGCTTGCCCGCCAGTACCGCCCCGGCGACGCGGTGGGTGCCCTCGTCGAGGCGCCGGACCGGCCGCAGGATCCAGCGGACGACGGGCAGCGCCACCAGCGTCCCGGCGACCAGCGCCAGCAGGAACGCGCCGGCGACGATGCCCCAGACCCGCAGCTCCTGCGCCCGCAGCGCCCCGGTCGGCGAGACCGTCACGGCCGCCCCGCGCACCTCTCCGTCGACGAGGACGGGTTCGGCGAGCACGACGGGCCGCTCGTCCCACGGCAGCAGGTACGGGTAGGGCTCGGAGCGGCGGTTGGCCAGCGCGAGCCCGACGCGTTCGCGGCCGTTCTCGTCGAGGTCGAGGGCGCCGCCCGACGAGGCCAGCAGCCGCCGGGTGCGGTCGAGCACGGCCACCTGGACGCCGTAGACCTCCTGGTAGCGGGCCAGCTCCGCGGCCAGCCCGGAGGCGTCGGCCTCGGTGATGGGGCGCTGCGCGATGGAGGCGAAGAAGATCGTGTCGGTGAGCCGGTCGGTGAACAGCTCCTGCTGGGCCGAGCGGGTGTCGGCCAGCGCGAGGGGCACGCCGAGGCCCGCGGCGAGCAGTCCCATCAGGACCAGGACCGTGACCAGCAGCCTGCTGCGCACCGCGGCTACTCGGCGGTCGGGGCGGGGACGCCGAGCCGGTAGCCGACGCCGCGGACGGTCTGGACGAGATCGGCCCGTCCGAGCTTCGTGCGCAGGGTGGCGACGTGCACGTCGAGCGTGCGGTTGGCGCCGGGCCAGCTGCGGCCCCACACCTCGGCGACGATCCGGCTGCGCGTGCACACGGTGCCGCCGGCCGCCGCGAGCAGCGCCAGCACCTGGAACTCCTTGCGCGTCAACGACACCTCGGTGTCGTCGACGGTGACGACGTGCCGGTCGAGGTCGACGCGTACGCCCTCGACGACGACCTCGCCCCCGGCCGGCCCCGCGGTGGCGGTGGCGCCGCGGCGCCGGCAGACGGCGTGCACGCGGGCGACGAGCTCGCCGATGTCGTAGGGCTTCACGAGGTAGTCGTCGGCGCCGGAGTGCAGGCCGAGAATGCGGTCGTCGACCTCGCCGCGGGCCGACACCACGATCACCGGCACGTCCGACACCTGCCGGATGGCCCGGCAGACGTCGACGCCGTCGACGTCGGGCAGCCCGAGGTCGAGCAGCACGACGTCGACACCGGGAAGGTGGTCGACCGCGCCGCGCCCCCGCGCGAGGCGTGTGGTGGTCATTCCGTGTCGGTGCAGCGCCGGTCGCAGCGCGGCAGCGACGCGGTCGTCGTCCTCGACCAGCAGGATGTGCACGCCGCGAGCCTTCCCCGGGAGCGCTCCGAAACCGAGAGCGTTATGAGCCTGCAACCCTAAAGGTTGCCCAAGGTGGTGGACTCGGGTGTCCGGATCGCCCTAGCGTCCCGCCATGCCCGGAGGTTCACCTGTGAGCGAAACCACGCCGATGGTCCGGATGGCGGGCGTCGACAAGCACTTCGGCGAGCTGCACGTCCTGCGCGACATCAATCTCGAGGTGCCCCAGGGGCAGGTCGTCGTGGTGCTCGGCCCGTCGGGCTCGGGCAAGTCGACGTTGTGCCGCACGATCAACCGGCTCGAGCCGATCGACAGCGGCGTCATCGAGATCGACGGGAAGACCCTGCCCGCGGAGGGCAAGGAGCTCGCGCGGCTGCGCGCCGACGTCGGCATGGTCTTCCAGAGTTTCAACCTGTTCGCGCACAAGACGATCCTCGAGAACGTCACGCTCGCGCCGCTGAAGGTGCGCAGGACGGGTAAGGCCGAGGCCGAGAAGAACGGGATCGCGCTGCTCGAGCGGGTCGGCATCGCCAACCAGCGCGACAAGTACCCCGCCCAGCTCTCCGGCGGCCAGCAGCAGCGCGCCGCGATCGCCCGGGCCCTCGCGATGAAGCCGAAGGTCATGCTGTTCGACGAGCCGACCTCCGCGCTCGACCCGGAGATGGTCAACGAGGTCCTCGACGTCATGACCGGGCTGGCCAAGGAGGGCATGACCATGCTCGTGGTCACCCACGAGATGGGCTTCGCCCGCCGCGCCGCCAACCGTGTCGTGTTCATGGCCGACGGCGAGATCGTCGAGGACGCCACACCCGACACCTTCTTCACCGCACCGAAGTCGGACCGGGCCAAGGACTTCCTCGGCAAGATCCTCACCCACTGAGCGGCTGCCCCACCAGCGCCGCCCCACCAGCGCCGCGGCGAGAGCGCCGCACCGTACGACAGCCCGACGTCCCGACCGAGACGGAGATCCGATGAAGTTGCGCACCCTGGTGGTCGGCCTGATGGCCACCGCCCTGGCACTGACAGCATGTGGGAAGGAGGGGTCACCCGGCAGCGAGGGCTCCGGCGTCACCCAGGAAGCCGTCGCCGACGTCCAGGTGCCCGGTTCGACGACCTTCGCCGCCATGCAGCAGCGTGGCCGCGTCGTCATCGGCGTCAAGGACGACCAGCCCGGCCTCGGGTTCAAGGACGCGACGACCGGCCAGTACTCCGGCTTCGACATCGAGATCGCCCGGCTCGTCGCCGCCCAGCTCGGGTTCGGCGCCGACAAGATCGACTACAAGACGGTCCCGTCGGCCGCCCGTGAGGACACGATCTCCCGCGGCGAGGTCGACTACTACGTCGGCACCTACACGATCAACGACAACCGCAAGCAGCGCGTGTCGTTCGCCGGCCCGTACTTCATCGCCGGCCAGGGCATCCTCGTCCGCTCCGACGAGACCGCGATCACCGGCAAGGACACCCTCAAGGGCAAGAAGGTCTGCTCCGTGACCGGCTCGACGCCGATCCAGCGGGTGCGCGACCAGGGTCTGACCGAGCCCGGCAACATCGTCGAGTTCCAGACCTACACCCAGTGCGTCGACCAGCTGCTGGCCAACCAGGTCGACGCGGTCACCACCGACGACGCGATCCTCAAGGGCTACGCCTCGCAGCAGCCCGACAAGCTGAAGGTCGTCGGCGACACGTTCTCGACCGAGCCCTACGGCATCGGCCTCAACAAGGACGATGCCGCCCTGCGCGGCAAGATCAACGACATCCTGCAGGCGTCCTACGACGACGGCACGTGGCAGAAGATCTACGACTCCACGCTCGGCAAGTCCGGTTCCGCCGGCTCGCCGCCGCCGCTGCAGCGCTACTGATCGGACACCGGTGGGGCCGGACCGCACACGCGGTCCGGCCCCACCTCCGGCGTGAGGAGCCGATGCGTCGATGAACGTCCTGCTCGACAACCTGGACCTGTACGGCCGCGCCTTCCTCGGCACGATCGAGCTGTTCCTGATCGCCGCGGTCGGCTCGCTGGTCCTGGGCGCGGTCGTGGCCGGGATGCGGGTCAGCCCGGTGCCGATCCTGCGGGCCTTCGGCACGATCTACGTGAACCTGATCCGGAACACCCCGCTCACGCTGATCCTCTTCTTCTTCGCGTTCGCCTACCCGCGCCTCGAGATCGTCGACCTCTCGTTCTTCACCCGGGCCTGCATCGGCCTGATCCTCTACACGGCCGCGTTCGTGTGCGAGGTGATCCGGTCGGGCATCAACACCGTCCCCGTCGGCCAGGCCGAGGCGTCACGGGCGCTCGGGTTCGGCTTCGGCCAGACCCTGACGACGATCGTCATGCCCCAGGCCGTCCGCGCCGTCGTCCCCCCGCTGACCAACGTCCAGATCGCGCTGCTGAAGAACACCACGATCGCCTCGGGCTTCTCGGTGTTCCAGGCGGGCGGCATCTACCAGGAGCTGTCGGAGAACGGCTACAACGTCCTCGTCGGCCTGCTGTGGATCGCCCTGGGCTTCCTGATCCTCGTCGTCCCGCTGACGTTGCTGCAGCGCAACCTCGACCGCCGTTGGAGCGTGGCGAAGTGACCTCGGTCCTCTACGACGTCCCCGGCCCCCGCGCCCGGGTCCGCAACGGCATCATCGGCGTCGTCGGCACGCTCGTCGTGCTCGGCATCCTCGCGTTCGTGGTCTACCGGCTCGCGGCGACGGGCCAGTTCGACCCGCGGCTGTGGGAATGGATCCAGTTCAAGGCGATCCAGGTCCTGCTCGTCGAGGCCCTGCTGAACACGCTGAGCGCGTTCGCGGCCGCCGCCGTGCTGTCGCTCGCGTTCGGCGCGCTGTTCGCCGCCGGCCGGCTCTCCGAACATGCCTGGCTGCGTGGCCCGTCGACGGCGATCGTCGAGTTCTTCCGCGCGGTCCCGCTGCTGATCCTGATCTTCATCCTGTACTTCGGCGTCTCGCAGACCCTCGGCCTGAACCTGTCGACGTACTGGTCGCTGGTGCTCGGCCTGATGCTCTACAACGGCTCGGTGCTCGCCGAGATCTTCCGGGCCGGTGTGCGGGCGCTGCCCCGCGGGCAGAGCGAGGCCGCGTACGCGCTGGGCCTGCGCAAGACGCAGGTCATGACGAACGTGCTGCTCCCGCAGTCGCTGCGCGCGATGCTGCCGACGATCGTCAGCCAGCTCGTCGTCGTCCTCAAGGACACCGCGCTGGGCTTCATCATCCTGTACCCGGAGCTGCTCTACCAGGCACGCTTCCTGGGCAGCCAGGGCCAGCTCGGCGCGCCGATCCTGCAGGTCGCCATGGTCATCGCGGTCATCTACATCATCCTGTGCCTGATCCTGTCGGGGGTCGCGTACCTGCTCGAGCGTCGGAGCCGGCGCTCCCCGCGTGGTGGCGACATCGACCCCGGGGAAAAGGCCCGCGCCGAAGGCGAGGTCGCGGCCGCGCAGGCCCAGGGCGGCGGCGGCGCGATCGGCGGGGCCTGAGCCGGACGGCCCGCAGGACGACCACCGACGCCGCGAGACCCGGCCTGACGTCGAACCCGGCGCCGAGGGGCTCAGTCCTTGCGGCCGCTGATCGCGAGCCCGGCGCCCATCAGGATCATCAGGACGCCGCCGGTTCCGCCGAGCCGGCGCATCCTGGCGGGTGAGGTCGCGAGCCAGGTCCGGGCGGCGCCGGCGACCAGGCCCCAGACGCTGTCGCAGACGGCCGCCAGCAGCACGAACCCCAGGCCCAGGACCAGCATCTGCGTCGCGGGGCTGCCCGCGGCGGGATCGGTGAACTGCGGCAGCACCGCGGCGAGCAGGACGATCGCCTTCGGGTTGGTGATCCCGACGATCACGCCCTGCAGGAACACACGTCGGTGCGCGGCGGCCTCCGCTCCCCCGCCGGTGCCGGTCATCGCGGCCATGACGTCGCCACGGGAGCGCCACGTCTTCACACCGAGGTAGATCAGGTAGGCCGCCCCGGCCAGCTTGAGGACGGTGTAGGCGACGACGGACCGTTCGGCGATCTCGCCCGCCCCGAACGCCACCGCCACCACGAGGACGGCGACCCCGGTGCCGTTGCCGGCCACGGAGAGCAGTGCGGCGCGGCGTCCGTGCGCGAGCGCGCGGCCGACGATGAACAGCACGCTGGGCCCGGGGATGACCACGAGCACGAGCGCACCGAGCATGAAGGCGAGGGAGTTCCCGAGGGTCGGCACGTCCCGCACGGTAACCCCGGCCCGGCGCGACGCTCGTACCGGTCGGCGCACCGTCGGTCGTGCGAGACCGCCGCTGCTTATGCTGCGCCGGTGTTCGGGATCTTGCGGCCGTGCCGGCACAGCCTCCCCGGTGGGCTGAAGGCGGACTGGACGGGTCATCTGTGCGGGCTGTGCCTCGCCCTGCGCGACGAGCACGGGCAGCTGGCGCGCACCGTCACCAACTACGACGGGCTGATCATCTCGGTCCTGGTCGACGCGCAGACGCCGGCCGAGCCGCGGCGGCGCACGGCCGGGCCGTGTCCGCTGCGGGGGTTCCGCACCGCGGGGGTCGCGAACGGTGACGGCGCCCGGCTCGCGGCCGCGGTGTCGCTGGTGCTGGCGTCGGCGAAGCTCGCCGACCACGCGGCCGACGGCGACGGTGCGATGGCCCGGCGCCCGGTGGCGCGGGCGGCCACGGCGCTGTCGCGGCGCTGGGCGGGTCAGGCGCGCAGCGGGTCGGTCGCGCTCGGGTTCGACGCGGGGGTGCTGCTCGACGCGGTCGCCCGCCAGCCCGCCGCGGAGCTGTCGGCCGGTCGGGGTGCGGCGGGGCTGCTGGCCGCGACGGAGCCGACCGAGACGGCGACGGGTGCGGCGTTCGCGCACACCGCGATCCTGGCCGACCGGCCGGGCAACGTCGCGCCGCTCGCGGAGGCGGGGCGCCTGTTCGGCCGGCTCGCGCACCTGCTCGACGCGGTGTCCGACAAGGCCGACGACGACGCCGTCGGCGCCTGGAACCCGTTGACCGCCACCGGGACCGATCTGGTGACGGCGCGGCGGCTGGCCGACGACGCCGTGCTGGGTGTGCGGCTCGCCCTCGACGACGTCGAGTGGGCGCGGCGGCCGCGGCTCACCCACCGCCTGCTGGTCCACGAGCTCGACCGGGCGGTCGGGCACGCGTTCGCGCACGCGGGCGGCGGGCCGGGCACCGACCCCGACAAGGTCGACCTCACCAAGCACCGCGACGGCCCCGACGAGCCCGGCGACCGCAGCAGGTTCGGCAACCGTCGCGGCCTGCTCGCGGGCTGCGCCGCCGCGATCGGGCTGTTCTGCACCTGCCAGGTGTGCTGTGCCGACGAGTTCCCCGGTCCGTGGTCCGGCCGGCCGCGGCAGGGCCTGTGCCACAACTGCGACTGTTGCGACTGTTGCGACGGGTGCTCCGACTGCGGGGACTGCTCGTGTGACTGTTGCGACTGCTGCGACTGCAACTGCTGACCGCGGCGCCGCGACGTCGCGCGCAACCTCACTGTTCGTCGGCGGCGCTGGACCAGCAGTGAGGTTGCGCGCGGTTCGTCGGCCGGCCGGCGGCGGCCCGACCGGGCGCGGCCGGCCGGCAGCGGAGCCGCGTCACCAGCCGTAGAAGACCCGTTCGACGACGGCGCGGGCGCGACGGGTGGTCCGGCGGTAGTCGTCGAGGAACACACCGGGGTCACCGCCGGGCGGGTAGCCCAGTGCGCTGGCGACGGCGGCGAGCTCCCGCCCGGACCGGGGCAGCTGGTCGCCCGGCTTGCCCTTGACCAGCATGACGGCGTTACGGGCCCGGGTGGCCATGGTCCAGCCGCTGGTGAGCTCGGCGGCGTCGTCGGCGGAGAGCAGGCCCGCGGCGGCGGCCTCACGCAGCCCACCGAGCGTCGACGTGGTCCGCAGCTCGGGGACGTCCCCGGCGTGCTGGAGCTGCAGCAGCTGCACCGTCCACTCGACGTCGGCGAGGCCGCCGTGGCCGAGCTTGGTGTGCGTGCTGCGGTCGGCGCCCCGGGGCAGCCGCTCGTCGTCGACCCGGGCCTTGATCCGCCGGATCTCCGTGACGGCGGCGGTGGGCAGGCCGTCGGCCGGGTAGCGGATGGGGTCGATCATGTCGACGAACCGCTCCCCCAGGTCGCGGTCGCCGGCGATGGGCCGGGCGCGCAGCAGGGCCTGCGCCTCCCACACCTCGGCCCAGCGGGCGTAGTACTCGCGGTAGGAGCGCAGCGTCCGCACCAGGGCGCCCTGGCGGCCCTCGGGGCGCAGGTCGGCGTCGACGACGAGCGCCGGGTCGGGGCTGGCCGAACCGAGGCTGCGCCGCACGGTCTCGGCGACCTGCGTCGCCCACTTCACCGCGGCGGCGTCGGCATCGGGTCCGGGGTCGAGGGCCTCGCACACGAACAACACGTCGGCGTCGCTGCCGTAGCCCAGCTCGGCGCCGCCGAGGCGGCCCATGCCGATCACGGCGATCCGGGCGGGCGCGGGGGCCTGGGCGGTGTGCTGCTTGACCGCGGCGTCGACCGTCGCGGAGAGCACGGCGCACCACACCGACGACAACGCGTCGCACACGTCCCCGACCGGCAGCAGGCCGAGCAGGTCGGCGCAGGCCACGCGCAGCATCTCGTGGCGGCGCAGCGACCGCGCCGACGCGACGGCCTGGTCGAGCGCGTTCTGCCGGCCGACCGTCGTCAGCAGGGAGGCGGCGACGTCGGCGGGGTCGCGGGTGAGCTCGTCGGGACGTCCGGCGCCCGGCAGCGCCAGCAGCCGCAGCACCTCCGGCGCCCGCACCAGCAGGTCGGGCACCAGCAGCGACGTGCCCAGCAACCGCATGAGCCGTTGCGCGACGGCACCTTCGTCGCGCAGCAGCCGCAGGTACCAGGGCGTGAGCGCGAGCGCCTCGGAGACCTTGCGGTAGGACAGCAGCCCGCGGTCGGGATCGGGGCTGTCGGCGAGGTCCTCCAGCAGCACCGGCAGCAGCGTGTGCTGGATCTGCGCGGCCCGCGACACCCCGCCGGTCAACGCGCGCAGGTGGTTGAGCGCGCCCTCGGGCGAGGCCCAGCCGAGTGCCTGCAGCCGGGCCTTGGCGGCGTCGGCCGACATCGTGACGGCGTCGGCGGGCAGCCGCGACACCGAGTCGAGCAGCGGGCGGTAGAACAGCTTCTCGTGCAGCCGCCGCACCCGGCGCGCGTTGCGGTGCCACTCGTCGAGCAGGACGCCGACGACGTCGCGGCGCCCATCGTGGCGCAGCCGCGCCGCGCGGGCGAGCCAGCGCAGCGCCTCGGTGTCGTCCTCGGCGGGCAGCAGGTGGGTGCGGCGCATGCGCTGCATCTGCAGCCGGTGCTCCAGCAGCCGCAGGAACCGGTAGGAGGCGGCGAGGTTCGCGCCGTCGTCACGGCCGATGTAGCCGTTGCCCGCCAACGCGTCCAGGGCCTTCAACGTCGAGGGTGACCGGATCTCGGGGTCGGTGCGGCCGTGCACGAGCTGCAGCAGCTGCACCGCGAACTCGACGTCGCGCAGCCCGCCGCGGCCCAGCTTCAGCTCGCGCTCGGCGTGGTCGGGGCGCACGTGCTCCTCGACGCGGCGGCGCATCGCCTGCACGTCGCCGACGAAGTCCTCCCGCTCGGCGGCCTTCCAGACCATGGGCGAGACGGTGTCGAGGTAGGCCTGGCCCAGCTCGGGATCACCCGCCGCGGGGCGGGCCTTGAGCAGCGCCTGGAACTCCCACGTCTTGGCCCAGCGCCGGTAGTAGGAGGCGTGGCCGTCCAGGGTGCGCACGAGCGCGCCCTGCTTGCCCTCAGGGCGCAGGTTGGCGTCGATCTCGAAGCAGGCCTCACCGGCGACGCGCATCATCCGGCTCGCGATGCGGGTCGCCGTGGCGTCCGCGGGTTCGGCGACGAACAGGACGTCGACGTCGGAGACGTAGTTCAGCTCGTAGCCGCCCGTCTTGCCCATCGCGATGACGGCGAGCCGCGCGTCCGGTTCGGGGGCGTTCTCGGCGACGGCGACCGCGAGCGCGGCGTGCAGGGCCGCGAGCGCGAGGTCGGCGAGCTGGGCCGCGACGTCGTCGACCTCCATGACGGGCAGCGACGCGTCCCCGACCGCGGCCAGGTCCGCGGCGGCCAGTCCGAGCAGCTCGTCGCGGTAGGCGGTGCGCAGCGCGGTGACGGCCTCGCCCCCGGTCAGGGTGGCGGCCGACCCGCCGGGGGCGCCGGCGGGCGCCGCGCCCGGGTCGGCGCCCACGGCACGCAACAGGTTCGCGGTGCGCCGCGCCAGGTCCGGTGGCGGGTCGTGCCGGTCCGGGGTGTCGGCGAGCAGCAGCCACCGGTCGGGATGGGCGACGAGGTGGTCCCCCAGCGCCGTCGACGACCCCGTCAACGCGAACAGCCGCGCCCGCAGCCCCACGTCGGTGCGCAGCTCGGCGTCGATGGTCGGCCAGTCGGTCGCGGCCTCGGCGAGGCGTTCGACGGTCCGCAGCGCGAGGTGCGGATCGGGGCTGCGGGCCAACGCCCACATGATCTCCTCGGCCCCGGCGACGGGTCCGTCGTCGGACCACCAGCCGAGCTTCTCCAGCGTCGGGGTCGTCCAGGGCTCGACGAGCCCGAGCCGGGCCGGCGAGGTGCCGCCGCTGCGATCCGCCACGATCGCCGATCCTGCCCTATCGCGCCTGCGCGTGCGCCGGGACCAGCCGTACCTCACGGTGCAGCCCGGCGGGCTGGTAGCCGATGCGGGCGTAGATCCGGTTGGGGACGTCGGCGGCGACGTCGGTGAACAGGACGACGTCGCGCGCGCCCGCGGCGAGTGCCCGGGCGGTCGCCGCCGCGGTGACCGCCGACGCGTAGCCGTGGCCACGGTGCTCGGGCGGGGTGTAGACGGGGCCGATCCGCGCGGCACCCGCCGCCGCTCTCCTGCCGACGGCGAACGCCACCGGCGTCCCCGCGTCCTCCCACACCACGACGTCGCGTCCCACCGCCCGGTGCTCCGCGACGAGCGTCGCCGGGTCCGGGCCGGTCGCGGGCGCCCCGTCGCCGTCGGGGTCGGGGCGCCCGGGGTGGTCGACGGCGACGTCGGCGGCGAAGGCGCGCAGCCACTGCGCGAGCATCGGCCCGTCGTCCTCGACGGCGGCCCGCGCCGCACCGGGGACGCCACCGGGCCCGACGAGACCGCCGAGGACCCACAGCCGCATGTCGACGTCGGTCATCGGGACCTCGCCCGTGCGGGCGCTGCGGGCCGCGGCCAAGGCGTCGGCGGCGGGTGCGGCGCCGAACAGGCCGCGGTCTGCCATCGGGATGTCGCCGAGCGCGTCGGCGACCGCCGCGGCCGCCTCCGGCGGCAGGCCCGACACGAGCAGCGCGAACCCGGCGAACCGCAGCGCGGCACCGACGACGCGGTCGCCGCCGTCGTGCACGGTCAGCAGCGTGTCGACGCCGAGGCCGCCGCCCGCGACCTCGGCCAGCGCCGTGAGGGCGACGGTGTTGGCATGCGGGTCCGCCGAGAGCAGGGGCAGCGCGAGGCGGCCCCACCGCTCGGTCCCGCGGTCATCGGTGTCGTAGAGCCGGACGTCCACGACGCGATGGTGCCCGGCCGCAGCGGCCGGGGCCATCGAATTGCGTCAGAGGATCGGCAGGTACGTCGCCAGCTCGTAGGGCGTGACCTGGCGGCGGTACCCGTCCCACTCCTGACGCTTGTTGCGCAGGAAGAAGTCGAACACGTGCTCGCCCAGGACCTCCGCGACCAGCTCCGAGTGCTCCATCGCCGACAGCGCCTCGGTGAGGTTCTGCGGCAACATCTCGTAGCCCATCGCGCGGCGCTCGGTCTCCGTCAGCGACCAGACGTCGTCCTCGGTGGGCGGGGGCAGCTCGTAGCCCTTCTGCACACCCCGCAGCCCGGCCCCGAGGATCACCGCGAACGCCAGGTACGGGTTGCACGCACTGTCGAGGCTGCGGATCTCCACCCGCCGCGTCGACTGCTTGCCCGGCGAGTACATCGGCACCCGCACCAGCGCCGACCGGTTCGCGTGGCCCCACGACACGGCCGTCGGCGCCTCGCCACCGGTGATGAGCCGCTTGTAGGAGTTCACGAACTGGTTGGTCACCGCGCTCATCTCGCGGGCGTGCCGCAGCACCCCGGCGACGAACGCCTTGCCGGTCGCGGACAGCTCGTAGGGGTCGTCCGGGTCGTGGAAGGCGTTGCGGTCGCCCTCGAACAGCGAGAAGTGGGTGTGCATCGCCGAGCCCGGATGGTCGGAGAACGGCTTGGGCATGAACGACGCCCGCACGCCCTGCATGAGCGCGACCTCCTTCACGACGTAGCGGAACGTCATGATGTTGTCGGCCATCGTCAGCGCGTCGGCGTAGCGCAGGTCGATCTCCTGCTGGCCGGGCCCGCCCTCGTGGTGGCTGAACTCGACGGAGATGCCCATCGACTCCAGCGTCTCGATCGCGTTGCGCCGGAAGTGCGGCGCCACGTCGTGGGAGGCCTGGTCGAAGTAGCCGCCGTTGTCGGCGGCGACGGGGGGCGACCCGTCCGACGGCAGGTCGCGCAGCAGGTAGAACTCGATCTCCGGGTGGACGTAGCAGGTGAACCCGGCCTCGCCCGCCTTCGACAGCGCCCGGCGCAGCACGTGCCGCGGATCGGCCCACGACGGCGAGCCGTCGGGCATCGCGATGTCGCAGAACATGCGCGCCGAGTAGTGCTCGCCGCTCGCGGTCTCCCACGGCAGGACCTGGAACGTCGAGGGATCGGGGCGGGCCACCATGTCGGACTCGTAGATCCGGGCGAAGCCCTCGATCGCGGAGCCGTCGAAGCCGATGCCCTCGGCGAACGCGCCCTCGAGCTCGGCCGGTGCGACCGCCACCGACTTGAGGTAGCCGAGCACGTCGGTGAACCACAGCCGCACGAAGCGGATGTCGCGTTCCTCGAGCGTGCGGAGCACGAACTCCTGCTGACGATCCATGGTCACCGAGCCTAGGAACGGGCTGTTACGGGAATGTTTCGACGCCGGTGGGTCCCGGCGACATCACGCCGACAGCATCGGCGGACGGTCACGACAGCCTGCACTCCAGCCCTTCGGCGGGCAACGTCAGGTCGGTCAGGTACGCCGTGACCGCGTCGTCGACGCACGCGTTGCCCTGCAACGACGCCGTGTGCTGCTCGCCGTCGACCTTGATCAGCCGCCCGCCCAGCGCCGTCGCGAGGTCGACGCCGGCCTGGTACGGGGTGGCCGGGTCGCCCGTGACGGAGACGACGACCGTCGGCGGCAGCCCGTCGACCTGCGGCACGTGCGGCCGGCTCGTCGGCTCGACCGGCCAGAACGCGCACGGGTCGAGCGCGTCGACCGGGCCCTTGCCCGTGCTGCGGAACGGCGCCACCTCGTCGACCTTGCGGTTCTGCTCGTCGATCTGGGCGCGGTCGGTGATCTGCTGCTCGTCGACGCAGCTGATGGCCGTGAACGCCTCGAGCATGTTCGAGTAGTGCCCCTTGGCGTCGCGGTCGTAGTACAGGTCGGCCAGGCGCAGCAGGATCGTCCCGTTGCCCCGCGCCAGGTCGGCGATGCCGCGGGACAGGATCGGGTAGGCCGCCGACACGTACAGCGCCTGCGAGATGCCCGTCTGCGCGTCGTTCCAGCCCAGGGTGCGGCCGGCGAGGGCGGGCAGCGGGTCGTCGATCAGCGGACGGACCAGCGACAGCCACACCGTCGTCGCCTTCGCCGGGTCCTGGCCCAGCGGGCACGGCGTGGTCTGCGCGGCGCACCACGTCGCGAAAGCGTCGAACGCGCCCTGGAAGCCCGCGTTCTGGTCGATCGTGCGGTCGATCGTCGTCTGCTGCGGGTCGAGCGCGCCGTCGAGCACGAGGGCCCGCACGTTCTGCGGGAACGCCTCGGCGTAGGTCGAGCCGATCCGGGTGCCGTAGGAGAAGCCCGCGTAGGTGAGCTTCCGGTCGCCCAGTACCGCGCGCAGCACGTCCATGTCCTTCACGACGTCACGCGTGCCGACGTTGGCCAGCACGTCGACACCGGTCTTGGACACGCAGCCCTGCACGAACCGCTTGTTCTCCGCCTCCGTCCCGGCGACCCCGGCCGGTGACGGGTCGGTGTCGTCGTCGGCGCGCTCGGCGTCGTTCTGCCGGTCGTCGAGACAGTCGATCGCGGGTGTGCTCGCGCCGACGCCGCGCGGGTCGAACCCGACGAGGTCGAACCGGGCCAGCACCGCCGCCGGCGTCTTCGAGCTGGTGCCCAGCGACGCGGCGAACTCGATGCCGGAGCCGCCCGGGCCACCCGGGTTCACCAGCAGCGAGCCGATCCGGTTCGCCTGGTCGGTGGCCTTGTGCCGCAACACCGCGATGTCGGCGGTCCTGCCGTCCGGGTCGGCGTAGTCGAGCGGGACGCGCAACATCGCGCAGTCGAGGCCCGGGGTGGTGAAGGTCTTCTCCTCGTCGGCCGAGGAGGAGAACTGGGCGCACGAGCCCCACGACAACGTCTGGTCGTAGAACGACTTCAGCGCCGGGTCGCTACCCGCCGCCGCCTCCGCCGACGCACCGCTCGTCGACGTGGTGCACGCCGCGGTCAGGACCGCCGCGAGCAGGACGGCGAGGATCCCGAGGGGCGTGCGAAGTGTGCGACGGGGTACCGGGGACACCGTGTCAGCATGCCAGCGAGCGGGTGCGCGCCGTGACCACCCGGGCGAACTGCCCCGTCGGGTCCCCCGGTTAGGGGACGCGCGGCACGGACGACGCGCCGGCGCCGGCGGGGTGCAGGTCACTCTGTGACCTGGGTCGCCCGGCGCAGCGCCCGGGACGTCCTCGGTGTCACGCTTCGCTCACCAGCCCCTGACGACCCGGGGACCCGCGACGCGGGCCTCGAGGGAGGACGGACGACGATGTCTGCTGCCGAGCACACCCCTGCGACCGGTCGAGCGGGCGAGCCCGCCGAGGAGTCGCCCTACCGCACCACGGCCCGGCCCAAGCGCACGCGCCTGCACCATCTCGCCGAGATGAAGCAGCGGGGCGAGCGGTGGCCGATGCTCACCGCCTACGACCGCTACTCCGCGGAGATCTTCGACGAGGCCGGTATCCCGGTACTGCTCGTCGGCGACTCCGCCGGCAACAACGTCTACGGCTACGACAACACCATCCCGGTCACCGTCGACGAGCTCATGCCGCTCGTGAAGGCGGTGGTCCGCGGGGCGCCCCACGCGCTGGTCGTCGCCGACCTGCCCTTCGGCAGCTACCAGGTCTCCGCCGCGCAGGCGATGGAGACGGGCATCCGGTTCATGAAGGAGGGCGGCGCGCACGCGGTCAAGCTCGAGGGCGGGGCCCGGTTCGCCCCGCAGGTCGACGCACTCGCCGGCTCCGGCATCCCGGTGATGGCCCACCTCGGCTTCACCCCGCAGAGCGAGCACGCGCTGGGCGGCTTCCGCATCCAGGGCCGCGGCGACGCGGGCGAACGCCTGATCGAGGACGCGCTCGCGCTGCAGCAGGCCGGCGCGTTCGCCGTCGTGCTGGAGATGGTGCCCGCCGACGTCGCCAAGCGGGTGACCGCCGAGCTCGCGATCCCGACGATCGGCATCGGCGCCGGGCCCGACTGCGACGCGCAGGTCCTGGTGTGGTCGGACATGGCGGGGATGAACCGCGGGCACAAGCCGCGCTTCGTGAAGCCCTACGCCGACATGGGCTCGGTCCTGCTCGACGCGGCTCGTGCGTACGCGGCGGACGTGCGCGGCGGCGAGTACCCGGACGCGGACCACTCCTACAGCTGACCCCGCCGGCCGTTCCCGAACGAACGGCCCCGCCGCGCAAGTCCTTTCCGAACGAACGGCACAGTCGCGCAACTCAGTTGCGTGACTGTGCCGTTCGTTCGTGTCGGAGGGCGTCAGGGGCGCAGGCCCGCCACGGGGTGGCCGGCGGCGTAGCAGGCCAGCATGTCGACGGCAGGGCAGTGCTGGGCGGCCACCCGTTCGGCGAGACGGTCGAGACGGGCGAGGTCGTCGTCGCGGCCGGCGAGCGCCGCCCTCGCGGCCGCGAGCAGGTCCGTCGTGCCCTCGGCCACCCACGGGTCGGCGAGACCCGCGACGGCGGCCCGCTGGTGGGCCACCGCGTCGGGCACGAGGGCGCGGCCGTCGAGCGTGGTGTCCATGACCAGGCCGGTGAGCAGGCTGAGCAGCTCGCCGTAGAGCTGCGGGTCGGGGCAGGCGTCGAAGGCCTTGAACTCGATGCGGCCCACCTCGGCGGGCAGCCGCGCGGGCTGGGTCAGCGACGGGTCGGTGTCGAGCATCCGGTCGCGGTCGGCCACGCCGTCGAGGAACACCATCGCCGCGGGCCGCGCGCCCGTCCGGACCGCGGTGCGCGCCGACAGCCCGCCCCACACGACGCCGTCGCGGAACGGCGAGGAGAACGACAGCGGCACCAGCCACGGGCTGTAGTGGGTGAGCTTGGCGCCGACGTCGACCAGCTCGTCGACACCGATGCCGGCGCACGACAGGTTGAGGTCGGGGCCGTAGGTGACCATGTGCAGGTGCGCGGTGCGCTCCTCCGGCGAGCCGGTGCGGTGGCGGACCTCCCAGTCGTTGTAGGGCGGGACGACGGGATAGCTGGAGCGCAACGGGTTGAACCCGATCGCGACCGTCGTGAACCCGGCGGGGGCGGCGACGTCGTCGAGCGCCCGCTGGTCGGCACGCAGGGCGTCGACGGCACCGTCGACGGTGTCGTGGATGCGCGTGCGGATCTCGATCCCCTTGGGGTCGCAGCGGACGAAGCCGCCGTCGTCGTCGAAGCGTTCGAAACCCTCGACGTACCAGCGCTTGCGTTTGATGCCCTGGTCACCGACGCGAAGGTCGGCGAGATCTCCGGGGTCCTCCGGCAGGGCGTCGACGAGGGCCTGCGCCTCGGCGAAACCCAGTCGGGTGAAATCTGCGAAGTGTCCGTCGGCGCTCAGGAGCGCGCACTCGTGTTCGATCCCGTAACGGAAGGAACGTTCGGACGGGTGTCGGACCACCCGGAACTCCTCGTGCAACAGCCACCGGCGAGAAACCGGTGGGACCAATGGGACTGATGGGACGAACGTGGTCACAGAACGCGCCCGGCCGGTGACCACGCGCAGGAGTGACGCACTCCGCGAGAATTAAGGGTAGCCTTACGCAATCCGGCGGGACCCAGCCGGACACGCGTGCCGGTCCGGGCCACCATCCCCGGTCGGCGCCTCGTTCGGCCCACAGGCCGGACACCGCACCGGGGCGCGGCGCGACCAGCCGCGACACCACACGCGATGCCCTGCCGCACCCCCGCGGCACACGAGTTCGTCCGACCGACCGGAGCACGACACGTGACGAGAGCCGACACAGAACCCAGAGCCGGCACCGGACCGAGCGCCGGCACCGGACCGGGAGCCGACACCGGACCGGGAGCCGCAGGACTCGACGAGCCCGTCTCCGGGCCCGCCGACACGGTGCTGACCGGGCTGCGCGAACGCCGATCCTGCGCCGGCCTCGCCGAACCGGCGCCCGCCCCCCATGAGCTGCGCGCGATGATGTCGGCCGCGATGTCGGCCCCCGACCACTGCCGGCTCACGCCGTACCGCTTCATCGTCGTCGACGCCGCGGCCCGCGCCGCGCTGGGCGACGCACTCGCCGACGCCCACGCCGAGCGCGAGCCCACGGCCACCGCCGCGGAGCTCGACCGCGTGCGCGCCAAGGCCTACCGGGCGCCGACGATCGTCGTCGTCGTGGCCGCTCCGCAGCCGCACCCGACGGTCCCCGCCTGGGAGCAGCGCGCCACCGCGGTGTGCGTCGCCCACGGTGTCGTCCTGGCGGCCGACGAGCTCGGCTACGGCGCGATCTGGCGCACCGGGTGGTTCGGCGAGGCCGCGAAGGTCCGGGCCCACCTCGGGCTGGCCGACCACGAGGACGTCACCGGCTGGATCTACCTGGGCACCCCGACCACCCGGCCGGCGCCGCGGCGCGTCGTGGAGCCCGCGATCACCTGGCTGACCTGACCGTGCCCGCGCCCGGCACACGCCGGGTCACTCCGCCGTGAACTCGACCCGGCCCGTCGCCGGCTCGGCCACCGTCAGCCGCGCGGTGATCCGCTCCCCCAG
This sequence comes from Pseudonocardia sulfidoxydans NBRC 16205, assembly GCF_007989085.1. GTDB lineage: Bacteria > Actinomycetota > Actinomycetes > Mycobacteriales > Pseudonocardiaceae > Pseudonocardia > Pseudonocardia sulfidoxydans. Next base: position 27,508 of record NZ_BJVJ01000033.1, read on the forward strand.
CCGCAGCTCCCCGTGGCAGCGCGCGACGACGGGCGGGTCGAGCAGGTAGACCTCCCCGGGCTCCTCGCGCAGCACGATCACCTCGACACGCTCGTCCAGCCGGTCGACGAGCAGCGCAGCCTCGGTGCGGTCGACGCAGGCCCGGTCGACCTTGCCCGCCACCGTGTCCGACGCCGCCATCATTGCGGGCAGGCCGGGCAGGGCCGCGCGCACCCATCCCGGCACCGGCTCCCCCGCTGCGACCGCGAGACACACCTCGGTGCCGTAGCGGTCGACGAGCCTGCGCAGCGGCGCCGTCACGTGCGCGTAGGCAGCCCCGATGCCGCCGTGGCCGGGGTCGTCGGGCGGGGGCGCGTCGAGGCCGTCGAAGGCCGCGTAGCCGGCGCCGCGCAACAGGGTCGTCGCGGCCCGGCGCAGCGCCAGCGCGTGCGGGGTGTCGAGCGGGAGCCCGGCCAGGAAGCATGCCGGGGTGACGTCGGCGGGCCAGTCGACACCGAGCGCGGCCGCGGTGGCGCGCAACGCCTCCACGGCGTCCGCGTCCGGGGCCGGCAGGGTGCGCAGCACGCCGGTCCCCGCGTCGAGCATGAGCGACGCGGCCGCGGTGCCGGTGAGCAGCGAGATCTCGGCGTTCCAGGTGTCGACGTCGACGCGCTCGCGGGCGCGGACCGTCCAGCCCCCGGCGCCGTCGGGGACGACCTCCTGCTCGGGCAGCTCCAGCTCGATCGCGCCGCGCGCCACGGCCAGCTCCCGGCGCAGCCGTCCGACCGTGGGCAGCAACGCGATCGCCGCCGGGAGCGGGCGTCCGGCAGACAGCTCCGCCTGCACGCCGCCGTAGTCCAGCTGGGCCCGGGACCGCACGAGGGCCCGCTCCACGGTGACGGCGGTCCGTTCGCCGCCGGCGTCGAGGTCGATGGTCCACAGCACCGCGGGGCGCGGGCCGTCGGGGAGCAGGCTGGCCGCGCCCTCCGAGAGCACGGGCGGGTGCAGCGGAACCGCGCCGTCGGGCAGGTAGACGGTCTGCCCGCGGCGGCGGACCTCGTCATCGAGCACACCGCCCGGGGCGACGACGGCCGCCACGTCGGCGATCGCGTAGTACACCCGGAACCCGTCACCGTGCGCGACGATGCCGACGGCCTGGTCGAGGTCCTTGGAGCCGGGCGGGTCGATCGTCACGAGCTCGACGTCGGTGGCGTCGCGGCGGCCCGGCCCGGCCGTGGGCGTGTCGTCGGCGGCGGCTCGGGCGGCCTCGGCGAGGACGTCGGCGGGGAACTCGGCGGGCAGCGCGAACTCCGTCCGCACGGCATCGAAGTCGGGTTGGACGGTCGCGGCGGCGGGCTCGTCGGGCACGGGCGCGAGGGTGTCACGATCGGCCGTCGCGCGACACGCCCCTCGCCCACCGGTGACCCGGCGTGTCGCCGACCGTCTGCGACACGCCCGGGAGCGGCGGTTCGGGCCCTGCGTGTCGGGCTGCGTGTCGCGGATCACCACACCGTCGGACACGCCGCCGCGCCCGGTCGCCCTGTGCCGCGTCGCCGGTGTCGGCGCCTGCGCGGGCCGACGACGTGCGACGGGTCGTGCTGCGGCGCAACGGTGAGGAGATCATCACGGGCCCGGCGGCGGACCAGGGTACCGAGGGGACGTCGGCCGGGCACCGTCACGACCGAAGGTCCCCAGGTGGGCGCCCTGTCCGGGTGCGCGCCGGACGGCGTCGCGCCCGACTGGACAACTGCCCGGCACGGGTCCACATTGAGGTCACGAAGCAATATCGTTCTGGTCTCAGGAGGAATCATGAAGCTGGGTCGCAAGATCGCCGAGGGTGTCGCCGTCGACCTCGATGCCGAGCCCAGGACCGCGTCCGCCGAGGCCCCCACCGAGCCCGAGAACACCCGCGCCGAGGCCCCCGTCACCGCAGAGAAGCGGTCCGAGGTTCGCGTCGAGCGGCACGCCGGGGTCTGATCCACATGGTGTGGCCGGCCGCTCGCGTCCCACGCGAACAGTCGGACAAGCCGCTCCCGGGATTCAAGCTGGCCTACCCGATGCTGTCGGCAGACGGCACCGCGACCGGCTTCAGCGGGGTGACACTCGGCCGCGCACACGTCTACCGCGCGATCGACGACGCCATCTGCGTGCACGGATCCCGGCACAGCTGCCCGTCCCGCTGGTGTGACTGCGGGTTCTACTGTTTCAGCGACGCCGGGGCCGCCCGGGACCTGGCGTGCGAACCGGACTACCGCGGAGCCGTCCTGCTCGAGGTCGCCGTCTCCGGCCGGTACCGCCGGTACGAGCGCGGCCTGCGCTACTCGCGGCAGCGGGTGCGGACGGTCGAGCTCGGCAGGTGCGAGTGCGGGCGATCCGCCTCGGTCCTGTCCGACTCGGGAACGGGGAGCCTCGGCTGGCGCAAGCTGCTCCCGATCTGCTCGACCTGCGTCGGTGACCGGCCCGTCCTCACGGCGGACGGTTTCGGCAGGCTCAGCGGAGGCACGATCACCGTGACGGCAGCGCCCACCGCGGCGGGACCGGTCGCCCCGCTGCCAGGCCTGGCCGGCACGGAGTCGCTCGTGGGCGCCGAGTCGCCGGGGGCGGTCGCCGTCCTCGGCGCGGAGCTCGCGCTGCTGCAGGCCAGGCTCGACGAGGTGCAGCAGCGCCTCGACGACCTGACCCGCACCCGCGAGTCCGACGAACAGGAAGGCTGAGCAGAAAGGCCGAGCAGAAAGCCGAGCACGACGCGAGCCGGGCCCGACGGCACGGCTCGACACGTTCGACGCGGCCCGTCGCCGCGCCCGACCGGTCGCCGGGCGCGGGGACGGGCCGCGTCGTGCGTCCGGTGCTCAGAGCCAGCCGGGCAGGTCCGGTGGCGCGGTGCCGTCGTCACGGCGCACGGCGCGGCTGCGACCACGCCCGGCCAGCCACGCGGCCAGGTCGGCCAGCGGCCCGACCACGCGCACCACCGGCCCCGACATGTCCCCGACCGTCCACTCCCGGTCGCCCTCGGCGGTGACCAGCCGGATCGCCGGGATGCCGGGACGCGCCGACAGGTCCGCGGCGACGTCGTCGACGAGCTCGACGGCCATCGGCACCGGCATGTCGGCGAACGAGGCGCCCGCGTCGAGGTCGACCGCGTGGATCCACATCTCCCGGGCCCGCATCCACGGGACCCGCGACGCCGGGAGCTCACTGCCGTCGCGGTGGCGCACCGTCGCCGACCAGGCCTCCTCCGGCATCTTCTTCACGACGTGCGACAACCGGTCCGACGTCTCCTCCACGTCGGCGCGGATCTCCGCCGGGGTGCGCGTGGCACCGGCGGCGATGTCGGCGTCGCGCTGGGCGTTGCTCGCGTACGCCGGCGTCACCACCCCCGTCTTCGCCCACGTCAGCAGGTTGATCATGGCGTCGGCGTTGCGGGCGACGTGGGTGAGCACGTGCGCGCGGGTCCAGCCGGGCAGCGCCGACGGCGCGGCGAACGCGTCGTCACCGAGCCGGTTCATCAGGCCACGCAGGTGTGCCGCACCGTCGCCGGCCCACGCGAGCGACACCTCGACCGGCGGGGTCACGACGGAATCGTCTCCTTGCGACATACGTTGCGCAGCTGTCCGACGCCCTCGACCGTCGTCACCATCACCGTGCCGTCGACGAGCCAGCGCTGCGGGGTGCGCGCCGCGCCGACCCCGCCGGGGGTGCCGGTCGCGATGACGTCGCCCGGGTTGAGCGTGATGATCGACGACACGTACTTGACGAGATCGACCGCGGAGAAGACGAGCTGGTCGGTGGTGGACGACTGGACGGTCTCGCCGTCGAGCTCGGTGGTGATCCGCCACCCGCCCGCGGGCAGCTCGTCGGGGGTGACGAGCCACGGCCCCAGCGGGGTGCTCTTCTCGAACGTCTTGCCCTGCAGGAACTGCGAGGTGCGACGCTGGTAGTCGCGGATGCTGACGTCGTTCATCACGGTGTAGCCCGCGATCGCGGCCTCCGCGGCGGCGGCGTCGGCGTGACGGACCGACGACCCGATGACGACGGTGAGCTCGCACTCCCAGTCGGCGTTGTCCGACACCGCGGGCAGCACGACGTCGTCGTGCGCGCCGACGAGCGCGGGCGCGTACTTGGCGAACAGCGTCGGGTACTCGGGCAGCTCGTTGCCCATCTCCAGGACGTGGTCGCGGTAGTTGAGGCCGGCGCAGATGATCTTCTCCGGGCTCGGGACGAGCGGCGCGTAGTCGAGCTCGGCGACCGGGTGCGACGGGCCGGCCGCGGTGGCGGCGCGCCGGGACCAGTCCTGGTGCTCGAGCAGGGCGCGCACGTCGGCGTCCCCGGTCTCCACCGCAACGCTCTCGTCGACGCGAACCGCTCGGGTCCCCGTCGCGGTGCGGATGGTGGCCAGTCTCATCGTTCCTCCTCGGTGCGGGACGCCCGGCAGTCTCCCCCTCCGGGCGCCCTCCTGCCGAGGAGGGGTGGGCGACGACGATCTTCGTCCGCGTGTGCGGGACGCGCCGGACCGCCGGTCGGGACGTGGTCCCGACCGGCGACGTCCTGGTAGGACACGCGGACGGCTTCGCGGCCGCCGCCGCGGGAGGCCGGCGGGCGGCCGGTGTGATTCGCGCCGCCTTGATCGACCCAGCTCGCCCGGCGGCCGCGGACCGCTCAGATCGCGCCGGTCTCCTCCGCCTCCCCGCCGCGCACCGGCAGGTCGGCGAACACCGCGGGCGGCTCGCGCCACGGATCGGCCGCAGCCCCTGCCTTCGCCTCCTGCACCGCCCGCCACACCCGCTCCGGGGTGCACGGCAGGTCGATGTGGCGGACCCCGAGGTGGCTCACCGCGTCGACGACGGCGTTCTGCACCGCGGGCGTCGACCCGACCGTCGCCGACTCGCCGATCCCCTTGGCGCCCAGCACGTTCATCGGCGTCGGGGTCTCCGTCGTCGCCGTCTCCCAGCTGATCAGGTCGGCCGCCGACGGCATCCGGTAGTCGGCGAGCGTCGCCGTGATCGGCTGTCCCTCGGCGTCGTAGCGGATCTCCTCGTACAACGCCTGCGCGATGCCCTGGGCCAGCCCGCCGTGCTGCTGACCCTCCACGAGCAGCGGGTTGAGGATGCGACCACAGTCGTCGACGGCGACGTGGCGACGCATCGTGACGCGCCCGGTGTCGGTGTCGACCTCGACCACCGACACGTGCGCCCCGAACGGGAACGTCGCCCCCTCCTGACGGGCGTCGAGACCCGCGAAGAGCTCCTCCCCCGCATCCGAGGCCGCGGCCGCGACCTGGTCCCACGACACCGTCGCCGTCGGGACGCCGGCGACGCCGAACACCGCGCCCCCGGTGCCGCTGCCGTCGCCGTCGACGAGGTCCACGTCGTCGGGAGCCGCCTCCAGCAGATCGGCGGCCCGGCGCCGGGCCTGGACGAGCACGTCGTCGGCCGCCGCCGAGACCGCGGAACCGCCCATCTGCAGCGACCGCGACCCGCCCGTGCCGCCGCCGCGCGGCACCAGCGCGGTGTCGGACTGCACGAAGCTGATGCGCTCCATCGGGATCCCGAGCGTGTCCGAGACGATCATCGCGAACGCCGTCGCGTGCCCCTGCCCGTGACCCGACGTGCCGGCCGACACCGTCGCGCTCCCGTCGGGATGCACCCGCACCGAGCCGAACTCGGAGCCGCCGCCACCCGCCGTGATCTCGACGTACACGCTCATCCCGATGCCCAGCTGCACCGGGTCGCCCGACTTGCGCCGGCGCTCCTGTTCCTCGCGCAACGCGTCGTAGTCGACCAGCCGCAACGCCTCCCGCAGCGGCAGGTCGTAGTCGCCGACGTCGTAGGCCGCGCCGACGACCGTCGTCAGCGGGAACGCGCCCGGGTCGAGGAAGTTGCGCCGCCGCAGCTCCGCCGGGTCCATGCCCAGCTCGGCGGCCGCGATGTCGACGATGCGCTCCAGGTGCGCCGCCGCCTCCGGCCGCCCAGCGCCGCGGAACGCCCCCATCGGCGTCGTGTTCGTCATGGCGACGACCGAGTCGTAGCCGACCGTCGGGACGTCGTAGACGCCGGGCGCCATCACGTAGGTCATGTTCATCGGCAGCGCCCCGCCGAACCACGCGTAGGCGCCCCCGTTGCCGACGACCCGCGCCCGCATCCCCGTGAACCTGCCCTCGCGCGTCAGCCCGAGCTCGTAGTAGCCGATCTGGTCGCGCCCGTGCGGCATCGACACGAGGTTCTCCGACCGCGTCTCCACCCACGACACCGGGCGGCCCAGCGCGAGCGCCGCCCCGACCGCCGCCGTGTGCTCGGCGATCATGCCCGCCTTGCCGCCGAACCCGCCACCGACGTGCGGTGCGACCACCCGGGTCCGCGCCTTGTCCAGGCCGAACAGCCCGCACAGCTGAGCGTGGAAACCGTGCGGCATCTGCGTCGACACGTGGACGACGAGATCGTGGCCGTCGTCGCCGCGCGGGTCGACGACGATCGCGTTGCCCTCCATGGGAACCACGGCCAGACGCTGGTTGACCATCCGGGCCCGGACGACGACGTCGGCACCCTCGAGCGGGTCCGTCCCGCCCGAACGCAGCCCCGTCGTCAGGTTGGTGCCGCGCTCCGGGAACGCAAGCGGCGCACCGGACTCCAGCGCCTCCTCGGGGTCGACGACCGCGTCCAACGGGTCGTAGTCGACCTCCACGAGCTCGACCGCGTCGACCGCCGCAGCCTTCGACTCGGCGACGATCATCGCGACGACCTCGCCGACGAACCTGACCCGGTCCACCGCCAGCGGTGGGCGCGGAATCTCCGGATTGACCGGCATCAGCCCGTGATGGGCCGGAAGATCGAGATCGGACGCCGTATAGACCGCGACGACACCCGGGGCCGCGGCGGCCTCCGACGTGTCGATCCCGGTCACGACGGCGTGAGCGAGTGGGGAACGGACGAAAGCGACGTGCAGCAACCCCTCGATCGGAAGGTTGCCCACGTACGTCCCGCGACCGGTGAGCAGTTCCGGGTCCTCGACCCGTCGGACCGCGGTGCCCAGCAGGGATCCAGCCATGTGTCGCACATTACGACCGGATCCCCGTCACGGTCGTGCCGGTTCCACCACACCAGGCGGGTTGACGGCTCGGACCAGGTCAGGGAGGGTGGGGCGCAGGGCGATCCGCCCGTCGGCCTCGCGACTCCGGCCCACCCCGGTGGTCGCTTCCCCTGGGAGGTCGGACCGGTCGGGGGCCGGTCCGACCTCCCGACCACGTCGCACGGCCGCCTCCGTGAGTACGGTCCTCACATGCCCGAGTTCCACCACATCGACGTGCTCCCGCTCGGCCCGGACGACACCGAGTACCGACGGCTCGACCTCGACCCGGGGACCGTCGTCACCGCGCCCGAGCTGGGCGGCCGCACCTTCCTCCAGGTTGATCCCACGACGATCACCTCGCTGGTCAAGCAGGCCGTCACCGACATCCAGCACCTGCTGCGCCCCTCACACCTGGCCCAGCTGCGCGCGATCGTCGACGACCCCGGGGCGTCGGCCAACGACCGCTTCGTCGCCACCGACCTGCTCCGCAACGCCTGCGTCTCCGCCGGTGGCGTCCTGCCGATGTGCCAGGACACGGGCACCGCGATCGTCGTCGCCAAACGCACCGAGACCGTGCTCACCGGCGGTGACGACGAGCGCGCCATCTCCCGCGGCATCTACGAGGCCTACGACGAGCTGAACCTGCGCTACTCGCAGATGGCGCCCACGTCGTTCTGGGACGAACGCAACACCGGCACCAACCTCCCCGCGCAGGTCGAGCTGTACTCCGCGCCGGGCGAGAAGCCGAAGTACGAGTTCCTGGTGATGGCCAAGGGCGGCGGCTCGGCCAACAAGACCTTCCTCTACCAGGAGACCAAGGCGCTGCTGAACCCCGCGAAGCTGGCGCGGTTCCTCGACGAGAAGCTCCGCTCCCTCGGCACCGCCGCCTGCCCGCCCTACCACCTGGCGATCGTCGTCGGCGGCACGTCGGCGGAGTTCACGCTGAAGGTCGCGAAGCTGGCGTCGGCCCGCTACCTCGACACCCTCCCCGACGTGGGTTCCGGCGACGGGTCCGCCTTCCGCGACCGAGACCTCGAACAGCAGGTCCTCGAGCTCACCCGCAACTTCGGCATCGGCGCCCAGTTCGGCGGCAAGTACTTCTGCCACGACGTCCGCGTCATCCGGCTCCCCCGCCACGGCGCCTCGCTGCCCGTCGGCATCGCCGTGTCCTGCTCCGCCGACCGCCAGGCCAAGGCCAAGATCACCGCCGACGGCGTGTTCCTCGAGCAGCTCGAACGCGACCCCGCCCGGTACCTGCCCGACACCGAGGCCGACGACCTGTCCGACGAGGTCGTCCGCGTCGACCTCAACCGGCCCATGGACGAGATCCGTGCCCAGCTGTCGACGCTGCCCGTCAAGACCCGGGTGTCGCTGACCGGACCGCTCGTCGTCGCCCGCGACATCGCGCACGCCAAGATCGCCGAACGTCTCGACGCCGGCGAGCCCATGCCGCAGTACCTGCGCGACCACCCCGTCTACTACGCCGGCCCCGCCAAGACGCCCGACGGCTACGCCTCCGGCTCCTTCGGGCCCACCACCGCCGGCCGGATGGACTCCTACGTCGCGCAGTTCCAGGCCGCCGGCGGGTCGCTGGTCATGCTGGCCAAGGGCAACCGTTCCACGCAGGTCACCGACGCCTGCGCCACGCACGGCGGGTTCTACCTGGGCTCCATCGGCGGTCCCGCCGCCCGGCTCGCGCAGGACTGCATCCGCAAGGTCGACGTCCTCGAGTACCCGGAGCTGGGCATGGAGGCCGTCTGGAAGATCGAGGTCGAGGACTTCCCCGCCTTCGTCGTCGTCGACGACAAGGGAACCGACTTCTTCGCCTCGACCTCGCAGCCCACGCTGCAGGTGGGTTTCCGCCGCTGACGGCGTCCCGGCATGGAGGTGCCTGCGGCCGGCCGGGGGGACAACCGGCCGCAGGCGGTCCGTGTGCGCTGCCGGGGTCAGCGTCGGGTCGAACCCGGCACGGGGTGGGTCATTCCGCGGTCAGGGGTGCGAGGGCGGCCGCGACCGCCTGGTCGACGACCGCCCGCCCCGCGTCGGCGCCCGCCGACGTCGGGCCGACCGTCAGCACCGCCACGAGGAACCGGTTCCCCGTGCCGACCAGGCCCGTGCTGTGCAGGTACAGCCGCGAGCCGTAGTACATCCAGCCCTGCTTCGCGTCGGCGCCGTCGTCGCGCTCCGGGTCGAGCAGCCCGAAGGCCTGGTCGACACCGTCCGCGCCCTCCGGGGTCGCCGCACCCAGCGCGTCCAGGACCACGGCCCGGCTCGCCGCCGACAGCCCGGTCAGCACGTAGTCGTAGACGGCGACGACGTCGCGCGCCGAGATCAGCGTCTCGCCCCACTGCGACGGGTCGTCCGGTGGGGCCGAGTCGGTCAGGCCCGCCAGCTCGATCGTCTGCTCGATCGACGCCGGCCCACCGAACCGCTCCCACAACGCGTTCATGGCGTTGTCGTCGCTGGTGGTCATGGCCGCCTCGATGTCGTCACGGTCGTCGTCGCTGAGCGTGACCTCGCCCGTGTCGGCGCGGTGCAGGATCGAGACGACCGTGTACAGCTTCGAGATCGACGCGGAGTAGATCGGCTCGGCTCCCGCCGCGCCCACCGACGTCTGCCCGTGGCCGGTGTCGCGCACCGCGACCGCGATCGTGGCACGGGTGGTGGTCGCGTACTCGTCGACGGCACGGGTCGCTGCCTGCACCGCCGCGGCCGACAGCGCCGTCGTCCCGGCGTCCGCCGGTGGCGTGCCGGGATCCGCCGGTGGCGTGCCGGGGTCCGCCGGTGGCGTGCCGGGGTCCGCCGGTGGCGTGCCGGGGTCCGCCGGTGGCGTGCCGGGGCCGGCGACGCTGACTGCCGCCGCGGCGGCGGCCCGGCCCGCCGCCGACCGGGAGTCGAGCGCTTCGCCCATGACGATCGACGCCGCGACGGCCACCAGCACGAGGGGCAGCGCGAGGGGCCGACGGGTCGCCATGCCCGGAGAACGTGCGTGTCACCCGATTGATTGCTCGACGCGAACGATTCTTAGGAAACGGACAGGTTCACCAGGAACGGACGAACCAACCAGCCCGGTTCGTCGACGACCCGTGCGCGCCCGAGCACACAGGGTGCGCGTCAGCGGTCAGCGCAGACGGCGGGGCCCACCTCCGTCGTCACGCGTCGGGGGCGGGCCGAGCACCATCCGGGCGCTCGTGACCACGACCCCGTCGGGGCTCGCGATCGCCGGGTCGAGCACCACCGAGCGGACCTCCGGCAGCTGCTCGGCCAGTGTCCCCAGCCGCAGGACGAGGTCCTCCAACGCGTCGAGCCGCACCGGCGGGTCGCCCCGGTACCCGGCCAGCAACGGCGCGGCCCGCGGCGCCCGGACGAGGGCGGCGGCGTCGGCCGTCGAGACCGGGAGCACCCGGAACGCGCGGTCGCCCAGCAGCTCCGTCGCGAGCCCGGACAGCCCGAACGACAGCAGCGACCCGAACGACGGGTCGTCGACCACCTCCAGCACGCACGACATGCCCCGCGGGGCCATCACCTGGACGTAGACCTCGTGCTCGGCCGTCTCGGCGACCAGCGCCGCGTAGGCGGCACCGACGGCGTCCGGCCCGTCGAGGTCGAGCCGCACCCCGACCAGGTCCGAGCGGTGCCGCCAGCGCGGCGCCGCCGACTTGATCGCCACCGGATGGCCGAGCTCGGCCGCCGCCGCGACCGCCTCGTCGGCCGATGACGCGAGCCGGAACGGCGCGACGCCGATCCCGTAGCAGTCGAGGATCGCGATGACCTCGGCGTCGGCGAGCTCGGCGCCGGCCCCGCCGGCGTCTGTCCCATCGGCGTCGGTGAGCTCGGTGCCGGCTCCGGCGGCGCCGGACACCGGCCCCGAGCCGGTCGCGGCGCACAACCGGGCCACCAGCTCGCGGGCCTCGTCGGTGCGTGTGCCCTCTGGAGTCACGAACTCGCCCAGCGGCGTCGCCCGCCAGCGGGCGTAGCGCACCACCCGCGACAGTGCCGCGACCGCGCGTTCCGGGCTCGAGAAGCTCGGTACCGAGCCCCGCCCGGGGGCGCCGTCGATGCCCCGCTCGGCGAGCTCGTCGGGGATCTCGTCGCCGGCGAGGAACGTCGTCACCACCGGTTTGCCCGATCCCGCGACGGCCTCCCGCAGCGCCCGCGCGTGCGGGCCGCCGTCGGTCGCGACCGGCGGGACGAAGACCGCGACCAGGGCGTCGACGTCGTCGGAGCCGATCGCCGCGGACACCGCCGCCGCGAACTCCTCCGGCCCGGCCGCGGCACCGACGTCGACCGGGTCGCCGACGAGGTCGAGCCCCTCGTCGGCGATACCGTCGGCGACGAGCACACCCAGCGCCGTCGAGTTGCCGACGACCGCGACCCGTGGCCCGGCGGGCAACGGCTGGTGCGCGAGGAGCAACCCGGTGTCGAAGAGCTGCGCGACCGTCTCGACCCGGATCACGCCGGACTGCTCGAACAACGCCTGGACGCTGGAGTCGTCGATCGGCACCGCGCGCGAGGACCGCAGCGGCAGCGGCACCCGCCGGCCGCTCTTCACCGCCACGACGGGGGTGGTGCGGGCCAGCCGGCGGGCGAGCCTGCCGAACTTGCGCGGGTTGCCGAAGGTCTCCAGGTACAGCAGGACCACGTCGGTGTCGGGGTCGCTCTGCCAGTACTGCAGCAGGTCGTTGCCGGAGACGTCGGCGCGGTTGCCGGCGGAGACGAACGTCGAGAAGCCGAGGCCGCGGCGGGTGGCCGTCTGCAGCAGCGCGATGCCCAGCGCGCCGGACTGCGCGAAGAACCCGACCCGGCCGGCGCCGGGCAGCGCCGGGGCGAGGGTCGCGTTGAGCCGCACGCTCGCCGCGGTGTTCGCGACGCCCAACGCGTTGGGCCCGACGACCCGCATCCCGTGTGCCCGCGCCGCCTGCACCATGCGCCGCTCCGCGACGAGGCCGCGGGTGCCCGCGTCGGCGAACCCGGAGCTGACGACGATGAGCGCTTTGACCCCCTTCGCGAGACAGGAGTCCATGACCTCGTCGATGCCGGCCGCGGGGACGGCCACGACGGCGAGGTCGACCTCGTCGGGGATCTCGGTGACCGACGCGTAGGCCCGCACCCCGCGCACCGACCGGGCGTCGGGGTTGACGGGGTAGACCGCACCCCCGAAGTTGCCGCGCAGCAGGTTCAGCAGGACCGCGTGCCCGATCTTCGACGGGTCCGTCGAGGCGCCGATGACGGCGACGGAGCGGGGGTGCAGCACGTTGTGCACGCTGCGGGCCTCGGCCGCCTGCTCGCGCGCGTCGCGGACGGCCAGCGACCGCTCGGTGGGGTCGATGTCGAACTCGAGGTGCAGCACGCCGCCGTCGTAGGCGCGGCTGACCTGGTATCCGGCGTCGCGGAAGACGCGGACCATCGTGTGGTTCTCGACGAGCACTTCCGCCTCGAACCGGCGCAGCCCGCTCTCGCGGGCCGCCGCGGCCAGGTGCTCCAGCAGGATCGACCCGAGGCCGCGGCCCTGGTGGTCGTCGCGGACGACGAACGCGACCTCGGCGGACCCGCCGGGGGCGTCGCCGAGGCCCTCGTAGCGCCCGACGGCGACGATCTCGTCGCCGAGCACGCAGACGAACGCCACGCGGCGGTGGTGGTCGACGGTGGTGAACCGTTCGAGGTCGCGTGCGGGGATGCGCGGGTAGGGGCCGAAGTAGCGCAGGTAGCGGGTGCGCTCGGACAGCCGGGAGTGGAAGTCCAGCAGTGCGTCGGCGTCGGCGGGCACGATCGGGCGCAGGTGCAGGATGCCGCCGTCGGAGGCGACGACGTCGGCCTCCCGGTGGCGCGGGTAGCCGGGATCGGTCACGGGGGTGCCGAACGGGGGCGTCGCCGCCGGGTCGGTGGCGGCCCGCGAACCCGACGCGGACGGGGTCGGCTCAGTCACGGGGGTCGTCCGGGTCGAGGCCGTGCAGCGGGAACACGGCGCGGCGGACCTCGACGATCGTCGGGTCGACCGCGGCGAAGTCACCGCCCCACGGTTCGAACGACGGGTCGGCACCGTCGCTCATGTCGGTGGGCAGCGGGCGGCCGGTGAGGCTCGCGGCGTGGGCAATCCAGTCGGCGGGCAGCGGCCGGCCGGGTTCGACGTCGCGGTCGAGCACGACCCCCAGCAGGTGCGTCCACGAGCGCGGCACGACCCGGAACAGCGAGTACCCGCCGCCCCCGAGGACGAGCCACTTGCCGCCCGCCGTGGTGTCGGCGAGCTCGCGCATCCGGCGGTAGATCGCCCGCTGCCCGTCGACGGACAGCTCCAGGTTGGCCAGCGGGTCGTCGGAGTGGGTGTCGGCGCCGCACTCGCTGACCAGCACCTGCGGCCGGAAGGACGTCAGCAGCGACGGCACGATCGCCTCGAACGCCCGCAGCCAGCCCGCGTCGTCCGTGCCGGGGGCGAGCGGCACGTTGACCGCGTATCCCGCGCCGTCGCCGCTACCGAGCTCGCTCGCCCAGCCCGTACCGGGCCACAGCGTCAGGGGGTGCTGGTGCATCGAGACGGTCAGGACGCGAGGGTCGTCGTAGAACGCGGCCTGGACGCCGTCGCCGTGGTGGACGTCGACGTCGACGTAGGCGATCCGCTCGTAGCCCTGGTCGAGCAGCCATTGGATGGCCACGGCACAGTCGTTGTAGACGCAGAATCCCGCGGCCCGGTCGCGCATGGCGTGGTGCAGGCCGCCCGCGATGTTGACGGCCCGGTCGGCCCCCTCGGCGATGCGCCGCGCGGCGAGCAGCGAGCCGCCCGCGATGAGCGCGCTGGACTCGTGCATGCCGAAGAAGATCGGGTTGTCGCTGGTCCCGAGGCCGTGGCCGACCCCGGAGGGCAGCTCGGGCGCCGACCGGACCGCGGTCAGGTACGACGGCGAGTGGACGCGCTCGAGCTCGTCGTCGGTGGCCGGTTCGGGCTCCAGGAGGTCCACGTCGTCAAGCACCCCGAGGCCGCGCGCGAGGCGCATCGTGAGGTCGAGACGGACGGGATTGAGCGGATGGTCCTCGGAGAGTTGGTAGTCGAGGAACCCCGGGGTCCACACGACTGCCGCGCTGCTGGCGCTCATGGTTGCCGACCGTATGCCAGCGGGGCGGTCGCGGCTGGGCCCACGCGCCGGAAGTCCCGGCTGACCGGCCGGGATGCACTGACGCTGCAGATGACGTTGCACGGATAGTATGGCCACCGGACACGAAGGGGCCGGCCCGTGAACGATCTTATCGATACCACCGAGATGTACCTGCGAACGATCTACGAGCTCGAGGAGGAAGGTGTCGTCCCGCTGCGCGCGCGGATCGCCGAGCGCCTCGGGCAGAGCGGTCCGACCGTCAGCCAGACCGTGGCGCGGATGGAGCGCGACGGTCTCGTCGTCGTGGCGGGCGACCGCCACCTCGAGCTGACCGAGTCCGGACGGTCGCGCGCGATCTCCGTGATGCGCAAGCACCGCCTGGCGGAGCGCCTGCTCACCGACGTCATCGGTCTGGAGTGGGAGCTCGTGCACGCCGAGGCGTGCCGCTGGGAGCACGTGATGAGCGACGCCGTGGAGCGCAAGCTCATCGCACTGCTCGACAACCCGACCATCTCGCCGTACGGCAACCCGATCCCCGGGCTGGGGAAGCTGTCGGAGCCGCAGGACCTGACGGGTCCGTCGAACGCGGCGGCGCCGCCTCCGTTGGAGGTGGGCCTGCAGCGGCTCGACGAGTTCGCCCGCCGCGGCGGCGGCAAGGTCGAGGTGCGCCGGATCGCCGAGCACGTCCAGGTCGACGCCGACCTGATGGGCGAGCTGAAGCTGGCGGGTATCGTGCCCGGCCGCGAGGTCCAGGTGCGCTCGATCTCCCGCTTCGGCGACTCGGTGCCCGTGGTCGCCGACGACGAGGAGTCGCCGGTCGCGCCGCTGATCGCGCACGCGGTCCTCGTCCGCGCCCGCTGACCCCTGCCGCGTTCCGCGTACCCCCACATCGTCGCTCACCGTCGCCGGGGCGGCCCACGGCCGTCCCCCACCACCACGCCGTCCCGGTGACGTGAGAGCGTCTGCGTGCGCCGTCGGTGTCCCGCGTCCGCGGGCTGCGGCGCCCGGGTGTCGCCGTGCGAGGAGGATCGCGTGAAGCTGCTGGTCACGGGTGGGGCGGGCTACGTGGGCAGCGTGTGTGCCGCCCATCTGCTGGAGGCCGGCCACGACGTCGTCGTCCTCGACGACCTGTCGACCGGGCACCGCGACGCCGTCCCGGGCGGGGCCCGCTTCGTGGAGGCCGATCTGGCCGAGGCCGCGGGCGACCTGCTCGGCGAGGGCTTCGACGGCGTGCTCCACTTCGCGGCGCGGTCGCTGGTCGGCGAGTCGGTGCAGAAGCCGGAGATCTACTGGCAGGCCAACGTCGTGACGACGCTGCGGCTGCTGGAGGCGATCCGCACCCACGCCACCCCGAGGCTGGTGTTCTCCTCGACCGCGGCGACCTACGGCGAGCCCGAGAGCGTGCCGATCCGGGAGGACTCCCCCACCCGCCCGACCAACCCGTACGGCGCGAGCAAGCTCGCGATCGACCACATGATCACCTCGTACGCGGCCGCGCACGGCCTGGCCGCGACGAGCCTGCGGTACTTCAACGTCGCCGGCGCCCACGACCGCTTCGGCGAGCGGCACACCGTCGAGACCCACCTGATCCCGATCGTGCTGCAGGTCGCCGCGGGCACCCGTGAGTCGGTGCAGATGTTCGGCGACGACTGGGACACCCCGGACGGCACGTGCGTGCGCGACTACATCCACGTCGACGACCTGGCCGACGCCCACCTGCGCGCCCTGGACCGGGCGACGCCGGGGGTGCACGCGATCTACAACCTGGGCAACGGTCACGGTTTCTCGGTCCGCGAGGTCGTGGAGGCGTGCCGGGAGGTCACCGGTCACCCGATCCCGGCCGAGGTGGCCCCGCGCCGGGCGGGCGACCCGGCTGTCCTCGTCGCCTCCAGCGAGCGGGCGCGCACGGAGCTGGGCTGGGCGCCCACCCGGACCACGCTGGCCGACATGGTCGGCGACGCGTGGCGCTTCACGCAGCAGCGACAGCAGAGCTGACCTCGCGCGGCTCCCGGCGGCGAGACGCCCGACCAGGGCGGTCACCACTGGCCGTCGGCCAGCCACGCCCGTACCTGGGCCGGGCCGAACCCGTTCGCGAGGGCCTCGGCCAGCGCCTCGGCGAGCCGGTGTCCGGGCCAGGCCTGCCGGGCCCGGTCGACCGCGATGTTGGCCAGCGCCCCGTCGCCGCGGGCGAGCGCGGCGACGGCGAGCAGCGCCGCCGCTTCGGCCGACTCCGGTTCGGGAGTCTCGCGGACGAGCGCGGCCCACAGCTGCTCGGCCGTCGCCGCGCGGGGGCCGATGCACTCGCGCAGGGCCGCGTCGCGCACCTCCGGTGTCTGCAGCGCGACGGCCAGGTCGAGGACGCGCGCGTCGTCGAGGACGAGGGTGGCGGCCGCGGTGGCGCCGAGGGCGGATTCCAGTGCGGCCTGCGCCGAGGTCATGTCGAGGGACGCGGCGTGCAGGTCCAGCTCGCGGTCGAACAGCGCGGCGCGGCGACGCAGCCGCTCGACGTCGGGAGCCTGCAGCGACGCGACGATCTCGGTCCGGGACGCCCGCACGACCGCCCCCGCGACGACGGCCGCGGCGGTGAGCGGCAGCGCGTGCGCGTCGGCGACCGTCCCGGAGCACCCGCAGGGGTCCGTGCACGCCCAGGCGGCGCCGGCCGTCGTCGCCGCTGTCCACACCCGGGTACCGACCACGCTCACGCCCGCGGCGAGCAGGGCCGCGGCCGCGGCGTCGACGAGGTCCGGTACCCCCGGGGCGGGTCCGCCGTCGACCGGGCCGTCCACGACGACGACGGCCGCGCCGAGCGGCCCCGGGCCGGCGGCATCGACGAGGCAGCGCGCCACCATGTCGCACAGCTCGTCGACGTCGTCGGGGTTGTCCGGGCCCGGTAGGTCGGCACGCAGCGTCACTCCGACGGTGCGCAGGCCCGGGCCGTGGGTGGACACCACGACCAGCGAGCGTTCGGGATGGAACCCGAGCAGGACGGGGACGGCGGCGACGAGCTCGCCCGGCCCGCGTACCGAGGTGGGCGTGCGGCGGCCGGCGGGGTGGCGGGCCGAGCGGGAGGGTCCTGCGGAGGTCATGGGCGCCATCGTGCGGGCCCGGGCCGACGCCCGGGCGCGCCCGCCCGACCCCTGTGGACAACCCCGCCGCGGACCCCTTGCGGGACGCACGATGTGGATGAACCGGAACACCCGCGGCCGTTCGCACCAGTCCTGTCGGGGCGCCCTGCTTGGCTGCGAGGGGGACGTGCGCCCGGCTCGCGATGGCCGGCCGCGAACCCGGCGCCGGAACGGCTACCGCATCACTGGTAGCGGAAGCCGTGCGAGTTGAGCCAGCCGCGGGGGTCGATCTTCTGCCCGCCGGGGGTCTGGACCTCGATGTGCAGGTGCGGGCCGGTGGACTGGCCGCGGTTGCCGACCTCGGCGATCTGCTGCCCGGCGGTCACCTTCTGCCCGACCTGCACCATCGACCGGTTGATGTGGCCGTACACGGTGATCGTGCCGTCGGCGTGCTGCACGCGGACCCACAGCCCGAAGCCGCTGGCGGGCCCGGAGCTGATGACGACACCGTCGATCGGGACGCGGATGGGGGTGCCGATGGGCGCCGCGATGTCGAGTCCGGCGTGCATCACGCCGCCGCGCATGCCGAAGCCGGAGCTGACGCGGCCGGTGACGATCTGGACGGCGCGCTTGGCCTCCTCCGCCTTGGCCTGGGCCTCCTCGGCGGCCTTCGCGGCGGCGGCCTGCTGTGCGGCGGCCTGCCGGGCGAGGGCGGCGTCGACCTGCTGTTGCGTGGAGGCGACGAGGTCGGCACCGCGGTCGGAGACGACCTGCAGGACGTCGGGCGAGATCGCGGGGGCGTCGTCCGACGCGAGCGCCGCGACGTCGGCGCCCGTGACGGGACCGGTGACGTCGGCGCCCGGCGCGCCCGACGGGCCGCCGACGGAGGTGCCGGTGCTCAGCAGGGCGGTGACGTCGGGCGGCGACAGGGCGCCGCTGTACACGGCCTGGGCCGTGACGGCGACGGCGCCGCCGGCGAGGACGGTCGCGATGATGCGCGCGGGGAGCGCGCCTGACAGGGGTGTGGCGCGGTGCGCACCGCCCGTCCCCGGGCCCGTCGCGAGGACGGGCCACGAGGACTTCGGGTGCGCGCGACGGCCACTGGGGGAGCGATGCCGTGACACGACTTTCCTTCCGGATCCTGCGCCGCGGCCGGACGTCCCGTGGGGGCGGGTGGATCGATCGGGGGTTCGATCCGTGTCCGTTCCGTGACCGCGCCGTGATGCGATCCGAGAGGGACGCTAGCCCGGGCAGACGGGGCGGGTTGCAGATCCGGGACGTTGCTGAGGCAACCGGATCGAGTGACGCGGTGAGCGGCCGACCCGGCGCGTCGCACAGAAACGCCGTCGCATTC
The DNA here is from genome assembly GCF_007989085.1 of Pseudonocardia sulfidoxydans NBRC 16205. Lineage (GTDB taxonomy): Bacteria > Actinomycetota > Actinomycetes > Mycobacteriales > Pseudonocardiaceae > Pseudonocardia > Pseudonocardia sulfidoxydans. The sequence continues at coordinate 46,056 of NZ_BJVJ01000033.1, forward strand.
ACCGGCCGTTCACCGTTCCGAGACGTGCATGGCGCCGATTCACAGACACGTACGGTGACGACCAGTCGCCCTCTGCAGCGCGGACGGGACGGGCGCCACACCGCCCGACCGGTCGTCGTCCGGGGACCGGTCGGACGCGTGACCTGCGGGAGATCAGGAACGAGCGGGGTCTGTCCCGTCAAGTGGGGAGACGGGGTGGCCGAGCTCGGCCCGTCGCACCCGGTAGCGCTCGACGGCGGCGAGCTTGACGTCCTCGTACCCGCGGACGAGATCGGCCGTGCGGGCGACCTCCACGGCCGTCGGCAGCGAGTCCGGGTCGAGCGTGGCGGCGAGGCCCCGGACCGTCGCGCGGTACTCGTCGCGCAGGGCGCGTTCGAGCCTGCGCACAGCGGTCCGGCCGAAGGGGTCCAGCGGCGTCGCGCGCAGCGCTTTGCCGCGGGCGAGCGTGCGCAGCACAGGCCGCATCCAGGGCCCGAGCGCGATCTTCGTCGAACGGCCGGCGGCCCGCAGGACGGGCGGGTGCAGGCGGTAGCGCATACCGGCACCGCCCGGGACCTCGGCGGCGAGCGCAGCCTCGAAGACCGGGTCGGTGAGCAGCCGGGCGACCTCGTACTCGTCCTTGTAGGCGGTGAGCCTGTAGAGACCGCGCGCGACGGCGTCGGTGAACTCGCCCTGCCCCCCGGCCGCGGACTCGGCCGACCAGGCCTCGCGGACGACCGCGGCGTACTCGCGGGCGGTCCGCGCCGACTGGAACCCGACGAGCCGCGCGGCCCGGTCCTCGGCGACCTCACGCACGGCGTCGGGAAGCACGTCGAGGCCCAGGCCTGCGGGCGGCACGCGAGGAGCGGGCGCGGCGGTGGGTGCGCCGACGGCGGCGGCGAACGCGGCGGGGTCCGCCACGGCCACCCGGCCCCAGCCGAACGCGGAGGTGTTGACGGCGACGGCGACGCCGTTGAGCCCGATCGCCCACTCGATCGCCTCTGCGCTGATGGGCAGTGCACCGGCCTGGCAGGCGGCGCCGAGCAGCAGCATGTTGGCGGGCATCGCGTCGCCGAAGAGGGCGACCGCGGCCCCCGAGGCGTCGAGCGCCACGACGTCGGCACACCGTCCGGCGATCCGCGCGACGAGCGCCTCAGGAGAAGGTGCGGTGACCGACGCGTCGCGGACCATGGCCCCCGTCGGCATCGGCGAGACCGACACCACGGCCGTCGTGTCGTCGGGCGAGGCGTAGCCGAGGTTGCGCGCGTCGGCGCCGACGAGCGCGTCGAAGGCCAGGTAGCAGCGCGCCTGGGCGGGCCCGACCCGGTTGGCGGGCCCGAGCGCGGCCTCCGACGCGGCGATCCGCAGGTGCGAGACGACGGGCCCGGCCTTCTGCGAGAGCCCGGTCTGGTCGACGCCGTGCACGGCCAGCCCCTGGTGGACCGCGGCCGAGGCGAGCACCTGGTTGACGGTCACGATCCCGGTTCCACCGATCCCGGCGAGCAAGACGTCCCCGGCCGGGGCGACGACGGCAGCCGGTACCGAGGGCGGTGCGGGGCGTTCGCCGGCAGTGGCCCGGGTCTCGGACGAAAGAACGGTCACGAACGACGGGCAGTCCCCGTCGAGACACGAGTAGTCGGTGTTGCAGGAGGACTGGTCGATGCGGGTCTTGCGCCCGAGCGGGGTCTCGACCGGTTGCACGGACAGGCAGTTGCTCTTCACCCCGCAGTCGCCGCAGCCCTCGCACACCTCCTCGTTGATGACGACGCGCATCGGCCGGACGGCGAGCTCGCCGCGCTTGCGCAGCCGTCGCGACTCGGCGGCGCAACGCTGGTCGTAGATCAGGACGGTGACGCCGGAGGTCTCCCCCAGCACGCGTTGGGCCTCGTCGAAACGGTCGCGGTGCCAGAGGTCGACGCCGCGGGGCAGCGGCGGCAGGGATCGGTAGCGGGAGGGTTCGTCGGCACACACGAGCACCCGGGTGACGCCTTCGGCCAGCAGCTTCGCCGCGAGCGCCGGGACCTCGAGCCCGCCCTCGGCGTCCTGCCCGCCGGTCATGGCGACGGCCCGGTTGTAGAGGAGCTTGTAGGTGATCGACACCCCGGCGGCGACGCAGGCCTGCACGGCGAGCTGCCCGGAGTGGGCGAAGGTGCCGTCGCCCATGTTCTGGTACATGTGCCGGGCGTCGGTGAAGGGCGACTGCCCGATCCACTGCGCGCCCTCGCCGCCCATCTGCGTGATCGACGAGACCTCGCTGACCGGCCGGTGGGTGAGCGCGACCATCGCGTGGCAGCCGATGCCGCCGCCGGCGACCGCGCCGTCGGGGACGACCGTCGACCGGTTGTGCGGGCACCCGGAGCAGAAGTAGGGAGTCCGAGCGACCGGTAGCAGCTCCAGAGACGGAAGCGGCCGCGCCTCGGCAGGCAGGGACACCCGGCCCGCGAGCACCCGCCGCAACGGCCCCGTCAGCACCCCCGCGGTCAGCTCCCCCGCGACCGGCACCAGCGGGCGCCCGTCACCGGAGGCAGACCCGACGACGACCGGCGCCGACGCGAGCCCGTACAGCGCGTCCCGCACCCCCGTCTCGAGGAACGGTGTCTTCTCCTCGACGACGAGCACGGTGTCGAGGCCTTCGGCGAACTCACGCAGGACGCTGCGCTGCACCGGCGAGACCATGCCCATGCGCAGCAGCCGGATTCCGGCGCGGCGGCAGCCGTCGTCGTCGAGTCCCAGGTCGCGCAGCGCCTGGCGGGTGTCGGTGAACGCCTTGCCCGCGGCGACGATCCCCAGCCACGCGCCGGGGGTGTCGAGCTCGACGGCGTTGACCGGGTTGGCCTCGAGGAACGCCTCGACCATGGCGCGCCGCGGCCCGTAGAGCTGCGCCTCGGCGTCGAGCGAGCCGGGCGGGACGAGCGTCGGGACCTGCCGGTACTCCCAGGGTCGCCCCTCCCATTCCAGGTCGGGCACGGTGATGTCGACGTCGCCGCAGTCGGCGTCGAGGGTCCACACGCCGTCGGCGACGTCGGCGGTGATCTTCATGCCGACCCACATTCCCGACGCCCGCGACAACGCCACCCCGTAGCGGCCGAGCCGGACGATGTCCGCGGCGCTCGACGGGTAGAGCACGGGCAGTCCGTAGCCGTGGAGGGTCCGTTCGGAGATGCAGGGGATGGTCGACGACTTGCAGCTCGGGTCGTCGCCCGCGAGCACGAGGACGCCGCCGGACGGGTGGGCGCCACACATGTTGCCGTGCCGCAGGGGGTCGCCCGCCCGGTCGACGCCGGGGGCCTTGCCGTACCAGACGCCGACGGCGCCGTCGACGGTCCGGCCGTGGCCGGGCACCTCGACCTGGCTGCCCCAGATCGCGGTGGCGGCGAGCTCCTCGTTGACCCCTGGCACGAAGGTGAGCCCGGCGGTCTCGACGAGCTCGGGCGCGGCGGCGAGGGTCTTGTCGAGTCCGCCCAGCGGCGAGCCCTGGTAGCCGGAGACGAACGACGCGGTGCGCAGCCCGGCGCGGGCGTCGGCGGCGTGCTGTTCGACGAGCAGGCGCGCGATGGCCTGCACGCCGGTGAGCAGCACGGGGCCGGTGCCGGGGCGGTAGCGGTCGGTCAGGGAGAAGTCCACGGACTCCCGCGGCCCGGTCTCCCGCTGCCCACTGTCCTGCAGGGTCATGCGCCCCACCTTCTCACCGCGGGCCCGGATCCGCGGAACACCCGTTCCGATCAGCGCAACGGCGCGGGCCGCGATGCGCCGGGGTCGAGCGCTCGACCCTCGTGAGCGGCAATAGTCGCTACAGCGACTATTGCCGCTCACAGCGGCTACTGGATGCGGCGCTCCACGCCCGCCCAGGCCTTGTCGCGGAGCACGAACTTCTGGATCTTGCCGGTGGAGGTCTTGGGCAGCTCCCCGAACACGACGGTCTTGGGGGCCTTGAACCGGGCCAGCCGCCCGCGAACGTGCTCGACGATCTCCTCCTGCGTGACCGACGCCCCGGAGTGGAGGGTGACGTAGGCGGCGGGGACCTCGCCCCAGCGCTCGTCGGGCACCGCGATGACCGCGACCTCCAGCACCGCGGGATGGTCGGCGATGGCCTGCTCCACCTCCACGCTGGCGATGTTCTCGCCACCGGAGATGATCACGTCCTTGGAGCGGTCGCGCAGCTCGACGTAGCCGTCGGGATGCATGACGCCCAGGTCGCCGGTGCGGAACCAGCCGTCGGGGGCCGCGGCGGCGGTGGCCTCGGGGTCGTCGAGGTAGCCGAGCATGACGTTGTTGCCGCGCAACGCGATCTGCCCCACCGACGCCCCGTCCGCGGGGAGGTCGGCGCCGTTCTCGTCGACGACGCGGATCGCGCACGCGATCATGTTGCCGACGCCCTGGCGGGCCTTGAGCCGGGCCTGTTCGCCGCCGTCGAGGCCGTTCCACTCGGGCCGCCAGTCGCAGATCATGGCGGGCCCGAAGGTCTCGGTGAGGCCGTAGAGGTGGGTGACGTCGAAACCGAGCTCGGCCATCCGCCGCAGGATCGCCGGGGACGGCGGCGCCCCGCCGGTGGCGACCTTCACGACCCGGTCACCGGGTACGCCGTCGCCGGCCTCGTCGGCGTAGGCGAGCATCGACAGCACGGTGGGGGCGCCGTTGAGATGGGTGACGCCCTCCTCGCGGATGAGCTGCCACACCCGCGCCGGGTCGACCTTGTCCAGGCACACGTGGGTGCCCGCGGCGGCGGTGACCGCCCACGGGAAGCACCAGCCGTTGCAGTGGAACATCGGCAACGTCCACAGGTGCACCGCCGACGGCGACAGCCCGGTGTGTCCGACCATGGCCAGTGCCTGCAGGTAGGCGCCGCGGTGGTGGTACATGACGCCCTTGGGCTTGCCGGTGGTGCCGGAGGTGTAGTTGACCGACAGCAGCGAGCGTTCGTCGTCGGGGGTGACCGCGAGCGGCTCGGCCCCCGCGAGCAGGGCCTCGTACTCCTGCCCCGCCCGGATCCGCACCGGCGGCTCCCCGGACACGCGCGAGAACGCGTCGTCGACGAGCGCGTCGAAGACCGGGTCGTGCACCAGTACCGCCGCGCGGGAGTGCTCCAGGATGTAGGCGACCTCCCCGGCCGAGAGCCGGGTGTTGATCGCGACCAGCGGCGACCCCGCCCACGGCACCCCGAAGTTCGACTCCAGCAGCACGTGCGTGTTCGGGGCGAGGAACGCGACGGGCCGCCCACCCGCCAGCGGGGCGAGCCCGCCCGCGAGGCGGCGGCAGCGGTCGTGCAGTTGGCGGTAGGTCAGCCGCAGGTCCCCGTCGACGACGGCGACGCGGTCACCGTGCGCGGCGGCGGCCCGGTCGAGGTAGGACACCGGTGTCAACGGCTCGAACGAGAGGTCGGGCTGCATCCTCCGGACACTGCCAGAACCGGGGGCCGTTGCCCGATGTGAGCCTCACCGCTCCGGCGGTGCCCCCGACGGATCCCGCTCCACTGCCTCGGCGACCCGGGCCTGCAGCCGCTCCCGGATCTCGTCGGGGGTGTAAGCGCGGCGGCGCCGCTCGTCACGGGCGGCGACGACACCCGTCGCGGCGACCCCGGCGAGCCCGGCCAGTCCTGCCCATTTCCACCAGCGCACCCGCCTAGGGTATGCGGCCGTGACCGGCACCACGATCTCCCTCGACCGCGCCGTCGACCTGACCCGCACCGGGGACGTGTGGCTGTTCCGGGGCCGCAGCGGTGCCGACCGCGCGATCCAGAACCTCACGAACTCGCCGGTCAACCACGTCGGGATGGCGATCGTCGTGGACGACCTGCCGCCGTTGATGTGGCACGCCGAGCTGGGCAGGTCCCTTCCCGACGTGTGGACGGGCCGCCACCAGCGGGGCGTGCAGCTGCACGACCTGAGCGACGCCGTCGTCACCTGGCACGAGCGGTACGGCCAGCGGGCGTGGCTGCGCCAGCTGGAGCCGACGGTCGGCCGCGAGCACGAGGACGCGGCCCTGCGCACGGTCGCGCGCCTCGACGGCACCCCGTTCCCATCGACGGCGCGGCTCGCGTCGCGCTGGGCGCGGGGACGGATGCCCGGCGCGGTGCGGGCGGCGGTGCGGGCGCGCGACGGGGCGACGGCCACGCTGCGCGACCTCCTGGAGGGCCGGGTGCTCGACGTGCTGCGCCGCACGGATGCCGGGACCGGCTCCGACGCCGCGCCCGGGGTGGCCCTCGCCGAGCCCGGCCTCGAGACGGCGTACTGCGCGGAGGTCGTCGCGGTGACCTACGAGGAGATGGGTCTGCTCGACACCGTGCACCGTCCGAACTGGTACGACCCGGGCCGGTTCTGGTCGGGCGACCGCCTCCCGCTGACCGGCGGGTTCCGGCTCGGCGGCGAGATCGCGGTGACCGTCGCGGGGCGCTGACCGCGGCGGGCCACAGCCGTTGCGTCCGCACGCTGATCGCGCGACCCACTCATCCACATGAACGGCGTTACTCGTGCCCGTGGTCGGTCATCGGCTGTCCCTTTCCTCGGGTGCGCGCCGCCATTCGCCCGGATTACCCGGATGCGCCGCGTGCGCGTGACGCCGCGCACCTCCCGTACGTGGGGTGTTCTGTGCCGCGCACCGGGTGAACTGCTGGACTCGGCTACTCGTGCCGACCCCCATTCGACATTCGGCGGCGGACTCCATTACGATTACCGGAGGAAGAAATCATGTGCATGCACAGCACTCCGCTGGAAACCCCCGTTCCGTTCGGAGTTGTCCGCATGCCGGTTACATCGTGAAGGGTTACCCGTGGCGAAGCAGACGACGGTGACGCTGGTGGACGACCTCGACGGCTCCGAGGCCGACGAACAGGTCGAGTTCGCGCTCGACGGGAAGTCGTACGAGATCGACCTGTCGTCCGCGAATGTGAAGCGTCTGCGCTCCGCCCTCGACCCGTTCATCAATGCGGCACGTCGGGCACCTTCGCGCCGTACGGGGTCGGGTCCGGTCCGGGCCGCCTCCGACCGCGAGCAGAACCAGGCCGTCCGGGAATGGGCCGTCGGGCAGGGCATGAAGATCTCCGAGCGCGGCCGCATCCCCACCAATGTTCTCGAGGCCTACCGCAAGAACCACTGAACCGGCCCGGCGCACATCGGTGCACACTGGGCACCTCATTCATCGAGCAAATACCGATCCGCGGCTCCCGAGTGTCACCCCGGGTACGTTCTCAGGCGCGCCAGAGCTGTGAACCGGCTCTACTGATCACGATGCTCGGCACCACCGCACGGGCCGAGAGGCGCGTCAGTCCGAGCACCATTTCGGTGACGTCGGTGACACCGAGCATCGACTCGCGTTCGAGCCGTCCGTGCAGATGTGCCGTCATGTCCGTGTCGACGTATCCGGGGGCGACGGCAGTCGCGTTCACACCGTTCCCGGATTCCTCGAGCGACAACGTCTCGCAGAACGACAGCAACGCGGCCTTCGTGGCGCCGTAGACGGAGAGTCCCGCTTCGGCGGCGACACCCGTGATCGACGAGAGGGCCACGACGCGGCTGCCGTGCTCCGGGTGCGCGGTGGCGGTGGTGCGCAGCAGCGGCAGCAGTTCGCGCACGAGGAGCACGGGGGCGCGCAGGTTCACGTTCATCTGGAGGTCGTAGGCCGTCGTGCGGATCGCGCCGACGGGCTCCTCGGCACCGAGGCCCGCGGCGAGGACGAGGACGTCGAGGCGGCCGAACCGGTCCGCGTGCGCCGTGGCGAGCGTGCCGAGGGCGGTTTCGTCGGCCATGTCGGCGGCGACACCGAACGCCGGGGCGCCGGTCTGCTCCTCGATGCGCGCGACGGCCGCGGCGACGCCGGCCTCCTTGCGGGCGGCGACGGTGACGGCGAATCCCTCCCCGGCCAGGCGCAGGGCGATGTCGAGGCCGATCCCGCGGGAGCCGCCGGTGACGAGCGCGACCCTGCGCTCGCGGTCTGTTGCGATCATGGGGTCACTCTGCCGGAGCGGTGGCCCCGCCGGACCGTGAAAAGCCCCACCCGAGCGTCAGGTCACCCGCGCGTAGCGGGCCCGCGCCGCGACCGCCACGACCGCGAGGGGCACCGACACCGCCAGCGCGATCGCGAAGACCGTGTCGAACGCGCCCGCGTCGGCCAGCGGGGCGACGAGTGCGGTGCCGACGGAGCTGCCGAGGAACAGCACCGTCGCGAAGAGGGCGACGGCCGCCGCACGGGCCTGGGGCACGACCTCGGTCGCCCAAGTCTGCAGCGTGGTGTGCAGGAACGCCCAGGCGATGCCCAGCAGCAGGCCGGACGCGAGCACGGTCACGACGGTCACCGAGACCGTCGTGGGGATCCACGTGACGGCCAGGACGGCGCCACCGACGGCGGCGAGTCCGGCCGGGGGCACCCGGCCGACGAGGCGCCGCACGACCCGTGAGGTCAGCAGCGCGCCGATGCCGTAGCCGGCGGCGACCAGCCCGGCGACACCCGACGACCAGCCCTGGGCCTGCAGCGACGGCGCCAGGTAGGTGAGGGCGCCGAGGGCGACGGCACCCTCGACGAGCGCGAGCGTCAGCACGACCCAGGCCCAGCCGCGGCGCACCACCAGCCGCAGCGGGCGCAGCAGCGGGCCCGGCTCGTCGCGGCCGGGCTCGGGCAGCCTGCGCAGCGCCCACCACAGGACGACGGCCGCGGCGCCGGTCAGCCCGAAGACCGCCCGCCAGCCGACGAGCTCGGCGACGAGGCCGGCCCCGATCGTCGCCACCGCGGTGCCGACGGCCGAGGCGGCGAGCAGGTCCGACAGGGCCCGTTGCCGGACCGCGATCGGCCAGGTGTCGCCGATGTAGACGAGCGTCGTGGGGATCAGGGCGGCCGCGGTCGCGCCCGCGACGACCCGGGCCACGGCGAGGATCGCCAGGTTCGGCGCGAGGACGGACGCGAGCGCGGCGACGGCGAGCCCGGCCAGCGCGATGCGCATGACGCGGACGCGGCCCAGCCGGTCGCTGAGCAGGCCCCACACGAGCTGCATCAGCCCGTAGGCGAGGAAGTATCCGCTGGCGACGGCCGCGACGGCGACGAGCGAGGCGTCGAACCCGCGGGCGATCTCGACGAGCAGGGGCGCGATGGCGAACCGGTCGACGGTGCTGGTGAGCGCGGAGAGCTGGAGCAGGCGCAGCCGTGCTGCACCGTCGGGGACGTCCGGATCGACGGACCCTCCGGACGTGTCGGACACTTGGCAACCCTAATCATCGAGCCCCGGAGGGATCGCCGTGCCCGAGCCGGACCTGACGACCGAGGAGTTCCGCCGACTCGGGCACGCGTACGTCGACTGGGTCGCCGACCACCGCGCCGGCCTACCGGGCCTGCCCGTGGTCCCGCCGGTCGGTCCGGGGGAGGTCGCGACGGCGCTGTCGCAGCCCGGCGCGGCGTTCCCGGACGGCCGGCTCCCCGAGGCGCCGCAACCCCTGGACACGCTGCTCGACGCCGTCGACCGCGTCGTCGTCCCGGGCAGCACGCTCTGGCAGCATCCCGCGTTCTTCGGCTACTTCCCCGCCAACTCGTCCCTGACCTCGCTGCTCGGTGACCTGCTCTCGGGCGCGCTCGGTGCCCAGGGGATGCTCTGGTCCACCTCCCCGGCGGCCACCGAGGCCGAGCAGGTGCTGCTCGACGGGTTCGCCCGCGCGCTCGGGCTCGGCGAGGCGTTCACGTTCTCCGGCGGGGGCGGCGGCGTCATCCAGGACTCGGCGTCGTCGGCGGCGCTGGTGGCGTTGCTCGCCGCGCTGCACCGGGTGCGCCCCGGCTGGCGCGAGACGGGCGTCGACGGCCGCGAACGCGTCTACGTCACCGCCGAGACGCACTCGTCGCTGGCCAAGGCGGTGCGGGTCGCCGGGCTCGGCGCGCGGGCGTTGCGCGTCGTCGACCCCGTCCCGGGTACGCAGGCCATGTCGGCCGCGGCGCTCGCCGGGGCCATGGCCGCCGACGTCGCTGCCGGGCTGGCGCCGGTGCTGGTGTGCGCGACCGTCGGGACGACGGGCACGGGTGCGGTCGACCCCGTCCGCGACATCGCGCCGGTCGCGGCGGCCCACGGGGCGTGGCTGCACGTCGACGCCGCGTGGGCGGGGGTGGCCGGGCTGTGTCCCGAGCTGCGGCACGTGATCGACGGTGTCGGGCTCGCCGACTCGTTCTGCACCGACGCCCACAAGTGGCTGTTCACGGCGTTCGACGCGTCCCTGCTGTGGGTGCGGGACGCGGCGGCGCTGCCCGCGGCGCTGTCGGTGACGCCGGAGTACCTGCGCAACGCCGCGTCGGAGTCGGGCGCGGTCGTCGACTACCGGGACTGGCAGGTGCCGCTGGGCCGCCGGTTCCGGGCGCTCAAGCTGTGGGCGGTCGTGCACGCCCTGGGTCTGGAGGGGTTGCGGGCGCACCTGCGTGGGCACGTCGCCGCCGCGGTCGCGCTCGCGGGCCGGGTGCGCGCCGAGCCGGGTGTCGTCCTGGCCGCGCCGCCGACGCTCGGGCTCGTGTGCCTGCGGTACGTGGGAGCGGACGGGGGCCCCGACGACGCCGTGACCCGGGCCGTCCTGGAGCGCGTCAACTCCTCCGGTGCCGCGTTCGTCACCCACACGGTCCTCGACGGACGGTACGTGATCAGGGTCGCGGTCGGCGGCGTCGCGACGGAGGCGACCCACGTCGAGGCCCTGTGGGAACGGCTGTGCGCCGAGGCCGGGACGGTTCGGGCGACCTCGACGCTGCCCCGACCATAAGGGCAGGCTAACTTCAGCGGCAGGAAGGGACGAATCACCACCGCTCACCGTCGATGGGAGGCCCCATGACCCGCTCCCCCGCCCGCCTGCTGGCGGCCGCGCTCACCGCCGTCCTGGCCGTCGCGCTCGCCGCATGCTCCAGCAGCGAACAGCCCAGCACCGCACCACCCGGCTCCGCACCGCCCGGCGCCGCCACGTTCCCCGTCACCGTGCAGCACGCCTTCGGCGAGACGACGATCCCGGCCGAGCCGGAACGCGTCGTCACCGTCGGGTTCAACGACGTCGACTTCGCCCTCGCGCTCGGGGTCGTACCCGTCGGGGTCCGCGACAACATCGGCGAGTACGACGAGTCGAAGCGCCCTTGGGCCCAGGCCGCGCTGAACGGCGCCACCCCGCCGCAGGTCGGCGGCAACGAGATCGACATCGAACGCGTCGCCGCGCTGCAGCCGGACCTCATCCTCGGCATCTACTCGTTCATGACCCAGAGCGACTACGACACGCTGTCGCGGATCGCCCCGGTCGTCGCCCAGCCCACCGCCGACAACGCGGCCATGGGCTGGCAGGACCAGACCCGGCTGACCGGCAAGGTCCTGGGCCGCAGCGCACAGGCCGAGCAGGCGATCGCCGACGTCGAGGCCAGGTTCGCCGCGGCCCGCGCCGAGAACCCGCAGTTCGCCGGCAAGACCCTCGGCATCGACTTCGTGGTCGACGGCCAGATCTACAAGCTCGGCACCGACGACCTGCGGACGCAGGTGTTCACCGGCCTCGGTCTCGACGTGGGCGGCAAGGGCGACTCGACGCCGCTGAGCCCGGAGCGGATCTCCGAGATCGACAAGGACGCGATCGTCGTCTTCGGGCCCACCCGTGAGGAGCTCGCGGGCGACCAGCTGTTCCAGAGCCTGGACGCGGTGAAGAACGGCCACGTCGTCTACCTCGGCGGGTTCGACACCGACGTGGCCTCCGCGCTCGGCTTCGGCAGCCCGCTGAGCCTGCCCACGGCTCTCGACGCGGTCGTCCCCCAGCTGGCGCAGGCCTACCAGGGGACCTGAGCTACTCCCGCGGATGGGCGGTGAGGTACTCGCCCATCCGCGGGAAGTAGTCGGCGGCGTCGAACTCGCGGCCGTCGTCGAGCCGCACCCGGTGGATCAGGACGCCGGGGTTGCGGCCGCGGCGGGCGTCGGCACCCGCGACGATGACGACGCCCGGCCCGCGCCGGATCAGGACCCGGCCCGGGGTTCCGCCGACCGCGTCGTCGGTGACCGACGCCGACAGGATTCGGATCCGCTCGGTACCGCGGTAGCAGTACGCGTTCGGATAGGGGTCGACCTGGGCGCGGACCAGGTTGAACACGTCGCGCGCAGGCCAGGTCCAGTCGATGCGGTTCTCCTCGTCGGTGCGGCGGTGGAAGTAGGAGGCACGTCGCCGGTCCTGGGCCGGCCACTCGGTGCGCCCCGACTCCAGCAGCGCGAGGCCCTCCACGGTGATCGGGCCGAACATGGCGAGGGTGCGGTCGAACAGCTCGACGATCGTGTCGTCGTCGCTGATCGGTGTCGCCCACTGCAGCACGACGTCTCCCGCGTCGAACTCGGCGTTCATCATGTGCGCCGTGACGCCGACCTCGGGCTCGTCGTTGATCAGCGCCCAGTTCAGCGGCGCGAACCCGGCGTAGGCGGGCAGCAGCGCGTCGTGGACGTTGAGCGTGCCCAGCCGCGGGATCGAGTAGACCTCCGGCGGCAGCCAGGTGCGCCAGTTGGACACCACCATGACGTCGGCCCCGGCCGCGGTGATCGCCGCCTTCACCTCGTCGTCCTCGGCGCGGTTGCGCACGAGCAGCGGGATGCCGTGGTCGGCGGCGAGCTCCGCGACGGACTCGTTGAAGATCTTCTCGTAGGCGTTGTCGCTGTCGGCGTGGGTCACGATCAGCGGTACCTCGTGGCCGGCGTCGAGAACGGCCTCGATGGTGCGTCGCCCCCACGTCATGTAGCCGAAGCACACCACGCGCATGCGGGAATCTCCTCGTTCCTCCGCCCCGGCGCGGTACCGGGGACGTGCGGCGGCGGGCCCGGCAGCCGGACCCGCCACTGTCGGTTCGGTGCGCGCCTCAGCGCACGCTGCGCAGCTCCGCGAGCTCGGCGCGGGTGTCGTCGACGGGTGCCGCGGCGGGGGCGGCGATCGAGGCCACGATCTCCCCGGCGCGGACGGCGACGTTGGACAGCAGCGTCGACGAGATGCCGTGGCTGTGCTCGGTCGCGCCCTGCACATAGATTCCTGCGCGCAGCTGCGGGGCCGTGGCGACGCGGTAGTCGCGACCGATGCGCAGCCGGCCCGCGGGGTCGCGCAGGCAGGTGCCGGCCAGCTCCGGCAGCAACCGCAGCGGGTCGGACGACCGGTAGCCGGTCGCGAACACCACGAGATCGACCGACACGACGTCGCGGCTGCCGTCGGCCACCGACTCCAGTGCCAGCTCGACGCGGTCGTCGGTCTCCACGACATCGCCGACGCGGGTGAGGTTGAGGATCCGCAACCGCTCGGTTCCGGCGACGCGTTCGTGGTAGTGCCGCCGGTACAGGTCGGTGATGAGCTCCGGGTCGACCACCGAGTAGTTGGTGTTGGCGTGATAGCCGAGGATGCGCTGCTTGGCCTCGTCGGTCGCATCGAAGAAGTCGTCGACGGCACCCGGGTCGAAGATGCGGTTGGCGAACGGGCTGTCGTCGGCCGGGCTGTAGCCGTAGCGCGAGAAGATCGCGCAGACCTCGGCGGACGGGAACGTGCGGTGCAGGAAGTCGGCGACCTCGGCGGCGCTCTGCCCGGCACCGACGACCGCGACGCGCTCCGGCGTGGTCCCGGCGACGGCGGGGGCCCGGTGGAGCAGGTCGCGGCTGTGCCAGATGCGCTCGCCCCCGGCGACGCCCGGGGGCAGCAGCGGCGTCAGCCCCGTCGCGACGACGACGTTGCGGGCCCGGTGCCGGACCTCGCCCGCGGCCGAGCGGACGACGACCGTGAGCACGTCGACCCCGCCGTCGGCACCGGCCTCGGGCTCCACGGCGACGACCTCGCTGCCGTAGTCGACCTGCGTGGCGAACGCAGCCGCAGCCCATTCCAGGTAGTCGTGGAACTCCAGCCGCGACGGCATCGAGCTGCCGTAGTTGATGAAGTCGATGAGCCGTCCCCTGTCGTGGAGGTAGGACAGGAAGCTGAAGGGGCTCGTCGGGGTGCGCAGCGTGACGAGGTCCTTGAGGTAGGAGATGCGCATCGTCGCGTCGTCGAGGAGCATGCCGCGGTGCCAGCCGAACCGCGGCTGCCGCTCGAGGAACCGGGCGGAGAGCCGTCGGGAACCCGCTCCTGCCGCGTCGTTGTGCTCGGCCACCGCGATCGCGAGACCGAGGTTCGACGGGCCGAAGCCCACTCCGAGGACGTCGAGGACGTCGTCCCCGGCGCCGGTGGGACCTGAGGGAGCGCAGGTCGACATCGCCATCCTTCCGGGACCCGATCGGGACGAACGGGCCATGGTCGCCATTCCTAACCTAAGGGCAGGCTAACTAAAGCAGGCGAACACTCAGAGAGCCATCCGAGTGAGCTGTTCCACAGAACGACACCAGCCGTCACCGACCGTGCATGCGGCACGGGAATCGGCAGCTCAGTCGGAGAGCAGCGTCCTGACCAGGTCCTGCCACTGCGCGACCATCGAGTCCGAGGCGGCGTCACGGCTGTCGAAGGCGTAGGTGAGGGCCGCGCCGCGCATGCTCGTGAGCAGAAGATCACGCACTTGGCGGAACCGCGGATGCGACGAGTAGGGCTCCCCCAGCATCCGGGCGAGGGAGGCCCGGATCACCCGGCCGAGCCGGCGCTCCTCCGGCAGCAGCGCGGCCGCGATCTCGGGGTTGGTGCGGGCAGCCGTCCACAGCTCCAGGGCCGCCCAGAAATGCTGTTCGTGGAACGACGCCCACAGCGCCTCGACGACACGGTCGACCCGGTCACCGCCGCGCACCTCGGACCCCACGAGCGCGAGCACCCGGTCCTCGGTATCGCGGACCCGTTGCGCCGCAAGGTGCTGGGCCGCGGCGACCAGCAGCAGGTCGCGCGAGGGGAAGTGGTGCAGCAACCGCCCGCGCGACACCCCGGCAGCCGCCTGGATCGCCAGCGTCGACGCACCGGCGTAACCCTCGGCGACGAGACACCCGACCGCCGCGTCGAGGATCCGGGCCCGCCCGTCCTCGGCCCGCTGGGCGCGCGTGCGCAGACCCGTGCCCGGCCCCGCCGTGGCGGGGCCGGGCACGGGGTCGAGCGCGGTGCCCGCGTCGGGCGACGGACCGCTCACAGGCCCAGCGACCGCCCGATGACTTCCTTCATGATCTCCGTGGTGCCGCCGTAGATCCGGGTGACGCGCGCGTCGGCGAACGCCTTCGCGATCGGGTACTCCGTCATGTAGCCGTAGCCGCCGAACAGCTGGAGGCACCTGTCGACGACACGCCCCTGCAGCTCGGTGCACCAGTACTTCGCCTTGCTGGCGTCGGCCGCGGTCAGCTCGCCCGCGTCGAGCGCGCGGACACACGCGTCGACGTAGTGCTGGGCGATGTCGATCTCGGTGTCGAGCTCGGCGAGCACGAACCGGGAGTTCTGGAACGACCCGATCGGCGTGCCGAACGCCTTGCGCTCCTTGACATAGTCCAACGTCAGGCCCAGCGCGTAGCGGGCCGACGCGACGGCCGCGTAGCCGATCGACAGCCGCTCCTGCGGGAGGTTGCCGACGAGCTGGGCGAAGCCCTGCCCCTCCTGTCCGCCCAGCAGGTTGGCCACCGGGACGCGGACGTCGGTGAACGACAGCTCCGCGGTGTCCTGGGCGTGCTGGCCGAGCTTGTCGAGGTTGCGGCCCCGCTCGAAGCCCTCCATGCCGCGCTCGACCACGACGAGCGACATGCCCTTGTGCTTCTCCGCCGGGTCGGTCTTCACCGCGGTGATGACCAGGTCGGCGTTGATGCCGTTGGTGATGAACGTCTTGGCGCCGTTGACGACGTAGTGGTCGCCGTCGCGGATCGCCGTCGTCGACATCGAGGCGAGGTCCGACCCGATGCCCGGCTCCGTCATCGCGATCGCGGTGATCAGCTCGCCGGAGGCGATGCCGGGCAGCCAGCGGGCGCGCTGCTCGTCGTTGCAGTAGGCCATGAAGTAGGGCAGGCAGATGTCGTTGTGCAACGACAGGCCCAGCCCGGCCGCGGCGGCGCCGCAGCCCATGAGCTCCTCGTCCATGACCGCGTTGAACCGGAAGTCGCGCACCCCGCCGCCGCCGTACTCCTCGGGGATCTCGATCCCCAGGAAGCCCGACCTCCCGGCCGTGGCGAACAGCTCCCGCGGGACGATCCCCGCCTGCTCCCACGCGTCGTGGTGCGGCACGATCTCGGCCTGCACGAACGTGCGGAACGAGTCGCGGAACGCCTCGTGGTCGTCCTCGAACAGGGTGCGCCTCATCGCGGTCCTCCTCGGTCCGGGTCAGCAGCAGCGACGGGTCAGCAGCTCAGCGGGGGGCCATCCGGATCGCGCCGTCGAGACGGATCACCTCGCCGTTGAGCATCGGGTTGGCGACGATGTGCGCGGCCAGCGCACCGTACTCCGACGGCGAACCCAGCCGGGACGGGTGCGGGACCTGCTTGCCCAGCGAGTCGCGCGCCTCCTCGGGCAGGCTCGCGAGCAGCGGGGTGTCGAACAGGCCGGGCGCGATCGTCACGACGCGGATCATCGCGCTCGCGAGGTCGCGGGCCACCGGCAGCGTCAGGCCGACGATGCCGCCTTTGGACGCCGAGTAGGCGGCCTGCCCGATCTGGCCGTCGAACGCCGCGACCGACGCCGTGTTGACGATGACGCCGCGCTCCCCGTCGACCGGGTCGGCCGCCGTCATGCGCTCGGCGGCGAGCCGGATGACGTTGAAGGAGCCGATCAGGTTCACCTCGACTACCCGGGTGAACAGGTCGAGCGGGAACGGGCCGTTCTTGCCGACGGTCTTGGCCGCCGGGCCGATGCCCGCGCAGTTGACCGCGACGCGCAGCGTGCCCAGCTCGGCCGCGACGTCGAGCGCCGCGGACACGGCGGCCTCGTCGCGGACGTCGGCGGGGGCGAAGCGCACGGCATCGCCCAGCTTCTCGGCGACCTGCTCCCCCGGCGAGTTCGGCAGGTCGAGGATGACGACCTTCGCGCCGGCGTCGAGCAGCGTCTCGGTGGTGGCCAGGCCGAGGCCCGACGCGCCGCCGGTGACCAGGGCGACGGATCCGTTCACGTCCATGTGATGTCCTACTTCCGGGTCGGAATCGTCAGAGCAGCTCGAGGATGGTGGCGTTGGCCTGGCCGCCGCCCTCGCACATGGTCTGCAGGCCGTAGCGGATCCCGTTGTCGCGCATGTGGTGGACCATCGTCGTCATGATCCGCGCGCCGGAGCCGCCGAGGGGGTGGCCGAGTGCGATGGCCCCGCCGTTGGGGTTGAGCGTCTTGGCGTCGGCTCCGATGTCGGCGAGCCAGGCCAGGGGCACCGTCGCGAACGCCTCGTTGACCTCGAAGACGCCGATCTGGTCGAGCGAGAGCCCGGAGCGCTTCAGCGCCTTCTCGGTGGCCGGCATCGGCGCCGTCAGCATGATCACCGGGTCGGCGGCGGCGAGGACCGCGGTGTGGACGCGGGCGATCGGGGTCAGGCCCAGCTCGGCGGCCTTCTCCGAGGTGGTCATCAGCAGGGCCGCGGAGCCGTCGGAGATCTGCGAGGCGTTGCCCGCGGTGACGACGCCGTCGGGCTTGAAGACGGTCTTGAGCTGGCCGAGCTTCTCCACGGTGCCGCCGCGGCGGATGCCCTCGTCGGCGGCGACCACGGTCCCGTCGGGAAGGGTGACGGGCGCGATCTGGCCCTCGAAGCGACCGTCGTCCTGCGCGACGGCGGCCTTCTCGTGGCTCGTGATGGAGAACTCGTCGACCTGGGTGCGCGAGAAGCCCCACCGCTCGGCGATCATCTCGGCGCCGACACCCTGGTTCGGGAACACGCCGCCGTAGCGGGCGTCGAAGTCGGCCCCGAACGGGCTCGCGTCGGCGAAGGTGGAGCCCATCGGCACCCGGCTCATCGACTCGACACCACCGGCGACGACGACGTCGTACTGCCCGGCGACGAGGCCGGCGGCCGCGAAGTGGACCGACTGCTGGCTCGACCCGCACTGGCGGTCGACGGTCACGCCGGGGACCGACTCGGGCCAGCCGGCCGACAGGACCGCGGTGCGGCCGATGTCGAAGGTCTGCTCGCCGGTCTGGGAGACACAGCCCCAGATGACGTCGTCGACGACCGCGGGGTCGACGCCCGAACGTTCCGCGAGCGACCGCAGCACGTGTGCCGACAGGTCGGCCGGGTGCACACCCGACAGTCCTCCGTTGCGCTTGCCGACCGGGGTCCGCACCGCCTCGACGATCACCGCATCGCGCACGTCCGCCTCCTACCGCATAGCTGTGTGGGCGGCGTCCGCCGCCGCCGGGCCCGACGCTAGCAGCCGAACAGTCAGCGTTGACTGTGACGTCGGACGCGGCCGCCCGCCCTCGGCACACACAACCGCGCGCAACCTCACGGTCGTCCTGGGGA